>NZ_CP147737.1:1520000-2169574 GCF_037265215.1 Xenorhabdus griffiniae | reverse complement strand
TATAGAGTTCATAATCTGTCATTTTTTGTGTAGCACCCGTGTCCGTAGCGCAATTAAAATCATTTGGAATGGTAATTAACCCATCGGGGGAGCCAAAAAAATACCTTTTTACGTTAAATTCATAGGTATATATATATTTGGCATTATTCGTCTTTTTAACCGTTGTTATCACTTTTAAGTTAGAAACAGCTGTAGATATAAAGTTAAATGAAATTATTCCCTTATCCCATCGACTATTAGTAGATGTATCACCAATCGATGTACCACCAGAATCTATTACTTTAGGATTCGCATCATAGTTCACGCTCTTGCTATTTTCGGCAATCGGTTTTCCTGTAGAAGCATCCACTAATTCGCCCTTCAGATTCTGAAATGTATTGTAGGGTTTATTCTGCTCTTTAAATATTTTTCCTGTTGGATATTTATCACTGAATACATGCAGCCCAGCGTTCAACGTCGGTGCTTCAAAAGCAACTTGTTGATTTGCCTGACTGGAAGTTGTTTTCCCCCTTCCTGCCGGTACTTCTAATTTTACCGTCAGACCGTCAGTAACTTGACCATTACTAATATCACCAATACCCACCTGGCTGCTTAGGGTAGCCGTAATTTGACCATTTGTGACTATATTGTCATTGTCACCTTTAATTTCCCATTCAGCCTGACCGTTATAGGTTCCAGGGGCAGGGTCCAGAGTCCACTTAGCCCCTTCTACCTTATACCCATCAGGTAGCGCGGTACCGTCAGCGTTAACCACTTTCGCCGTATAAGTATAATGTCCACCACTTCCCCCCGTTATGGGATGGTTAGGATCAAACGCAACATCAAGGCTGTCTATCTTTAAATTTTCCGTATCAAAATCCACAGCATCAGCACATTGTTCTGTTTCAGAGATCTCAACAGAGTTTTCATCAACAGCAGCAAGACACACGATAACGCCTGTCGCTACCGGATTTTTCTCACTGCTCCGCAGTTGAACTTTTAATGTGCCATCAGATTGAGCAGTCACTTCTCCCTTCTCTGATAACCAGGTATTTTGTGGAGTACCTTTTAACCGCCACTTAAATTTAATCTCTTGCCCGGTATAAGGTGTTTTACCATCAGCACCAACCACATGCGCAGTATAGTGATAAGCGTGTTGCGGATCTTTATCTCCATCCGCCGGAACTGTGCCGGTTTTTTCGGTAACGGTGGGTTTATGAATAGTTGGCCATTTGAATTCCACATCCACCGACGTCGCTGTTTCAACGCCTTCGACAGAAGCTTCTACCGTCACTGTTTGCGCCTGCGTACTGGTTAATGTTGTGGTAGCACTCCCATCACCCTGAGTTGTGCTGCTTGTTGGACTCAGTGTTACTCCTTTTTGATTGGGATTTTTTAAGGTCCAGTTAACTTGCTTATTAGGCTCCGAATTTTTACCCGTAGCATCCTTAACGTTAACGGTCAGGGTATAATTGTTACCCACCAATATGGGGCTTGATGGTGTCGGTGTTATTGACACCTGTTCCGGTTCGAAATCTACAGGTGGCTTTGCCTGAATCGGCTGTTGTTTTCCCACCGTGAGTGAAACGACAACCCCTTGGACTGCCTTAATGCTGGTTAAGGTTGCCGTTAATTGTCCTTTGTCATCGGTTGTCTTATCTGATTGATCTAGCGTGAGTTCAGGCATATTGTCGGGATGTTCTATCTTCCATGTCGCATTCGAAATGTTTTTCTTGAAAACAGGGTTTCTATCAAGACCTACGATAATCGCCGTATAGGTATATTTCTGGACACCATCTGCCGTGACTATCCCTCCTGACGGCTTGACCTGAATATCCCCTTTAACCTTATAATCTTGGGTATCCTCAGTAAAAGTCACCGGAGGTTGTGCAGGAACAGGCTGTTGGCCTTCAATGGACAGTGAAACCACCACATCTTGTATTGCCTCAATGCTTTTCAGGTAGGCAACTAATTCCCCCTGGTTACCCGTTGTATCCCCGTCATTCGTCAATTTGAGGTTCGGATTGGCACTCAAATCATGACCATTTCGTGTAACGCTCCATTTCACATTAGCAATTTTTTGGTTTCTCACCGGATTGTTATCACTGTCTAATACCACAGCGCTGTAGGTGTAAGTCTGGGTACCATTGGCTACCTGTGACGGTACTGACGGTGAAACCTTAACTACCTCGACGTGGAAATTGGCCGGATTTTCATCAAAACTAACCTCGCCGACTAACTGTGGCGGCTGGCTATCCAATTGCAGATACACTTTGACATCTTTATGTGGCCGGGTACTCATTAAAATTGGTTTGTGTTTGAAATGCCCATTTTCATCGAGTTCCACAGAATCTGAGGATTCCCAGCCAATCCATTGCAACCCCGTATCCGGGCCGGTTTTAGGATCGGTTATCCACAGAACGTGGCTAATGGTGGCATTTTTTATCGGTGCACGATTGACCGTATCAAAGGTGATCACAGGATCAAACGTATATCCGTCATTTTTATTCCCCGTCGCCGGCAATGGTCCCGTTGGAGTAAAGTTGTTGTTCCCTTCCTGTTGCTTCAGTATAAAGGGCCTGACAATCACGTGCATGGCGACAGGCGCTAATTTTTGATCATCTTCCAATTCGGCCAGAGCATAGATGGGGTAATTGTTATTTTGGTTACCACCGGATAAATATTTTGGCAGGGTGATTTTTATGGTGTGGCCGACGCGGGAAGACAGTTTTCCACCGTTTTTTTCAAAATCTTTGTTCGTCGTCCAATGAATCTGCTTAACAAAGGCATCAGAGGATAATTTGACGGTCACCTCGTGCTGCTCCTGGCTGTATCCAACAATTGTTTCCGGTAATGACAGTTGAGGAATCGGCTTTTTCTGGTGCTCAAGCACAATATGATTGTTTCTTTCTACCAAATCATAACGGCTGCCCGCTAATGCCCTTGCCGCCGCCACATTTTCTGGCGATAACTGCATACTTAGGGGAACACCCAGTTTATAGTTAAAATTCGCCAAAAACTGCGTTTCGCTGTGTCCACTTCCCCCTTGTTTATAATCCACCCCCAAGGTAAATAGCGGAACCGGAGTGTAAGACAGTCCCAATGTCGCCAGAACGGGGTTTTTCTGTTTTGTATTACGATTGAATAAAGTCACGTCATCGCCAAGATACTGCTGATAAGACAGTTTGGCGCCCAGATGAGGATAAGCAGGTAAGAAAAACTCCCCATTAATATCATAACCATTGGCTGGGCGTTCGTAATAACCGGCAAAATTCCGTGAATTTTTCCAGTTACTCAAGCGATAATAGGTGTTAGCGGACAATTTAATATAATCGCCCCCTATTTCTCCGCCCAGCCCAAGGCGTTGATTTTTCCCCGTCAGGTCATAGTCATAAAAGATATTCAGACCATACATCCAGTCCTGATAAAAATAACGACCACCTAACCCCAGATTCATGGTATTCCGGCTGTCTTTATTACGATAACCTAGTTGGGAAAAGAACAACCAATCTGCTTTATTATCATAAAGTGGCAGTAACAGATCGAATGAATTGTTTTTTAGCGTTCCCTTTCTATCCAGTCCAAAATTAATTCTGACAGTACCAAACTGTGATAACCATTTTTGTGTGCCGGAAGCGACTGTACTGTTAAATTGCCCTATCGCGTAGGATTTAGCTTGTTCTGCCAGTTCTGAAGGGGAAGATGACAGGATATTACCTGCCATTTGGATATTTTTAGTAATCACACTGGGTGGAGGATGATTGTTTTTTTTAACGCTCTCTTTTTTTTCAGACGCCAGATAATTATCGGCAAAGGAGTTTGTGATCGTATAGGGTACTAATGATGTGTAAAGGAAAAAGAATAAAACAGTGCCTTTGCCAATATACGATAACATATAAAAACACCTTATAAGTTTTGATATTAACTCACTTTTTTAGTTACTCTTAGCCATAAAAAAATTCAGATCTACGCCTATTATGATACTAGTTATTTATTCTATTTTTGCGTTATTAAAAACAGTTATCGCGTGATAACTGTTTTTAATAACCTATACCAATCTAACTTCAAGAACTGTGTGTGATTTCTCCCCGCTGCGTGGGGAGAAACAGCCCGCCAGAAGAAATTATGCAAATGTTGGTGCATTTCTCCCCACGCAGCGGGGAGAAACAATATGTATATTGAAGTGAGATGGATATAGTTACATCAATCCTCGTTGGGCAAAATCCTTCAATCGGAACCCCATCAAAGCCAGGGCAGCAAAATAACTCCCTGCCCCCGCAATCACAACCCCTATCAATCGTAGCAGGCGCAATGCCATATTGCCCTGATCCCAGGCAGGCATAAACCACAATATGGTCAGTAATACCCCAACCATGACCACAATTGCCACCGCCAACTTCAATAGGAAGATCCCCCATCCTGCCAACGGTTTAAAAATCTCACGCTTGCGCAATTGCCAATAAAGCATACTGGCATTGAAACAGGCAGCCAAACCGATAGAAAGCGCCAATCCCGCATGTTTTAATGGGCCAATAAAAGCAAGGTTCATTAACTGAGTCAAAATCAGGGTTGCAATCGCAATCTTGACTGGGGTTTTAATATCCTGACGGGAGTAAAAACCAGGAGCAAGGACTTTAACCACAATCAATCCCATCAAGCCAAAGCAGTACGCAATTAACGCCCGTTGTGTCATTTCTGCATCAAAGGCAGAAAAATTGCCGTATTGAAAGAGTGACACGGTTAAGGGTTCTGCCAGAATACCCAACGCCACCGCGCAAGGTAACGCCAACAAAAAGCAAAGGCGCAATCCCCAATCCATTAACTTTCTATATTCCTGGTGATCCCCGTTGGAAAAACTCTTTGCCAGTGAAGGCAGAAGGATCGTACCTAATGCTACTCCCAGCACTCCCGAAGGTAATTCCATTAAACGATCGGCATAATACATCCACGAAACCGAGCCAGAAACCAGAAATGAAGCAAAAATGGTGTTGATGATCAATGAAATTTGACTGACAGAAACCCCCAAAATAGCCGGCCCCATCTGGCGAATAACCCGCCATACGCCGCTGTCACGAAAGGAAATTCGTGGCAATACCAGCATACCTATTTTTTTCAGGTGCGGAAGCTGATAAGCCAATTGCAAAATACCACCAGCAATCACGGCCCAACCTAATGCCATCACAGGTGGATCACAGTAAGGAGCCACAAACAGCGAGAAAATGATCATGCTGATATTAAGCAATGTTGGTGCAAAAGCGGGCACAGAAAAGCGATTCCATGTATTGAGAATGGCTCCTGCTAACGAAGCTAACGATATCAAGAAAATATAAGGGAAGGTAATTCTGAGTAAATCACGGGTTAAAGTGAATTTATCCGGCGTATCTGTAAAACCTGGTGCCGTCACATAGATGATCCAAGGTGCGGCTATCACTCCTATCACGGTGACTATCGCCAAAATCAGCGTCAACATTCCTGATATATAGGCAATAAAAGTGCGTGTCGCTTCATCCCCCTGCTGATTTTTATACTCAGCAAGTATAGGTACAAACGCTTGTGAAAAAGCGCCCTCAGCAAAAATACGACGCAGTAAGTTAGGCAGTTTAAAGGCAACAAAAAAGGCATCTGTCGCTACGCCAGCACCAAATATACGAGCAATGATGGCATCACGAATAAAGCCCAAAACGCGGGAGAACATCGTCATTGAGCTGACCGCTGCCAGTGATTTCAGTAAATTCATGGTATTTTCTAAGATTAATTTTTATGAAATGAGCATAAAAGATGTAAAGCGATTAGCTCAAAGAAATCAAGATAATATTGTCAAATATTAATAAATTCCTTTCATTTCAAGGTTGGAAAACATAACAAATAGTTTACATACCGCTAAGCCGCCCTCCCCAATGTTAATGTTTTGACGCAAAAATGTTAACGCCATTTCCATTTATAGCATAGCAGGTATCTCTCACCCATGTTTTTTAACAAAAAGGAAACATCATAAAAAAAATAAATTTATATTTCTAATAGAAAAAAGCAGTTACTGATTTAAAAATCCTAAATTTTAGACTTATTTCAGTCGCTAATATCAAAGCGGCCTTTTCTAATAGAACTATGTTAACTAAATTAAAAAAATAATCTTTCTGATAAGACATTCAAGATTAACCAACCAACTCATCCCGTTTTTAAATACATTTAATAATTAATAGGTTATGCATTAAAACTTGAGAAAATAAATTTTCACCAACCTGCCTAAGCTATTTATAGCGTTAATTAAATCTGTGGATTTTAAATATTAACAAACATATAGACAGGCATGGTGATGAGTTTTAATTAAAATAATTAAATAAACTTATATATCGTATCAACAGAATTACACTTATAGATTGCAAACAGTAAACATTATGCTTAACTCATAAACAGATAAGCCATCATCTTATTATTATCCCTCCTATTGTATGTTCCTTACCTAAAAATAGTATGCTATCTTGATTTCACTCTTTTAACGCCAGTTTACCTATTTTACATCTATTCCTTACCGACAAGGAATATGCGGTAGCTTTAAGCAAAGTAAGGATATCCTTATGGAAAGACAGTTTATCGCACACGCCTCATTATCTGATAATACGTTATATTTCAAATCCCTTAGAGGAATAGAAAGATTATCTGAAGCCTATCAGTTTGAGATTGAATTATTGAGCGAAAAGAGGTTATCTGACCCAATATCGCTGCATAAGACGATATTAACGGTAGAGATAAAGAATGAATCAGCACAAACAAGATATCTAAGTGGTTATATAGAAAAGATATCCTATGCCCCATTCTATAAGTATGATGACAGGCTTTATTTATATACGGTGACTGTCAGACCTAAATTATGGGAATTAAAACAAAGTCTTGGTTATAGTATATGGCAAGATAATACTGTACCCGATATCATAGCCGAAATACTCAATAAGGCTAACATTCTATTTGAAAATCAGCTTGTTGAAAAATATCGCACATGGGAATATTGCGTCAAGCATAATGAAACTGATTTTGATTTTATCCATCGCCTGATGGAACATGAAGGAATTTACTATTATTTCAAACATGAAATGGGAAACCATACGATGATCTTGGTTGACGCGCCTCAATCACATGAGCCAATGCCTGGATATGAAAATATTTACTATATCAACAAGGGTGATTCACCAAAAGCACACATCAAAGAATATATCTACAATTGGGCTGTCTCCAGTATCACTATACCAAATACATACAGCCTTGATGACTACGATTTCCGTAAACCACGGGCTGAGTTATATGCCGCTACCCAGACCCCAATCAACTCTATTGATAACACAGAAATATTCATTTGGCCCGGGCGCTATGTAGAAAATGAACAAGGGCAGTTTTATGCCCGAGTTCGCCAGCAAGCTGCCGAAGCAACAAGTGAACTGGTTAATGGCAAAGGCTATGTGCTGGGAATCGCTCCGGGACATACTTTTACACTATCACTCCCCAATGACATCAAAGGCGATGATCATGGTGACTATTTAATTATAGGCGCACACTACTTTCTTTATGAAAAACCTTACATAGCCAGTTCTTCTGACGATACTTTTGATATCGTTACTGACGAAAGCCTTAATACATCCACTGACGACCTGTTTAATTCAAACGCCAATAAAAATACGATTCAATTTGAGGCAATTCCTGCTAACACTCATTGGAAACCACTGGCAGTGACACCGTGGCCAAAAGTGACCGGTCTTGAAACTGCCGTTGTTACCGGCCCCAAAAATAAACAAATATGGACTGACAAATACGGCCGTATAAAAGTGAAATTCCGTTGGGATAGGGATCACAAAAAAGATGATACCTGCTCTTTCTGGGTACGTGTTGCGAGCCATTGGGCCGGCTGGCGTTATGGCAGTATATGTGTCCCTCGTGTGGGCGAAGAAGTGGTTATCAGTTTCGTCAACGGTGATCCTGATAAACCTTTAGTGATTGGCAGCACTTATAACAATGAGAACATGCCTCCATGGGAACTACCTAAATATGAAACCCGCATTGGTATTATGTCGAATACCAAGGGAGGTAAGCATGATCAGGCAAATTATCTCTTTTTAGATGATGAACCAGATAAGGAATTATTTGATCTACATGCAGAACGGAATATGAATATCTCGGTGGAAAAAGATAAAAATGTCACTATTGATGGAAACCGTACGACTGAAATAAAAAAACAGCAAAAAGACACTGTGACTGGAGATGCTAACTTCACCTATAAGGCAAACCATGAAACAACCATTCAAGGCAAAGATACATTAACGATCAAAAATGGACGAAAAACCGAGATTAATGGTGGTGATACTTACACACTTAATGGGAGTTTAAACGCAAAAATTGAGGGGAATTGGGTGAAAAACATTACAGGAATGACGACAATCTCAAGCCCCAGTTCCATTAAGATAAAAAGCGATACCAATGTGGAAATAAATTCAAACACCACTATTTCAACTAGCAGCTTATATATCCTCAAATAATGACTATGTTCTAATAACTAACTCCATAAATAATTGCCAATACCTCCGGCTTGTTATGAAAATCATCAAACCGTTGCGCCTGAGTGTACTTTATCGACCTTATCGTTGGTTGCAAAGGAACCACATCGGAATTTCCATTATGGCACTGGCAGATATGGGAGCGAACCCACGCTTACGCCCGGAAACAGAACTTTGGCAACTTGCAGAAAATGAGTTGCAAACCTGTAATGGCGTTATCGATCTCGCTATGCCGAAACCGCGCGCTGAATTTTTGGCGACAGGATATGCCTATACCCACCACCAAGCTGATAAAACCACCTGTGCTGCACGTATTCAGATTGGACAATTGGACAAGACATTAGTTGCGTTTGGTGATCGCTATTGGATTGATGATTCTCCTTCAAAACCCCAACCCTTTACACAAATGCGATTAGACTGGAGCCGAGCGTTTGGGGGAGAAGGTTGTGAAGAAAACCCACACGGAATTGGTTTCACCTCAGAAGAACGGGATAACAGGCTGAAAATTCATCGTCTGCCCAATATTGAAGCCCTGCACCATCGCTTAACATCACAACGGCAATTGACATCACAACAGGAAATTCCCATTCCGGCCAGCTTTTGCCCTTTAGATTTTATATGGCCGCGTCGTTTTACCCGTATTGGAAAAAAATACGACAAAGCCTGGCTGGAAAATGAATTCCCCGGCTTTGCCAATGACATTGACTGGCGGATATTTAATGCTGCCCCCGAAGATCAATGGTGGGAAGAAAACACCACACTGCCAGAGAAAGCGGCGTGGCGCATTTGGAATATGCATCCAGAACAACCTATTCAGGAAGGCATTTTGCCTGCATGGAACGCACGTTGTTTTATCAAACGGTTGCGTCTTGATGAGGAGATTTTTGAAGAAGTCGTCATGCGCAACACAACGGTATGGTTCTTTCCTCACCTGGAAAAAATGGTTCTGGTTTGGCATGGCAGCGCACAAATTAATGAAGATGATGCCAGGGATGTCTTGCAAATGATATCGGCATTGGAATTAAGCGATAATCCTCGTCCGCCGAAACATTACCTGCATGTCCTTGAACAACGATTGGATAAAGAAAAAGGCGCCCTATACGCTTTTCGGGAAAAAGATCTTATCGCCGAAGAGATGATTGGCCCGTGGCTAGATACAGAAAAACCAGAAAATAGCTCACCATTGCGACAAAACTTGCAAAATCGTGAAAAACGTCTGCGTGAACAGCAACAAGAACGCTTGTCTGAATATGGCTACGATATCAATACGATACTGCCTGTTGATACAGAACCTCCCCCTCCTGCTCCAAAACTGGCTGAGTTACCGGAGTTTATGGAAAAAATCGAACAATATGCCACCGAAAAAAAGGCTGAGGCTGAATTACAGAAAGAAAAAGCAATGGCTTTAGCCAAAGAACAAGACAGTGATATTGAAAAAATAACGGCAAAGTCAGAACCCAAGGGGCCAGAAAACCTGCATCAGATGCGGGATATGTTACAAAAGCACCCATTAGGCTTCAATGATAAAGAGCTGGCACAAATCGAGCAAACACTACACTCAATGTATCTGTCTTCAGTACAGGCACAAAGCCCTGCCCTGCGCTTAACAGGTAGCCTGTCACAGATCATTCGTAAAAGAGTACAAAAAATCATGCTGCAAGGGGGAAATTTCACTGGCATGGATTTTACTGGCGCGGATTTGTCAGGTATGGATCTACGGGGAGCTAATTTCACTCGCACCTTATTGGAAAGCGCATGTTTAAACCATTGTCAGTTGGACGAAGCAAATTTCAACGAAGCCATGCTGGCGAGGACTGAAATTTGCAACGCCTCATTACGTGGCGCTAAATTAGATCATGCCAGCCTGTCGCTGGCTAAATGTGAACAGAGTAACTTTTCTTCCGCAAGTTTCACTGAAACCCAACTGCAAGAAACGCGATTTGACCATTGTCACTTTGACCATGCCCTGTTTACAGGACTATTTCTGCAAAAAATATTTATTACGCATTGCCAATTCCAATATTCACAGTGGAAAAACTGTACATTTATAGAGCTTGAACTTCCTGCTCTTAGCTTCAATCACACAAGCCTGAATAAAGTTTCGTTTATTAAGTGCAAGCTAACACAAGCAATTTTTGATTACGCAAAACTGGAAAGTTGTTCATGGGTGGAAACTAAAGCAAACGGTATCCGGTTTCAGTCAGCTAGATTGTTGACCTGCGCATTTGCCATGGACAGTGAGCTTAATCAAGCCGATTTCAGCCAGGCAACATTGACAGAATGTAATTTGCGCCAATTGCCGTTAGTCGGGGCGAAATTCTATGCCACAACCTTGAATAACACCGATCTCAGTGAATCCAACTGCCAGTTAGTTGATATGCAGTACCTTAATGCCGAAAAATGCCTGTTTATTAGGACAGATTTCCGGGGTGCCTTACTGAATAACGCTAACCTGATGAGCGCATTTATGCAGAAATGCAACTTCAATAATGCCGACTTACAGGGTGCCAACCTATTCCGCGCTGATATGTCCCAATCAATTATCAGCGATTCAACCTCAATTACAAATGCTTATATTAAACGCACCAAGACCTTGCCCAAACGGGATAAGGATGTGATATGAGTTCACTGACAGCCGATGAATTAGTAGACAAAATCAAGCAAGGTGAGGTTATTGAAAAAATCAGTTTGCAGAATATTTCCCTGACCGGACGTGACTTATCTGGCGGAATTTTTAAAGAAGTCGATTTTTCAGGTGCTGATTTTTCACGAACTTTAATAAAAGAAACAGGCTTTACCGAATGTCAGGCACAAGGCGCCATTTTCGACTCGGCTGTACTTGAGCAAAGCACGTTTGAACAGTGTAATCTGAAGCTCGCGGTCTTTAATAACAGCACATTAACCGGCAATGTATTCCATAAATCTGTTTTAGAAAAAACCCAATTTACAGCAACAAAACAGAAAAATAACCAGTTTGCATCTTGTTCACTGCAATATGCTGATTTCAGCCACAGTGACTTCGAACGAATCACATTTCTTGCCTCATCAATGGATCAAACAAGGTTTAGCCACGGTCACTTTTTTTTGGTCACTTTTTTTCGGCAGGATTTACGAACAAGCCATTTTTCTGCCAGTGAATTTAATAAAACTGTTTTTTTTGAATGCGATCTGCGTAAGCAAAATTTCCATAAACTCATTGTTAAATACGATCCCCCAGATCCGGCATTCAATTGTTCACCCTGATCCAACCCATTTACGCCAGCAACTGATTAATGAAATCCGGCGTTTTGAAGTGGAATGCCAACAGGTCAAACTGCCCTACAACGTGATCATTGGCGCCCGCTACTGTCTATGCACCGCATTGGATGAAGCCGCAGCACTTACGCCTTGGGGGGTGCGCAGTGTTTGGTCTGCCAGTGGCCTGCTCGTCACTTTTCATAATGAAACTTGGGGAGGCGAAAAATTTTTCCAGCTATTAGCCAAGTTGTCGCAAAATCCCAAAGATAACTTGTTCCTGTTAGAACTCATGTACTTCTGTCTCCTGCTTGGATTCGAAGGGCGCTATCGTGTCATCGATAACGGTCGTACTCAATTGGAAACCGTGAAGCAACGCTTATTCCAGTTAATAAGTTCGATTAGAGGTAATTATCCCATTGAATTATCAGAAAAAGGACAAACTATTACCTCACCAAATAAACCTAAATATATTTCCTTACCAGTATGGATATCTATAGCAATATTAGGTTTTCTGGTACTTCTCTTGTATATAAACCTGAACTGGAAGTTGAATGATAAGGTTAATCCCATTTTGGCTAAAATCTACCAGACTAATTTGCCTAATGTCACCGTTAGCGATAGGAGATTTTCACGCGCCCTGAACCTGCAAAACAGGCTACAGGATGAAATAGCCACAGGATTATTGGACGTCACTGACTTCCCTGATAGAAGCGTGATCACGCTAAAAGGCGCTGGTTTATTCAACACCAATGCTATTCAGATCAAAAGTCTCTATTTGGATGTCATCAGGCGGGTCGCTGAGGTATTAAACCATTTTAACGGCGAAATTCTGGTTGTTGGGTATACCGATAATATTCCCATTAATACCCGTTATTCCCGTTTTTCATCCAATGATGCCTTATCACTCGCAAGAGCCAAGTCTGTACAAAAAGAACTTCAGCGTTATCTGAACCAACCAGAAAGAGTCAAAACAGAGGGAAAAGGTGACCAAAATCCTTTAGTTCCCAATAATACTGCCAGTAATCGAGCCAAAAACAGGCGAGTTGAAATCACACTGTTGGCTTCTCCTGTAAGCCAAACGATGTAAGGAAATTAAGACATGCTGAATGCACTTTTTTCTATCATCACCAGCCCGTTGACATGGAGTTTTCTTAGCGTAACGGCCATCTCTTTTTTTATCTGGTTCATTGGTCCCATTATTTCTGTTGGTAACAAGTTCCCTTTTGAGCCAAATACAACACGAATCATTACCATTATTTCTTTCTACTTGCTCTGGTTTTTCATCAAAGTAATACCGCGGTTATACCAATCATGGTTTAACCAAAAGCTGACCAAGGAATTGGAGATCACTAAAAATGAAAACAAAGAAAAGAAGCAGAATGAACAATATATTACATTAGCAAAGCGTTTCTCTGATGCTGCAAGATTATTGAAAAAAGCCTATTTTTCTGGTTGGTATATTAAAAATAAACCAGGCTGGATACACTTTTTCAGCCGCCGATATATATATCAATTACCCTGGTATCTGGTTATTGGTGCCCCCAGTTCAGGCAAAACGACAGCACTGACAAACTCTGGCCTACATTTTCCTCTGTCGGACTACCTGGGTAAATCCGCACTGCACAGTACGCAAGACATGAATAGCTGTAGCTGGTGGTTCACCAATAAAGCCGTTCTGCTAGATACTACAGGTCGCTATGTCACACAGGATAGTTTTCACCAACAGGATGCTGATGAATGGAAAAATTTCATCCGACTGTTGAAAAAATATCGGATAGGCCAGCCACTGAATGGGATTATTATTACTATTAGTGTGGAAGATTTACTCAATCTATCTACTGAAAAACGGGAGCAGCAGGCTTATATGCTGCATAAGCGCCTGTCAGAATTACATGAACAACTTAAGATACAGATCCCTATTTATATCATGATCACTAAGACTGATTTATTAAAAGGATTTAGTGCTTATTTCTCCCATTTTGACGAAAAATCCCGTGAGCAAATTTGGGGATTTAATTTCCCATGGAATAACGTTTCACGGGGCAAGTGGAATAAAGGTCTTGATTTTGATTTGCATGAAATTCTTAATCAACAGTATAGCCAATTAGCATTGCGGTTAGATGCTGAATTACCTTCTATTCTCTTAAACAACGGACACAATCCACAACAATGTGCCGAAAGTTATTTATTCCCGCAAGAATTTGTATCCTTGCTCCCCCTGATCGCACAATATCTTGAAATTGTATTCGCAAAGTCGGGCTTTGAAATCCCCTACTATCCACGCGGACTATATTTCACCAGTGGAACACAAACAGGATTTTCCTTTGACAATGTCATGGAGAAATTTAACCGCAATTTTCAGTTACCAACCAATAACAATAGTGAAACCATGGCATGGGGGAATAATAAAGGAAGTGTTCATCCTACTCCGACCAGCCAGGCTTACTTTATAAAAAATTTACTGGAAAATATCTTTAATGAAGCAGGAATTGCCGGTTATAACCGCTGGTGGATATACCGCAAACGCTTGCTGGGCGGATTGGAATATGTTGTTTCAGTGGCAATACTGGCATTGGTAGCCAATTTACTTTTGATAAGCTACAACAATAACAAAGATTACCTGACGGAAGTGCAAGCCAGATTTCCGACCATTGCAAAACAAAGCGCTCACTTAAAGAAAAATGCCAATGATATTTATGCCTTACTGCCGATTTTAAACAGTTTGGCTCATTTAGATAAAAGCCAACATTTTTCCTTAAATGATCCCCCGTTATCCTATCGAATGGGGTTGTATTGTGGTGAACAAATCAGTGATGCCAGCCGTTTTCTATATAGAAAAGCCCTAAAAACATTATTGTTGCCCCAGATAGCAACGATCATCACTAACCAGCTGCATGATGACAACAACGATGACATAGAGAACACCTACAATACGCTCAAGGCTTATCAAATGTTATACCAGCCTAAGCATTATGATGGTAAGTTTCTGCATAACTGGATCATGCAATATTTGAAAACCCAATTAAACGCAGACACAACCCAGCAGCATTTGCAACAAATCGCGGAACACATCGGCCAATTGTTAGATAACCAGGTTGTCACATCTCCTTTCATTCGCGATGACACGCAGATCAAAAAAAAACAGCAATTAATTAGCAATATTTCACCAGCACAACGTGCTTATAACTATATGAAGGAAAAATTAATTAATGATCCCAGTTTAGCCCCCGTAAATCTGGAATCACTCGCAGGTCCCCAGGCTGAATTGGCTTTCTCACGCATCAGTGGTACTCCCATTACAGATGGCATATCAGGGATGTTCACCCCAACGGGTTATCAGCAAGGCATTGAAAAAAACCTCAATACTTTTCTAACAACCTTATATTCACAAGACAGTTGGGTACTCGGTAGCTATGCAAAAAAGCAGACCGATAAGGAAATAAAATCCGCTGTTAAGCAATTTTATATTAACGACTATATATATCAGTGGAGCGAGTTTCTGGCGGATATTGGTTTGATAAATATCGATACCCTGGAACAACGGATCAACACTTCACGCCTGTTGTCTTCTTTTGATTCACCTATGCGTAACCTTTTAATTAATATCAGTAAAAACGTCATACTGAATGGGAATAGCAATAATATCAAACAACTCAACAATATTGTGAATAACCGTGTTGTGAAGAGTCAATCAAATAAATTAACGAAATTAGTGCCCGAACAAATAATGCCAGATAATAATCAACAAACTATACCTGAACAGGCATTAGAAGCATCTTTTGCCTCAATTATTGCGTTAGCAAAAAGGCCAAATAAAAACACCCAAAGTATCCCTTTTGATAAGACCTTAAAAGAAATTAACGAGTTATACCTGTATTTAACCTCAGTACAAAATGCAACCAATGCAGGAATGCCCTTGCCCCCTGGTCAGATTGTCACGCAGCTACAAACAACATCTGCTCTCCTGCCTATACCGTTCAGGAGCATAGTTTCGTCACTCGCGGTGGGGGCCAGTAGCGATACTCAGCTTAGTGATATGAAAAATGTCGGTAAGCATCTCAGTACAGAAATCGGCGGGTTTTGCAACCAGGCGATTGCCAATCGCTATCCGTTAAACCCTAACGCAAAACAGGATATCAAGCCCGACGATATGGCACGAATGTTTGCGCCAGAGACTGGCTTAATGGACAATTTCTTCCTGAAAAATTTAGCGGGTAAAGTAGATACGACTCTGCCAAAATGGCAATTTATGCCCGGTGTGAATGGCAAGCCCTTGCCAGGAGGGGGAAATCTGCTCAAACCTTTCCAACAGGCCCAGATTATCCGCAATACGCTATTTACCAACGGAACGCCAACACCATCATTTCGCGTCATGGTTCGTCCAATCAATATGAGTAACGATATATTGAGTATGGTGTTGGATGTTGATGGACAGATAGTAGAATACAGTCACGGCCCGCAACTTTCACAACTGATTAGCTGGCCTGGTCCTGCCAATATCAATCTGGTTCGCATTCAATTAAATCTCACGGATGGTACAACGGCAAACTTATCAACGTCAGGTTTCTGGGCACTAAACCGCTTGCTGGATCATGCTAAACGTATCTGGCGTGGTAAAACAGGGGAGTCAACCAATATTGGTGTATGGGCAAGATTTAATATCAGTGGTCATACTGTCTTGCTAGAATTTACCCCGAACAGCATTTTCAGCCCGTTTAATCTCCCTGCTTTCTCGTGCCCAAATCCAGAACTGTTTCAATCAGCATGATCGATATCCTTACTGTGAACTTGTGAACTGAATATAAGCTGAAAATACCATGAATATTGATGCCTTACTCACTCCAATCAGTGTAGCGTTTCCGTGCGGGGAAAACCTCGAATACGATGATGAATTTCTGATATTAGAGCAAGACCTAATCGAGAAGCCAGAACAGCAATTTGGTGATGTACTCATCCCTGCTGAACCGCCCAACTGGATAGAGGTGGCAAAAAAAGCCACTCACCTACTGTCCCGTACCAAAGATCTGCGTGTCATCATCGCCCTGATGCAAGCATGGTTAAATATTCGGGGAATATGTGGGTATGCCGATGGCCTGAATTTACTACGCCAAACCCTGGAACGTTATTGGGAAGATGTGTGGCCAAAATTGGAATTTAATGGTGAATATGATCCCTTATTCCGCCTCAACACGCTAGCCATCATTGAAGATGGTTCACCCTGTACGATAAAAGCCCAAAACTCGATTGTGCTCAGGAGTGTTTCAACGGAATTGTCATTACAGGAAATTTGTTCACTGTTTAATGGTACGGTAACCGAAATCAAAGGTTATACTGGCGGACGCACAAGATTAATTAACGAATTACACCAACAATTTAATAGCCCTGAGATCAAGGCAGTCATCGCCATTCATGAACAACTTACTGCCTTGATTGAAATTATTCGCCATAATTTATCCGACAGTTACCTCCCCCAATTGCCGCAATTTTTAAAACAGTTGGATACCATTATTAGATTTTTTCCCATGCATAAACCAGGAACAGATATTCAGGAACATTCTGACAGCGCAAAAACATTTGCGTCCGAACCTATGCAACAAAACAGTGCAGCGGAACAAATAACTTCACCAACAACAATCCTTGAGTCCCTTGAAAAGGGTGAATTTTCCCATTGGCGAGAAATCGAAGTCAGTAACCGAGATGATGCTCGCATTTTATTAGAAAAAGCCAAAACTTATTTTCTTCAACATGAGCCAAGCCATCCGGCGCCTATAATGATTGACCGTATTCTACGGCTGATTGACAGTGATTTTATTAATATTATCTACGATCTTGTTCCAGAAGGGTTAAGTCAGCTTGAGAGCGTTTTTGGTCGCCCCAATAACCCTGACACGGATTAATAACCTATTGTTTTAAATAATTAAATTAGTTATCCGCAAATCCCTTTATACGCATAAAATTTTAAGTTGCCATTGACAACACGATATGAAATCACCCGCATCTTAAAGTTAGATTGATATATACGCGTTACCTTTCAAGTTGCTCATTATAAGACAACATAACTCATTGTTTCTCCCCGCTTCGCGGGGAGATATAAACCATTACATTGACTTGCAAGCGGCAACTTGAAGTTGGATTGGTATAGTTATCCAGACAATAACGGAGAATGTGTTATGAAATCCAGTGGACAAAAATTTATCGCACGGAATCGTCCTCCTCGTGTACAGATTGAATATGATGTCGAGCTTTACGGTTCGGAGAAAGCAATTCAATTACCCTTTGTTATGGGAGTTATGGCTGATTTAGCAGGAAAACCGGTAGAAGCCTTGCCAGACATTAATGATCGCAAATTTTTAGAAATTGACATTGACAACTTTGATGAACGGATGGGTTCAATCAAACCGCGAGCAGCCTTTCAGGTTGAAAATACCTTGACTGGTGAGGATAAGCTGAATGTCGATTTAACATTTGAAACTATGGAAGATTTTCAACCTGATGCCATCGCCAAAAAGGTCGAGCCATTGGCGCAATTGCTGGAAGCACGCACCCAGCTGGCAAACCTGCTTTCTTATATGGACGGCAAAAATGGCGCAGAAAAACTGATTGCCGAGATATTGCAAAACCCCGCTCTGCTCAAATCCTTGGCTGAAGCACCAAATCTTACAGAGAGTGCTCCAGCAGAAGGTAATGAAGATAAGGAGTAATTGATGAGCCAAATTGAACAAGAAACCCAGACGCAACACACTCAGGGAGCAAAAGAATATACCCCTGATGAACTAAGTACATTGCTGAATAAGGAGTTTCGTCCGCAAAGTGATCATACCCGTAGTGCCGTTGAGAATGCGGTGAAGACACTGGCACAACAGGCGTTGGAAAACACGGTCACTATTTCTGATGATACTTACCGTACTATCCAATCATTGATTGCTGAAATCGATACCAAGATATCACAACAAGTGAACCATATTCTGCATCATGAAGAATTCCAGGCCCTGGAAGGCGCTTGGCGTGGTTTGCATTATATGGTAAACAACACAGAAACCGATGAAATGCTGAAAATCCGTGTGATGTGTATTTCCAAAAAGGAGTTGAGCAAAGTATTAAAACGTTTCAAAGGTGTGAGTTGGGATCAAAGCCCCATTTTCAAAAAGATCTATGAAGCGGAATATGGTCAATTTGGTGGCGAGCCGTTTGGCTGTCTGGTGGGGGATTACTATTTCGACCATACCGCACCGGATATTGAACTTTTACGCCAGATAGCACAAATCAGTGCAGCAGCACACTGTCCATTTATTTCAGGTGTATCACCAAGTGTTATGCAAATGGAATCCTGGCAGGAATTAGCTAATCCACGGGGTCTCTCCAAGATTTTCCAAAACACCGAATATGCACCCTGGCGCAGCTTACGTGAATCAGAAGACGTGCGTTACATCGGGTTGGCACTACCGCGTTTCCTCTCCCGTCTTCCCTATGGTGCCCTCACTAATCCCGTTGATAATTTCAATTTTGAGGAGAATACAGAAGGCCCAACGCACAATAACTACACTTGGGCAAATGCCGCTTATGCTATGGCAGTCAATATTAATCGTTCTTTTAAACTGTATGGCTGGTGTACTTCTATCCGTGGTGTAGAATCCGGCGGTGTTGTAGAAAACCTGCCTTGCTACACCTTCCCTTCCGATGATGGAGGAGTAGATATGAAGTGCCCAACGGAAATCGCCATTAGCGATCGCCGTGAAGCAGAATTGGCAAAAAATGGGTTCATTCCGTTATTGCATCGCAAGAACACGGATGTTGCCGCCTTTATTGGTGCTCAATCCCTGCAAAAACCCGCAGAATACTATGATCCTGATGCAACTGCCAATGCCAACCTTGCAGCCCGTTTGCCCTACTTATTTGCCTGCTGTCGTTTTGCCCATTACCTGAAATGTATTGTGCGCGATAAGATCGGGACTTTTCATGAACGTTCAGATATGGAACGTTGGCTGAATGATTGGATTATAAATTATGTTGATGGTGATCCCATTAACTCATCACAAGGGACTAAAGCGAGAAAACCGCTAGCTGCCGCAGAAGTTACGGTGGAAGAAGTGGAAGGCAATCCAGGCTACTATCAGGCTAAATTTTTCCTGCGTCCCCACTACCAACTGGAAGGTTTGACCGTTTCCCTACGCTTAGTTTCAAAACTCCCTTCACTGAAAGGAACCTAATATTAAAAAATTAAGGAATACTTTTTTACTTATATACCAATCTAACTTCAAGTTGCCGCTTGCAAATCAATGTGATTGTTTATATCTCCCCACTACGCGGGGAGATATAAGACGCATCTTGAAAGGAGATTGGTTTAAAAAGTCTATCTATCCAAAACCTATTTGCTCATCTTTAAATTTCAATACGTATATACGCATTAAACTTCAAGTTGCCATTGACAACACGATATGAAACGCGATTTTTCCCCGAAGCGGGGGAAAAATCACACGCATCTTGCGGTTAGATTGGTATATACCTTTATGTCTAGCACCAATAGGTATTTATTGGCTGCGTTTGTTAGTTTCATTCTATTCTCTATATTAAGGAGAAAATTATGTCTACTCCGGACATATCTACTCTGGGCATATCTACTCCGGGCATTGATGCATATATTAACTTTACTGATATTAAAGGAGAATCAGGTGACACCACGTTCAAAGGTTGGACAGCTGTTCAATCGTTTGCTCTTGAAGTAATGAACAGTGTTAATTCTCATTCTCAAGCTACTGGACTCGGTGCAGGTATCGTGACGGTTTCCGGTTTATCTTTGGATATTTTATTTGACAAGTCTGCCATAACCTTGCGCCAATACCTCGTTAAAGGGACTCATATCAAGGAAGTGCAACTTAAAGTACGTAGACAAGGAGATAAACAAGTGTCTTGGTATACATTGGTTTTGACAAACTCTTTAGTCGCGAGATCCAGCCTGGCATACGGGGATGGTGGTTTTTATTCTTCTATCCTCCTCGCCTTCCAAAAACATAAAGAAAGCTATTTCCCTCAAGGGTATAGCTCAGGCGCTAAAGGTGCTGAAGTCAGCTATGAATGGGATTCATACACCAATAAAATCGATTAACCACACATATAATGACCTTCTTGTGGACACTCACAGGAAGGCCGTCTTTTCAATTTCATTATTTCAAAACATCATTATCTCCTCATTCATCGTTATCTATACGCATTAAACTTCAAGTTGCCATTGACAACATGATATGAAACCTGATTTCTCCCCGCTTCGCGGGGAGAAATCACACGCATCTTGAAGTTAGATTGCTATATAACAATAGGTATCCATACTTATGAGATTCACCATTGTTAATCACTCTGGCTCAAATTCCCCCCCACAACTGAGTTACGATTTTTCTCCTCCTGGCGGCACAATCGGTCGCAGTACAGAAAATAGCTGGTATTTGCCCGATGACGGACAAGCAATTGCCAGATTGCAGGCCATTGTGTCTATTTCTGCTGACGGAGAATGCCAGATAAATAATCAAGGCTCTGCCTCTGAGGTTTTATTGAACATGATCCCCCTGGCGCCCAATCGCCAGGTTGAAATTCGTGATGGTGATATACTGAATATTGGCAATTATCAGATCCAAGTGATTGATATCAAAAAGAATCCATTACAACACGGGCTCAATGCCGAGCACTCGTTAACTACCAGTGAAATCTGGGACGATCTTGAGCATATTTTAACCTTCGCCGATACCTCAACTTCTTCTGATTCGTCCCAAGCTAAACCAGAAATAAACGACAATAACCCTCTGGTAACAAGCCAATATGATAAAGAACGCAATCCAATTGATCCATTGGCAGAAATTGAGCCAACAATCGATTTTGACGCCCTCCAATTGCGCGCAACAGATCCGATCGCCATGTTCAGTGCAGGTACTACTTTTCAACAAGAAAACATCTTGGATGACCACACACCTACTACGTTATTGTCACATGATGAGAGTAATCAAGATGATGATAAACAGAAGATTGATCCACTGGCACTGTTTTCCGACAAACACACTAAGGCTACACAAGCAACCAAAAATGATGAGCTGTTGAATCAAATATTGGACAACGCCATACCATTGAATGCAGTCGATGACGCGACTATTGCAACATCTCAACTTTTTTCTCAGCCATCATCCAAATTATTTGAAGAAAAAGAGCAAAATGCACACCAAAATCAAGACAATAACGTCAAAAATAGCGTCAAATTGGAAGGAAAATTACTGGCGGCGTTATTAGAGGGTATGGGGCTGAAAGAGATCAACCTGCAATTTGATGAACAAAAGATGTATCAATTAGGACGATTCGTCAGTCAGTTAACTCAGGGTATCGTTACTCTCAACACCTTACGTACCCAACTGAAACACGAAACAAACGCAGCCATACCTCAACCTCAGTCTAACGCCAATAACCCATTTAAACTTCTGCCTTCTGGTCAGTCTATTTTGGTGCTGATGCTTTGTCATCATGTACCAGGGTTTATGCCACTTGAACTGGCAACCCGTGACATTTTGATCGAGTTGCAAGCACACCAATTGGGTATGATTGCGGGAATGCGTGCTATTACGACACATATATTGCATCTATTCCATCCCGCGACCCTTGAACGAAAAGCACAAAAAAACAATGAGTTGCCACTTTTTTCTTTGTCATTGGCTAACAACAAAGCCTCAATGTGGGAGTACCTCATCAAACATTACCAAGAAACAGAGAAAGCATTTAAACAAGATCCTTTCCTGTTTGGTGAAAAATTCCTACAAGCCTATGAAGCAGAAGTTAACCGATACAAAAACTCCCAATATAATGGCAATGGCAATGGCGAATAAGTGAATCATGAACCAGAATATAACTTTATTACATGGTGGCTATCATAGCCGGAGTAACGCTACGCGCATCACTGCCAAAGATAGAATGTTACCTTCTTTATTCGACAGACTCACCGATCATGAACCTGATAAAAAACAAGAAACAATCAACAATTACATGCTGTCGCACACCGCCTTGAGGCAGAATGTCCTAAGGGATTTGCAATGGCTGCTCAATAGCATCAACAGCGAATCCTTGGAAGATTTCACCTCATTTCCAGAAATTCGTCATTCTGTGTATAACTTTGGTTTACCTTCCTTAGCGGGTGAATGCATATCTGAAATAGAATGGGGAAATATCCAAAACAGAATCATTACAGCAATTCATATATTCGAACCACGTATCATTCCCGATGGGCTGGAAGTCAACTGTATATCCGATCCCCATACATTACCCCTATATAACACCTTATCCATAGAGATAAAGGGCTTGTTGTGGTGCGTTCCCTGGCCACTGGAATTCCTGTTCCACAGTGATATCGATCTTGAAAACGGTTACTTCACTATAAAAGAGGCTGCATAATCACCATAGGTGACGGTGCTGAAAAATGCCTTTAACTTTTAACCATAAGGGTGAATGCAGAAAGGTTGCCGAGGTAAGAAGTGATTTTTGTCTTGCAAACGGGATGCGTTCATATAGGGAGTATGGATAATAAATTACTTGAATATTATAACCGTGAATTAATGTATTTACGGGAAATGGGTAAAGAATTTGCCAAACTCTATCCTAAGGTTGCCAATCGTTTAGGAATGCATGGGATTGACGTCGCTGATCCCTATGTTGAACGCTTGATGGAAGGTTTTGCTTTTCTGACTTCCCGCATTCAATTGAAAATGGATGCGGAATTCCCTCACTTTTCCGAGCAATTACTGGAGGTCCTGTACCCTAACTATTTGTCTCCTACACCTTCAACGGCAATCGTCGAACTCAAGCCAGATACCAGTAAGGGAGATATCAGCCATGGATTTTTAGTGCCGCGTAACACAATTATGCATTGCCAAGCATTGAAAAAGGACGGGATCAATTTCTACTACAGCACCACACAAGAT
This sequence comes from Xenorhabdus griffiniae, assembly GCF_037265215.1. Classification (NCBI taxonomy): domain Bacteria; kingdom Pseudomonadati; phylum Pseudomonadota; class Gammaproteobacteria; order Enterobacterales; family Morganellaceae; genus Xenorhabdus; species Xenorhabdus griffiniae. Next base: position 2,145,873 of record NZ_CP147737.1, on the reverse strand, counting down.
GTCACCTTACAGCCGCTGCATCTAAAAAACGTTGAACTTGGCAGGATCCCCGCTAACTTTCCGCTCGTGGCACTGAACCTTCATCAATATGGCGCCGTCAGTGCACTACGCATTCATCTTGGCTGTCAAGGAAAATTTTTCCTCAATGAACTGGATCTCAAGAAGCTGGTATTCTTTCTTTCCGGACCAGATATTCAATCCCAACGGTTATTAGAACTGATTATGGAACATTCTGTTGGCATAGTCTGTCAGACGCTGGGTGATACACCCCAATATCAGGTCTTGCCCGATATCTTCCCGCATCATGAAGGATTTGATGATGATCAGTCATTACTCCCCAATGACTCACGTAATTTCAGTGGTTATCGTCAACTCCAGGAATATTTTGCTTTTCCGGCACGCTTTCAATTCTTCAGTATCAGCAGTCTGGAATCTTTACTACAACAGACTCAGGAAAAGAATGAATTTGAGTTGATACTGCTTTTGGATCAAACCGACTCCGAACTGGAACGTCTGGTAGATGCCTCTTATCTGGCCTTGAACAGTACACCGGTCATTAATTTATTCCCTAAAATCACGGAACGGATCTCGGTGGAAGAAAGTGTCAATGAATACCACTTAGTTGTCGATAACATTCATCCTCTTGATTACGAAATTTTCTCAGTACAACGCCTGCACGGCGCAAACATCAAACGTAAAGAAACACAAATATTCAGGCCATTTTGGTCTACTTTCAGTGACGACCAGGGTAATTACGGCTCTTACTTTTCTGTGCGCCGCAAACCCCGTATCTTATCTGAACATACCCGTCACTACGGAACCCGAACCAGTTATGTTGGAACAGAATCCTTTGTCTCTATTGTTGATGAGCAAAACTCCCCGTGGCTCAATGAGTTAAAATTTCTGACCGCTGATGTCATGTGCACTAATCGTGACTTATCAGTGATGCTGCGCCAACAGGATCTCAACAGTTTTGTCATGCTAGATTCGATTCCAATTAACCAAATTGTCTTTCTAAAAAGGCCCACTATTCCACGCCCTGCCTTGGCACAAGGTTCAACCTCTTGGAAACTAATTAGCCAGCTTCAACTTAATTATCTGAACCTCATGGATAAAGATGACGAGCAAGGTACCCAGGCATTACGACAATTGTTGAGCTTATACGCCAACCTTGCAGAGCCAGCCGTCATGCGCCAGATTAATGGTATCCGCCACAGTTCATTAAAAACGATTTATCGGCGGGTTCCTGAACCTGGCCCGATCGTCTTTGCTCGTGGTGTTAGTATTAGGATTGAAGTGGATGAACAAGAATTTGCCGGAACCAGTCCCTGGCTGTTAGGCAGCGTATTGGAAAAGCTCTTTTCACGACTGGTCACCATGAACTCCTTTACTGAAATGACGTTATATAGTCAGCAACGCGGCAACATCGGATTTTGGCCTGCCCGTATGGGCAACAAGAATTTGCTATAACAGACAAGAAATGAATATGATGCAAAAAAATTCCATTTCTATTCATCACCTATGTCGTTTACCGGATAACTTTTGGCAGCAACTCTGCCAAACTCCCTGGCAATTCGACTTATTTCAAACCCTGCGCCGGATCGATGCCCAATCTGGAGCAGATTATATGCTCGGTTCTGCCCCATTGCCGAAATATGAGCTACTGCGGTTGGGACAAAAAGCGTCCATAATTTTCGCCCCATCTACTATTGCTGAAGCCAAGCAGCGGGAAAACTCGACACTGTATGACATACTCATTTACAGTTTTGGTTTGTTCGGTCCCAATGGCCCATTACCACTGCATATGACCGAATATGCCTATACACGACAATATAATTATCAAGATCCAACCCTGAATGCTTTCGCTAACCTATTCCATCATAGATTAATCCTGTTGTTCTATCGAGCCTGGGCCAATACTCAACCAACCGTATCACTCGATCGTCAGGATAATCAGCGCTTTTGCCATTATTTCTCCTGTTTGGTGGGTATGGGTTTGCCTGCTCAACAACAACCAGACACCATCAATGATCACGCGCGTTATTTTTTATCTGGCCATTTATCCCGTCAAGGGCATAACTCAGAAGGGTTAGAAAAAATACTGTCCTGTTATTTCCATGTCCCACTCAAAATTGTGCAAAATATTCCCCAATGGCTGGAAGTCGAAGTACAGGATCAGGCCCAATTAAAAGCAGGACGCAACATGCCACGTTTGGGTAAATCGGCTTTTTTAGGCATTGCACACTACGATGTTCAACATAAATTTCGCATTAAATTAGGTCCGCTAAAACTGGCTGAATACCAGATGTTCTTGCCGGAAGGATCCAAATCAAGGCAGTTGTGTGACTGGGTTTATCAATATTTGGGAATTGAATACGCATGGGATATCCAGTTAATTCTCCACCAGTCAGATGTAAAAGGGATTTGTCTGTCTGAACCGATAAAATTAGGACTCAGCAGTTGGCTTGGAAAAATTGAGCGGGATAAAAATAATAAACAACCAACCCATCGCGGGGATTTAATTTACAAGCCGGAATGATCCCCCCGCTCTTGCCTGCAAAACTCAATCACTGTCAACAATACTACGGGTGATACACTATGTCAGAAATCAGTCGTTCTGTGCTCTTCGGCAAACTTAACCGCACCCTGTTCACTTCCTTAGAAAGTGCCACCACTTTTTGTAAACTACGCGGCAACCCTTATGTTGAATTAGTTCACTGGCTGCATCAACTCATGCAGCAACAAAACAGCGACTTACAGCAAATTATCCGCCACTTTTCACTGGACGAATCTGCGTTGGCCAAAGACATTGTTACAGCACTTGATCGCTTGCCACGGGGAGCCAGTGCCATCTCTGATCTTGCCGAACATATTGATAATGCCGTAGAACGCGCTTGGGTATATGGATCGCTGAAATTTGGTGTCAATGAAATTCGCAGTGCTCATTTACTGATAGGCATACTGAAAACCTTTAACTTACGCAATGCACTGAAATCCATTTCCCCCCAGTTTGACCATGTGAATGCAGATACTCTACTCGACAATTTCAACAGCATCTGCAACGATAGCGATGAATCCCAATCAAATGCACAGAGTGCGGCAAGCCCTTCCCCACAATCATCCTCTCTACAACCGTCTTCTCTGCAACAATATGGACAAGAACTGACTGCGCGCGCGCGCAATGGTGAAATTGATCCAGTATCAGGGCGTGATGAGGAAATTCGTCAGATTATTGATATTCTGATGCGTCGCCGCCAAAATAATCCACTACTGACTGGCGAAGCCGGTGTCGGTAAAACCGCCGTCATTGAAGGGCTGGCATTGAAGATTGTGGCGAAAGAAGTGCCCCCACCTTTGCTGGATGTCCAGCTTTGGTTATTGGATATCGGTATGCTACAAGCCGGTGCAGGCGCCAAAGGCGAATTTGAATCACGTCTACGCAAAGTGATCGATGAAGTACAATCTAGCCCTACCCCAATTATTCTGTTTATTGACGAAATTCATACCTTGATTGGGGCAGGTGGACAACAGGGAACCGGTGATGCTGCCAACCTGTTAAAACCGGCATTGGCACGCGGGCAATTACGTACTCTTGGCGCCACAACCTGGTCGGAGTACAAAAAATATATCGAAAAAGATCCCGCACTTACCCGCCGTTTTCAAGTCGTTCAAATTCATGAACCCAATGAAAATAAAGCGCTGATCATGCTACGCAGTCTGGCCAAGGCACTGGAGCAACATCACCATGTGCTTTTGCTGGATGAAGCCATTGAAGCCGCTGTACGTCTTTCACATCGCTATATTCCCGCCCGTCAATTACCGGACAAAGCTGTGGCCCTATTGGATACCGCCTGTGCCAGGGTTGCAATCAGCCAATATGCAGAACCACCCCAACTGGAAAATTGCCGTCATCACATAGATGCATTGAAAATTGAGCTGGAGATTGCCGAACGGGAATTTAAAGTAGGCATCGGTGATAAACAACGTCCGGCCACTATTCTGAACGAACTATCTACGCTGGAAGCTCAAAAAAAACAATTACAAGAACGTTGGGAACAAGAACTTTCCTTGATCGATAAAATTATTTCTCTGCGAACGCAATTACACACCAACCAGGATGACAACTTTGCAGCAAAACATGCCGAATTGTCAGAGTTACAGCAACAATTGAAAACCTTACAAGGTGAAGAACCTCTTATCTTTGCTGCTGTAGACAGCAATATTATTTCTTCCGTTGTTTCAGACTGGACAGGCATTCCACTCAATCGTATGGTAAAAGACGAAATCGATGCCGTATTACAGTTGGCTGATATCCTTAGTCAACGTGTTATCGGTCAGTATCATGGATTAGAGTTAATTGCAAAACGCATACGCACTTCACGCGCTAAACTGGATGATCCCAATAAACCTGTTGGTGTTTTCATGTTGTGTGGCCCATCTGGTGTGGGTAAAACGGAAACAGCTCTCGCCCTTGCCGAAACATTATATGGCGGAGAGCAAAATCTTATTACTATCAATATGAGCGAATTTCAGGAAGCACATACGGTATCAACGTTAAAAGGAGCGCCTCCTGGTTATGTTGGTTATGGTGAAGGTGGTGTACTGACGGAAGCAGTCCGACGCCGTCCCTATAGTGTTGTCTTGCTCGATGAAATTGAAAAAGCACATCCTGACGTATATGAAATTTTCTTCCAGGTTTTCGACAAAGGCTGGATGGAAGATGGTGAAGGACGCCACATCGATTTTCGAAACACGATTATTATCCTGACATCCAATGTCGGTGCTGATCTGATCAATTCACTGTGCACTCAGCAGGACACTCTGCCAAAGCCGGACAGACTCAGCACAGAATTACGCAAGCCATTATTGGAAATATTTCCTGCCGCCCTGTTGGGACGATTAATGGTCATTCCTTACTATCCATTAAGTGATGAAGTGATGAAGTGATGACAAATATTGTGCACTTACAATTGGAAAGGATTAAAAAACGTTTACTGGAAAACCACGGTATTACAGCAACATTTGATAATACTATCGTCAAACATATTGTCAGCCGATGCACAGAAATTGAGTCTGGTGGACGCACGGTTGATGCCATCCTGACAAATACCCTACTACCACAAATTAGCCAGCAACTTCTTGCTGCCAGTCAACATGAGAAACAATATCATCAACTTCAACTTTATCTCGAACAAGGTGAATTTCAATGTCAACTCACAAATTAAGCAAATAACCGAGAGGCTATCCATTTGCAAAATTTTCAGAAAACACATATCGATGACAACATTGGTTTTATTTACCCACTTCCAATTGGGTTCTGCCTTAACGAATTTGAAATCGAAGAAGTCATTGGCAAAAGTAGGGGCAGTATTGTTTATCGTGTTTGGGATCACCATCTCAAGCAATCTATTGCCATCAAAGAATATACGCCCCACTCTTTTGCTATACGCCGCCAGGATATGAAACTCAACTTACGAGGAAAAAAGTTAGAAAAACAATTTTATGCTGGATTACAAGATTTTATCCGTGAAGCCCATTTGATGTCCTGTTTCGAACATCCCTGCCTTCCCCGCTTTCAACGTTTTTGGCAACAAAACTGCACAGCATATATAGCTGCTTCCTTTTACAAAGGGATGACATTAAATCAATTGAGGATAAAACATCCATATTTCATCAATGAAAATTGGCTTCGTCAGATACTGTTTCCTTTGTTAAATGTTCTTGATACTCTCCATCAAAGGAGTTATTTACATGGTGATATTTCCCTGGACAATATTTTGATCCAGGAGAATCAATCACCGATATTGCTGGATTTAGGATCTACCCGCCAGACAACAACACGCTTGTCTGATGATACAGAGATAACCATCCGATCCGGTTTTACTCCCATTGAACAATACACTGCCAATGAAGAAAACCAACAAGGCCCCTGGACAGATCTCTATGCGTTAGGGGCAGTACTCTATACCTTGATTGTAGGTAACCCCCCTCCGGTCAGCATCGTACGCAATCTTGAAGATAATTATCAGCCGCTGGTTAAACTGCGTCCAGCGGGATACTCCCTACCGTTTCTGCATGCCATTGACTCTGCCCTGGCAATAAAACCCTCAAGACGGCCACTATCTATATCCGAATTCATTGCTATTTTTTCAACACATTTATAACCCCCAAGAATCATCAATCAATGATGTCAACACATGATCCTGCCAAACGCCGTCAATCATTAGATAGTTCCTGGCATAACCTTCCCGTTCAAAACCTAATTTCTTAAGTAAATTTCCACTGCGATGATTATGTGGCATGTAATTAGCCATAATTCGGTGCATTTTTTGGTGGCGTTGCATATAACGGATTGTTGGTTGCAAAGCTTCATACATTAATCCTTGACCTTGCCATTTCTCGCCCAAAGAATAACCAAGGTAACAGGAATAAAACGCCCCCCGTACAACATTAGTGAAGTTAGCAATCCCCATCACTTCATTTTCATTAGGATCTAATAACAAAAAATTAAATGCCGATCCCTGCCGCTGTAATTCCACAATATAATTCAGCCTATTTGTCCATCCCGAAGGCTGATAAAAACTACCATCTCTTGTCGGTTCCCATGGCTTAAGAAAATCTTTATTTTCTGCATAATATTCAGCCAATCTGTAGGTATCCCGTTCACACACCACACGAATAACCATTCTATTTGTAATAAAGCGAATCTTGGGAGATGCAGAACGATAACCAAACATGTTTTCTCCTGATATTTACCCTGGAAAATTTATTAAGTAATTTAGCGCTTACGACATTTTTAATCACCCTCTGACGATAAAAAAATATCATCTATATCCCTCTACCTTAATACTCAGATTAAGTCCAAAATAACAAAGTATTCACATTTATCTTTTCATATTCCAATGGTGCAAAATGTCATTAGTTTCACAAGCGCGTAGCTTGGGTAAATATTTTCTTTTATTTGATAATCTGCTCGTTATTTTAGGATTTTTTGTTGTTTTTCCCTTAATTTCTATTCGTTTCGTCGAACAACTTGGCTGGGCTGCCGTTATTGTCGGTTTGGCACTCGGTTTGCGCCAACTGGTACAACAAGGGTTAGGTATCTTTGGTGGTGCTATAGCGGATAAGTTCGGTGCCAAGCCCATGATTGTCACAGGTATGTTGCTACGGGCTGTGGGTTTTGCCTTGATGGCCGTGGCGTTTGAACCCTGGATATTACTCCTTTCCTGCATTTTATCTGGATTGGGCGGGACATTGTTCGATCCGCCAAGGGCGGCATTAGTCATAAAATTAACCCGTCCTCATGAACGTAACCGTTTCTATTCGCTTTTATTGATGCAAGATAGTGCAGGTGCCGTCATGGGTGCACTGATAGGAAGCTGGTTGCTGCAATATAATTTCAATATTGTCTGCTGGATTGGCGCAACAATCTTTGTATTAGCCGCGCTATTTAACGCTTGGTTTCTGCCGGCATACCGTATCTCAACAATTCGCACCCCCATTAAGGAAGGTCTGAGACGTGTGATCAAAGATCGTCGATTCTTTTACTACGTACTGACATTAGCTGGTTATTTTATCCTGTCAGTACAAGTTATGTTGATGTTTCCTATTATAATCCATGAAATTTCCGGTACAGCTACCGCCGTTAAGTGGATGTATGCCATTGAAGCTGTCATCTCCCTGACACTGCTCTACCCCATCGCCCGCTGGAGTGAGAAATATTTTCGGCAGGAGCAACGCCTAATGGCTGGCTTGTTTTTAATGAGTCTTTGCATGTTTCCAATCGGTTGGGTCAATCAATTGCATCTCATCTTTGGCCTGATTTGTCTGTTCTATCTGGGCCTGGTAATAGCAGAGCCGGCACGTGAAACCCTGAGTGCTTCACTGGCTGATCCACGGGCACGCGGCAGTTACATGGGATTCAGCCGACTGGGGCTGGCATTAGGAGGCGCGTTGGGCTATACCGGTGGCGGGTGGCTTTATGATACAGGCCATGCCTTAAATATACCGCAATTACCGTGGCTCCTGCTGGGATTGGTGGGTTTAGTGACCATTTATGCCCTGCATCACCAGTTCAACCGGAAGAAAATTGAACCTATCATTATTAACAAGCATTAATCATACGATGAGCAAATTAAGGATTAATTAGTGTAAGATCTGCTCATTGAAAACAAAAGGAGACAACAATGAGAAGATTTTTCTTAGGAGCAATCTTGCTACTGGCAGGGTTAATCAGCGGCTGTGATCAATTCAAGGAAGTCAGTATTAACGAAGGCTTGCTGAATGATTATTTATTAAAAAGAGTTCATTATCAAAAACAAATTAGCCTGCCCGCCGCTACCAAAGCCAATATCACACTGGGAGATTTATCCAGTCAGATCGGCCGCCAAGATCCAGAAAAAATTGAATTATCAACTCTGGCAAAAGTTCAATTAGTGACCTTACTGGGAACGGTTCATGCTGATATGAAACTGACTATTAGGGCTAAACCGATATTTGATGCGGAAAAAGGGGCTATTTTCATTAACGGGTTGGAAATCGTAGACTACCAAACCACACCAGAAAAAGTCGCCACGCCAATTAAAACGTTGCTCCCTTATTTAAATGTATCTTTAAGTGAGTTTTTTGATGATCATCCGGTTTATGTCTTAAATCCAGAAAAAAGCAAGGCTGAAGCCGCTGCTTTAAAATTAGCCAAAGGATTAAAAATTCAACCCGGTAAATTGATTATTGATTTGGTTGATAAATAATTTCTATTATCGATAAAATAGTAAGATCAGGTTATTTAACAACCTGTTCTTACTTATATACCCATCTAACTTCAAGATGCGTGTGATTTCTCCCCGCGAAGCGGGGGAGAAATCGTGTTGTAAATTGCAACTTGAAGTTTAATGCGTTTACCGCTTGGCTTATCTATAAGTGTGTCGTCACTCCACTTCCAGCTCTTCACGTAACGCTTGCAATGCCTCTCGAGTCATCATCGCCAACGTCCGATAAAAGCCACTGGTCGCATGGGCTTCAACTTTACCAAGAAATTGTCCACACCAAGGCAACAAATATTCATCAAATAACTTAATCTGGGCCTGGATTTCATCCTCTGCGGCCTGATCTTCCAACCATGATGCCGCCAACAATAAGGAACCAAATTGATCAGCAGGAATATCAGTCAAAGGCATACCTCGCTCCACCAAAAACTGGCGTACTTCACTTTCATCTTTATCAGTATAATCAGAGCGGCAGACTGCAACGCTCGCAGATTCTCCAGTAAATAAGGCATGATAATCGGCTTCAATTACCGATAATTCACTGCTTTTCTGCAACCTATCCAATAACTCATCCTGCTCCAAAGGCCACAATGGTTTCAATTTTCCTTCAGCAATCAGGGTGATTACCGGTTGCAAAACAGGATCTTGTGGTGCTCGGTTAAACAATGTTCCCAATATACGGCAGACAATAGAAAATTCGTTCATGGTTTAATTCACCTCCAATAACTTATCTAAATAATAAATATCTGTTATTGTCCTAATCGTCTGCCTTGCTGTAAAGCGACTTGTTAATAACCAAGGGTCACATCAACGAGGCCAATGGGTGATTCACCTTTTTCCATTCGTCGAATATTGTCACAAATCATATCCATAGCTTCATCAGGAATAGTCTTAGCCGCAATATGTGGGGTAATATTAATGCGTGGGTGAGTCCAGAAAGGGTGAAAATTTGATAGCGGTTCTTCAGCAAATACATCCAGGGTCGCGCCCGCCACATAACCTTTATCAATGGCTGTCAACAAATCTTGCTCTACCAATTGGGCGCCTCGTGCAATATTAATCACATATGAGCCAGATTTTAACTGCCTGAATAGTGCAAGATTTAAGAGACCACGCGTTTCTGGCGTATCCGGCAGAATATTAATCAATACCTTACATTCAGAAAGAAAATTGTCCAGTTGCCCTTTCCCATAAAAACTCTCGACATGATCAATTTGTTTTGGTGTTCGGCTCCAGCTGCGAACATTGAAATCAAATTCTTTCAATTTTTCAATAACACTACGCCCCAAAACGCCCGCCCCCAAGACACCAATGACAAACTCGTCTCGATTATGGGCAGGCATTGGGTTCCAAAGACGCTGTTCTTGATATTGTTTATATTCATCCATGCGGCGAAAATAGTATAAAACTGAGGAAACCGTATATTCCTGCATTTGCTGTGCCATGCCCGTATCTTCAAGGCGTATTAGCGGGATCCCTTTAGGTAATGTCCCTGGATTGGCTAATTCTTGCTGAAGGATAGCATCCACTCCAGCCCCAAGTGAAAATATTCCTTTGATATCCTGACGGTTAGCTAACATTTCATAGGGAGGTAACCAAACTAATGCATAGTCAGCAGGGGCATTATCACCACTAATCCATTGCCGGACGTTAGCTTCAGGTAATCTAGCTTGTATTCCCTGAATCCATTCATCGCCATTAAAATTAGGGGAAGAGTGAAAGAAAATGATGTTCATAAAATCTCATTCCTTTTTGTTTTTCTAATAGGGTTAACTTATTGCTGAAAGGTTGCAAGCCTCCAATGGGGAAGACAGGAATGAAAATAATGATAATGTTATCTGGTTAACAAATTTGCCATGACCTGTTGCAACAAAAAAAGCACCTTTATTCCCGTAATTGGCTATCCGCCACACAAATTGTTTTTTATTTGTCTAATCGGTCAAAAAGCCTGAAAAAATCGTCATCAGCCTGTTGACGCCTGCCCTGCTTTTCCCTATAGTAGCGCCCCGTTGCAGCGATGAACTCAAGAGAAATCACTGCAATAGAAAATATGGTGAGGTGTCCGAGAGGCTGAAGGAGCACGCCTGGAAAGTGTGTATACGTGAAAACGTATCGAGGGTTCGAATCCCTCCCTCACCGCCATATTCTACGAAAGAGCCTGAACAGAATGGTCAGGCTTTTTTAATGCCTGACTATTTAACCATAAATGGTTAGGTTTATTAGTAATGCGATTACAATAGTGTATTCTTATTGAATGCAACAAAACAAAATTCGGTGAGGTGTCCGAGAGGCTGAAGGAGCACGCCTGGAAAGTGTGTATACGTGAAAACGTATCGAGGGTTCGAATCCCTCCCTCACCGCCATTTTCTATAAAACAGCCTGAATTGATATTCAGGCTGTTTTTCCATCCCAAATACCCAATAAAATCGCCTATACCACCAGCATAATTTTCCCAATATGTTCACTGCTTTCCATCAGTGCGTGAGCCTTTGATGCCTGGCTGAGTGGGAACGTTTTAAAAATCTTTGGCTTAATTTTCCCTTGCCCTAATAAAGGCCAAACTTTCTCACATAGATCATGAGCAATACTGGCTTTATCTTCAACACTACGAGAACGCAGTGTAGAACCTGTGATTGTGAGACGTTTTTGCAGCAATGGCATCAAATTAAGCGCTTTCGCCTTTCCATGCTGCACACCAACTTGAATAATTCTGCCCTCTGTAGCTGCCGCCTGAAAATTTTTTGCTACATAATCACCAGCAATAAGATCAACAATCACATCTGCACCACGGCCATTAGTCGCCTGAAAAGTGAGTTCGACAAAGTCTTCCGTTTTATAATTGATGGAAATATCAGCGCCTAACGCCAAACTGGCTTGACGTTTCTCTTCAGAACCTACGGTGGTAATCACATAAGCACCAAATGTTTTTGCCAGTAAAGTGGCAACAGTGCCAATACCCGAAGTGCCGCCGTGGACTAAAACCGTTTCACCTGCTTTCAACTTGCCACGTTGAAATAGATTCACCCATACCGTAAAAAATGTTTCTGGTAATGCCGCAGCTTCCAACAAACTATAACCTTTAGGGATTGGCAATGCGTTACTCTCATGTACTTTGCAATATTCAGCATACCCTCCCCCTGCAATTAATGCACATACCTGATCACCAACAGCATAGCGCGTTACAGCTGGATCAACAGCAACAACTGTACCTGAAACTTCCAAACCTGGAATTTCAGAAGCACCCGCTGGTGGAGGATAATATCCACGTCGCTGTGCCACATCGGGGCGATTAACACCTGCGGCTGCCACTTTAACCAATATTTCCCCTGCGCTAAGTTCAGGAATAGGCATTTTTATCAGTGTTAAAACATCAGGCTCTCCTAGCTGGCTAATCTCAACCGCAACCATTTCCTTATCAAACGAATATACTGACATTTGTTTCTCCTTATTCGATCATATGGGTATGACTATCTATTAAATAGGTTTTCATAATACTGAGAGTATCAGATGTTGGAGTTACTTACCCCGCGCGGTGCGCGGGGTAAGGAGTGCTCCTATCATTTTGAAACGCTATTTAAAATAGTTTCACCTTATTCCTTTTTATTATTTACATAGTGAATAAATAAATTAAGCGTTCCTCCCCAAAAAACGCCATCCGATAACCCACAAATAAAACCAAAAAGTAAATTAAAATTGAAAGAATATAACAAATTAGAATTAATACTCATCATAGCAGAAATAATAAACTTCACTATAAAAACAGTAAGAATCAGACCCAAATTCAAAGGCGTTCCTGAACGAATGATTGAGCCATCTTCATTACCTTTTCTTAATCTTGGTTGACTACGCCATAAGCCCCATCCGATACCCCCTCCCACAATAATACCGACAATAAGCGCCAGGAATGCCGAATTTGGAAATGTCGTTTCATTTAATACACTGTAAATTGCCCATATTAAAAACAAAACCGGCATAAAAAACAGCCGATCAATACGCATTTCCCTGTCATATAACGCATTGATACCCCGTTTAATCAGAAAAACAAATAAAATCCAAACCCAAATAGGAGTACCTTTAATAATGGCTAAAATTGACATATTACTCACCTTTCTTACATTGAGCATTAAGCCCTTTACATTTTAAATAAAATAGCCCATTCTTCATATTTATTTATCATTAAACGGTCAATTCTTAATATGATATGGACAGAGTCGTTATGTCAGTATCAATTACTGATAACAGACAAGGGTAAAAGTAACAGGTAGAAACAATATCAAAGATAAACCAATTGCACTTTGACTTACATTATCAGTAACTCTATGAAAAACAAAAACTCACATCTTTATTACAATATAGGAGATAAGCAGTGACATTTTTAGGAATAGTCAATAGTAAAGAATATAAGACATGGAAACACCCAACGCCTTTTCTCCCTTGCTTTCATTTTCATGAAATCCATGAATCAGAATCGATAAAGATACCAGCGCAAGAAATAATCCAGGCTGTAAAAGACTTTGAAATGACCGATGATTTATTTATTAAAACTTTGTCCAAAATGAGAAATGTGCCAACTTTTTTGAATAAATGCTCCCATTATTTATTTAAATAAAAACAAATAATTACAAAAAAATACATCCCATAAAATCCACAAATGTACACATCTATGTACAAACAGAAAACATACTCACTATAGCATAGGTAAGAAATCCCACCGTTATCTAAGTCGTTGATTTTACTTATTTCTGTCACAGGGACAGAGATTAGGAATATCAAGGGGTTAGGGGAAGGCCACGCACTGCGTGGCCTAAGTTGGGAATACAAATCGTGGTTAACGCCAGTTGAAGTAGAAGCGCTTGGTTTCGCCTGTTTTTTTCAATACTTCACCTAATTTTTCTACCTCAGCATTATTTTCATACCAATCTCCCCAATAATATTTGCTGTGAACGCTTTTAGGTGAGCTCATACCCAAATTATAAGTTATATTATCCACTGTTATATAAAGAGATTTGTTTTTGAATAGATCTTGCATTTGTTGATAACTCTCATCATTTTCATGAGAATTTATTAATAAGTTAATACCGGATGATTTAGATTTATTATTTTCACCCCAGTAAAAAATGTCTATTTTTTCAATAGCTTTCTTATTTTGAATTACATTTACGATACCAAAAGCGGCTTCGTTTCCTGTACTTAGGTATCTATCATCGACAAGATATCCCCAGTCATCAGAGCTCCCCTGACTACCTCTATAACGTCCGACGCCTAAAGTAAGATCAAATACAAACATACTATCATTCAATTCAAATTCTGGTTTTGGATCAGGTATTGGTTCTGGTTTAGGTGTTGGCTCTGGAATAGGTTCCGGCTTAGGCTCTGGCTTCACAGGCTCTTCTTTCTTCCCTTCCACAAACTTCCAATCACAAGCCATCATATCTTCCTGTGTCGGTTGCCACGGTACGAAGTTACCGTGTTCATTGCGCAGATCGATGTGAGTCAGATAATCGTACTGAGTCCCAACGGCTACACCATCAACCGCGTAAGCACTGCCTTCTTCTACGATTAAGTTACTCACACGTGGTGTAATCGCCAGATGCATTCCTTTGTCACCCCAGGCAGAACGGGCAACACGCTTGCGGAGTTTTAATTGAATCAACGCCCAAGAGAAAGAACCCACTGGGGCAATAAAGCAATCACACTGATATTGTTTTGGATCGAACGGACATTCACATTCAGGCTTAATAACGTCAGACATACTATTTCCTTGTTTAATTATTAATTGCTGGACAGCCCGAATATATTAACGAGTGTGGATAGTTGAATAAATTGATTGGGGTTGTGTGAGGATTAGGACAAGTGGGTAATTCAGGAATGAAAAGGAGGATATTTATCATCCAACTAAAATTAAATTTTATCAGCGGTAATATAAAATTTATTAATTCACCCTCTGTTATTTTATGTCATCCTGCCATCAAAACATGCTACCTATCAAATATTAATTAAGCCGTACTCTCCAGTATTGATGAACCAATTTCATTGATGTTCACAGGCGGAGTAGTATCTCACCGCCTTCATGTTACTTAGCAATGTGTATTGTTGATTAAATGAGGGAATGAATATGCAAGATAATAAGCCTGAATCAAAAGCATTAGAAGATAACGTTGTAATAGTACCCACACCACTATATGTTAAAGATTCAATCAAAGAAGCAATTGATGAGCACGCCCAAAGCCGTAATCATCCATATGCAACTCAGACAGAACCGGGATTTGTCACACTGAGTAATGAGACAGATAGTGACAGTGAAATAACCGTCGCAACATCTAAAGCCGTGAAAGCAGCATATGATTTGGCGGATACAGCGAATCAGAATGCCAATAATGCAAACTTAGCCCTACCTGTTGGTGTTCCTGTTCCTTGGCCTACAGAAAATCCACCTGAAGGCTGGCTGATATGCAATGGTGAATCATTTGATAAAGCAAGGCACCCAAAACTTGCACTTGCCTATCCCTCTGGCGTGCTACCTGATTTACGTGGTGAATTTATTCGCGGCTGGGATAGAGAAGGGGAAATTGATCCTAATCGTGCATTACTATCTAAACAAGAAGCAACCATGCTACCGTCAGTTTATACCTATAAATATAAAGGTGAAGAGACAGGAGTATTTATCTCACCACCAATGAGTGCATATAAAACAGAAGGGATAGAAGGAGCTGAAGGAACAGATATCCGCCCTAAAGATTTTGATGAACCAGTGTACAAAGAATCAGATGAATATTTAGCTACTGCGTTAACAAAAGAAGGTGAAGGCGCAAGGCTGGCAACATTCCGTGTCCGCCCGCGCAACATCGCATTCAATTACATAGTCAGAGCTGCTTAATACCCCAACAATATAACCCGCAACTTCTGCGGGTTAACCATTCCCTTACGCCACCTATTCAATCTGGTCAATATCAGCGGCAACCTCTGCCCCCTTCTGCCTCAAATTCCACATCTTCCTGCATCTGAACACAGACATCTAATCGGCAGCCTTCGGGGATATCACAAGGTTCAGCATCGGCATAGTAGACCTTTTCACCATCGATAATGTCTTTTATCCGCTTGTTCTTCGGCGACGAGATACCACCATGTACACTCCATGCCCCGTCAGCGTTATAGCCCAGCACGCCGGATATTTGATAATGACCGATGCCAAGTTTATGTTCCACCTCGAGTGGTATCACCTATTTGCATAACAAACTGTAGTTCCGTGCGTTGCGCACTCAGCCAAATATGAAATACAATATTTTTATCATACCGCAGCAAAATACCTGCTCCCCATCCCGCCCACCAGTTCCACCTCCCATACGATAAAATGATGTTGGCAGCCGTTTGGCATTTAAATCATTATCGCTAGCTATTGGCGCAATGCCGCCTAACCCATATTACCCTGTTTGTATTACATTTTTCGCCAGCTCCACGGTTTCCGCCAAACCAATGATTAAGCAAAAAAAATACCCTCATGACCTAATAGTGATGAGGGTATTTTGAATTAACCTGAGGATCAATCAATTGATCTAAGCAGGTAATTCCTTAACTGAATGGTGTTATCATTAAGGTGGATTATCATCATTGTTTTCCCCTTTATTTAAATACTGCTAACATAACTATTTTATTTGTCAAAATTACATACGGAACAATTTTCATGAGACCAATCACTCCCCTATTACTCTTGTCATCAATACTAATTGCACCACAAGCAATAGCTGTCACTGAGCATGAAAATAATTATGCTAAGCGGTGCTTGGATTATGGGATTAAAGAAATGAGGAAAGTACAGGCGGAGGGTGCGCTATCGATACTGAGACAAGCAAGCGTTGATAATGACAGCATACAAGAAAATGTTTTTTCTGATTATGTAGGCAGCCAATATGTCGCAACTGAACTGGTTGCTGATATCAAAGTAAAAGATAAAAAAGAAGGCGAGATCTTATGCCTAGGCAATGATGACCAATTTTTCTACTTTCATTTTAGCCCTCGATAATCAATTATCCAGCCTACAGCGGGTGTTGCTGATAATAACCCGTGGTAGCTACACGAGGGCATAGGTTATTTTTGATTCTGTCGGTACGCTCGATGGCAAGGAGGCATGTCATAGCTAATACCGACAGACGGCGATAACCCGACGCAAAAGAACTAATGTCCGACCGCTGAATAACTGAATTCCCGTTCTACCGGCAGGATTAAGCAACCTTGTTCACCCTGCTTGCCAAATGACTGAACGCCACGTGCCTCAAAGTCTTCAGCCGTTGACCAATATAGTGACCGCTTTCAGTTGTTCTGTGACCAGTTCCCGGGCTTCCGGTTTCAGGTATTGGTAGATCTTGTCCCCGCTGCCTTTAGCAGCTTCTCTTGCCTCAGCATAAACTGAGTCAGGCAGCACAACCTGATACACCCACTTGGAGGTGATCATGCCAAACAATGACGGGGTGCCACGGATCAAGGCGTCTACTTGTTCATCACACCAGATTTCTAAGTCAACAGATAACCAGCGGGCAAAGCGGATAGCAAGTTTTGGGTGAAGCCATGTAGATTTAACTTATTTCCTGCATAGTGCAGGTTTTACCATAAACCTTATTGCTTAGTGCTACTAGATATTCCAATGTATCTAATAAATACAACCAGTTAGTTACTTCTTTCTCAAACTTAACCGCTACATCTGTAGCATTAATCCACCCTTCTTCATTAAACCGAGTAGGATGACCATGCGTTGGGTACGGGTGGCAGCATGAGTTATTTCTGTAGCCATTCAGGGAATGGGTAGAGAAATATTGGGTTTAGTTTCAGAAGTTAACTAATTGTTAAATATTATTCGCTTGTTATTGGGTGAAGATGGGTTTATGTGTAGTTGTAAAGATGTTCATTGTTGGAGGTGGTTATGTCTGGACGATATTCTTGCGGCTGGCCCGGGTGTTCGAGTACGTTTAATACACCATTTCATTTAGAAGCGCATAGACGAACCCATACAGGAAAAAGACCTTTTCACTGTACCGAATGTGGAAAAGGCTTTACTCAGAATAGCGTCTTAACACGACATAAAAAATGTGTACATGAAAAATTACGTCCTTTTCACTGTAATGATTGTGGAAAAAGTTTTGCTCAAAATAGCAACTTAAAAATGCATAAACAATCCGTGCATGCCCAAAGCTCTCAATCCTATTTATCAATAAGCAATCAACCAGATACATCTGACTTTCCCTCTACGCAGGTCGAGCGACTGGTTAATTCGATGGATGATCGGCATATTGCAAATTGTATTACTCAAGTTCTACCTCCTGGCTGGGAAAATCCTCTAATTGAAGGCCTCATTACCAGAGATCCACGATTGGGCTTCGGTCATATCCCACCAACGCAAAGAGGTTCTCAACCTAGTTATTCTCATTTGCATATACCGCCTCCGTCTCCCATTCCACCTAGACCAACTTCACCAACCCCAGAAGATTACGATGACTTTGATATTGCAGAGTTTTTCCCTGACCTTGCTAACCCTCCTTCTCGACCTAGGCCTTCAACATCCGGCAGAGGTAATCCATTCATTGCACCATCTCCACCTCAGTCTTCACCCCCAATACAAAGGGCAGGATGGATAGCTGGGGGGCTAGCTCAATACGTTAGTTCAAATGAGTCACCTGCTCAACCTAGTAGCTCTCCATCGCCTATGCAAGACCCACGCCCCCAAGCTGGTGGTCCAATGAGACACCGAGTGCAACCTCCTTCAATTGCACCGCGACATGCTGCATTTCGCCAACGCCGACCACCCGGGCAACTACAACAACAGCAACCTGCGCAACAACAGGCCCCCCAAAACCCACTATATCCAAGTTACTCATACTCAGACAACACCATTGCATCTGTATACGATCCCGTTTCAGGGGAATGGAAGTCTCCTTATAAATAGCTCCAGTGATATCTCTCACACTGCAACCTAGCGACCTCCAGCCTCTGAGTAATCAGAGGCTCACCGACATTCAGTCTTCGCCCAATCCCTCAGACCGATGGTGTTGATGGCGACTTGTTCAGATAGTTTGGTGGTCAATGACTTATTTTCACCAACCAATTCCCCGTTCTCTGCATATACCGAATAGATGGAATAGGCTGCCGAACCAATTAACGTTATAACTATAATCACAGCGCCAAATTTCAATTGCCATTTCATGACTGCCTACCAACAAATTGGTTATATTTTTTGCTTAAAAAACATAATCCAAAAACAACAGGAGTCAACACAGCGCAGCCTGGCCAAGTTACCGACATAAAAAAATAAACCTAAAATGTTCCGGATCATTGGTCACGTATTCAACCTGTTGATGATTGTGTATAATCGCCATTTTTTCGGAGAAATCACATGGCGACTGTTGAAGTAAAATGTCGGTTTTGTCAGCAAACTGAATACGTCAAAAAGCATGGCAAAGGTGAGGCCGGACATCAACGCTATCGTTGTTTCTCCTGCAAACGAACCTTCCAACTGGATTACGCTTATCGCGCCTGCCAAGCGGGTATAAAAGAACACGTTGTTGATCTTGCCATGAATAATGCAGGTATCCGTGATACAGCCCGTGCATTACATATCAGTATCAATGCGGTTGTCCGTGTTTTAAAAAACTTAAACCACGAGGCGTAACGACACTCCCACTGGATAATGTCAACGTTCAACTCATTTGTGAAGTTGATGAAGTGGAGTCATTTGTCGGGAATAAAAAATGCCAACGTTGGTTATGGTATGCTTGGGAGCCTCGTCTAAAACGCATCATCGCTCATACGTTTGGAGCGAGAAGCAAAAAAACACTCAAGAAACGCTGGCTTCGTTCAATGTTGTTTTCTGGTGTACAGATAATTTCAAGGCTTACAATCTATTACCCAAAAGCCAGCATCTTGTCGGAAAAACCTTCACTCAACGTATTGAGCGGGAGAATTTGACATTGCGCAACCGACTTAAGCGACTCAATCGTAAGACGTTGGGTTATTCGAAGTCACCGGAAATGCATGATAAAGTCATCGGGACTTTCATTGAACGTGAATACGATGTTTAACACAAATCAACGGATTGAATACGTGACCCGTTTCATTTAATACACTGTAAATTGCCCATATTAAAAACAAAACCGGCATAAAAAACAGCCGATCAATACGCATTTCCCTGTCATATAACGCATTGATACCCCGTTTAATCAGAAAAACAAATAAAATCCAAACCCAAATAGGAGTACCTTTAATAATGGCTAAAATTGACATATTACTCATCCTTCTTACATTGAGCATTAAGCCCTTTACATTTTAAATAAAATAGCCCATTCTTCATATTTATTTATCATTAAACGGTCAATTCTTAATATGATATGGACAGAGTCGTTATGTCAGTATCAATTACTGATAACAGACAAGGGTAAAAGTAACAGGTAGAAACAATATCAAAGATAAACCAATTGCACTTTGACTTACATTATCAGTAACTCTATGAAAAACAAAAACTCACATCTTTATTACAATATAGGAGATAAGCAGTGACATTTTTAGGAATAGTCAATAGTAAAGAATATAAGACATGGAAACACCCAACGCCTTTTCTCCCTTGCTTTCATTTTCATGAAATCCATGAATCAGAATCGATAAAGATACCAGCGCAAGAAATAATCCAGGCTGTAAAAGACTTTGAAATGACCGATGATTTATTTATTAAAACTTTGTCCAAAATAAGAAATGTGCCAACTTATTTACTGAATAAATTAGGAATAAAAAACAATAACCAACAAGAATTTGGCTTAAAAACATTTACCCCACTTAATGAAAATAGTCATGAAATATCAATGGGATTAACGGGCAGATTTTGGCAAGCAGATTTAGGTATTATACACCAATCTGACCTAGCATCATTTATCAGTTTTGATGATCATAAATCGGCTAAATTGGTGTTGCGTTTTTTAGTCAAGGAACATCTTGATGGTTATCATTCACTAGTAACCGAAACATTTATTTTTTGCCCTAGTGATAGTGTTAAGAAAAAATTTACTTTTTACTGGTTTATAATTAGGCCAGTCAGTGGATTTATCCGCAAAAGAACATTATCTGTAATAATTAATAAATTAAAAAATAAATTTTAATTATGGTGCTGTCCTGGATAAGTCATTTGATCTAGGGCAGCACCATAAATATCGCTCCAAGTGTGGTCATTCCCTCTGTGGAAGATAATATTAGATACAGCGCTCTCAAGTATGAAAAATTCAACTGTCTGATATTAATGCGACAAGAATTTCTTCAAAAATGGCATCAATAACTCAGGCTTTTCTTCATGAGGAGAATGAGCAGTAAAAGGAATATTTAATAAATAAGAATGAGTGACTTGATCAGCTAACTCAGTTAAGTGAGTACGTGATACTAAGCTATCCTTATCCCCTCGTACTGCCATTAATTCACAAGCGATCTTACGGACAGCTTGATTTGGATAGCCGTTGTCACTAGCATCAAGCCACATAGTGACAACACTGCCTATCAGTTTGTTGAAATCTGCTTTCGGATTCAATCTGTGGTAGTTATCATAGCTGTCAGGCAACATCGCCCTCCAGCTTTCTGCCGTAATCTGTTTAAATATATCTCGTATCGGATCATTTTCTTTTAGGGTCCAATGAGCACCTATTGCTACTATTTTATCGATTGAAATGATCCCCGCAGCCGCCAATCGTAACGCAACAATACCTCCATCGCTATGACCAATAATACTGCACTTCCCTAACCTTAAATGGTTGGCTATCACTTCTACATCTTGTTGGAGGCGTTGATACGATAGGCTTTTTTGTCCCAAAGTCGATTTTCCCTGCCCTCGGCTGTCTATGCCAATCAGTTGATAAGTCTTTCCAAGATCGTCTACTAACCGATTAAACGTTTCAATGGTACTTAAACCACCATGCAAAAAAATTAGTGGGTAACCATTGGTATTACCTTGGATCTCATAATAGATATGAGCATCGTCAACTTCTAAATAATTACCATCTTGATGATTAAAACTAAACATGACATTATCCCCTTTATGCCTTTTTACCTGTAGTAAATGCTATGGGCTTAACAACAGAAACACGTTTTGCTGCCTTGGTTTTTTCAACCACAGCTTTAAGCCTTAAGAGTGTTTCGACCAGATTTTGTGTCACTTGTTTAAAAAAACTTACCGCTTGGGCATCAGAAAGTTGCTCTTCAGGCTCAAAAGAAACTCTCACCTGAATGCCATTTGCCATGTTATTACTCAAGATCAACTTCCCATTTTTTTCGTAAGTCAAAATCGACATAATGGGACCAAATATGAGATGGCTTTGCATTTACCGATGTAGAAAAAGTGAGGGTTAACATAAAAAACTCCAACAGTCAGATAACGGATTCAGTACATTAAGAACCCCCAAAGTAACAAACCCGTGTGACAGTTTTTGTCAGCAGCTAACGCGATATTTTTTCTGTTTCCCGCCATTCTTTAAGTAAAGACTGTCTTGAACGAGGATAACACCGTTGTTCGATCTTCAAATGACGCATTCTATCCGATCTGAAATGACGAAATGTTTTTCTTAATTCACACCAACCAATCACAATACTGATATTCTCAAAATATCCCAATGCAAATGGCCATATTGTTCTGGTTGATTGATTGTTTTTCAGATCTAAATAAGTGAAAGTGATTTTATGCCGATGACTGATCGCTTGCCGTATTTGCGAAATATCAACAGAAGGCACAATTTCTGTAGCGACAGGCCCAATTAATAATGCATTTTCCTCAAGATATTGTTTGAGTTCTGTTGGGATCACGGCGGCAATTTTATTGATTGCACTATTGGCAGATGCTTTTAATTGTGAATCGGCACGTCTAGTCACCCAACTAGCCCCTAATGCCAGAGCTTCTATCTCATTTTGCGTTAACATTAATGGAGGTAAGACAAATCCCGGCCGTAAGACATAACCGATACCCGCTTCTCCCTCAATATTTGCCCCTTGAGCCTGCAAGGTCGCAATATCCCGATAAACTGTCCTTAAACTAATTTTCAATTTCTGCGCCAATACTTTTCCCTGTACGGGAAAGTGATAACTACGTAATATTTCCATCAGAGTTAGCAAACGTTGTGCTCTAGACAATTTATCATATCCTTAACTTAACCCATTGATTTATCCAAACTTGTAACACAAATCATCATATCCTCGTAATAATTTCTGTTACTGAATAAGTAACAACTATACGCATTAAATTTCAAGTTGCCATTTACAACACGATTGAAACCTGATTTATCCCCCGCTTCACAGAGAGAAATCACACGCATCTTGAAATCATATTGGTATATAATTATGAATATACGCATTAAACTTCAAGTTGCCATTTACAACACGATATGAAACCTGATTTCTCCTCCGCTTTGCGGGGATAAATTACACGCATCTTGAAGTTAGATTGGTATAAAAATCAATAATACATCACCTAATCAATAAATTATTAATTACCTAAACAAAATCTATTTTATTTGTTCACACTTTTCTGTTATTTATTCTAAATAGCGTTTAGCGTTTCAAAATGATAGGAGTATTCCTTACCCCGCGCGGGGTAAAGAACTCCAATATCTGATACTCTCAGTATTATGAAAACCTATTTAGTGATATCAGTTTGGCCTATAAAGGACTTAGGGTAAGATGACCATCTATAATCTAAAACCACATTTCCAAAACCTATTACGCCCTCTCGTAATTTCTCTACAAAAATATGGGTTCACTGCCAACCAAGTCACGTTAAGTGCGATGTTCTTGTCGATCGCTGTTGGCCTATTGTTGAGCCTGTTTCCTTCTACCCGTTTCTATTGGCTACTGCCTATTTTTCTTTTCATTCGTATGGCACTCAATGCCATTGATGGTATGTTGGCACGAGAATATCACCAAAAATCTCATTTGGGGGCTATTTATAATGAACTTGGCGATGTGATTTCCGATATTGCACTCTATCTCCCCTTCTATTTTTTACCTAATGTCAACAATGTCAGTCTATTGATGTGCTTATTTCTGGCTATCCTAACCGAATTTATCGGTGTTCTGGCACTAACGATTGGTGCATCACGGCGCTATGATGGTCCAATGGGAAAAAGTGACCGCGCTTTTATCTTCGGTGCTTATGGATTGATTATCGCACTTTTTCCTTCAACCTTAAGCTGGAGCCATTATTTATTCCCCATCATGATTATTTTACTCCTGATAACTTGCTATCAGCGTGTTGTCAAAGCCTTGCATGATATCAAACCGACTGAACAACCATAATCCAAATAAGGCATTAACATGACACTCTTAGCAAAAACACCCACGTCGAAAACACAAACATTAAATCAACGCATTGCCGAAGAACATTATTTTACCACATCAGATCAGACCGCCCTGTTTTATCGTTATTGGCCCCAGGCGCAGGATAAGGCAAAAAAAGCAATTATTATTTTTCACCGAGGCCATGAACATTCAGGAAGAATTCAGCATGTTGTTGATGAACTCAATCTTCCTGATGTGCCAATGTTTGCATGGGATGCTCGTGGACACGGAAAAACAGAAGGGTTGCGCGGTTATAGTCCATCAATGGGCCGTTCTATTCGAGATGTTGATGAATTTGTCAGGTTTATTGCTGCCAATTACCATATCGCAATGGAAAATATCGTGGTCATTGGTCAGAGTGTTGGAGCTGTGTTAGTGTCCGCCTGGGTACATGATTATGCGCCCAAAATCCGCGCCATGATACTTGCAGCTCCTGCGTTCGATATCAAATTATATGTTCCCTTTGCAGTGCAGGGATTGCGATTGATGCAGAAAGTACGGGGAGTTTTCTTCGTCAATTCTTATGTAAAAGCGAAATTCCTGACTCACGATGAAGCCCGTATCACATCTTATGACCGTGATCCCCTAATTACCCGCGAAATTGCCGTCAATATTCTGCTAGAACTTTATCAAACGGCAAAACGTGTGGTGAAAGATGCCAGCGCCATTACCTTACCGACACAACTGTTTATTTCTGGTAATGACTATGTGGTGAACCATAAACCCCAACACCAATTCTACCAACAATTGAATACCCCGATTAAAGAGAAACATGTTATGGCGGGGTTTTACCACGATACGCTGGGCGAAAAAAATCGCCATTTCGTCTTCGACAAAATACGTACTTTTATTGATCGTATTTTTTCAGTTCCACGTTACCAACATGATTACAGCAATGAAGATATCTGGAGCCACACAGCCGATGAGTTTCGTACTCTATCTCATCCATTACCCCGCTGGTGCCCTAAAAATCTCAGCTATAAATTAATGCGTAAGGCAATGAATACACGCTGGGGCAAAGCTTCTGAAGGTATTCGTATCGGCCTTGAAACAGGTTTTGATTCTGGCTCCACGCTGGATTATGTCTATCGCAATCAACCACAAGGTCAAGGAATTTGGGGACGGTTAGTCGATCAGCAATATCTCAGAGGCAATATTGGCTGGCGCGGCATACGACAGCGTAAAATCAATATGGAAACCTTAATCCGCCAAGCGATTCACCATCTACATCAACAAAACCAACCGATTCATATTGTCGATATCGCGGCCGGACATGGACGCTACATTTTTGATGCGATCAACGACTTCAGCAAAATTGACTCAATTTTGTTAAGGGATTACAGCGAAATTAATGTTAATCAGGGCCAAACTTATATTGAAGAGCGTAATCTTACCGATAAAATCCGTTTTGTACTCGGTGACGCTTTTGATACTGAAAGCATTACAACCATTTCCCCCACACCAACTTTGGGCATAGTTTCCGGTCTTTATGAACTATTTTCTGACAATACGTTAATTAAAAATTCCCTGCGTGGTCTTGCTGATGCGATCGCCGAAAAGGGGTATCTGATATATACCGGACAGCCTTGGCACCCACAACTTGAAATGATTGCCCGCGTTCTTTCCAGTCATCGCGAAAATCAGCCGTGGATCATGCGACGACGTACCCAAGGTGAAATAGACGCATTAGTAGAAGCGGCTGGTTTTGAAAAACAGTATCAATTAACGGATAACTGGGGGATTTTTACTGTATCGATTGCCAAACGTATTCATCGCCGGAAATAACTCTATGAAATTCCCAATGCAACTTGCCCTTGAAAGTCGTCAACGTTTATGGCTGACAGCCTGTGTATGGCTATTGTTCCTGACACCCTTTTTCTTTATGACATATGGGCAAATTAATCAGCTCACCTCACTAAGAGACGACATAAAAGTCGTCGTTTTCAGTTGGGAACAGAATATCCCTTTTTGGTCATGGACAATTATTCCTTATTGGAGTATTGATTTTTTTTACGGGATATCATTATTTATCTGTACCAACCGCCGTGAGCAATGGCTTCACGGCTGGAGATTAGTGACAGCGTCACTGATTGCCTGTACCGGATTTTTGTTATTCCCTTTGCAATTTTCATTTTCCCGCCCTGCAACAACTGGTATTTTCGGTTGGCTGTTCACTCAACTAGAACTGTTTGATTTACCCTATAATCAAGCACCGTCCTTACATATTATCCTGTTATGGTTACTCTGGCTGCGTTATTCCACACACATTCAAGGTTACTGGCGTGGTTTGCTGCATGTCTGGTCTCTCCTGATTGCCTTATCAGTCCTTACCACTTGGCAGCACCATTTTATTGACGTGATCACAGGCTTTGCCGTAGGTGTGATCATTAGTTACTTATTACCGATTTCACATCATTGGCGGTGGCAACCAAGCCAGGGTAGCTATGCTCGGAAACTCTTTGGCTGTTATATAATGGGAAGTTTCTTTTTTACGCTGATGGCATATGGATTAGGAGGAATTTTCTGGATATTGTTATGGCCTGCTATATCATTATTGATGATCGCCCTTGGTTATGCTGGATTAGGTAATTCAGTGTTCCAAAAACAATCCGATGGATGCATGTCACTGTCCGCACGTTGGCTACTGGCACCATACCAATTTGGGGCTTGGCTTTCTTATCTTTGGTTCAGGCGCCAAAGTTCTCCTTATAATCATATCGTAGAAGGAATTATCCTCGGTTGCTTACCATGCCAATCTGTTATTGAATCAATCAATATAACCAGTGTGTTTGATCTGACTGCTGAGTGGCACAGAAAACCTGATAATCAAGGAAAACACTATGTATGCCAACCTCAAATAGATTTATTACCGCTAACACCAGAAGCACTGCAATCCGCTGTTTGTACGTTGGATAAATTGCACCAAAAAGGCAACGTATTCATCCATTGCACACTCGGATTGTCCCGCAGTGCCATGGTTGTAGCAGCATGGCTATTGAAACAATATCCTGAATACAACATCACCAGAGCAATAAATGTCCTACGTAAGGCCAGGCCATTAGTGACTTTCAGGCAGGAGCATTGGGATGCTCTTGCACAATGGGAAAGCATCTATCGGTATAGGAGAACATGATATGCAACTAGTACTACAGTCGTAACTGCTTTATGGGCAGATATTCCTTCCGGTGGCGGTAATGACATTGTTGCGCATAGTACTGATGTCGTCGCCGCCAGTCTGACCAAGATAAAATCTGTTTTAGGGTTTCTCCTGCCTTCATCATTTTTGACAACAACTTACGCAGTTCCGATACACTTCGGGCTACCCGTCCCTCCGGCGTTTTTTTTCTCCTGTATTCGCAAAACTGCCAGTACCGCATGGGCCAATAATGACAACGTAATATGCCGATACCACCTATGCCACTGCCGGACTTCGTAATGATCCAGTCCACATTCCCCTTTCGTTTCCTCAAAGCCGCTTTCGATTTCCCAGCGATGCCCGGCCACCTGAACCAATGTGTTGAGGTTTGCCTGGTCTTTGTGTGCATAAACAACATAATAAGCCCGTTCTTGCTTATCATCCCGGCTACGCCGGATCAGGAGATAATGACCATAGCAACGTTCTTCTTCACTCATCTGTAAACGCCAGAGCGGGATCCGCGCCCAGTCATACCAACGTTCTCCCTTTGTTCCCAACCCGGCTGACTGTTTTTCCCAATCGTCAGCCGTCAGACTGGCGGCAATCACGTCCGCTCTGACATAGCAAGGTGCTTGCCACCAAAGTGGTTCATTCTTAGGGATCGCGAGGACAAAAGGTTGATACTGGGCTTCCAGCCAGCATCGCAAGCGGCGGTCACCCAACGGCAAGGCACGCCCGCGCTGAAGGCTCGCTCCAGCATTTGCCGGGCAAGCTGAGGTTTGGTTGGCAAAGTTCACCGAATCAGGAATGCCGGCGGCTTCGCAACGCGGGCGATCCGCCGTCCACTGTTCGGGCAGGTATAATGCCCGGTCAATAAAAGCATGACCGCCATGACCGGCATAACACAGGAAGACGCCTATCTGACTGTTTTCGACCCGCCCGGCGGTGCCGCTATATTGGCGTTGGACGCCGGCAGAATGGGTGCCCTTTTTGATAAAGCCGGTTTCATCAATGATAAGAATACCTTGCTCATCACCCAGATGTTCAGTGACATAGTCGCGTAAGACATTGCGGGCGGCTTCTGCATCCCAGTGGGCGTGTTCCAGAAAATATTGAATGTTATCCGGCGAGCGTTCACCGAGCCATTCAGCCAGTTGCCAGCCATTTTTACGTTCAACATCACTGAGTCATCCCCGAAGATAAGCCAGACAACGTTGTTGAGAACTCGCAGAGTGAAACAGCGAAGTCAGACGGGAATGGGCAGTCAGGAGCTCTTGTTCCCAGAGATTGATAGGTGAGGCCATGTGGCACCTCCCTAGGGTGAGGAAGAAGGGAGATAGCTATCATGACACAATATTAACTACGACTGTAGTACTAAGCAGTATTCACCTCGGCACAGCTGCTTCTACCACTAACTATGATCGGTAAATAAGTCCAGAGTTTGACCTGTTGATTCCTGCTTAACCGGCCTGAGAACGGTTGGTGTCCTATTGGGCAACATGGCTTGCTCTATCAACAAAAAGTCGGCGGCAGTAATTTCAAAGTGGCCGAAGCGGAATTTATAACCCCAGTTACTGTGCCCTGCGGTGAAACTAAGCTGATCGAGCAAGGGGTGAATAGGGGCATCGACACAAGGCTGATAAGCGATATCACGCCGGTAGGGTACGAAGGTTGGTGTCATCTGAAATTGATAGGTTTCCTCCCCGATGACAGTACCAATGGCGGTAAAACTCTGACATTTCTCTTTCCCCTGAAATTGCAGAACGGGGGAATAAAAAACAATGCCATCACCCACTGCCATCCTGGTCAGCGGTGAACGTTTTCCGTGACACACCTGACAAAATCCACCTTGTTCACCGAACTTGATATGTTCTCGGGAGACAACGCCACACCAATACTTTGTCATCATAGTTCTCCTATTAAATGTAATTGGCTTGATTCATTACATTATTAACCAAGCCGATGACTTATCTAATTCGCGGTTGCCAGAGAAATAATATTATTTACCGACTCAGGCAGACCGCCCTGCATATGTGGCCAAATCTCTTTAAAGTTTAACATACCTAAGAGGTTAAATTTTATATTTATCTGTATCTAAAAATATTTTTCCAGATTAGTTGTCAATACACAACATGGATACCATCCTAGTTAGATTTAAAAAATAAATAAATTTAAAAATCGGTATATTTTAGGTATAAAAGAGTCATATAAAAATTAGCTATGTATTTCCTCACCTCAAGATCGCATAATTTTATTTTGACTAAAAACTACATTTTTAAAAAATTAAACCATAAATTATAATCATACAGAATGCTATTATTTTTTATTTTTAAAAAAAGATTTTTATAATCTCTAAAAAAGCAATTACATTGACATTTCACACATCATTATATGCCAATAAAAATTTCCATATATTATTTAGCATAACAGTAGAGATAGCGACCTTCATTAGCACAATTTTTAATAGATAAAAATTTAATATTCTCTAAAAAAATTCAAAAATTATCAATATTAATTAATATTATTTTTTTCAATAAACTTTAAAGCTCATATAGTAAATTTAACTAAAATAAAACAAGCCTCAATCAAAAAAATGTTCAAATTAGAATTTTGAATATCTATTTTTTCTGATACAAAATCATATAATTCATTATTAATTTGTGATTGTTTTTCGTGCTACTTTTTGCTTCTGTAATAATAATACATCGTTATAAGTTATAATGTAAAGGATTTTTTATATTACTTAATGTGATGATAACATTTGATATAGTGCATTTACATGATGATTACACAAACACCTAAATAGCTGTTCCGAATACCGCTACAGTTGTTGTTTTTGGGCGTATTTTGCACAAACCTCAGTTGTGGCTAGGGAACCGGCTCGACAGCTGGATCTCCTACTGATACAGAGCAAGTCCAAGCGTAGTAAGGCCTTGCATAGAGTGTAACACAATAGTCGGATAAACAGCCTGTTGCCAAACTGTGCTCTTCTGAGAACGGAGCGTGCGGTAGAGTAGAGCGCCAGCGAGTTACCGTTTATCACGGTACTTTTCCGGGCACCCCCTCTCCAAACCGGACATGGGTCTTTCGATCTGGGGTTTTCCGCCGGAATTTCCGAAAAGCTAAAACGTGGAATAAAATAACCTGTACGTAAGACCAGGTCTAACCGGACAGTAAAAAAGTAGCTATTTCTTGCAAAAAAATCTGATTACTACGTTTCATATGGTTGGTACGCATTAATTCTCATTGATGGAACCTTAATCGTACATCCTAATAATGCGAAACATGTATAAAAAAACGTCAAATTCATGGCATCGGAATTTCCGGCGGAAAACCCCTATCTGATCTAAATGGAGTTCTAATACTACAGCCGTAATTGTTCTGTCACTATAGGGTTATTCCGACGACAGTAATGACATTGTTGTGCATAGTATTGGTGTCGTCGTCGCCAGTCTGACCAATGTAAAATCTGTTCGACTGCCTCTCCCGTTTTTTCCATCAATTTTGACAACAGCTTACGCAGTTCCGGGATACTCAGGGCTACCAATCCCGCCGGTGTTTTTTTCTCCCGTATCCGCAAGACCGCCAGTACCGCATGAGCTAATAGCGATAAGGTAATGTGCCGATACCAACTGTGCCATTGCCGCACTTCATAATGATCCAAGCCACATTCCCCCTTCGTTTCCTCAAAACCACTTTCAATTTCCCAGCGATGCCCTGCCACCTGAACCAGAGTTTTCAGGTCAGCCTATTCTCTGCGGGCATAGACGATATAATAAGCCCGCTCTTGTTTCTCATCCCGGCTGCGCCGAACCAGCAGATAATGCCCATAACCCCGCTCTTCCTCACTGAGTTGTAAATGCCAAAGCGGCACCCGAACCCAGTCGTACCAACGTTCTCCCTTTGTCTCCAATCCCGCGGAATGTTTTTCCCAAAACGAAGATGGCAGACTGTCCACAACCTTGTCGGCTCTGGTATACGTGGGCCCTGCCACCACACGTGTTCATTTTTGGGGCTCGCCAGTACAAACGGTTGATATCGGGATTCTAACCAGCACCGCAGGCGACGATCTTGACCATACACCGTATCGGCGGTCACCCAACGACAAGAGACGCCAGCATCTAATGCACATTCCAACATCTGTTGGGTAAGTTGGGGTTTGGTGGCAAAGGTGACCGAGTCAGGAATGCCAGCGGCTTTACATCGGGGCCGGTCATCTGTCCATTGTTCAGGCAGGTATAAGGCCCGGTCAATAAAGGCATGGCCGCCCTGACCGGCATAACAGAGAAAGACGCCTATCTGACTGTTTTCTATCCGTCCGGCAGTACCGCTATATTGGCGTTGGACGCCAGCAGAATGGATCCCTTTTTTGATAAAATTGGATGATTATTGACGGTGTTTCTATTCCAGAGGAATTCGATGGATATGCAATGCTTCAAGATACTGAACTAAGGAACGAGAAAAAACGTGGACCACAATTCATCGATGAACATGAACGGTGTTCTGCTGAAAAACTGCAAAACTTCACATCTAAAACCATAAAACAGGCTGATGTCGTCCTGCTTATGTCATTGTTTCCTAATGATTTCTCTGATGAAGTCAAAAGAGTAGCATTCAACTTCTATGAACCCCGTACTGTCCATGAATCATCACTCAGTTATGGCCCTCATGCAGTGCTTGCTGCAGATATAGGTAAAGTTGATACCTGCGCCGATTTTATATCACGCGCAAGCCGATATAATCTGGATTTCACTCCCATATTAAATTACAAAAATGGGTTACACCTTTCAGCTTACGCGGGTGCATGGCAAGGACTTGTTGAGGGATTAGCTGGACTACGTGTTGCTGATAAAAAGCTTTATTTTCGTCCCCGATTACCATCTGATTGGGATTCCTATCGGTTTATGCTTTATTTTTGCGGGCAACGACTTATGGTCAGTGTATTTGCAGATGGCATCATTGACATCTACTGTGGAGGAAAGAAACTCACTACCGAATGTTGTCCAGATGGACGTATCTATATTTGCGGAGAAACAAATGACTTCATTCGCTGAACGTGCATCGCCTTATTCCGAGGCGTTACGTTCCTCATCATTCCGGAAATTGCTTATTGGTCAAGGTCTTTCGATGATTGGTGATGCAGTCTGTTTAGCTGCCCTTCCTGTTGCGGATATAGGGGCAGGAAAACAGGGAAATGCTTATTATCATTATGTTGTAAGATCAAGAAAACGAGACAAATTGCAGCAGCATCTAGCTAAACATGATATTGAAGCTGCTATCCATTATCCAATACCGATACATCGGCAACAAGCATGGCTTCGTAGCCAACCTCAAATAGTTCTTCCCGTTACTGAACGTTTAGCACAAGAAATTCTCACTATTCCTTGTCATCACCACCTTTCAGACAACGACGTTGAGAAGATAGTAATGGCAATAAAACAATTTGATTTAATTAAGGTTTAATCATATACAGGATCTTAAGCAATAACCGCTTATTTTATTTACCTGTCCCTGCAACATTACGAGGGCAACTCCTGCTTGCCGGAAAAAACATTAAAAGAGGTAACAAAACAAATCGTTCCAAAGTCTTAGACCAGCACTATCGACGAAATGGCTATGAATTTCGAGTCATCCGCTGTTGGTTTGCTGAAGAAAAACGGTACGGAATTTGACTGACGAATTTGCCGACAGAGACGTTCACAGCCAATAATTAGGATTATTTGTGCTATTTATCTTAAAGTGAGCATCAAACTCAAAATTTACCCACGTGACCAAAAACAAGCACTAATCTATTAGTTAACTTTTTGACATATAACACTTTTCTGAGCTGATAAAAGCGATATGCTGGCATAACTTTTTTCAGCTCATCATTTGCCATCTTATTTTTTGGTTCTCAATTAAATGAATACTCGTAAAATTAAGGGAATACGTCCATTTAGTGCGCTTATTGACGCTTGTTGGAAAGAAACTTACTCTTTTCAGCGTCTTATCAAAGACATAATTGCTGGTATCACCGTGGGAATTATTGCTATCCCACTGGCAATGGCTCTGGCAATCGGTAGTGGTGTTGCACCACAATACGGCCTGTATACTGCGGCCATTGCCGGCATGATTATTGCTGTGACCGGAGGATCACGCTATAGCGTTTCCGGCCCAACAGCAGCTTTTGTGGTGATACTCTATCCTGTATCGCAACAATTTGGCCTCAGTGGTTTGCTCATTGCCACGCTCATGTCAGGCATTATCCTGCTTATCATGGGATTAGCGCGATTAGGCCGGTTGATTGAGTATATTCCACTGTCTGTTACGCTTGGATTCACTTCTGGTATTGCCATTACCATCGCTACCATGCAAGTGCA
This sequence comes from Xenorhabdus griffiniae, assembly GCF_037265215.1. Classification (NCBI taxonomy): domain Bacteria; kingdom Pseudomonadati; phylum Pseudomonadota; class Gammaproteobacteria; order Enterobacterales; family Morganellaceae; genus Xenorhabdus; species Xenorhabdus griffiniae. Next base: position 2,112,268 of record NZ_CP147737.1, on the reverse strand, counting down.
AAATTTCTTCGGCCTGAAATTAGACCATGTACCGGAAAATTATATTAATAAGGTGATTGCCCTCTCCCAAGCGTTTCCTTCATTACAACTGAGCGATACCCTTATTGGTTTAACAACCCTGCTGGTCTTGATTTTCTGGCCAAAACTCAGGCTAAAGTTACCAGGTCACTTACCCGCTTTAATAGCAGGTACAGGTATCATGGGGATCATGCATCTGTTAGGCCATGATGTGGCAACAATTGGTTCATCATTTAGCTATACGCTGGAAGAAGGTACACAAGGCCAAGGTATTCCCCCCATTCTTCCCCAATTTGTCCTGCCGTGGCAATTACCTGATACTCATTCTCTTGATATTAGCTGGAATACAATATCAGCATTACTGCCCGCTGCATTTTCTATGGCAATGTTAGGCGCAATTGAATCCCTGCTGTGCGCCGTTATTCTTGATGGCATGACCGGAAAAAAACATCATTCCAACAGTGAATTAATCGGTCAGGGAATGGGTAATATTGTCGCCCCCTTCTTTGGTGGGATCACCGCAACTGCGGCTATCGCTCGCTCAGCCGCCAATGTGCGGGCAGGAGCAACCTCACCAATTGCCGCTGTCGTTCACTCCCTGCTGGTATTGTTGGCACTGCTGGTTCTTGCCCCAATACTTTCTTATTTACCGCTTGCCGCTATGTCAGCTATTTTGTTGATTGTGGCGTGGAATATGAGCGAAGCCCATAAGGTTGTGGATCTCATCCGCCGTGCCCCCAAAGACGATATCATCGTGATGTTGCTGTGTATGTCATTAACGGTTCTGTTTGATATGGTAGTAGCAATCACGATAGGCATTGTGCTGGCTTCACTGTTGTTTATGCGCAAAATCGCCAACATGACACGAATCAGCATTTCTCCCGCAACGAATCATGATACCGGTTTATTGGTTGTGCGAATTAATGGCCCCCTGTTTTTCGCAGCCGCAGAGCGTATTTTTACTGAACTGAAAGAACAAGGCACCGATTATCACACCATTATTATGCAGTGGGACGCTGTTCCGGTTCTGGATGCAGGTGGGCTACATGCTTTTCAAGCATTCGTTCGGGAAATGGGAAAAGAGAAACATCTCGTTGTGTGCGATATCTCCTTCCAGCCTTTGAAAACGCTGGCACGAGCCAAAGTCGAGCCAATTAAAGGACAATTGAGTTTTTATGCCACTTTATCCAAGGCACTGAAAGAAATAGATTAATCTAAATCCCCAGATAAGAATATTGGATGCTTTTTTTGGTCTAATATTCTTATTGCAAATCTCAAGAGAAGCGCATTTTTCACCCCAAAGTTTGACTTAAATCTAAACGCAGATAGGGAGAATTTTCATGCTTTTTTCACGCAATAAACATCTTGTTGCAACAGTGCTCATCGTTTTTTCTTCTATTACACCAGTGTTTGTCACAGATTCCATGGCTGCTGAAGAAGTTATGCATATAAATTTTCAATTTGATAAATTCTCTATGCCAATAGCAAATCTCGAAATTGATGGGAAAAAGCAAAATTTAGTGATCGACACGGGTGCATCTCAAGGCCTCCATTTAACGAAAGAGTTTATGTCGGAAATTTCAGGCTTAGTGATAGATCCTGAAAAAGCACGCTCTACTGATATTACAGGCAAAGTTTTTTTTAATGATAAATTTCACATTCCACAACTTTCGATAAACGGGATGATATTTAAGGATATTACCGGCGTTTCGTTGACACCGTGGGGAGTCACCTTATTAGGCCAAGAAAAAAAGCTCCCCGCTTCGATGGTAATAGGACTTAGTTTATTCAAAGATAAAGTTGTTCTTATCGATTACAAAAACCAACAACTGTCGGTTTCTGACCATTTGCAAGCGTTGGATGTCAATGTGACTGCTGGTTGGAGCGAATTACCGCTGAGACTCACTCAAGAAGGTATTATTGTCAAGGTTTCACAAAACGCCAAGAATTACAACATGATCCTGGATACTGGTGCAACAGCTTCTGTGTTCTGGCAACAACGGCTACAATCCCCCCCAGTTATCCTTCCCTGCCGGGCTTTAAGCAAAAAACTGGAAAATGAAGAATGCGATGTATCGACGTTTCAAATTGATGAGGATGGGATTAAAAAAATAGAACTCAATTCACTATTGGTTGATGGAGATTTTAATCACTTAAATGCGGATGGATTAATTGGAAATAACTTTTTCAATCAATATTCAGTATTAATTGATTTTCCCGGCAAGAGATTATTTATTAAAGATAATGCGTAAAAAATAAGCGGTCACAGGGCAATATTTCTGTAACCGCATTATCAAAAAACCAAACAGATCCCGTGATTATTTGCTGGTATCCAGCTCTGGGAAACTTTTCACTACATCATCAATGGCTTTCATCTGCATCAGGAATGGCTCCAGCTTTGCCAATGGTAATGCTGATGGGCCATCACATTTTGCATTTTCTGGATCAGGATGAGCTTCAAGGAACAAACCGGCAATTCCTACCGCCATACCAGCACGAGCTAGTTCTGACACTTGCGCACGACGACCACCGGAAGCCGCACCCAATGGATCACGGCACTGTAATGAGTGAGTAACATCAAAAATCACTGGCGAACCCTGGGTTGCCTGTTTCATGACACCGAAGCCCAACATATCGACGACCAGGTTGTCGTAACCAAAATTACTGCCGCGATCACACAGTATTACCTGATCGTTACCACCTTCTTTAAATTTTTCAACAATATTTCCCATCTGCCCTGGGCTAACAAACTGCGGTTTTTTGACATTGATAACTGCGCCCGTTTTTGCCATCGCCTCAACCAGATCAGTCTGGCGGGCAAGAAAAGCAGGAAGCTGGATGACATCAACCACCTCTGCAACAACTTGGGCTTGGGCGGGTTCATGTACATCCGTGATGATTTTCACGCCAAAAGTCTGTTTCAGCTCTTGGAAGATCCTCATCCCCTCTTCCAGACCTGGCCCGCGATAGGAGTGGATCGAAGAACGGTTAGCCTTATCAAAAGACGCCTTAAAAACATAAGGAATGCCCAGTTTTTGCGTTACGGTCACATAGTGTTCACAAATACGCATGGCCAAATCCCGTGACTCAAGGACATTCATTCCACCAAACAGTACAAAAGGCAGATCATTTGCGACCTTGATGTCACCAATATTAACCACTTTCTGTTGCATGTTTATACCTTCTCTTGTTAAGGACAAATAATTTGCTGTATCTATAAAAATAAATAAGGAGCAAGGAAATGCTGCCTTATATACCAATCGTCTTTCAAGATGCGTCTTATATCTCCTCGCGTAGCGGGGGATATATAAACAATCACATTGATTTGCAAGCTGCAACTTGAAGTTGGATTGGATAACACCTTTAATGGAGAATGATTGCTCTCTGATCAATGGTGTTAATCTGCATTTTTATCATTTCTGAGATCGGGTCCTCAGGGCAATGTTCGACAAAATAACTCAAATCTGAAACAGCAATGTGATTACAATCGAGTTGCGCATAAATTAGCCCTCGGTCGCGAATTTCATATGGGTCTTCGGGATCGAACATCAGCACGACTTCGCTGGCCTTTAACGCCAATTCCATTTTTTTCTCTTCCATTAAGGAAACTTTGATAATATCAGTCACTTTTCGCACAATGCTGTTATTATCGGCTTCCTGTAAATCCTTATTTTCTAAACGAACCATCGGGCCAATATTACCTTTCAACCAGACATCAAGGATATGTTCGTTGAGCGTATCGCCATTCATCGGGTTAATAAACCATGTCGGCTCATCAGCCAAATCAATCCGTAAGATTAACTGTGTCGGGAATATAACAGGCTGTACGGGCAATACCAGCGCCTGAGCAATATGGGTAAATATCGTTCCCAATGTGACGGGAGCGCCTTGGCGTGAACGCAATACATTATCCAACCACAAGGTATCCGATAAACAATACACCCCATTCGCGCCACCAAATTTCCATTCTCGATAAAACAGCATCAATAATGCGTGTAATTTTGCTTTGGTGTCAGTAATAGAGGAAAGTTTTTGGCGCGCTTCTTCAACCAATACTGTTAATTGCTCAGTCACCATTGTGTGGGGGAAATCAGGACGAATGGCCCGTGTTACCAGAATAATACCATCTATCAGGGAAGCATTATTGAATTCATAATTAACTATGGTTTTCATCTTTATTCCATTGACCTACCGTGATACGTTCGTTACCACCATAATCCTGAAAAGTTGCTATCTGTTGATAACCTTTTTCCAAAAATAGGTTTCTGACAACGATTCCCTGTTTCCAGCCATGTTCCAATAATAGCCATCCGTTTGGTAACAGGAAGTGGCGAGCCTGCTCTATAATTGTCTGCAAATCTGCTATGCCATTTTGTGCAGCGATCAATGCAGTGGCTGGTTCAAACCTGACATCTCCTTCGCGCAGATGAGGGTCAAGCTCATCAATATAGGGAGGATTACTGACAATCATATCAAATTGTCTTTCCCCAACCGCAGAAAACCACTCACTTTGCAGAAAATTCACATTGTGAACAGACAATTTTTCCGCGTTTCTGGCAGCATTATGTCTTGCCAATGCGACTGCATCAGGGTTGATATCCACCCCAGTGACATAGCAATCATGCCGCTCACTTGCCAGCGCCAATGCAATTGCCCCTGTTCCCGTGCCAAGATCCAGAATTTGTGCCGATGATACAGGCAATAGTTCCAAAGCTTTTTCAACCAGGCATTCCGTATCAGGACGCGGGATTAACGTTGCTGGTGATACAGTCAGGGGCAGCGACCAAAATTCACGCTCCCCCACAATATAAGCAATCGGCTCACCCTGGATGCGGCGAGCCAGCAAGGTCTCAAGCTGGCTAACTTCTTTTGGGGAAATTGGTGTCTCATGGAATGCAATTAAGTAAGTGCGGGAACGCCCTGTTACGTGTTGCAACAGAATTTCTGCATCACGCTTAGGGCTGTCACTTTCAGTCAACTGCATAGCTGCATGTCGGAGCCAATGTTGATAATTCATCAATCCTGCTCTGACAATGCGGATAATTGGTCTGCTTGATATTCAGTAATGATAGGTTGGATAAGCATATCCAGTTTGCCTTCCATCACTTCTTCAAGACGGTATAACGTCAGGTTGATACGGTGATCGGTAACGCGTCCCTGTGGGAAGTTATAAGTGCGGTTGCGATCTGAACGGTCACCGGAGCCAAGTAAGTTACGGCGTTCAGAGGCCTCAGCCTCCTGACGCTTTTGCATCTCAGCGGCACGGATACGCGCAGCAAGCACAGACATCGCTTTGGCTTTGTTCTTGTGCTGTGAACGCTCATCCTGACATTCCACGACAATCCCCGTTGGCAAGTGGGTAATTCGAATGGCGGAGTCAGTGGTATTGACGTGCTGCCCGCCTGCGCCGGAGGAGCGATAAGTATCAATTTTCAGATCGCCTGGATTAATGTCCGGTAATTCCGCTTCCGGGATTTCTGGCAGGATAGCTACTGTACACGCAGAAGTATGGATGCGCCCCTGGGATTCTGTTTCCGGCACTCGCTGGACACGATGACCACCAGACTCAAATTTCAGGTGTCCATAAACTTGCTCACCAGAAATTTTGGCAATCACTTCTTTATATCCGCCATGTTCACCTTCATTGGCACTCATGAGTTCCACTTTCCAGCGACGGGATTCAGCATAACGGCTATACATACGGAATAAATCTCCGGCAAATATCGCAGCTTCATCCCCCCCCGTTCCGGCACGAACTTCAAGGAAACAGTTGCGCTCATCATCCGGATCTTTCGGTAATAACAACAATTGCAATTGCTGTTCCAACTCTTCATTACGAATTTTTGCGCTTTTGAGTTCTTCCTGCGCCATTTCCCGCATTTCGGGATCATCAAGCATCATCTCGGCTGTTTCAATATCATCCTGAACGCTTTTCCAGGCTTTAAAACAGTTAGTCACATCCGTCAGTTGAGCATATTCTTTTGATAATGCGCGAAAACGCTCTTGATCAGCAATGACTTCAGCATCACCGAGGTGAGCCAACACTTCTTCATGGCGTTCTTGTAATGCTTCCAATTTAGCGACAATAGAAGGCTTCATTCGTAATATCAGACCTTATTTAGAATAGGGTTAGTTATGATCCAGCCCAAGGCTGTCCCGTAATAGATTCAGGCGTTCCAAATCGCCATCACTGGCAGCCTGTTGGAGAGATTTAGTCGGTGTATGGATCAGACGATTCGTCAACTGGTAGGTCAATTGGTTAATGATCTGTTCAGCATCAGCACCCTGCCTTATGGACATCAATGCCTTTGCCGTCATCTCAGCCCTAATTTTCTCTGCCTGCTCTCGATATTCGCGAATTGTATTAACAGCGCCTTGAGAACGCAACCAATCCATGAAATAGCTGCTTTCTTGTTGCACAATCCCTTCCGCAACCACTGCCGCAGCTTTACGTTGGGCAAGATTTTGCTGAATGATAGCCTGTAAATCATCCACGCTGTACAGATAAACATCACTCAATTTTTCCACATCCGGTTCAATATCGCGAGGAACGGCAATGTCAATCAGCAACATGGGTTGGTTACGACGCAATTTCAATGCCCTTTCGACCATACCTTTGCCAATGATCGGCAATGGGCTGGCCGTAGAGCTAATGACAATATCCGCTTCAGCCAATCGGGTATCGATATCCGGTAGGGAAATGACTTCGGCATTGACTTCACTGGCAAGCATCTGTGCCCGCTCTTTTGTCCGGTTGGCGATCATCATGTGGTTTACGCCATGCTCTTTTAGATGACGGGCAACCAGTTCAATCGTTTCCCCCGCGCCCACCAGCAGGATATTCAGTTGGGAAAGGGATTCGAAAATTTGCCGCGCAAGTGTACAGGCCGCAAATGCGACAGAAACGGCATTGGCGCCAATTTCGGTTTCTGTTCTGATCCGTTTAGCCACCGAGAAAGATTTTTGGAATAAGCGTTCCAGTTCACTCGACAAAGATTGATAATTTTGCGACTCAGAAAAAGCCTTTTTCACCTGTCCCAAAATCTGCGGTTCCCCCAATACCAGGGAATCCAGGCCGCTTGCAACTCGCATTAAATGGCTGACGGCTTCATTGTCTAAATGCCAATAGAGGCTGCCTGTCAAATCATCAGGGTTAAGCTGATGATATTTACATAGCCAATTAATTAACTGTTCTTTTAAATTACCCTGCTGTTCAACGCTGAGATAAAGCTCTGTACGGTTGCAGGTAGACAGTACAACGCCACCTCGCACCAGTGGTTGCTGGAGCAAGTCATCAAGCGCTAATCCTATCGTGTCAGGAGAAAAAGATACCCGCTCACGTAAAGAAACAGGCGCTGTTTTATGGTTGATACCGAGTGCTAATAAAGTCATCTTAACTGCATTGAGTTATCATAGGAGGCAAGATCATGATGATATCGATAATTATTCTCATAAACTCACACCCTTCATAAGGACTCTCATTGGTCGAGCATTCTACTTGATGCATCTGTGCAATAAAAGTCAATCAGGTGATTATGCGATAATTTTATTCGAGAATTCTCAGCAAACTTTCGTTAAATTACCCTCTATGATTATAAACTTGGGTAGCACGCTTTAAATTGTCATATTTATAATCGACAAAATGCCAAGCTCTCTTACTACCAAGGGTTACCGTATGAAAATGTCTGCTTTTTTTCGCTTACTTCCCCTCTCCGGAGTTTTACTGACTGCCTGTACAATCACGCAACCCCCTATGGGTACGGGATCAGCAGATACACCACAATGGCACGCCCGTGAACAGCAACTGCAAAAATTAGGGCATTACCAAACCCGAGGTTCTTTCGCTTATCTGGCAGATGAAAAAAAAGTGTACGCCCGATTTTTCTGGCAACAATATTCCTCTGACAATTATAAGTTACTGTTACTCAATCCATTGGGTACAACAGAATTGGAATTATTCGTCGAACCAAATATGATTCAGATCACTGACAATAATGGTAAAAAATATCTCAGTGATAAACCCGAATCTTTGATTTACCAACTGACCAATATGAATATTCCTCTGGATAATCTAAGAAGTTGGATCATCGGTTTGCCTGGTAATGCCAAAAATTTTCAGTTAGATGCAAACTACCTGCTTAAATCCGTCAGTGACAAAAAAAAGGGTGAAATTTGGCGCGTAAATTATCAAGGATACGATACAACGATCACGCCCGCCTTACCCACCCGACTGGAGCTTACGCAAGGAAACAACCGCATAAAATTAAAGATGGATAATTGGACGATTCAATAATGACTTTAACCTGGCCTTCTCCGGCAAAATTGAATTTATTTTTGTATATCACAGGGCAGCGGCCTGACGGCTACCATGAACTGCAAACCCTGTTTCAATTTTTAGATTATGGCGATGAAATCACCATTTCACCGCGTCGAGATAATCAAATCCGCTTACTGACTTCGGTTACAGGTGTCGCTCATGATGACAATTTGATCGTGCGGGCCGCTCGATTATTGCAAAATCATCTATTACAAAAACGTGCTGTACCGAATCTCAATGCGGATATTCAATCTGTCACCGAACATTTGGGAGCCGATATTCACGTTGATAAATGTCTGCCAATGGGCGGAGGTTTAGGAGGCGGCTCTTCCAATGCGGCAACGGTATTAATTGCCCTCAATCACCATTGGCAAGCCAATCTGTCCGATGATGAATTAGCACAGCTTGGCGTATGCCTTGGGGCAGACGTTCCTGTCTTTGTCAAAGGCCATGCCGCTTTTGCCGAAGGTATTGGAGAAAAGCTCCAGCCTGCTTCACCGGCAGAAAAGTGGTTTTTGGTTGCCCACCCTGGAATTGAAATATCAACCCCGACAATCTTCACAGATCCTGAATTAAAAAGAAATTCTCCGATTCGCGCTCTGCCCGCATTATTACAGGCACCATTTGCAAATGATTGTGAACCAATCGCAAGAAAACGTTTTCGTGAGGTTGAACAGCTTCTTTTATGGCTGTTAGAATACGCACCGTCACGCCTGACCGGAACCGGTGCATGTGTTTTCGGCGAGTTCGAATCAGAAGCATCGGCCCGTAGGGTGTTAAATGAAACTCCAGAGTGGATGCAGGGTTTTGTTGCGCGTGGCGTTAACATTTCTCCCTTGCATACATTCCGCTCTGGGATACCCATGTTATTGAACCAATAAGCAATATTTGTTTGATTGGTCAACAATATCTCTCTGGACGCAAGCCTGAGGTTTTTCTCGTGCCCGATATGAAACTTTTTGCTGGTAATGCCACACCTGAACTAGCACAACGTGTTGCCAACCGCCTGTACACTAACCTGGGAGACGCTGCTGTCGGTCGTTTTAGCGACGGTGAAGTCAGTGTTCAAATCAATGAAAATGTACGCGGCGGTGATGTTTTCATCATCCAGTCTACTTGTGCACCAACCAACGACAACCTGATGGAATTAGTTGTTATGGTCGATGCGCTACGTCGTGCTTCTGCTGGTCGTATTACCGCTGTTATTCCTTACTTCGGTTATGCCCGTCAGGATCGCCGTGTCCGTTCGGCACGTGTACCTATCACTGCAAAAGTTGTTGCTGATTTTCTGTCCAGCGTTGGTGTAGACCGTGTTCTCACTGTTGACCTACACGCCGAGCAGATCCAAGGTTTCTTTGATGTTCCGGTTGATAATGTATTTGGTAGCCCAATTCTTCTGGAAGATATGCTCCAGAAAGAGCTGGAAAACCCCATTGTTGTCTCTCCAGATATCGGTGGTGTTGTTCGCGCCCGTGCGATTGCCAAGCTGCTAAACGATACAGATATGGCTATCATCGATAAACGTCGCCCACGTGCAAACGTTTCTCAAGTGATGCATATTATTGGTGATGTTGCTGGCCGTGATTGTGTTCTGGTCGATGACATGATCGATACAGGTGGCACACTGTGTAAAGCGGCTGAGGCATTGAAAGAGCGCGGAGCGAAACGGGTGTTTGCTTATGCAACCCACCCTATTTTCTCTGGCAATGCAGTGGAAAACATCAAGAACTCAGTGATCGATGAATTTGTGGTCTGTGACACAATTCCTCTGTCTGATGAGATTAAGGCGTTGAACAAAGTTCGCACTTTGACACTGTCTGGTATGCTGGCTGAAGCCATTCGCCGTATCAGCAATGAAGAATCAATCTCTGCGATGTTTGAGCATTAATGTTTAAGTTTTAGCGTCAATATTAAGTGCTAACTTATTCAAGTGATTAAATAAATCATTGCTTGAAAAACCCCGTTGCTGCATTTGCAGCAACGGGGTTTTCTGTTTTTTTAATATATTTAGCTAATGATTTCGCTTAGAATTAATAATAATTAAAAATAGTACCATTTAGAAAATAAGTAAAACTATCAATAAATTAACACAAGATCTTAAATTTCACCCAATAAAATAAAACGATTAAATAGCCATATAATCTAATATTAATGCCCCATAAACATTTCAATCCATCTGGTACGTCCAGTTCCTAACATTCTAACAATACTGGTGTCATTGAATAGTTACTGCTAACCTGTCGCACGCTTAATGGCGCTGGTTTTACTTCTTTACATCACACAACAGTATCGGAAAACAGGTATTATTTCTTTTCTAAAAAAATAAATTATTCTAATAGATAAGTTATCAAGATCCAGGGATGAAAAGGATAATTTTCGATTGGTTATTTTATGTGCGCGATTAAGCGTTGAATTTTTTAAGATCCCAGTATCCATAAAAAATGCAAAGCAACATGGAAGTTCAATAACCTGAAACCATAATTAATCGTAGGCAGCCGTTACCAATAAGTCAGCTGTCTTATATGGGTTTATCTCAATATTAAACATATCAACATCTCTAACCTACTGAGGAAGAGTTGCGGGATGCTTTTTGCCCAAAAACCCGCTTTTCTAAAGACAAGATGTTGATTAATAGCAAAAACTACTTTTTAAGGAGAGTGCCAATGAAAAAGGCATTTTTATTTACACCTGCACTGCTAGCGCTTTCAATTAATGCTATTTCTAATGCTCATGCTTATGATCAAGTCTATATCTTTGGGGATAGCCTGAGTGATGGTGGCAATAACGGACGCTACACCACAGATGGAGCAAAAAGCCAGTTATATTATGAGTATATTGCTCAATATATTACGAACACCCAGCCAACGCCATCCAAGGATGGTGGAACTAATTATGCGCAAGGTGGGGCTATGGCGATTAAATATAAGTTTAATACGCAAGAGCAGCTCAATAGATACCTTAATAGCCAAAATGGAAAAGCTAATCCTAACGGCATCTATATTCATTGGATAGGGGGTAACGACCTCGCCAATGCCTTGGAACAGTCTTCAAAAAAAAACGATCCACTAGAACGTGAGAAAGTTGCCGCTGATATTACCATCACCAGCGCTACCGCAGCCGCAAATCAAATCAATCAACTTATCAAACAAGGTGCTGGATTAGTTATTGCTCCAACCGTTCCTGATGTGAGCACTACCCCTAGATTTTTAGAAACATTACTTAGTCAAGCTATCATTCGCCAGACTTTAGAGTCTAAAGGTATTAAAGATCCTGAAGTTTATAACAATCTACCTGAAGACCAAAAAAAACCCATCGAACAAAAAATCAATGACACTTTGAAATTAGTTCATGATGGCATTAATACCCATATTACTCCTAATAGTGATTACCGCCGTCAATTGCTTGAAGGGACACTGAAAACAATTGCAGAAAAATCGTATCCAGGTGACAACGCCAAGATTACAGAAACCTATGAAAAACTCCTCGCTGCCTATAATGATGCAAGTCAAGAGGCTACAAAACTCACTGATATATATAATGAGCTAGTCGACAAATTGATCAGCGAAGGAAACGGTAATATCTTGCGTGCCGATATCAATGGATTATTACGTGAAGTGATCGCTAACCCTACGATTTATGGCATCCAAAATACATTGGGTTATGCTTGCGAGCAAGGTAAAAACGCGGATCAATGCTCTTCCAACGACCCAGAATTTACTAAAGACAAAGAATTTTTATTCTCTGATTCTTTCCACCCAACCCCGTTGGGACACAAGATAATGGGCCAATACATTAACTCTATTTATCATGCCCCGTCACAGGTAATGACATTGAATCAAGTCAACCGCGCACCAGTGAAAAGTGCCCTCTCTTCCCTTGATGGTCACCTGCAACAACTGCGTAACGGTGGCAACGAACAAGGTAAAGTTGGTGTCTTTGGTGGCTACACGGGTAACCAAGATAAAACCTTTACACTGGGTAGCGATTATCAGCTGATAGATAATCTGCTATTGGGTGCGATGTACTCTAACTATAAAGAAGAGCGCTCACCGATTGCTGACTTCTCTTATGAAAGCCGTGGTCATGTTTTGACAGCGTATACATTGTGGAACTATTACAACAATGGTTGGTTAAGTGGTGACTTCCATTATTCACGTACTAACTATGATAGCCTGACTCGTACCATTCAACTTGGTGAAGCGACACGCAGGGAAACCGGTTCTACCACAGGTAAACAATGGGGAGCACGCATTACCGCTGGTTGGGATATTCCTGTTACTCACTATCTGACCACCAGCCCAATCATCCAATATGTCTGGGATAAAGGTGAAGTCGATGGCTACCGTGAATCCGGCAACAATAACACTTCCATGCATTTTAGTGATCAAGATTACACTTCTAAAGTTGGCACCCTGGGTTGGCGCGTAGATACTAAATTAGGTCGTTTCAATCCTTATGCTTCTGTCCAGTTTAATCACCAATTTGGTGATACAAGCTACAAACTGAGCAGTGCCATTAACTCTACCAAAACTTCCTTTGTGCGGGAAAGTAGCAAACAGAGCACAAACTGGCGTCAATATACTGTCGGCGTGAACGCAAACCTGATCAATAACCTACGCGGGTTTGCTTCCGTTACCCGTAATGACGGCAATAGCCAAGATCCTAGCTACAATTTCAGCTTAGGTATCAACGCAAGTTTCTAAGAAAACATTGATTAAGGGACGCAAGGCAAAATGACTGCCTTGCGTTTTTGTTTAATTATCACGCGAACGTTAACGTTCTGTTTAATTTTTGTATATGCAATTGCAAGTAGTATCGAACTGAAACAATCAGAAAATCAGCCATTAACCGAAGAAAAATGAGCAAATGCCCTTTTAAATCAAGGTGTTTTGGCTGGCATGAAAATAATGCGCTGTTTTTTCAGGAGAACTACATGAAGACAACACTCTTTTTAGTATCAGCCACGGCCGCACTATTCGTTAACCTCATGACAAATGCTTATGCCTATAACAATGTATATGTTTTCGGGGATAGCTTAAGTGATGGCGGGAATATCGGCAGATTTACAACCGATGGCAAAGACGCTGAGCTATATGATGAATACATAGCCCGAAACCTTACTGGCAAAAAAATAATACCCTCTGAGAAAGGTGGAACCAATTATTCCTATGGCGGAGCAACCGCTAACGGCTCTGGTAATCCTATATGGGATTTTATTGCGCACCCAACAAAGAAACAGCTTGATGACTATTTGCAGGCACACTCTGGACGGGCTGATCCGAATGGTTTGTACATACATTGGATAGGCGGCAATGATGTAAAGAACGCTCTGCAAGATTTAGCGAAAGGCGATGAAAAAGCGGCGCAACATCGTATCACTGAGAGTTCTGCATCCGCGGCATCGCAGATCAATCAACTCATTAAGGCTGGCGCGGGTTTAATTATTGTGCCTAATGTCCCTGATGTTGGGACAACCCCCCAAATTATGGAAGCCGTGCTTCAAGGCGCTTTAAAAAAAAGTAAAATACCCGATGACAAAATCGCCCAAATTCTGAAACAAGCACACGAAGCCATCAACAAGTACCCTACGCCGAATAAGGAAATCAGAGATAAAATTCTCCAGGGCGTTTTTAAAAAGATTGCTGAAGGCGCTTCTCCCCAAGATCCAGAAGCAGCAAAAGAAATTTACCGCAAATTGCTTGATGCTTATGATAATGCCAGTAAAACTGCGTCCCAATTTTCCGACGAATTTAACCAAAACGAAGAAAATCAACTCAGTAACGGCAATATCCTGCGTGCCGATGTCAATCATCTCTTAAGGGAAGTTATTGAGAATCCAACCATTTATGGTATTGCTAATACCCTTGGTTATGCCTGTCCACAAGGTACAATCGCTGCCCTGTGTTCTTCTTCCCAGCCTGGCTTTGATAAGAGCCAACCCTACTTATTTTCCGATGACCTCCACCCAACCCCTTACGCACACAAAGTCATCGGCCAGTACATTATGTCGATCTACAACGCCCCTTTACAAGTGATGGCGTTGAACCACATCAACCGCACCTCAACCACAACGGCGCTAAGCTCACTTGAAGGTCACCTGCAACAGCTTCGCAATAATCATCAGGCCAAAGGTAAAATTGGTGTATTTGGCGGTTATACCGGCAATCACAATAATACCCTTACATTGGGTAGTGATTATCAACTGACGGATAATTTACTATTAGGCGCCACAATTTCACGTTATAAAGATGAACAAAATGCAACACCTAATTTCAACTATGCTGCTATTGGTCATGTCATAACTGCTTACACACTCTGGAACTATTATGGTAATGGATGGCTGAACGGTGATGTTCATTATTCACGGACCAATTACGACAACCTGTCACGCTCTATCCAGCTTGGTCAAGCCACTCGCAGGGAATCAGGTTCAACGATGGGCAGACAGTGGGGTTGGCAGATTGCAGCAGGCTGGAATATCCCTATTACGCCTTACCTGACCACCAGTCCAATCATCCAATATTCCTGGGATAAAGGGGATATTGATGGTTATCGTGAAACAGGTAACAACAGCACCTCCATGCATTTTGCAGCTCAAAATTATCATTCCAAAGTTGGCTCGGTGGGTTGGCGCGTAGATACCAAACTAGGCCGCTTCAATCCTTATGCCTCTATTCTGCTCAATCATCAATTCGATGATGAACGCTATACCCTTCGCAGCGCGATCAATGCGACCAAAACAAGTTTCGTCCAACAGGGAGAGAAACAAAATAGAGATCATATCCAATATACAGTCGGTGTTAATGCCAATCTGACCAATGACTTTCGCGCATTTGCCGCCGTATCACATGAAAAAAATGATAATGAACCGAATCATGACTACTATTTCAACCTCGGTTTCAATGTCAATTTTTAATCTACGTGTTACCTTTCAAGTTGCTCATTATAATCATTGTTTCTCCCCGCTTCGCGGGGAGAAACAATATGCATCTTGATGTGAGATGGGTATACACTGAACATTTAACAAATATAGATAAGGCGGTAACCATAATCGCCTTATCTAAAATAATCACGAATGTCGCTGTTTTTTACGACAATAACGTTCATCGTAATTCTTCAGCCACCAATATTTATCCGTAACCCGTTCTCGGCCGCCAATACTGGCTCCTACCAGCCAAATAAATGCCCCAACAAACAATCCCATTAATGAAAGGCTTGTCAAAAACTCCGAAAGATCAAAATTAAAGATATGGCTAAGCAATACATAAGCTAAGCTAATGAACATTGCCGCCATTCCTGCTCCCATAAGAATATTGCCAAAAATAAAAGCCCTTTTACGTTTCATAACCAACCTCCAATACTTTTTGTGAACGCTAATTTGCAAATACAACGAACGCAAAAGCACGAAAGCAGATATCTTCTTCAAAATTAATTATAGACTTATCATATGAAAGGTTATTGCGGTGGCGATCACAAGCTGTACAAATTTAAACCTAATTTTTTACATTCCATCAGAATAATCTTTGTTAAATGAGTTTTGTACTCAAGCCGTGAGATAGGTAAACTAATCTCCTTTTGTTCTATTGCTAATAAGCGAAATTAAACCGTGAGTAACATAAAATTAATCGTTGGCCTGGCAAACCCTGGAGCCGAATATGCACAGACCAGACATAACGCCGGAGCATGGTTTGTTGATTTGTTAGCGCAACGCCATAACCAATCCCTAAAAGAAGAGAGTAAATTTTTTGGCTATACCGCCCGTATTAACATGAATGGGCAAGATATTCGTTTACTGGTACCCACCACTTTTATGAACCTTAGTGGTAAATCCGTTCTTGCCCTGGCTGGATTTTATCGTATCCAGCCGGATGAAATCTTGGTTGCACATGACGAGCTGGATCTGCCGCCGGGCATGGCAAAAATGAAACTCGGTGGCAGCAATGGCGGTCATAATGGCCTAAAAGACATTCAAAATAAACTCGGAAATAATCCTAACTTCCACCGTCTGCGTATCGGTATTGGTCATCCAGGTGATAAAAACAAAGTCGTAGGCTTCGTCCTTGGCAAGCCACCTGCCAGCGAACAAAAACTGATTGACGATGCCATAGATGAAGCGCTGCGCTGTACTGACATCCTGATACAAGATGGCATGAGCAAGGCAATTAATCGCCTACATGCCTTTAAAGCCAGCGCTTAACTGGCAGTGCATGGCGCATCGGGCTATTGCGTGTATAATAGCGTCAATTTTGTAAACTGACCGGCAAGCCTATTCTTGTTGGTTTATACCAATCTAGCTTCAAGATGCGAGTAATCTCTCCCCGAGGAGCGGGGAGAAATTAAGTTTCATAGAATGTTGTAAATGGCAACTTGAAGTTTAATACGTATATAAGTGATTTAAGGTGATAAATATATGGGATTCAAATGCGGTATCGTTGGCCTGCCTAACGTTGGGAAATCTACATTATTCAATGCGCTGACCAAAGCAGGTATCGAAGCAGCAAACTTCCCGTTCTGCACTATCGAGCCAAATACAGGTGTTGTGCCGATGCCAGATCCACGTCTCGAACAGTTGGCTGAGATTGTTAAACCACAACGCACCCTGCCAACCACTATGGAGTTCGTCGATATTGCCGGTCTGGTAAAAGGTGCTTCAAAGGGTGAAGGCTTAGGTAACCAATTCCTGACCAACATCCGTGAAACAGAAGCTATCGGCCATGTAGTACGCTGCTTTGAAAATGACAACATTGTCCACGTTTCTGGTCAGGTTGATCCTGCCTCTGATATTGAAGTTATCAATACAGAACTGGCGCTATCGGATCTGGATACCTGCGAGCGCGCTATCCATCGTATACAGAAGAAAGCCAAAGGTGGTGATAAGGACGCTAAAGCGGAGCTGGAAGTCTTAGAAAAATGCCTTCCACACCTTGAACAAGCGGGTATGCTGCGCGCTTTAAACCTGAGTGCGGAAGAGAAAGCGATTATTCGTTATCTGAGCTTCCTGACCTTGAAACCAACCATGTATATTGCCAACGTCAATGAAGACGGTTTCGAAAATAACCCACACCTTGATACCGTTCGCGCCATTGCTGAAAAAGAAGGCTCCGTTGTTGTTCCCGTTTGTGCAGCGATTGAAGCCGATATCGCAGAGTTGGAAGACGCTGACCGCGAAGAATTTATGGCGGAATTAGGTCTGGAAGAGCCAGGTTTGAACCGTGTCATTCGTGCAGGCTACCAATTGCTGAACCTGCAAACCTACTTTACTGCGGGCGTGAAAGAAGTTCGTGCCTGGACGATCCCTGTGGGTGCAACCGCACCACAAGCGGCGGGTAAAATCCATACTGATTTTGAAAAGGGCTTTATCCGTGCTCAAACTATTTCGTTTGAGGATTTCATCACTTACAAAGGTGAACAAGGGGCGAAAGAAGCGGGCAAGATGCGAGCTGAAGGGAAAGATTATATCGTTAAAGACGGCGATGTGATGAACTTCTTGTTTAACGTCTAATTTGCTTTTGTTGTTTCACAGTCTCTCAGGATGACTCGTGAAGGCTGACAAACTCATTAAAATCCACGCAATGGCGTGGATTTTTTTATTTTTATAATTTGCCTTTCAGGGATATGCTGCATAACACACTAATAATCATGGCTTTGATACGCATTAAACTTCAAGTTGCCATTGACAACACGATATGAAACCTGATTTCTCCCCGCTTCGCGGGAGAAATCATAGGTATCTTGAAGTTAAATTGGTATGTATAAGTAAGGGAATGAACAATGAGTGTCTCGAATCAACAACCCGATAGAACAGAAATTGAAATCCAGCTACAGCAACTGGCTGGCAAAGTAGCCAAGTTAGCGTCCCCCAATTCACACGCTGCAAAAACAGCAATTCCTCAATTGACACTCTGCTATTTGGAACAGCCAATCGAACCCGTTAGTTGGCTCTATGATCCCAGTATTATGGTTATTGCCCAAGGGACGAAGCGGGTAACGATTGGTGATCGCTCATATTGTTGCGATCCCCAACAACTCTTAGTGACTTCGACAAATATCCCCACCATTACCCAGATTTGCACCGCATCCAAAGAAAAACCCTTTTTTGCTTTGATGTTAAAACTGAATATTCAGGAAGCATCAAGATTAATGGTTGAAAATAAGGTCACGATAAAACAGCAAACTCAGGATACATGTGGATTGGCCGTGACTTCTGCTACAACAGATCTTTTGCTCTGTTTTAATCGTCTATTGGCTATATTAAACACACCGGAAGATATTCCCGCCCTTTTTCCTCTAATATATAAAGAAATCATCTATCGGTTACTGAAAAGTGAATTGGGAGGACGTTTACAACAAATGGCTACTCAGGAAAGCCCAAGCCATCAAATCAGCCATGCGATTCAATGGCTAAAAGAACACTTTGCTGATCCGGTTAAAGTCGAACAACTGGCCAAAATCGCCAAAATGAGTCTTTCTTCTTTTCATCATCACTTTAAGGCTGTCACTTCTATGAGTCCATTACAATACCAAAAATGGCTGCGTTTACACGAAGCAAGGCGCATATTACTGACCCAACGCCACAATGTGACAACGACCGCCTTTCAGGTTGGCTATGAAAGCACTTCCCAATTCAATCGTGAATATAGCCGTCTTTTTGGTGAATCTCCCTGCCGAGATATGAAACGGTTTCGGCTAACCCACCAGGAGAAGAAAATAGATATTGCCGGAGCATTGGGCAATAATTGACAATAAATAGGCATACATTCAATCAAAACCAGTTCTAAGATAATCCTCAGTTTATCAAAGGAATAAAACAGAGGATTATTATGGGCCATATTTTAGTTATCAATTCAGCAAAAATTTTTGAGGAATCGAAAGGAGAGCTGAATAATGCCTTAACCGCAGTTATTAAAGATCACCTGACGGAGATCGGTCATAAAGTTCAGGTAACACATGTGGATAAAGGTTATGACATTCCCGCAGAGGTGGATAAATTTCTTTGGGCGGATCGTATTATTTACCAAATGCCAGGTTGGTGGATGGAAGCACCTTGGATTTTAAAGAAATATGTCGATGAGGTTTTCCAGACTGGCCGCGGTACTTTGTATAAGAATGATGGGCGAACCCGTGATGATCCTACCAAAAAATATGGTTCAGGTGGCCTGATACAAGGCAAGGCTTATATGTTTTCGGTAACCTGGAATGCGCCACTGGAGTCATTTGAAGATCCCAAACAATTTTTTGAAGGAAAAGGCATTGACAGTGTTTACCACCCTTTCCATAAGGCAAACCAATTTTTAGGTATGTCTCCAATACCCACATTTGCTTGTTATGATGTGATAAAAAACCCACAAATTTCTCAAGACATTCAACGACTGAAAAAACATTTATCCGCATTTTTCTAACTGTTGATTTATTTTCTATACCAATCGCCTTTCAAGATGCGCCTTATATCTCCTCGCTACGCGGGGAGATATAAACAATTACATTGACTTACAAGCTACAACTTAAAATTCATTGGGTGTATACCAAGTGGATTATTA
This sequence comes from Xenorhabdus griffiniae, assembly GCF_037265215.1. NCBI lineage: Bacteria > Pseudomonadati > Pseudomonadota > Gammaproteobacteria > Enterobacterales > Morganellaceae > Xenorhabdus > Xenorhabdus griffiniae. Next base: position 2,092,396 of record NZ_CP147737.1, on the reverse strand, counting down.
TTCCTTCCAAAATCATTTAATCAAAATGAAAAAGTAACATCATAAATTATCACCAAAGAAATAAAACATTCCCTTAACGTTATTTAATAAATAAATTCATCCAAAATAATTTTCTTATTTTTTTATATTCATTTTTTCTATAAAACAATAAAAACAAATTATTAAAACACTGTAAACAAAATATCAATACAATAAAAAAATCAATAGTAAAAAACACTGAACACTTGTAAAAATGAGCATGTTGACATCAATACCAGTTCTAATGTCAACTCTGTTTATACATAATTTACCGTTATACTTTTATTCATGTTAATTCCTAACTCTATGAGGTACAAATCATGAAAAGAAAATTAGCTTCTTGTATGCTTTCATTACTCTTAGGAACAATCATTACAACTAACGCAAATGCATTCGTGTGTCAGGCATTTAATGATAAAATAAAGCAAGGCTGCGATGCTTTATGTAATAGAATACCTGATACTAATTTTGGCCTTACAGTTGTTAAAGCAATTTGCTTGTAACTATAACTTAATATAACACTGTAAAAAACAAAGATATTCTTGTCTTTATTTAATCATATTCTAGCCTGAATTTTGCTGTTACAGTAAAAAACTGTAAGCTAGAATAGAGATAACAGTGAAGATATGTTACCTTAAAATATAATAGTGGGAGTGCTTTTAAGTGTTTTATTAAATAAACATGCAATAAAAACCTCCCGCTATTATTTATAATAATCAATTGATTATTATAAATGTTTACATTGATAATCTTTAAAAAATCAAGAACCAATAACCTTAGGTAACATGACTAACATTTCAAATCCAATATGACCTTTCCTAATTACCAATCAAACACTAACACTTTACTAATACCTTTTTCCAATACCTTAATGACCATCTGTGTATAACCATGTATGGGATACAGTATCATGCAAACTAAATACAAAATCCAAAAATAACGCGATTAATTATCACACAGGAAATAAACCCCTCCAAAATATACCAATCCAACTTCAAGATGCATGTAATTTTTCCTATAAGATAATGAAAAAGCAAACGTTAAAATAACATTAACAAAAAGACAACAAAATTAGAAAATCAATTGCCAAGAACACAGGCTATTTGTAAAAATGAGCATGTTGACGTTAGCATTATATACCAATCGCCTTTCAAAATAAGTCTTATACTCCGCGTAGCGGGGAGATATAAACAATCACATTGATTTTCAAGCTGCAACTTGGAGTTGGATTGGTATACACATAACTAATTAGTTTTTATAACTTTATTCAGGTTAATATTTAACTTTACGAGGTACAAATTATGAAAAGAAAATTAGTGGCTTGTGTGTTGTCATTATTTATAGGAACCTTTATTGCAGCTAACGCAAGTGCTGAGCTCCCATGCAAGTATTATAATCCTTGGTGCTGTCAATTCTCTCCTATTATTCCTCAGTGCGTATAAAGTGCTGAACGTTGTTAGCACTCTTCACATAGTGAATCTTTAAAAAATAATGGCGGGAGCTCTTCTTGGTGATTTATTTAATAAAAGATTCCCGCCATTATTTATCATAATCAATGGGTTGCCACATTTGGTTTTATTGAAAATCCTCAAGAAATTCAATCAAGATAGAATTAAATAATTCCGGTGCTTCCCAGAACGGGGCATGACCGACTCCCGCTAAATTAACTACTTTCCCTTTCCAAAGATTTCGATAACTTAGACCATTAATATAGTCAAAATTAATATAGGGATCATCTGCCCCATTAACAATCGCTAACGGGATTTGGCTGGTTTCGGCCAATAATTTTTGATCTGTTGCTTGAGGGGAAAGAAAAGCTTCAAACATATACTGCCGTGCCAATCCCTCGGTTCTTATCACGGCTTCAATCATAAAAGGCTCATGAGGGGTATTAACACCATAGGTATCAGATACAAAAATTTTGATATCCTCCTCAGTAAATTCCGCCTTGCCGGCGAGCCCCAAACCAGGACGGAAGCCAAGTGCTACATTATCTGCACCGACGGATACTGGCGGCGTACCGCAAATCATTAAGCCAATCATCTTAGGAAACAACGCCAACATTTCTAACCCAATATGACCACCTAATGACCAACCAAACACCACCACTCTGTTAATACCTATTTTTTCTAATACCTCAATGACCGTATGTGCATAACCAGGCATTGAATATGCCTGACGCGGATCACTGGCATTAGATGATGAACCATGCCCTGGCAAATCTAACACCAAAACCCGATACTTCCCTTTTAACTGGTTAATTTGGTGACGAAATATTTCTTTACAACTTGAATTACCATGAATTAATAGAACGGGTAATCCACTGCCACCAGTATCTATTACCGATATATTGGCATAACGGGTTCGGATATTATGGTGATGAATATGCTGATGTGGAGTAACCATTATTTATCTCCTTAATAGTCAATAACAAATTGGTTTAAATAAATATTAGAAATTTCGACTGTTCGACTGAATTGAGATTACCTTAACGTTAATATAAATTTTATTTATAAAACCTGATTTCTTTATTCTCTGCAATATATATAGTGCACTTCTCTCACTTAAAATCTATCAGTGATTGTATATTTTTTGCCTATTTTTTAGGTATACAAAACACCTATCACAAATTTTCAACATCAAACTCTGAACCAGATAAGTAATGTTGTATATACCAATCTAACTTCAAGATGCGTGTGATTTCTCCCCGCTTCGCGGAGAGAAATCAGGTTTCATATCGTGTTGTAAATGGCAACTTGAAGTTTAATGCGTATACAAGTTACAAGTGAATACAAATATTTAACATTTATTGCACAACATCATCTGGTAACCACATTATGACGATAAAGAATATGGCTTCCACAAAAGTAAAGCGCCTATTGACAGCTATTGCTGTCATTGCTCTGGTCATCATGGCCATAACAGGCAAAATAGAAAATGCCAATAAACGTTTTCTCTCCGTCGCAACGGCTTCCACAGGCGGCACTTACTATCCAATGGGAGTCGGCCTGGCCAATGTCTGGAGTCACCATCTGAAACAGGAAAATATTCAGGTTACAGGGCAATCTTCAGCCGGTTCGATTGAAAATATTGATCTACTCCAGAAAAATGAAGCCCAACTCGCGATTTTACAAAGTTTAATTGCCGTCGAAGCCTATCAAGGTGTCCGAAGTTTCAAAAACCATCCTTATCAGGATCTGCGTTCTATCTCTGTTCTTTGGCCAAATGTTGAACACTTTGTTTTAATCGACGATAAGGTCAAGGATGGCACGTTAAACGATATTGCCGGAACACGTTTTTCTGTAGGACCTCAAGCCAGTGGTACTGAACAATCTACCCTGATTATTCTGCAAGGTGTCAATCTCAGCAAACAAAAGATTCACCCAGAATATCTTGGCTATGGCGATACCGTTTCAGCCATGCGGGACGGTCGTCTTGATGGCGGCGCCTTGCCTGCGGGTGTCCCCGCTTCAGCAGTTACCGATATGTATGCCAGTGGTGTTCCTGCCCGCATTCTCAATGTGACGGATGAACAACTGAAAAAGATTAACGCTATTGCTAACTCATGGTTTCGCTTCATCATAAAACCAGAAACTTATCCACGCCAAAAACAGCCTATCCACACGATTGCGCAACCCAATATTCTGATGACAACCCGCAAGATAGATGAAAAAACCATCTATGAATTAACAAAAGTGATGTTTGAAAATCAGAAGGAAGTCCATCAGATCCATAGCTCCGCAAAATACATTCTGCCTGAAAACGCATTGAAAGGTGTTTCCGTACCATTACATCTTGGGGCATACCGGTATTATCGCGAAATTGGCCTGAATATTCCTGACTATCTTGTGCCACCAGAACTTAAATCGACAAACAACCAACACTGATTTTTAACCAGAAATCATAAGGCCTAACTTAATTTTCCCAGCATGTTATTGACCATAATATTATGGAGTCGCTATGAACACTGATAATGTAACGCCATCCACAATGGAGCTGGATAAAGAAGCAGGATCAGGCAGCCGCCAATTAAGCGGTTTCTATTCGAAGATCACGATAATACTTGCCATCGCTATTTCCCTTTATGCTATCTATTCCAATGCGTTATCCAATACGCAGGAATTTTATCGTAATGCAACATTTCTCGCTGGCATTCTGGTATTGGGCTTTATTCTGTTTCCGATTTCCAAACGTCATGCAACAGCCAAATTTAATTATTGGGATTACCTGTTTATTCTGCTCACATTAGTCAGCTATGGGTACTTTTATTTTACTTACACTGACTTGCATGTTGTACGCAACAGCATTCCTAATACCACAGATTATGTGATGTCCGTCATTGGCATCGCTGTACTCTTTGAAGCAGCAAGGCGTACAACCGGCTATTTCATACCGGCTATCTCCCTTTTTGCCATCATCTACGCCTTATTCGGCAATTATTTCATGGGTATTTTCGGTCATGCCGGATTTTCACTTGAACGTCTGTTATTCCGCTTATTTATGACCAGTGAAGGCATTTTCGGCATTACCCTATCTACAGCATCAACAGCCATTATTGTTTTTATCCTGTTTGGCGCATTCTTAAGTGCCAGCGGCGCGACGGCATTGTTCAATGATCTCGCTATGGCAATGGCTGGACGTCGTCGTGGTGGCCCTGCCCAGGTTGCGGTCATCTCCTCTGCCCTGACGGGTTCACTGAGTGGCAGTGCTGTCGCCAACGTTGCCACAACCGGAACCTTCACCATTCCCCTGATGAAAAATATCGGCTTGTCTCCCCGTTTTGCCGGCGCTGTCGAAGCCGCGGCATCAACAGGCGGCATGATCATGCCACCCATTATGGGAGCAGCCGCATTTATCATGGCAGGTTTTCTAGGCATTTCTTACACCACAATTGTCGTTGCCGCCATTATTCCGGCACTGCTCTATTATGCCGCCCTGATTATTGCCATTGATCTGGAAGCCAAAAAACAAGGATTGAAAGGCGTCAGCAAGGAAAATATTCCCCAGGTCAAAGCGGTACTCAAAGCCCGTGGCCTATTATTACTGCCACTCTTTATTGTGATTGGAACCCTATTGAGCGGGAAAACACCGATTTATGCCGGTTTCCTCGGTATTATCGCGATTATTATCGCAAGTTGGAGCACACCCGATACTTCCGTTCGTATGACTCCCAAGAAAATCGCGGCGGCCCTGAATGAAGCGGCCCGCGGGGCTATTCAGGTCACTGTCGCCTGTGCAGCTATTGGCGTTATTATCTGTGTTGTCACCATGACAGGTATTGGCTCCACCCTCGCTTTCAATATCGTCTCTCTGACCAACAATACCCTGTGGATGATCCTGCTGGTTGTCATGATAGTTTGTATCGTCCTCAGTATGGGGTTGCCTTCAACTGCCTTGTATATTGTTGTTGCCGTGACGGTGTCACCTATATTAATCAAAGCAGGCGTTTTACCCTTAGCGGCTCACTTCTTTGTTTTCTGGTTTGGTGCACTTTCCAATATTACGCCGCCTGTCGCACTCGCCAGTTACACGGCTGCCAGTATTGCCCGTGCTGATCCAATACAGACTTCATGGAACGCGGTTTATCTGGCTCTGCCCGGTTTTATCATTCCCTTTATTTTGGTGTACAACCCGGCCTTATTGATGCAGGGTGATGATTTAAACGTCCTGTCCATTAGTTATATGATCCTGACTGCACTGATTGGCATCTATTCACTTTCTGTTGCCAGTGCTAATTTCTGGATGTACAAAACCCATTGGCTAGAAAGAATTCTCTTCGCCATTGCCGCAATCCTGTTAATCAAACCAGGAATGCTCACAGATCTGGCCGGAATAGCACTGATTATCGTGGCAGGAACCCTGCATTTCTTACGCAATAAATTGGAACGTGTAAAAAACAAGCATAATGAGGAACCCCCTAAAAATGTATGATGTGATTGTTATTGGTGCGGGATTGGTCGGACTTGGCACCGCTAATGCCTTACAGGAACAGCATCCACACTTACGCTTGCTGATATTAGATAAAGAAAATGGCGTAGCTGTACACCAAAGCGGCCATAATAGTAACGTTGTGCACTCCGGCATTTATTACACGCCCGGCAGTTTAAAAGCTCGACTGGCGAAACAAGGCAACCGTACGATATATGAGCTCTGTCAGCAGCATGGATTATATTACGACCGTTGCGGTAAGGTGATTGTCGCCACACAACTCAAGGAGCTTTCCTTGCTGGAAAATATCTACCAGCGAGGTTTGAAAAATGGCCTTGACGTCAGCCATCTTTCGCAAACCCAATTGAAAGAGCGCGAACCTTATGTCAACGGCCTTGAGGCGATATTGGTGCCGGATGCAGGGATTGTGAATTACCCAGAAATTGCAGCCAAGCTGGCTGAAATCATTCAAACCAGAGGGGGTGATATTTATTATCAACAGCAAGTCCAGGGTATTCATGAACATGGTGATTATGTTGAGGTACAAACTCAGCAAACCCATTATCAGGCAAAATGGTTGGTGAATTGTGCTGGGCTGCACAGTGACAGGATCGCCAGCTTAGCTGGCTATAAGACAGGTATGAAGATCGTTCCTTTCCGCGGTGAATATTATGTGCTGGACAGTAGTAAAAATTATCTGGTTAATCATCTGATTTATCCCGTACCTAACCCTGATTTTCCTTTCCTCGGCGTTCACTTTACGCGGATGCACAATGGCAAACGCGATGTTGGCCCGAATGCAGTATTAGCATTTAAGCGTGAGGGATATAACAAAACAGATTTTAATTTACGGGATTTAGCAGAAGTACTGACTTACAAAGGGTTTTGGAACATCGCCACACGTTATTTCTGTGAAGGCATGGCAGAAATGCGGCGTTCTTTTTCTCGTCAACTTTTTACCGAAAATGCCCGCCAGCTTATTCCTGATTTGCAGCCGGAAGATATCACTCCAGGTCCAGCCGGTGTGCGGGCGCAAGCACTCACGGCTGATGGTAAATTAGTGGATGATTTTCACTTTGTGAAAGGCCGCCGTTCACTGCATGTCTGCAATGCACCTTCACCGGCTGCCACGGCTTCGATAGAGATTGGCAGAGAGATTGTGAGACGCTATTTCACTGAACTGTAAGAATTGGTATGTTTTTTTAACTGACAGATACCGAAAAAATGGTAACTGTCAGTGATATCATTATACCAATCTAACTTCAAGTTGCTCATTATAAGACAACATAACTCATTGTTTCCCCCGCTTCGCGGGGAGAAACAATGTGCATCTTGAAGTTTAATGCGTATATAAGAAAACTAAAAATGGTACTGTAATCCAAGATCGATACTATAGTTTCGGTTTTCAATTCCGACAGAATTGTCACCTAAATCTTCGGTGTAGCCAACATCGTAATAGATGAGCTTCGTTTGACCTTTACCTTCGCGATATTTATTCCAGGTAAACGCCGTATATACTTTCGTATTTTGATTTAAATAATAACCGGCATCTATACTGGCCCCAAAATAACGCACCTTATCAGATCGCTGAGGAAGCGTTAAACGACGCATATAGTGCTCGTCGTTACCCCAGGCTTTTACCCACGGACTATATTTTAATAAAAGATTAAATTCAAAATCCTGATAGCGGTACTGTCCAGTTAATCCAATATAGGGCAGGCTATATTTTTGTTTATAGCCAACGCCGGCCATCCCCGCAGGAAGTTCTCCGATATCAGCGCCATTATTATAGATATAATTACCGCCATAAGCCGTCCAACTGAAACGTGTTTCCTGATAACCGACTACCGCCCCCAATTTATAATTAGATTGTTTAATCAACCAACCTGCGGCATTTAAATCAAATTCATTGGCATCGTTTAGAGAAGTATCCGGGCTGGATGACCAATGAGTCCAATGACTCTGGTTGACATCCAGCCAGTCGTAATCCACCATTTTGCTATCGCGTGACGATAACCTGACCCAACCACCCACATTCATGGTTAGCCTGTCAAGGAGATCCCAGGAAACTTTACCTCTGGCAATCAGAGCATCGCCAATTTTCCAATTCAATTGGCTACTTTTGTATTGTGGATCTTTAGCATATCCATAAAGATTTTCGTTAGATTCTCCTTTTAGCCAACCAAGCCCAAACGCAAAAGATACATTACCATCGTACCAATCTAATTGTGATAAATCAGGTTCTGCCATGACGCCAAAAGAAAAAGCCAATAATGGCGTTACTATCAAGATTTTTTTCATAATTATTAATAACCTTACCAGCGTATAAATTAAGTTTTCACTACTTCTGTTATTTTGATAGCAATCCAAAACTAGCGGAGATAATTTGTCTAACTATAAATAACAGAAACAATAATATCTTTGGTATATTAGTTTTATCGTTATATGCTTATAGTTTAAGATTATACGCTTTTAGCTATTTTTCATTTTTTAGGTTAAATTTTTTTAACTAAAACTTGAAATAATTGATTTTGATCGCTTGACATCCTCCCCGCCCTAAAGGACGGGGATTCCTACAGCGTTCAGACCGAAGCCTGACTCACCTCGGTGGATTCCTGCTTCAACGGGCGGTCTGACTGCACCATCCCTCCACAGGCAAGCACGGCATGTCCTGCCGCTAAAATATTACGTGCGGCGTTTACATCCGCGTTCGCGCTGTAGCCGCATACCTGACACACGAATTGACTTTGCGTCTGACGGTTTTCTTTCGCCGTATGACCACAGCAGGCACACCGCTGGCTGGTGTATGCCGGCGGTATCGCCACTACCTGACCACCGCGCCAGAGCTGCTTGTACTCAAGCTGACGGCGCATTTCATGCCAGCCTTGATCCCGTATCGAGCGGTTCAAGCCTGATTTGCCTCTGACGTTTCTTCCGTGCTTCTCTGCCGTGCCTTTTGCCGATTTCGACATGTTACTGACCTTCAAGTCTTCAATGACGATCATCGCGTGGTTTTTGCTGATTTCACTGGTGACTTTGTGAAGGTAGTCGCGCCGGATATTGGCAATGTGCGAGTGCAAGCACTGGATTTTCCGTTTTTGTTTCTGCCAGTTTGCGCTGAATTTTACTTTGCGACTCAACTGCCGCTGGAGTGTTGCCAGCTTACGTTGGTTTGCTTTGAAGCTGCTTACTGGCTGATATACCGTGCCATCTGAAAGCGTGGCAAGTTTTGTTACTCCGGCATCCAGTCCGACCATGGATTCTGCATTGTGAGCAGGGTCAGTCACTTCGTATTCAGTCTGGATACTGACGTACCATTTGCCGCATGACTGGCTGACCGTGACGTTTTTCACTTCGCCAATGACTTCACGGCTGTTGCGATAGCGTATCCACCCTAACTTTGGCAACGAGATTCGACTGTTGGGCTGATCGAGCTTCACGCCCTGCGGGTAGCGGAATGAGTCATGTTGACCACGTTTTTTGAAGCGGGGGAATGCAGCCCGCTTCTGGAAGAAATTTTTGTAGCCGCGCTCCAGATCTTTCAGTGACTGCTGCAACGGTTGCGAGGGAGATTCTTTCAGCCATTGTGTTTCAGGTACGGATTTCCACTCAATCAGCCATGAAGCCATTTTGGTGTAGGGGAGATATTTATTCCCTGCTGCATGGTTCTCATTCTGGAGTGCCAGTGCACGGTTAAAAACGAAGCGACAAGCCCCTGCGAAGCGTCGCATATCGCGCTCCTGCTGACCATTTGGTCTTAACTGGAATTTGAAGGCTTGAAGTCGTTTCATGACTATCATTATACTTTGGTCTATGACAAAAGAAACTGATATTCGACGCGGAAGACACGGTGTTTTCCTGATGCACGTCCACTTGGTATTCGTCGCCAAGTATCGACGAAAGATATTCGATCTGGATGCCATCGAAAAGCTACGCAGCTACTTTAGCAGCGTATGTGCTGATTTTGGTGTTGAACTGGTTGAAATGGACGGCGAATACGACCACGTGCATTTGCTGATCAACTACCCGCCAAAGCTCGCAGTATCGAATCTGGTCAACAGTCTTAAAGGCGTTTCCAGCAGGCTGCTTCGGCGTGACCGTCCAGATATTGCTCTACGCTATTACTACAAAGGCGTTCTGTGGACACCGAGCTATTTTGCAAGTAGTTGCGGAGGTGCGCCGATCTCGATCATCCGGCAATACATCGAGCAGCAGAAAACACCAGGTTAGTCGGAAAACCGCGCCTTATATCCCCGCCCTGAAGAGGGTGTCGTAAAAGGGGGGAGGTCATTTTTGCAACGCGTTAAGTTGAGATCCTCTCCCATTTTTCAGTGCCTGTTATTTGAACCAATAACAGGCTGAAAATTATCCATAATATCAGAGCCACTGCTCTTGATAAGTTATAGGCCATCGCATGCAGGGTAAATTCCAGCTTTACCGCTGATAATCCTCTACGCCGAAAGCGCTCCAGTCCCTGAATTCCCCGCAAAGCTGAAAATACCGGTTCTACTCTGCTCTTTCGTTGACTCAATATCCGTTTTGACTCAGGGTTAGCCATATGCAAACGCAGTTCATCCCGCTTTTCATCTTCCCGATAGCGTTTTATTTTTCTTCCACCTTTGGCCCGTGTACATTGGGTTTTTTGCCGGCATTGAGTGCCATTGGCACTGCCATAGACCCGATAGCCTCGCGCTTTTTCTGACGCGGCCACGGTGCTTTTCAACGATAATGAATGATGGGCCGGGCAGAGATAAGTGTCTTTCTCAGCCTCATAGATAAATAACGATTTGGGGGAGATTGTTCGGGGGCTCTGCCGGGTTGAATTTTCAGAGCAAAACAGCGGGATCTGATATTTTTGTGCCTCAGCCATCACCGCGTCATGGAAATAACCGGCATCCAACAACAATTTGTCCGGATGATATCCCGATAAATTGAAATTCTGCACCAATAAATCCGCCATTACCCGTGTCTCACTGGATGGATCTACGGTTTGGGCGACGATAATACGTCCTGTGTTGACTAAAACAGACGGTTTATAGGCTGTTGAAAATCCCTTTCCCCGCTTGAGTTTCTGGACGACAGCGTCTGGCTCTGTGGGATTAATACGTAACTGGCTACCATCTTTCCCCTTTTTTGCCCGGTTTTCTTGCCGGCGTCGTAATACTTCTGTGCCCTGTTCCAATTGCTGAAGACGTTTCTCTGTCTGCCCCGTGGCAGGCGCTGCACTGAGGGTCTTTTTTTCGCGGGAAATGGCTGCCTGAGTCAAAAGATGATAATGAGAACACATGGCCTCAATCACTGTCCCGTCACCCGCCAGACACGAAATACCGGATTGACTGCGGCGCAAAACAGATAAGGTCAGCTCTTTAAAAAACATCCCCGTCAGGACAGTTTGATGCTGATAAATGAAACGTCCAAGACTGGCATGATCAGGGGTAATTCCCTGACTGACCCAAATACAGCCCAAATCTAAACGCGCCAAGCGTTCAAGTGCTCTGAGCGAACGCTGTCCTTTCATGATCCCATAAAGCAGGATCCCCATCATGGAGCGGGGAGAATAAGGAGCCCTGCCTGTTGAAGCATAATGACGTTCGAAAGGTCCCCAGTCTTGTTCATCCAGGATCTCCGCGACAATAAGTGCACTGTGTTCTCCCATTTGCTTGAGATAATCCCCAAGGGAAAGAGAGCCATCCAATACAGGTAAATGCTGCGCTTTGACAAATTGACGTTGGGTGTGAACAGACGATTCCAGTTTTCGGGTGAATAAGGTCATAAAAGATCGGCGCCTAAAGGAAGAGCGCCGATCTTAATAGATAACATGAGCTTTTACGACACCCTCTGAAGAACGGGGTTTTACGGCGCACCTGATAAAACTCAGCGGCCCGCTATAAAGCAGGCCGCTTATTGTATTAATTTTCAATGATTATCCCATTCACCCAATCGGGCGTAAATCAACCCACAACAGCTTGCTGTCTGCAATCAATGGCTTAATTACCCCTTCCCGTATATCCGGTAACCACCATGCACCTTGACCAAAAGCAAGCTGGACACAATTCGCTCCAGTCATTTCCCAACGCCCTTTTAAAACATAAAGTACACCACTGTGTGATGTTGGTAGTAAACGTTCATCAGAAATAACAGAAACCTCAGAAGCCCAACATGAACGGCGAGTCATGATATTGAAACACTGAACAGGACCATCCAATAATTCCGCATGGGCCAAAATATCGCCTGAAAAATTAAATGGCGTCATCTTTTTCACCAATTCGTGTTCCAAAAAACCCGGACTGGTCAAGCGGATACCCTTTCCTTTTAATAAAATGATTGAACATTCAACATCAGGGAATTGCCCTAATATCCCGCTTTGATGGACAGTCGTAAAACAAGCTCGCCAGGCGAAATCATCAGACACAGGCCAGCAAACAATATCCCTGGTTTCGCCTTCCCCTCCAGACCATTGCACCCTTGGTAATGTTGCATAATCGAAGCATTTCATTTTCATGCCACTCCCTCACCACTTTTAAATTTTGTTTACAGAGCTAAAAGATAACCAGTGTCAACTTGTTAACAGAAACATTGGCAAATAATTTCCCTTACGACAATATTGAGATAGTTGAAGTGTGATTGATTACCCGCATTCTTTTAAGAGCATATGGCATATATTCCCCAATGTTTTCATTGCCAAAGCCTGTGTTTCATTCCAGGCAAATGACGCATTCAAGCGAAAGGCATGATCAAACTGGTTACTAGTGGAAAACATGCTACCTGGTGCGATACTGATATTCTTTGCCAATGCCAGTTGATAGAGCCGGTTGGTATTAAAAGGAGGGTCAAATTCCAGCCAGAGAAAATAACCACCACGCGCACTGTTTACTTTCACCGATTGGGGAAAGTATTCACTGATTGCCCATAGCATCCGATTTTGCCGTTGTTCCAACTGCCGCCGCAATCGGCGCAAGTGATTATCATATCCTCCCTGCGCCAAATAGTCCGCAATCGCTAACTGGATTGGCGTGCTGGCAGACACCGTACTCATCATCTGTAATTGCTGAATTTTCTTCGCATGTTTGCCTGCTGCAACCCAACCCACCCGATAACCGGGCGCCAGACATTTTGAAAATGACGAACAGTGCATGAAATTATTTTCAGTATCCCAAGCTTTTATGGGTGCCGGAGGTTCCTGCTCAAAATACAATTCACCATATACATCATCTTCAATCAGGGCGATCTGTTTTTGGTTCAAAATCTCGACCAATCGTTGTTTATTTTCAGGCGGCATCGTGCTGCACAGTGGGTTTTGAAAACGCGACATCAGCCAGCAAGCTTTTATTGGATATCTCTGCACAACCTCTTTCAAAGTATCCAAATCAATGCCCGTATGGGGATCTGTCTTAATGGCAATCGCTTTCAAACGTAACCGCTCTATCGCCTGCAACGCGCCATAAAAAGCGGGAGATTCAATCACGACCCAATCCCCTGGCGAAGTGACGGATTGTAAACTGAAACTTAATGATTCCATTGCTCCGGCAGTAATTACAATTTCATCAGGGGAAACATGGATACCGTGGGAAGCATAGCGACGAGAAATGTTACGCCGTAACTTTTCATTGCCTGGAGGCAAATTTGCCAGCGAATTGTGTGGCACGAAACGACGGGCGACTGAAGCCAGTATTTTTGACAATTTAGGTTCGACCAATAAAGAAGGATCAGGAAATGCCGAACCGAAAGGAATAATTTGCGGATCTTTACATGCCTGCAAGACATCAAATATAGACGCACTGATCTCCACATTTTCACTTAAATTAAGTCCCTTTCCCCCTTTTGCCGCCGCAAAGGGTTTTAATCGAGTAGCAACGTAATACCCTGATTGTGGACGCGCCATGATCCATCCCTGGCTTTCCAGCAATTGATAAGCTTGTAATACCGTCATCAAGCTCAAACCTGACGATTTCACCGATTCCCGTAATGAAGGTAACCTATCACCCACTTGCCAAATATCGTCTTCTATTTGTTGGCGGATCACACCAGCCAATTGTTCGTAACGCGTCATATGCTTGGCCTTCGTCTAATCTGTTATAGTTATATACGCATTAAGCTTCAAGTTGCAATTGACAACATTATATGAAACCTGATTTCTCTCCGCTTCGCGGGGAGAAATCGCACACATCTTGAAGTTAGATTGGTATAAAGTGAATAATTTTCAATATCATACTTGATATTTTCTGAAACAAAAATCACGCTATGATAAGCGTTAATCAATTCGCCTGGAAAAGATAATTCCCTTATACCCACGATTAGAAATTGCCTAATATACCAATCCAACTTCAAGTTGCAGTAGCGGGGAAGATATTAAGACGCATCTTAAAAGACGATAGGTATAAACAATGTGTATTAATTAATGATATTTTCAATAAAATTAAGAATACATTTATTATTATACCAATCCGACTTCAAGTCGCAGCTTACAACACATCTTGAAAGGCGATTGGTATAATACAATACTTCTCCCTAGTTTTGGCATAATACATGCTAAAAGAAAAATAATGGATTATTTCAGTCTTTATGATTGCTCTATCTATTATTCAGCACTAATTTAGGATAGCATCTGTGCCCTTTTTAAAATTTTCTACGATTAAATATGAGGAAACCTATGTTCATCGGTTTTGACTATGGCACATCAAATTGCGCAGTAGCAGAAATGATCGGAGATACGCCACAGCTTATTGCTATTGAGAATGATAGCTTCTACATGCCTTCAGCTCTGGCGGCACCGACCAGAGAGTCTGTTTCTGAGCACTTATTTCGCCACTGGAATATTAAACCCAGTAATCAAACAGGTGAGCAATTACTTCGCAACGCGATCACGGCAAACCGAGAGGAAGGTATTGAACTTTTGCCGGATGATCTCGTATTTGGGCAAAAGGCACTTGCTCAATATTTGGAAGATCCTCAAGAGGTTTATTACGTTAAATCGCCAAAATCTTTTCTGGGTGCAATGGGATTAAGAGATACTCAAATCAGTTTTCTTGAGGATCTGGTTTGTGCCATGATGGCGAATATCAAACAACAAGTAGAAGCCAATAAACAGCAAGTTATCACAGATGTCGTCATTGGGCGCCCAATCAATTTTCATGGGCGTGGTGGTGATAAATCGAATCAGCAAGCTGAAGAAATCTTACTTAATGCAGCCAAACGAGCAGGTTTCCGCAACGTTGAATTCCAATTTGAACCCGTGGCAGCGGGCTTAGAATATGAAGCCACATTAACAAAAGATAAAACGGTATTAGTTGTCGATATTGGTGGCGGAACAACAGATTGCTCAGTTATCCAAATGGGACCAAGCTGGAAAAACCTATCTGAGCGCAATGACAGCTTACTGGCGCACACAGGTCAACGCATCGGGGGAAATGATTTAGATATTAATCTCACCTTTAAACAACTTATGCACCCTTTTGGATTAGGCAGCAAAGTTTCTTCAGGTATTGATATGCCCTTGACGCAGTTCTGGAACCCGATTGCCATCAATGATATACAGGCCCAAAAAGCATTCTACTCTCGTCAGAATTTAACGACATTAAAATCCTTGCACAGAGATGCCCAAGAGCCCGAAAAACTCGCCCGTTTATTGAAAGTGCACCAAGAGACGTTAGGATACAGCCTGGTTCGCAGCGCAGAGGAAGCCAAAATTGCGCTTTCAGAGCTGTCTGAGTATGGTGTTAAACTTAATTTATTAACAGAGGTTATTGAAGTTAATATTCAGCGTGATCAGATGATTGCGGCAATCGAATCCACTAAAGAGAAAATGGCAAAATTGGTGAGTGAAGCCGTGGCACAAAGTGGAACTCAACCTGATGTGATATTTATGACCGGAGGCTCAGCCAGCTCCCCTATTCTGCGTCAGGAAGTTGAACAAAAATTGCCAGGTATCCCGCTGGTTGGCGGGAATTACTTCGGTTCAGTAACGACAGGCCTGGCTCGCTGGGCAAAAATTTGTTTTGCTTAATCGGCATAAGCAGACTCAATGATACTGGGTCTGCTTTAATACTACCGATAATTTCTTTGCTCAGTCATATTCTTCCAGCCTAAATAAATCGAAAATTTTTATTTATTATATACCCATCTCACTTCAAGATGTGTGTGATTTCTCCCCGCTTCGCGGGGAGAAATCGGGTTTCATATCGTGTTGTAAATGGCAACTTGAAGTTTAATACGTATACATAATAAATATGTAACTAAATGAGTTAATAAGCATCAGGTCCAACCCATAAAGATTTAATATAATTATTGCTGTCACATTGAATAAGAACTTTTTGTCCACTAGCTGCAGCATAAATTGCCGTTGCAAGCATAGCTTTCCCTGCCGGGGTATCAACATGATCAGCTCCCCAATACCAAGCTTGACCGCCTTTTACATTTTTTATTGTATAAGCTGTCCAGTTTTTATTATCATTATATCCTACAGATACAGAAATAAGATAACCCTGGTTGATAGAGCAGTCTTGAGCAGAACTCAGCTTACTTATTGGATCAACAATATTTAATTTAGGTTGTGTATTATTTGTAGTATCTTTAGGTGTCGCAGCAACCGCTACGTTGCCAATTAAACCCAAAAATAAAGCAAGTATAGAAAATTTTTTCATCTTATTTCGCCTCTTTTTAACATATTTATTCATATGTAATATATTCAATTTTCCAACTAATTTTTTTATCTTGGTTATAACAATTCCACCAGGACAGACTAAGCGTGTTTTTAGTTTTTATGGTAAAAGCACGATCTAAGTTTGGTTTAATTTCAAATTTACTTGGGCCGGTATCAGAGTAACAACTAGAAGTAACATATGAAATTTTTGCAGTGCCGCTGCCTTTATTTTCAAATTTCATATTATCGGTTGACGCTAGATTGCTCGAACGGTAAGGTACATTAACTTTTCCTGTATTTTTAACACGTTCAATAGACTCTTGCTTATAATTTTTTTCATCATCATATATAATTAATTGAAATTTATTTCTTGTGGAATAATCTCCCGTAGAAGGGGAACACGCGTTTTCATTTCCATCACAAATTAACCTAATATTAACCTGACAATCATCCTTACGAGTAAAGGTACTATACCATGAACTTAAAGCCCAAGTTTTTGTTGTGTTTAACTCAACCTCGCATTTTTTTATCTTAGGTTCAGAGCCAGTTAGCAATATATTGATAATTGGCATTAGGTTTTCTGCTAGGGGATAGACAATAATAAAGTCATTGCATTGTAAACTACTGGAATTTTTCTCTGTATGCGATAACGGAGGAGAATGGTCACGCCCATAATCAACCATAGCTAGAGTCGGCCTTCGCTCATCATCAGATAAGCGCATCATGTACCTGTCAATAAAGATATTGGCATAAGGATCATTAGTATTGCTGTATTCATAAATATTTCGTAATTCTTGTATTGCATTAGAACGCATAAAAATAGGTGGATTAAGGAAGTTAGTCACTGAGTCTATCTGAGCATCGTTTTTTAGTATTCGATAACGAAAGGAGCCATTTGGATCAAATACGCCATAATTTATCTGCTCTCCGCAATTATAATTATATGGAACAGAATAAGAAGAAGGTTGTTTTTGTGTATTTATTTGGTTTTGTTGAATAAAAGATGCAGCACGGTTATTGACTGGATCATTTTCATTAAATGTGACGTAGCTTTGCACCGCTGAAGCAGGCAGTGTAAAACTTAGAAGAAATATCGTCTGTAATCGTTTCAAAAAAAATTTCATATATTTAATTTCCTTTGATCTTTTGAAAATAATGTTTTTATATTTGGCAGTTTACCTTGGGATTGCAAATATTCATCCTCCGCTGCCATCATTTTTCAGCGCAAGCCCTATTAAATTCATTATATGCATCCCTACATTACCAATGTGCCTAAAGATTTTATGTTATAATGAGTTCCACGATTTCCTGCAGCCTCCATATTCGATTACAACAGAGCTAACACAACTGTTTTGTCAGTTTCCACATAAGTGATATTTATAGTTCTAAAAGCTAATTACTAGTTTTAAACTATTTTTTTATGTTAACCTCTTATGTGATGGTTAATGTTCATAATATGTAATATGATATTTAACTCGAATTCTGGATAAGAAATTGACGAAAAATCTGCTCCGAGAGCAAAACTTTGGTGAATACCGAAAACAGCTCCGAGGAGGAACAAACTATAAATAACTTAGTTGAAATTTTCTGCGATGTCGACGATTTTTGTCGTTTTTTATCCCCTATTGAACGCAGTTTTTTCTTGATAACGGACACCATCTACGCCACTGACAAGATTGTATGTATCCCAATGAAATAATGACCATTTTTCTCCTTTTTCGAACCAACCCTGATACTTCACTCCCGTTTAAAACGCCTTAACAGAAAAACGATAGGCTATTCCAAATCAGAAGAAATGCACGACAAAGTGATATACCAATCTCACTTCAAAATGCATGTGATTTCTCCCCGCTTCGCGGGGAGAAATCAGGTTTCATATCGTGTTGTAAATTGCAGCTTGAAGTTTAATGCATATAGATACATTGATTGAAGTCGAACACTGCTTTTCTCGAAGTGATCTAACTATCCTGAATTTTTATCTATTTTTAATATTATTGATGTTGTGATTATTTTTCTGGAATATACATAAATAATTGGGTAATGGAAAATTGTCCCGAATATAACGCTCCAGATAATACAAACTAAATTTATCCTGAAGAAATAATCCCATAATTTCCGAAGCACTAAACTCTTTTCCTAATCTACCATCCTGATGGAGATAAACGTTCCCTTTATCTTGATTTTCATCTTCCGTTGCAAAAATACTAATAGCAAAAAAACCCTCATCTTTTAAACAGCCATAAACTTTCTCCAAATAAGCCAGATAAAGTGACGGATGTTGATGATGAAAACAGCCATTATCCAGAATGGCATCAAACTTTTCGAATATAATATTATTATCAAGGAAATTACCATGCTTGAATTCAATATTGAGAAAATCATAATCAATGAACTCAAAACTATCAATGATATCAAGAGCTAAAACTTTATGACCTTGATCAGCAATGACCTTAGATTCTAACCCTCTACCGCAACCAATATCCAATACTGATGAAGAATTTTTCAACAAAGACAACAGCTTTAATGTTGTTTTTCGGCTAGCTTCTGCTCCAGACCAGCTATCACGCCCTTCTTTATAATATTGTTTAAAACTGTAATAAAGTGTTTTTTCGTATTCTTCCAATTCTGGAAGGTGTTGTATGATGTCACTCTTTTTCATAGATAGTAACCTTAATCTATTTTATTTAGATTCATTACGGTAAAGAAAAATAAACATAATAACAACGACAGAGATAAAAAGATAGAAATAAGCTAAATAGATTAACGCAATATGAAATCCATTTTTTTCGATCATGACGCCGATGAGTGGTGCAAAAATCATAACAGAAAAACGTTTCATAAGGCTTAATACTGAATTTAAAGAGGCAATCATTTCACCTTGATATGAACGGTTGATAGCATCTACTATATATACTTCAATTAAATATTTGACAACTTCTAATAATAAAACCCCAATGATAAAGACAAAAACCACATTGTTAATGAATAAGAAGAAAGAACACAGAGTTAATAAAATCATGAATATTAGCGTTTGTTGTATAGAAAGTGATAATATTTTTTTTAGACAATAATTTCGTGATAATAATCCCTCCTCCTCCTAATCCACCAATGATTAAACCTATGTACTGAATTTCAAATTTTTTACTCAATAAAAACACCTGAGCTAAATTTGAGGATTGACTAACAATAATATTAAACATTGCAGACAAGGCAAATAAAAACAAAACCAGCCCTTTATTCTTCGGGAAAGAAAAAAAACCTTTTAAACTAGACGTAATAGAATGGTTAAATATTTTTGTCTTTTTATTTGTTTCTTTATTTAATTCCTTAAATTTCGAATCATTAGAGACAAATGAAAATATTAAAGCAGGTGTACAGGCAACTAAACCATTAATCAATGCTGCCAACTCCATTGAATATTTCGCAATCCAAGAACCCAAAAAAATAGAAATATAGAAACTAAAATTACCCCATTGATAGATGTTAGAAACAAAATCTGTTTTTTTTCCTTGAGCTAGAGATGAACGGTAAATTACCGATACATTGGTTCCAGAGTAAAAGCTATTGGCTAACCCAATAAAAAACCAAGCAATCATCATTGGGACAAAGCCTTCCATTGCCCAAGCCATAATACCACCAATACCTTTAAATATTCCCGCTAAAACCAAAGCCTTTTTATTACCAAACTTATCTGTGAATAAACCACTGGGTACTTGCGTAATAACAATAGAGAATGCTAAAACGCTTTGAATGAAAAATACTTCACTGACTGACAACCCTTTGTGTGTTAAAAATGGAAAAGAGATACCATTTAACAATAAACATCCCCAAGGAATGGAAGCAAGTCTAATTAACTTTACATCTTTTAAACTATAAATCACATTATACTCCCTACTCTTGCGATGGTAAAATAGCTACATTCATTTTCGCAATGATATTATTCATTTTTTTATCCAATAGAGATAAATCATCTGAGGCCACTATTAAAAACCCAAACCGATCAGTATTGCTTTTAATTCTTGACACTGTAAAAGGCAATGTTTTAGATAAAAAAATATCCGCATCAAAATTATCAGGAAAATCAATGCTTGTGACTATTCCATCTTGTGTGGAATATAATGCTTTTGCCATTGAAAAACGGGTTGGAATGGGTCTAGTTTTAGAAAACCCTTGAATAAAAAATTCAATAATTAAACTATCTAAATCAATTCCTAAGGCTTTTGACATGTTGGCCGGAGCAGGACCGTTAGGAAAACGAGGGTTGATTTCCACTAAATAAATATTATCTTCGTGTACTAAATATTCAATGTGAAAAGCACCGAATAACATATTTATCGCGGGAATAACAGCTCGGCTAGCATCATACAACTGCGTTTCAAACAGCTTATAGGGGAAAATACCACCTAATTCGACACAACCATTTTCTCCTCCTAGCAGACGGCTGCTACAACCTAAAAAGTGAATTCCTTCTCGATCTACAAACCCCTCAACACTAACAAACTCAGCGTTTTCAATAAATTGTTCGATAATGTAGGGAAAATAAAAGCAATCAGATGATTCTTCAAAGAAATGATCCACTTCTGCCTGATGAAAAAAAATATGTATTCCCAGAGAACTATGCCCTAAAAGAGGCTTGAAGATAAGTGGGAAAGTTACAGTATCAGCTAGTGAAATTGATTTTAACTGTCTTAAATTATCAACTTTTACAAAATTGGGCTGTTTGACGGTTGTCCTACTAACTCGTTTACGAGTGATATATTTATTACGACAATCGGCCAATACTTCTAATGGAGTATGGGGTAAATCCAGATATTTGGCAACTTCAGCGCCAATCTCAAGATATTGATCAGAAAGAGTAATGACAGCTTTTGGGCGATGAGGTAATACATTTAGAATATGCTGAGCTGTCAATTGACTCACGGATAATAATGTACAGTTTATATTCTGTTCATTTAAATGTGTTTGCCATTCTTCACGTTGTTCTGTTACAACCCAAGGGTAATATCCCAATTCTATGGTTGTTTTTAAAATTCCAGTCGGGTTCATTCCACGAGTTTCAATAAATAGGATTTTATTCATTGTGTTTTGTTCGAGTGATATTTGCACTGTTCTTTCTCCTATTATTTTGTGATATAAATTATTCTATTACACTTATTTCGTAACATTGCCCATCATAAGAAGCAGCAATAAATATGTGATTATTCTCACTCCAAGCTAAAGACGAAATCCCACTATGAGTCGGGCGCCTAGGCTGGCCTATCCACTGTTTGTTAGCAACAGAGTAAACATCAACAACACCACTATAACTGCCACAGGCAATAAAAAAACCGTCATCACTAGCAGCAACACATTTTATCGAATGTGTATGGCGCGTTTTTATTTTATCGGTATGCTCTTCATCCCCCCAAAGACCGAGATGCAAATCACGAGAAACTGTCGCAAAACCATGTGCGAAAGGTGAACAGTCATTCAATATACTTTCGTGGGCTCTCTGTATCATGTGTAAAATAGTAAGATTATCTGGATCAATAATACTTAATTCACCATCGGCACAGCCACAGAACAACTCCTTGCTATTGCAAGAAATACCTTTAATAGCATTCTGGTGTGCATATATAACAGTCAGGAGTTTGAGACATTGTTTTTCTGAAAAGATAAAAACATTGCCTGAATAGGTTCCAATAGCCAGTAAAATCTGATTATTTGATGTAAAGCTAATACCGCAATTAATAGGCGAATCGAGTTTATAAAGTAATTCACCAGTGATAGCGTCGTATAATTCCGCAGCCTGCCCACCACAAACCAAACGGGATTGAAAACGAGTGATAAAATTACATAACGTGCAAGGGCCACCTATAATGAGCCCATTTTTCAAGGTATGCCCAGCATCACCAATGGTATAAACATCATTGCCTTCAATATGAATGGAATTAAGACTTTTTGATGGAATGAGATTTTCATTAACCCATTGTTTAGTATACGGGCTCCAGACAAGGTAACTAGAGGCAAATGTACCGATAACTAAGGTATTATCATCCAAAAATGCGATAGAACGTGGCCATGCGATTCGAGGCAACTCAGCTTCAGAAATTTTTTCTACCTGATGATCATCCGTAAGTTTCCACATAATAATATAGCCATCATAAGAGGTGGTTGCAAAAAAACGACCGTCATTATTAATAGCAATTTTTTTAATCGACGAATTATGTGCTTTTATTTTTGTTTCTTTACCATCTCTAATTAGAGAGATATAACCTTCATTATTTCCAATAATCTTATCCTTGTCAGAAATACAAGCAATGGCATCTATATCTGTGTTACCAATGTAGATAATATCTAGTAATTTTCCTGTCTTGGCATCCCAAGTTCGAATTGTGCCATCCATACCAACGGATGTTAATGTTAAGCTATCTTGCGACCAATCAAAACTCTCAATAAGATTTTCATGTCCGACCATCCGGCTAATTAAATTACCCGCCAAATCAGACACAGCCAAAGTACAATCATAAGAACATGTTCCAATATAATTACCAAAAGGACTGAAAGCAGCTTTTGATACATCATCTTTGTGTATATTAATTACCTGCTGAAGTTTCATCTCCGGCAATTGCCAAATTCGGGCACTATGGTCACTACTAGCGGAAATTAATTTTGTTCCGCAGGGAGAAAAGGCGCATTGATTAACCAAATGATCATGCATACCCATTGCTAACGATTTATGTGTTTTGGCATCCCAAAGAATTAAACGATTATCGTATCCTGCTGTAGCAACATAAACATTTTTATAGATAGCAATACCGCTAATTGGTGCTGAGTGAATCATTTTATTTATCCTTTATTTAGCAAGTCTAAAACCCATTGCGAATATTTCACGATCAAAATGCGGAAATTTACCGTGACGGCGAGTCGTTCTTGCTAAATCAGAAAAACGGGCAAAGCTACCGCCCCGTGCCACTCGATAAGTTTCCGTCATTCCATTTAAATGATCTTTTTGCAGTTTTCCACCGGGATAGACGTAATAATTGTTATCTACAAACTCTTCAACATTTCCCGCCATATCCATGACACCAAAAGGAGATTGTCCGGCAGAGAACATACCAACAGGTGTTGTCATATAAATTCCTGTTTCGACCGTATTTAATAAAAAAGCATTAAATTTGTCGCCCCAAGGAAACTCTCGTTTTTTCCCTCCAGATGCTGCTAACTCCCATTCCACTTCTGTAGGCAACCGATAATTTTCATGTGTTTTTTGATTTAACCACTCAATATATTTTTCGATATCGAACAATGTAACGCTATAAACAGGATGGTTAGCTTTTTCAATAGGAAATTGCCCTAACCGCCATGAAGAAGGAATACCCGTATACTTGGTTTATAATAAAAATACTCTGTATTCAATATTGGTAATAGGATATTTAGCAATACTGAAAGCCTGGCATTTGACTTTATGCTCTGGACATTCTTTATAAATCCATTTAGACATCACACCAAATCTTTTATATTGTTCAACAACTTTATCTGCTTGCTCTTCACTAATACCCATCACAAATTCAGTTGCATCAATATGGATCATTGTTGGGTTTAAGGGATCGATACGGGGATCACCTATTAATGATAAAAGTAATCCTGCATAATAGCGTTCTGCTATTGGTTTTTTACTTTCAACGATATTGACTAAACTTTGTATGTCTTGTGTCATTAAATTCATTTGGTTAAAGTTATTTTTAGAAATAATATTGTCAATATAATTATCTGGTAAACCAACAGCTTCACGGTCTGTCATTTCTATTTGACACACAGATTTAAGTTTTATATCCAATTCTGTACTCCTTTCCATTATTATTACCACAATGGTATATACGCATTAAACTTCAAGTCGCAATTTACAACATTATATTAAGCTTGATGTCTCCTCATTTCGCGGGGGAGACATCGCACGCATCTTGAAATTAGATTGATATATTCTATGTTTTTGATGATTTATTTTTGAGAAATTTATTAATATTAAAAAAATCTCTTATTTCATTCATAAACTGCTTGTTAGATTTTGAAATGATAGCAAAACCATATCGAGTAAATGAATTAATTGTTTTTGGTAACAAATCACCTAACCGGTAGTTAAATTTCAGCCAAAACAACTTATCTCCACATTTATCTCGAATATTATCTAAAAATTCTATGCTATTCAACTTTCCTCCATCACCAAAAAAATAAATAATAGACATTTGTTGTTGGTTATTTATTTTAGTCGGAAGAGATACTACGTCCCCCACAATGCTATTCAGGTTTTCTTTTACAAGATCATAACCTGTTATCTTACTAATCAGAATGGGAATTTTATCACCTCCTGCTCGGGTATGAGATTCGATTAACACTACCTGCTTATTTTGTATTTTGAATTCAGTATGAGAAGCTCCATTTTGATAACCTGCCAAATCCAGCATAGTACAAATCACATTACCTATATTATTCTGCTTGCTTTCTGACAAAGCAGCAGGAAATGTATGACTTATTTCAAAAAAATAGGGATTACCCGAGGTCATTTTCTCTGTAATACCTACAAGATAATGCCGCCGATTTATTGAAATAAATTCCGCACTATATTCGTCACCATAAATAAACTGTTCTGCTAGTAAAGGAAAAGTCGTTAACTCCTCGATTTCATTTTCGGTACAGATCTCTTTGATATTGGAGCTTCCCATACCATCGTGTGGTTTGAGAATAATTGAACCTTGCGCTTCTGCCAGAAATGCTTTTACTTCTGCTCGTGTATTTACCTCCATCCATGGCGTAGAATATTTGGGCAATAACTGGCTCAATAATCTCCTGAAAGCAAATTTGTTTCTGAAAGTGTGTACAGCATGAAAATTTCCTCCTTTGACTCCCAGTTTTTCAGCCAGAAGAGAGGCTTTTTCCTGATAAATCTCCTTATGCGAATAGATGACATCAAAACAATATTGCTGACAGTGAGAAGAAATTATCTCTTCTAATTGATTTTGATGTGATAGCTTCATCGCCAAATTGCAGCACTTAAGATTAATATCACTGAAACTATCATCATCAAAATAATAGAGGTAAAGTTCATGCCCTAGATTAATTACTAAATTGATAAGACTATCCCAGCCACCTATTAATGCTATTTTCTTTTTCATAGGACTACTCACATCTGAATCTATTAATCACATTATTAATTCTCGCGCGTAACAAGGGTTCATTTGGAGCTTCAATAACAAAGTCAGCAATAGAATCTCCTGTCATATAAGGGATTGATAGTAAATCGCCGATTTGCTTTTTATTAACAGCAAACTTAATCCATTCATCAGAAAATTCATTGACATCAGATAAATTAGAAATCTTCAACGGACGTGGATGAAATTTCAGCCATCCTCCATATTGGGTTTCTTGGGTAACAGTAAAATCAATAGGTTTACCTAACTGGAATTGCATCATGAACGTATTGAGATCAATCCCTGATAGCTGATATACAGCTTCGCTAATCACACCACCACCAACTCGCTTTGCCACTTCACCAAAAACAACTTCACCTGATGGCGTGTAAAAAAATTCAGTATGTGTAACACCATCTTGAATATTAAAGGCTGAGATAACTTGCCGATTAGCTTGATAAATAGCTACAGCCACTTCAGGGGCTGACAACATGATAGCTGCTCGCGGCTTGGAATCTGTGAATTGCATTGGTGGGGAGAGATATTCAAAGCCAATTTCAAAAATAACATTGCCATGGGAAATAACAGAATCAATGTGAAAAACCCCGCCTTCAATATAAGTTTCAATCAAATAACTGTCTAAATCAATGGAGTGCGCTTTAAGCTTATCAATGATCAAGAAAAAAGCGGATGCATCTTTTGCGTGATATATTCCACGCGATCCCATACCTCTTCTCGGTTTAAGAATTAATGACTCTTTTGTAGATAAAACAGAAGCGCAACGTTCATAATCACTTGCCAGCCACTGTTGTGGTGTTTTGATACCGCTATTTCTTGCAATATCATGCATAATCGCTTTATCGCGAACACCGATAATATCTCGGTAGCGATCTCCTTCACAGTCCATCATTTCCCGTAATTGAGCTGCAACCAGCAATAAACGTTCAGAACAAGCAATAACTCTATGAAATGGTGTCTTAGCATGAAGTTCCATCGCAAATGCGATGAGGCCGACTTCATCATTATCGGTATCCCACAGATGAATCTCATCATAAAATGCTTCATAAAACTGAGATATTTTTGAAGCATTTGTAATCACTACAACATAGAACTGAGAACGTTCTATAGTAGAACTAGAATCTTTTTTACGTAAATATTGTCCAATTCCCCCACGATCGAGGAGTAATAATGGTTTTTTCATGATGATTGCGCCGGCCAGAGATGTTTCAGAAATTCTATCGAATTAATTACCCAGACTTAGACTATCCCATGATTAATGTGGCGGGACGATTTTTGACCATTCGTCATTGTTTGTTCCAGAAGGAAAAACAGTAACGACACATTCATGCTTTTGTAGATCACGAGCTAACAAGGTGGCAGCCAGCCAGTTTGCGCCTGAAGATGAGCCTACTTTCAAACCCGTCAGGGAATAAATTTGTTTTACGGCATTCATAGCTTGTTCAAAGCTGTAGTGAAAATGCCCTGTGACAAGATCTTCATACTCTTTGATAAATTTCTGCTTAATACCATAACCTACACCGCCGGATCCCAAATATTTAGGCAAACCATTTGGTTCACTAAAACTACTATAAGGTTGTTCTGAAGGAGTAATGCCATATATTTTACACTGTGGCCAGACTGTTTTTAATCCTCGCCCTGTTCCCATTAAAGTACCAGCGGTACCCATAGAAGCACACCAAGCATAAATTCCCTGCTCCCCTTGACTTTTCAGCTGGTCAATAATTTCTGTGGCCGTCTGTGTTCGGTGAAATTCAGGATTAGCCGGATTTTCATGCTGAAAAAGAAAAGTAAACATCGGATTTTTTGCAGCCAATATTTTGGCTTCTTCAATTACCTGATAGAATCCTGACTGAGCCGGAACCTTAATCAGATTAGCACCACTGTCTACCATTTGTTGCTGAAGAGATTCAGCCGTTTTATCCAATAGAACTAATGTTAACTTAATACCAATCTGCCGACAAAGCTTAGCCAGACAAACACCTAATGTGCCTCCCGTATATTCAAGGATATGGGCATTCCGCAATTCTTCATCTGATGATTGTTCAGCGATGACCTTAGACATCATGGCATATACGGTACGGGCCTTAATAGTCTTGCCATAGTTTTGATTTTCTAGTTTAACAAATATTTTGCCACCGCCCTGAAAACGTGATGGAACTTGAATAAGATCAGTATTAATGACTAATGGCAAAAAATTATCTAATATGCCGAGAGCCTTCATTTTGAAAGCACCATGATGATTTACTGATGTTATTTTTCTATCACTGTACATAGTCTTTCCTATTTATTTCTGGCTAAAAAGTTCATTGATAGCAGAACGACAGCGTTCCTGGACATTTTGATTTACGAGTTCAATAACTTCTGCTTTCTGTGAAAAATCTGGACCACCAGCAGAAATATGTTCTATTAAACAATTTTCCCCTAATGCCCTGACAATAGAGCGAAGAGCATCACATGTCGGTGTACTACTTCTTATTCCACCGGCAACACTGGCCACAATAATCGCTTTACCTGCGAATATCCCTTTTTCCAAATGATCAAATGCATTTTTTAATACACCGCTGACCGTACCGTGATAAGTTGGGCTAGCAAATATCACAATATCAGAGGTATTAATAGCAGTAATAAATTGACGTACATTCTTATTTGGATGCTGTTCAATTTCACAACCATAATACTCTGGATCCATAAAAGGCAAAGGCGTGTCTTCAAAAGACCAGTAAAAAACATGATTACTTTCATCAAACAATGATGAAAAATAATTAATTAGTGCCTTTGTGTTGGAACTTTTATTTAGACTTCCATTAATGAATAAAACATTCATTTACATCTCTCCTAATCCATTAATGGTAATATTATGATAAGTATGTTCTTTTTTTGCCTTTAAGTAACTAACATTATTTTCATTTAAATGGCATCCGGTATTTTTTACTTCCGTTACTTTTATTCCATATTTTTTTATTTGTGTGACTTTATCAGGATTATTAGTCAATAACCTGATACTATTTATATTCAATATTTTAAGCATTTCAGCCGCAGGTTGATAGTCTCTTAAATCATCAGGAAAACCTAATTTATTATTAGCTGCATAAGTGTCCATACCCTGTTGTTGCAATTCATAAGATCTTAGCTTATTAAGTAAGCCAATTCCTCGTCCTTCCTGCCTTAAATATAATAAAATGCCACCGTAATTTGATAATATTCTTAATGATTCACGCAATTGAGGACCACAATCACAGCATTGTGAATTAAATACATCACCGGTCAAACATTCTGAATGAATTCTCACTAAAATATTATCTTTTCCTTCAATATTACCAAAAGCAATAGCAATGTGTTCCTTTCCATCAGAAAAATTATCAAAACCATAAAAAATAGCATTCTTATTTATGTCGTTATCCAAAACAATAGGTATTTTGACTTTACATACGACTGACGTCGATTTCATATCTTTATAAATCATTTTTATTATTTCCTTATATAAAATTAGAATAATAAAAAACTACAAATACTTATAATACTAATAAGTTTTAACTTGTTGAATTTAAAAATCATTACAAAATTAATCGATTTCAACTGAAACGGACACTAACCAAAAACCACAAATAATTAACTTAAAATTAACATATCATCGTGATGATAACGTGTCAATATAGTCACAATAAATTATTAGAATAAGATGAAATCCTACTCCAATAGGATTGTTTAGATTATTATTTTTTAAAATGTCAGTGAAATACTCTCAATACCATCTGTACCTGTTTTTCAAATAGCACTCATTACTCACAACACATCATATGACTGACTTTCACTCAAAACTGTTATAGTCAATAAACAAAAAATTGTCACTATTATACCAAAATACCTTGTGTTCTACTTGTCTATACCTTCTAACTTCGTTTATCCATATAAATAGGTTTTCATAATACTGAGAGTATCAGATGTTGGAGTTCCTTACCCCGCGCGGAGCGCGGGGTAAGGAATACGCCTATCATTTTGAAAGGCTATTTATCCAAAGATTTCAATAAGAGGTCACTATGTTAGGGTTGAATGCCCTTGAACTCGCAAGGATACAATTTGCATTTACGGTTTCTTTCCACATTATATTTCCAGCCATTACGATAGGCTTGGCGAGCTTTCTGGCGGTATTGGAAGGTTTATGGCTTAAAACACGTAATACGGACTACAAAACGCTATATCACTTCTGGTCAAAAATTTTCGCGGTTAATTTCGGTATGGGCGTGGTTTCCGGCTTGGTGATGGCCTATCAGTTCGGCACCAACTGGAGTTTCTTTTCTGATTTTGCCGGCTCTATTACCGGCCCGTTGTTGGTATATGAGGTACTGACCGCATTTTTCCTTGAGGCTGGATTCCTTGGTGTCATGCTGTTTGGCTGGCATCGGGTCGGAGAAAAACTACACTTTTTCTCAACCTGTATGGTGGCGCTCGGCACGATTATTTCGACATTCTGGATATTGGCCTCTAATAGCTGGATGCAGACACCACAAGGCCATGAAATTATAGATAATCAGGTTATTCCTGTTGATTGGCTCGCGGTGATTTTCAATCCCTCTTTCCCCTATCGTCTACTGCATATGGGAACAGCGGCATTCCTGGCTTCAGCATTTTTCATTGCGGCTTCTGCTGCCTGGCATTTGCTGAAAGGCAATGATTCATCCGCTATGCGAAAAATGTTGTCAATGGCGATGTGGATGATACTGGTTATTGCCCCATTGCAAGCCATCATTGGCGATATGCACGGGTTGAATACATTAAAACATCAACCAGCTAAAATCGCTGCCATGGAAGGTCATTGGGAAAACCATCCTGGTGAAGCCACCCCACTCATTTTATTTGGCATTCCTAATCAGGAAGCGGAAGAGACACGTTATGCAATCAAGATCCCCTATCTTGCCAGCCTGATTCTGACACACAGTCTGGATAAGCAAGTTCCAGCACTGAAAGAATTTCCCCCAGAAGATCGCCCAAATGCTTTTATGGTGTTTTGGTCATTCCGCATCATGGTGGGATTAGGCATTTTGATGATCCTTGCCGGCGTCTGGGGGTTATGGTTACGTCATAAAAAGCGTCTGTATGAAAACCCGCTCTTTCTCCGCTTTATGCTCTTGATGGCACCTTCTGGACTTATCGCGATCCTGGCAGGCTGGTTTACCACAGAAATTGGCCGTCAACCGTGGGTCGTCTACGGCTTAATGCGTACCAAAGATGCGGTATCAGCACACGGTGAAATCCACATGAGCATCAGCCTGCTTATTTTCTTTGTCGTCTATGGCGCCGTATTCGGCGTGGGCTACGCCTATATGATGAAACTCATCCGTAAAGGGCTTCCACAAGTCCCAAATAAGGAGTCAGTAAATGGGTATTGATCTTCCTCTCATTTGGTTCCTGATCATTATATTTAGTACCATGATGTATATCGTGATGGATGGTTTTGATCTTGGGATCGGCATTTTATATCCAGCGGTTAAGGAGCAATCCGATCGTGATTTGATGATGAATTCTGTGGCTCCCGTCTGGGATGGCAATGAAACCTGGCTGGTGCTGGGAGGTGCAGGGTTATTTGGTGCGTTTCCACTGGCTTATGCCGTCGTTTTGGATGCACTGGCAATTCCATTGACTATTATGTTATTAGGTTTGATATTTCGTGGGGTAGCCTTTGAGTTTCGGTTCAAAGCCACACCAAGACACCAACATCTCTGGGATAAGGCATTTATTACCGGTTCAATTCTCGCCACGTTTATGCAAGGTATCGTCGTTGGGGCCGTTATTGCCGGTTTTCCTGTCGAAAATCGTGTTTATATCGGTAGCCATTTTGACTGGCTGGCTCCTTTTCCTCTGTTTTGTGGAATTGGCCTCGTCATCGCTTATGCCTTATTGGGATGTGGCTGGCTGGTAATGAAAACCGAAGGTCATCTGCAACAACAGATGTATCGTGTTCTGCCCGCCTTGACCTTGCTGATGCTAGCCATTATTGCCATTATCAGTATTTGGACACCACTCGCTCACTCAACGATTGCTGAACGTTGGTTCAGTCTATCGAATCTATTTTTCTTCATGCCCGTACCACTGTTGGTATTGTGGTCGAGCTGGCAACTATTGAAATCTAACCCAAGCTCAAGCCATTACACCCCATTTTTGACAGCACTGTTATTGATTTTCATGGGCTTTACTGGATTGGGGATCAGCATTTGGCCGAACATTATCCCTCCTTCTATTAGCTATGAAGAGGCTGCCTCCCCGCCTCAATCATTGGGCTTTATGCTGGTAGGTGCGCTGTTCATCATCCCGATCATTTTGACTTATACCTTTTGGAGTTATTATGTCTTTCGAGGAAAAATCACTCATGAACAAGGCTACCATTAAAACAGCACCACAACGCCCTTCACTATGGAAGCGTTTGGGTTGGATGGTAACAATTTGGTTTTGCAGCGTATTGGCTTTATACGCCGTATCTACGTTATTCCGCGCGCTAATGACAATGGCGGGGATGAAGGTCAAGTGATAACTCACTTTTTTAATAACTGACACGGTATTTGAATTGATGCGTCTTATATCTCCCCGCTACGCGGGGGAGATATAAACAATCACATTGATTTGCAAGCTGCAACTTGAAGTTTAATGCGTATAAACTTTTCAACCGGACGTTATGGTAAATATAGGGGGTATGACAAAAAATAAATCTACCGGATATCGTGTTTAATCTCTTTGGGTTGAATTCCCCGTTGCTTGCGACATATAAACTTAAATCATTTGCTGCTTGAGGCGGGGTTATTTGTTAGTAATTTTTAAATATAAGGTTAAATTACTGATGTGGAACGAAAGGTATTCATGCTCTGATTACATCTTCGGTACCGAACCGAACATCTTTCTTACCTCTTGTAAGCACCTGCTATCACCGGGGAAATCAGTGTTATCTGTCGCGGATGGCGAAGGCCGAAACAGCATCTGGCTCGCTTCGCAGGGGCTGAATGTGACGGCTTTCGATATGTCCGCAGAAGGTCTGAAAAAAGCGAAAAAACTAGCTACGCTTAAGGATGTGTCGGTTAATTTCAAACTCTCTGACATAGAAAATTGGCGCTGGATTCCAGAACAGTTTGATATTGTTGTTGCCATTTTTATTCAGTTCGCACCACCTGCTATGCGCAGGCGAATCTTCGAAGGAATGAAAACGACGCTGCGCCCAGGCGGGGTGATACTGATGCAGGGTTATAGACCAGAGCAGATAGAATATGGAACTGGTGGGCCGAGGGAACCTGAATATTGTTACACACGGGCGTTACTGGAAGAAATGTTTGGGGATTTCAACATATTCAAGTTGGATGAATATGATACTGAACTCCAAGAAGGGACTGGTCATTCTGGTATATCTGCTTTAATTGATTTAGTCGCATTTAAACCGAGTTGATTGACATCCTCCTGGCTGTAACTGCTCCCCGCCCTGTCGGGCGGATTTTTATCTTGTTTAACCAGATATCAACTCATCAACACCATGACACCCAACACACATAAACTTGCCAGAACGTCTTTTTTATCGGTGCTACTTGATCGTAACAAAGATTTTCAGAATAGCTGAAGTTGCCGGTAAAGCTGTTTTTTTTGTTTGCCAGCTTTGTGTGAAAAAGCGGGTTAAATGCCCGCTTCAGATCGCTGTATGGGCTTACTGTACTTATCAGCTGATAACTTATTACTCAGGCAGCATTTCCATGACAATCAGTCCCGCATCTGATACGGTCACGTATGGTATTAGCGCTATAATTTCGCCTGTTTTTATATCTACTTTCGCCGCACGAGAATTTTCTACTATCCTTTCAAATATGCTTTTACCTTTGAATGTAGTTTGTACGATAGCGTAAGACTGGTGTTGATTGAAGACTAATCGGTAGGTTGTTGCAACATGTTGATAACTCGAAACATCAAACATATTGCTTTTAATGACTTTTTCTAAGGGTTTGTACGAATTATCCTCGCGGCTAAAGTTTGAAACAAAATTATCCAAGTTGATTAATTCATGAGGTGTTTTTGCATCTTTTCTGAAATCTTTGTCACACACAAGAATTTCATCAAGTTTTAGCTGCCCCGGTTTTGTCGAATAGTTTTGGCTTAAGCAGTTATAGAAATCCCCCGTCACCAGCTCATGCATTTTTTTGAAAGGAAAATGATTATCATCTGTGGATGCAGTTTGCTTGTCAGGGCTGTTGGTAACAATATCGCTGAAAAGAAAGTAGGTAATGATGCAAAACAGAACGAAAATAGTTGCTCCTACTGTTGCAGTATCCGATTTAAATTTGCTTACGTTTTTCTCCCCATAATGTGGGCATGTTTGATCGTTACGTGCCATTTCTCCCTGACACTTTTTACAATTTATTTGTTTCATAAAAATAAATTCCTATCCAATTTCGTTTGGTATCCATTTCAATCAAATTGATTTTTGAATAAATATGACAAATGAGGATCTCTGGTCAAGGGTAACACCGTATAGATGTGAAACTTATTTGATAAATTTTATGGCTATAAAATAGGAAAACTATGGTCACCCCATTTTTGCAACACTGATTTTTAGCCTTTGATGGGCTTGCTTAAATCTATCCTGCGTCTCTATGGGCAAGGATGCCCGCGCCACGATGTAACGAATTAAATCCAATTTTTGCCTGATTTTGGCGGAATATAGGGGAATCTTGCTATACCATCAAACATAATATCCCCCAGCCACAAAATTAACTGGGGTTTTGTTTATTTATCACGTGTCTATACCAATCCAACTTCAAATTCCAGCTTGGAAATCAATGTGATTGTTTATATCTCCCCGCGTAGCGGGGAGAAATTACATGCATCTTGAAGTGAGATTGGTATACAATTTGGAATTTATTGGTTATTAACCATAAGCCATCAATGCTTTCTGACATAATTTCGAGCGAATACAATCTTGTTGGGAGAAATGGATCACACTGATAGCTTCGTCATCAGAAAACCGCTTTAATGCATCCACCAATCCTGATGCGATATTTGTTGGCAAATCACACTGGCTAATATCACCATTTACAATCACGGTTACATTTTCTCCTAACCGCGTTAAAAACATTTTCATTTGATTAACGGTAACATTTTGCGCTTCGTCAAGGATCACAAATGCATTTTCAAATGTTCTTCCTCGCATATAGGCAAAAGGGGCAATTTCTACTTTGCCAATTTCAGGACGCAAACAATATTGCAAAAATGAAGTTCCCATACGTTTTAATAACACGTCATAAACCGGACGGAAATAAGGGGCAAATTTCTCTGCCATATCTCCTGGCAGAAAACCAAGATCTTCTTCTGCCTGTAATACCGGACGCGTCACAATAATTTTATCAACCTCTTTATTGATTAAGGCATCGGCCGCCATTACGGCACTAACGTAGGTTTTGCCACAACCCGCTTCACCATTAGCAATAATCAATTGCTTGTTATTGATCGCCCGCATATAACGATACTGCGCTTCGCTGCGCGGCATAATTTCTGAAGTATCCCTGCTTTCACGCGCCATTCCGATAGCTTCCACACCTCCTAGCTGCACCAGTGAAGTGACATTATCGTTATCCCGATAACGTGATTCCCTTTTTAACATTCTTCTGACTTCACGGCGAGATTTCATCACTGCTTTCTGTCTACCCATAGTTGCACACCTTATCGTTAGCCTCACTTTACGGTGTCTTAACATCGATGTTATCAGGTGCGCCGTAAAACCCCGTCCTTCAGGGCGGGGATATAAGGCGCGGTTTTCCGACTAACCTGGTGTTTTCTGCTGCTCGATGTATTGCCGGATGATCGAGATCGGCGCACCTCCGCAACTACTTGCAAAATAGCTCGGTGTCCACAGAACGCCTTTGTAGTAATAGCGTAGAGCAATATCTGGACGGTCACGCCGAAGCAGCCTGCTGGAAACGCCTTTAAGACTGTTGACCAGATTCGATACTGCGAGCTTTGGCGGGTAGTTGATCAGCAAATGCACGTGGTCGTATTCGCCGTCCATTTCAACCAGTTCAACACCAAAATCAGCACATACGCTGCTAAAGTAGCTGCGTAGCTTTTCGATGGCATCCAGATCGAATATCTTTCGTCGATACTTGGCGACGAATACCAAGTGGACGTGCATCAGGAAAACACCGTGTCTTCCGCGTCGAATATCAGTTTCTTTTGTCATAGACCAAAGTATAATGATAGTCATGAAACGACTTCAAGCCTTCAAATTCCAGTTAAGACCAAATGGTCAGCAGGAGCGCGATATGCGACGCTTCGCAGGGGCTTGTCGCTTCGTTTTTAACCGTGCACTGGCACTCCAGAATGAGAACCATGAAGCAGGGAATAAATATCTCCCCTACACCAAAATGGCTTCATGGCTGATTGAGTGGAAATCCGTACCTGAAACACAATGGCTGAAAGAATCTCCCTCGCAACCGTTGCAGCAGTCACTGAAAGATCTGGAGCGCGGCTACAAAAATTTCTTCCAGAAGCGGGCTGCATTCCCCCGCTTCAAAAAACGTGGTCAACATGACTCATTCCGCTACCCGCAGGGCGTGAAGCTCGATCAGCCCAACAGTCGAATCTCGTTGCCAAAGTTAGGGTGGATACGCTATCGCAACAGCCGTGAAGTCAT
Organism: Xenorhabdus griffiniae; assembly: GCF_037265215.1. Lineage (NCBI taxonomy): Bacteria > Pseudomonadati > Pseudomonadota > Gammaproteobacteria > Enterobacterales > Morganellaceae > Xenorhabdus > Xenorhabdus griffiniae. The sequence continues at coordinate 2,055,969 of NZ_CP147737.1, read as the reverse complement.
TGGCGAAGTGAAAAACGTCACGGTCAGCCAGTCATGCGGCAAATGGTACGTCAGTATCCAGACTGAATACGAAGTGACTGACCCTGCTCACAATGCAGAATCCATGGTCGGACTGGATGCCGGAGTAACAAAACTTGCCACGCTTTCAGATGGCACGGTATATCAGCCAGTAAGCAGCTTCAAAGCAAACCAACGTAAGCTGGCAACACTCCAGCGGCAGTTGAGTCGCAAAGTAAAATTCAGCGCAAACTGGCAGAAACAAAAACGGAAAATCCAGTGCTTGCACTCGCACATTGCCAATATCCGGCGCGACTACCTTCACAAAGTCACCAGTGAAATCAGCAAAAACCACGCGATGATCGTCATTGAAGACTTGAAGGTCAGTAACATGTCGAAATCGGCAAAAGGCACGGCAGAGAAGCACGGAAGAAACGTCAGAGGCAAATCAGGCTTGAACCGCTCGATACGGGATCAAGGCTGGCATGAAATGCGCCGTCAGCTTGAGTACAAGCAGCTCTGGCGCGGTGGTCAGGTAGTGGCGATACCTCCGGCATACACCAGCCAGCGGTGTGCCTGCTGTGGTCATACGGCGAAAGAAAACCGTCAGACGCAAAGTCAATTCGTGTGTCAGGTATGCGGCTACAGCGCGAACGCGGATGTAAACGCCGCACGTAATATTTTAGCGGCAGGACATGCCGTGCTTGCCTGTGGAGGGATGGTGCAGTCAGACCGCCCGTTGAAGCAGGAACCCACCGAGGTGAGTCAGGCTTCGGTCTGAACGCTGTAGGAATCCCCGTCCTTTAGGGCGGGGAGGATGTCAAGACAAGCTCAATGGTTAAGTTTTACAATTACCTGCCAGGCGATATCCCGCTTTTTTAGCTTCGGCTTCTGAGTGGAAGTAAATTGCGTTTTTATCTGCTACTGTTTTATAACCCGCACAGTGTGCAAAATGATAAATCTGGCTATTTTTATTTCCCTTAATGCCCTCATTTTGCGCCGTTTTTGGGGTCACCCCTTGGGTTGATATCTGGCTATTTCCTGCATGAAAATTATTTTGCTTTGACGCACGGCTCTGCCCCAATTCCCACTTTTTGCTACCAGTCACAAAGGGGTTATGGTGCCCCATAATTTTGGCGATTCGGTTATCTCTTTCACGCTCCCAGGCATCCACTGGATACTGGCGATCCCACGCCATCATCAACTGTTGCTGTTGGCGTGACATAGTCAAATTATAGCGGTCATGCATATAGAAATAGACTCTGGCAACCATACCTTTTACTCTGTCGCGTGGTTCAAACAAATGTGATTTAAAATCCACCTTACTGCTACATGAGCCATACATATTAGGTATATTTTTGGCAAGCATTCCGTAACCAAAATTACTGCGATCACCGTTAACTTCACCGATGGATGGCGCCAGGTTGTGCATATCTGATTCGATCATGCGAAATACAGGATCGGTTTCAACGCAGTTTTTTCGCCCACCATTTTGCCAACATTGCCGCTGATGCCCAAATACCCAAGCGGGCACCATATGTTCCCATTCAATACGTGCAGCCCTTGTTTGCTGTGATCTAACGTGGTAACCGCAAGAAGCCAGATCAACACGCCCACCACTTTTGCCAACCCACTGCCAATCACAGCCACAATATAGTGTGCCTATGCCTGATTTTGTTTGTCCGTTATAGACATTTTTTCTTAATTCAACTTTAGCTTGTTCGAAGCTGGTCGGTGCACTCCATGCATGAAAAGAGAGGGTTAATCCAAAAACCAAAAGATAACGTGCCAACTGGCCTATTTTACTATTCAAAATAATACCTATTTATTGTGCATAACATCCATCTATACCAATCTCGCTTCAAGATGCATATGATATCTCCCCGCTTCGCGGGGAGATATCGGGCTTCATAGACAACTTGAAGTTTGATGCGTATATTATCCTGCCTGACAATACCCTAAAATGACAAATATTATTCGTCGATTTCCCCTTTAACGATTAGGAAAACATCAACACATTATTTAACGCAATTGATAATATAAGATGATTTATACCAATCTAACGTCAAGATGCGTGTAATTTCATATAGTGTCGTAAATTGCAACTTGAAGTTTAATGCGTATAATCTACCGACTAACATATTTTATTGGCATATTAAGCGACAAAATATTAAGTTTATTAAACTATTGAGCTCCAATTATTTGGATAATATTAAGACATCCCTAAAATAGTTAATTGAATTTAGTAGGATAAATGACTATTAGCACTAAAACTGAACAACTTGAGCAAGAATTACTGGACGTTGTCAAGAAATATTCAGGGAATGAAGAGGTGACCGTCATTACCACTAACAGTTCAGAAAACAATTTACAAATTCAGATTATTATTGCCGGTAAGAATCAGTTAGATATTACACTGAATTCGTTTTCTGATTAACCAAATTTTTCTCTGTAGTTTGCCATAACTCAAATAAACCGTGCTATACCAATCGTCTTTCAAGATGTGTCTTATACCTCCCCGCTATGCGGGGAGGTATAAACAATCACATTGATAACTTGAAATTCATTGGGGATATATCCAAGCACGGTTTTTTGATGCCATCGGTTATCTCACAACCAAAACAGAGATATTAGCATATCCTACAATGCCCGACGCATTGGAACCTAATAAGTGAGTTGAGATATCAGGCCGACGGGAGCCGACAATAATCAAATCTGCATTAATCTCACGCGCTGTAGACAGTACCTTATCCCGCGGAGAGCCGAAGGCAACAGAGAATGATACCCTATCTTTAGGTATATCAATGCGTTCTACGACTTTTTTCAGTTCCTCTTCAGAATTTGCTATTGCTTTTTTGGCAAAAGCACTCAATAAATCATAGTGGTAACTATAATTCACAGAAAATCGGGAAATATCTGGCACAGAGTGAAAAAGATGAACCTTGGCATTAGATATCTTTGCTAAATATTCAGCATGTTTGATTGCATTATCAGTTAATATATCTTCCACAATATCAATTGGAACTAAAATCGTGTTATACATACATACACCCCTGTAATCGGATATAACCGCTAGCTATTGAGCATCAGTTAAAAGCAGTAAAATCAACAAATTATCATTCTCACTATCAATAATTATCGCACTACTAATACAGATGTTTTTGCATATCTGACAACTCCAGCAGAGTTGGAGCCTAACAAATGCGTCGTGATATTAGGTCGTCTTGAGCCGATAACAATCAAATCAGCACCAATTTCATCCGCCGTAGCTGTAATTTCGTCTCTTGGTGAACCAAATGCAATCGAATAGGAGATCTGACGATTTGGTAATTCAATGGAATCAACCAGCTTTTTCAAGTCCTGTTCTGCCTTGATAGTCGCCTTGTCCTTAATTTCCATATAGCCGAGTGCATAAGCATTAATGATCGCCGATGAAATAGGTAATACATGTAAAAAATGTAATTTGGCCCCTGTTTCCCTGGCAATTTTAAGAGCGCAGTCAACGGCCTTGTTGGTTAGATCTTCTTCTGAAATATCTACTGGTACTAAAATAGTTTTGTACATATGCACGCTCCTACTTATCGAAATACCAAGTTATCCTGATTTCTTTTATACGCATTAAACTGCAAGTTGCAATTTATGACACTTGATGTCTCCCCCGCTTCGTGGGAAAAAATCACACGCATCTTGCAGTTAGATTGGTATAGTATATTGAAATGCGGAAAACTTACTGTGAGTTATCTAACACCTAAAACATGTTAGCTCCTATTCAGATTAATGGATAGGGATTAGCCCGATAAACTCATAAACATCCCTGCAATCGTGGCGCTCATAAGATTGGATAAAGTCGCGGCCAGCAATGCTCTAAGGCCAAGTCTGGCGATATCTGATGTCCGTTCAGGGACGACCGAAATAAAAGCCCCGACCACAACGGCAATCGAGCCAAAGTTGGCAAAACCACAAAGCGCAAATGAGATAACAGCAATGGTTTTAGCATCCAGAACCACCACCGGATCGTTTAAATAGGGAGAAAAGTTTACATAAGCGACAAATTCATTGATTGCCAGTTTTTGCCCAATCAAACTCCCGGCTAAATCTGCATGTTCCCAATTAACGCCCATGATGTAAGCTAACGGTGAAAAAAGATAACCAAACAGCTTTTCCAAACTTACGCCTTGCCAGCCGAACATCTCCCCAAAACCACCGATAAGGCCATTAATTAACGCTATCAGGGCAACAAAGGTCATGACCACCGTTGCTACGCCAACCGCGATTTTTAGCCCTAACATAGCACCACCAGCAGCGGCTTCGATAATACTGGCTGGCCGCTTTTCACTAAATGAAATGTGTTCAAATTGGACTTGTGAAGGCTCCAGCGCTGGACTGAGTAAACGGGCAAATAAAATACCGCCAGGGATCGCCATCAATGATGCAGCCAGAAGATATTCTATCGGGACGCCTAATCCGGCATAGCCAACCAGCATCGAACCGGCAATCGACGCCATGCCGCTACACATCACCGTGAAAAGCTCATTGCGGTTCATTTTGTTGACAAAGGGCTTTAAAACGGCCGGCAATTCATTTTGTCCAAAAATATTGTTGTTACTGCCGCAAAAGCTTCTATTTTGCTAATTCTCATCAATTTCTGGAACGCATATCCCAAGATATTAATGATCCATTTCATGATACCAAGATAATAAAGGATAGATATTAGTGAGGTAATAAAAATTATCGCTGGCAATACTTGAAATGCAAAAATAAACCCTGCACCGTCAAACAGCTCATTCATTTTAGGGCCAACTAAACTGCCAAAGATGAATGAACTTCCTGCCGAGCTGTAAGCAATAACCGCATTAACACCATTAGCCACATTATTAATCAACCATTTTCCCGCAGGAATATAAAGCATAATCGCCCCAAGCGCTATTTGGAGAAATAATGCAGCCCCTACTGTACGTAAATTGATTCTTTTTTTATTGACTGAGAATAGATAGCCAAGAGAAAGCAATAGCACCACACCCAATAAGCTGCGTAAAATATCCATGATGACATTCCCATTTTTTAGCCAGCCGAAAAAGATCGAATATATTTCTAAGTTTTTTCAGGCTGGCATTTATACCAATCTAACTGCAAGATGCGTGTGATTGTCTCCCCGCGAAACGGGGAGACATCAAGTGTTATAAATTGCAACTTGAAGTTTAATGCGTATATTTTATTATGATTTTGGATAAAAATTTGGACGGAATTTATTGTGTTTTATTTATCTCTTGATAAGCAAGTGCAATTTCAGCTGCTAATTTAGCATTATTGAAAACCAATTCAATATTTGCCTGTAAACTTTCTCCGCCAGTTATTTCTGTGACTCTCGCCAGCAGGAAAGGTGTACTTTCTTTACCCACAATACCCTGATTTTCTGCTTCATGAACCGCCTGTTCAATCGCGCGATTGATCCGTTCTTCCGACATAGCAAATGGCTCAGGAATCGGGTTGGCGATCACAATTCCACCTTTCAGCCCTGAGTGCCATTTTACTTTCATGGCCTGGGCTATTTGTTGAGGATCATCAAGCCTTACACTGACAGGAAATTGACTGCTACGGCAGAAGAATGCAGGTAGTTTTTCTGTCTGGTAACCCACCAGAGGCACGCCATGAGTTTCCAGATATTCCACCGTTAACCCTAAATCAAGAATGGATTTAGCACCAGCACACACAACGGCAACATTGGTCATAGCCAATTCTTGTAAATCAGCCGAAATATCAAAGGAACGTTCAGCACCGCGATGAACACCACCAATACCTCCTGTCGCAAACACAGCAATACCTGCCATTTGTGCAATAATCATAGTTGAAGCCACCGTCGTTGCACCATGTTTGCCCGCCGCAATAACAAAAGGTAAATCACGACGGCTAACTTTGCTAACCAGATGCCTTTCTTTCGCCAAGAATTCAATTTCATCATGGGATAACCCAACTTTTATTCTTCCCTCAATAATCGCGATAGTTGCCGGAACTGCACCATTTTCCCGAATACACTGTTCAACCTTTAAAGCGGTTTCTCTGTTTCGCGGATAAGGCATACCGTGAGAAATAATTGTCGATTCCAACGCAACGACAGGACAATTAGTTGCCAATGCGTGCTCCACCTCTGGAGAAATATCTAAATACTCATTTAACGCAATATTCTTATTCATGATGTTAATTCCAACAGTTTTTTCACTCTACTACAGGATAGATTTGGGTAATTAGTTAATTCTGAAGATAAAGTTAGCGCAGAACAGCCTTGTGAAAAACGGATGCTTTCTTCTAATGCCATCCCTTCCAACCAACAATATGCCAGGCCAGCCATCATTGCATCACCCGCCCCATTGGCATTGACAATATTGGTTGGGATGGCTGGCGAACGCCCTGCCGCTCCGCCCATTTCACTGTAATACACTCCTTCTGTTCCCAGGCTCAAAGCGAGTCGCTGAACACCTTGCTGATGAAACCAAGCTGCCACATCAGTAGCATCTGCCAAGGTCGTCATTTTTATTCCACTTAATATTTCAGCTTCGAGTCGATTGGGTTTTAAGGTATGGATGTAGGATAACCAATGACGGATTTTGTTTGCTTTAAATGTCGATACAGTATCCACAAAAATCGGAATATTTCCTGCATGATTGAATAACCACTCTAATGCATCTTCCGTTAAATTACAGTCAATGATCAATACACCCGCGTTTTGAATTAAAGACTGAGATTGAGATAATAAAGCAGGAGTAAGTTGTTCCAGTATATCCATATCATTAACAGCAATTCGCATTTCACCTCGCTCATCAATCAATGAATGGTAAGTCGATGTACTTTTACCTGATAATTGATGAAGATAATCTGTATAAACACCCGATAATTTTGTTTGTTCAAATAGTGTTTTTCCATAAATATCATCGCCAATAACAGAAATCAGATAACTTTCTTTACCCAACAAAGCAATGTTATGCGCAATATTTCGCCCTACTCCACCTGCCGTAGATTTATTTTTACCTGGGTTAGAATCTTCATAGATTAATTTAGAAAATACGTAACTGGTAACATCCATGTTAGCGGCACCGACCGTTACAGCATAACTATTTTCTGAAAGAATATAACCCTTTCCTTTAACATTCCCTTTTTTAGTCAGATTCATAATATGCCCCGCGACACATGAACGGCTAATTCCAAGAATGTCGGCAATTTCCTGCTGCTGAATAAAAGGATCTCGCCTAATAATCTGCAATATCTGTTTTTCTCGATTTGCCATATCATGTCCTTACTCATGTTTGAACATGACAGCTTTGTATTTCATCACTGCGTGACAGTAAAGTTTATTTATGCAGTTTATTGTCATTGTGAGAAAGTGATCGTAAGCCGAATGAAAAAGCGTTTACTCACGATAAGTGTGACAAAAATCACTATATTAATAGTAAAAGTTTATCAAAAGAAAATATTTTATGCCAATTAGTCGAACTTATAATGTTTTATATTGTGATAATAACTGTAAAAACAATCAGATCCATAAAACACAAAATTAAACCAACATCTGTTTGTTTTTCTATTATTCTTGATTTTTGGATCATTAGAGAATGGCTTGTTACATCCAATGATGATTTATCTCACAAACCTTATTGGTTAAGAAAATCAGCATAAAAAAAGGTGCTGAAATAACAGCACCAAAATATGTGACACCCAAAATCGAAGTTAATCTTTTTTATCTAACGGAAAAGGAACAGGATGTTTCGTGTTGTAGTTAAAGGTATACATTGCTGTTATGACCATCATGACAACTAGCGTCCATACCACTTCTTTTGCTCCGGTTCCCAAAACTGCCCAGATGCAATAAATAAAGGCAATAAACGTAATAATGATATATCGCGTTTTTTCTTGCCCAAGATGACCATGACCAATTAACAGCAAAGCTGCACAAGTATACAGGTAAGGGATCAAGGTAAAAATCACGGAGACGGAAGAAACCAACCCAAATTCTCTCGCTGCATTTGGCGAAATACTGCTGAGCTGGAAAATCGTCATTAAAACACCCAATATCAATAAACCCGCAACTGGCGTTCCTGCTTTGTTCACTTTGGCAAAGATTGAAGGAAATAACCCATCATCTGCGGCAGCTTTGGCTGTTTGCCCTGCAAGCAATGTCCAGCCACCCAATGATCCCAAACAGCCTGCCGCTGCACAAAAGGCAACTACAGCTCCCGCGGTATCTCCCAATGCCAATCGGGCAGCATCACCAAAAGGTGAAGATGAGATTTTCAATGCCGCGTTAGGGATCATGCCCATAATCACGCTGCTGGACAGCACATAACAGACAGCCGCAATCAGCACACCACCGATAGTCGCGATCGGCACGTTACGCTTGGGATTTTTAACCACACCAGCCGCAACAGAAGCACTCTCAACGCCAATAAAAGACCATAATGTAACGTTTAAGATACTCTGAATCGCGCCAAAGGTATTCAAGCCACTGACGTTCCACGCATCCATATAGGTCTTACCGTTGAACCAGAACCAACCCAATACGGCGGTTGCTACAATCGGAATCAATGCTAAGGTTGTCGCTACCGCTTGCACTCGGGTAATAACATGCGGCCCGATAATGTTCAAAATGACAAATATCCACAGTATGACTGTACAAGTGATGGTTAAAATAATGGGATCTTTCAGGATGGGGAAAAAATAGCTCAGGTAACCAACGCCAATCACAACCATAGCGATATTGCCGATCCAACATGCCAGCCAATATAAAATATTGGTCTGATAGCCTAAAAAAGGACCAAAAGCCCGTCGTGCATAAGCATAAGATCCCCCCGGACTATCATCCAGTGAGGAGACTTTCGCATAGACGATTGATAACCCCACAGCACCAATGATAGTCACCAGCCAACCAAGGATCGCAATACCGCCTGTTGATGCCAGGCTGGCAGGCAAAAGAAAAACGCCCGATCCCATGATGTTACCCGCAACCATCAGAGTAACGGGGATCAATCCGACTTTTTTTGCCTCTGAAACATTTGCCTCTGAAACAATAGCCATAATTTATCTTCCCGTTTTCACTTTTTTATACACATGACGTGATAAATGCCGTTGATAATCTCTGTGCCTTCCGTTTCATGCTCAAAACCCGGAAATTCGTGATCCCACTTTTGTAATGCGTGTAAATATCCAATTTGGGGACTGGTTTTATCACCAAAGTTTTCGCCTGAAAGCAGCATGGGAATACCCGGTGGATATGGGATGATAGAGTTCGCCGCAATGCGATGGGGTAAATCATCCAATGCCACCATTTCCACATTATTGGTCACGATGGCCTGGTAAGCAGCTCGCGGCGTCATTTCCATTTTAGGCAGACCAGCATATGCCCGATTTAGTTTTTCACCCGGATTATTCTGCCGCAAATAATCGAACATTTTATCGCCTAACTCTTTCAATCCTAATTGCTCATACACTTCTGGGTACTGATCTACCAAATCTGGCAAAACCTTATTCAAGGGTGTATTGGCATCATAGTGGTGTTTGAAAGACAACAAGGTGTTAAGCAATGTCCCCCATTTTCCTTTGGTGATCCCCATTGAAAACAGGAACATAATTTGGAAATCCGTAGTACGGGTCGGTACGATACCGTGCTGGCTTAACCATGCGGTGACTAATGCGGCTGGCACGCCCTGTTTTTTCAACTTACCGTTTTCTCCCATGCCTGGGGCCAATATGCTGACTTTAATCGGATCAAGCATACTCCAGTTATCCGGTAAATCTTCAAATCCGTGCCAACTGTCCCCCGGACGCATGGCCCAGCAACTTTGTTCTTTCGCCAGTAATTCCTTGGGCGCATCCTCAAAAGCCATTTTCTTCCCGGTGGCAGGATCGGTCACTTTTTCCTGATTCCAGGGCTTAAAGAACCAGTCCCCCTTCTTATTGAAATCTCGATTTAAACGCGCTAATGCCTGACGAAAATCAACGGCTTCCTCAATGACTTCCTGAGTCAATGAGTAACCGCTATTGCCATCCATCATTGCAACCGCAATGTCGTTTGAAGCGCAAATCGCATACAGAGGAGAGGTGGTTGCATGCATCATGTAAGCTTGATTAAACCTTGAAAAATCCACCGGATTGCGTCCGTCCCGTACATGGATAAAAGAAGCCTGGGAGAGCGCATTCAACAACTTATGAGATGAATGGGTAGCAAAGACTGTCGGCCCTGAGTGGTCTTTCGGATCGCCGCGCATGGCAAAATGATCATGATAAATCGGGTTAAACCGCGCATAACCATACCATGCTTCATCAAAATGGATTCTATCGACGCTTTTATCCAATAACGCCTGTACATGTTTGGCGTTATAACAGACACCATCATAAGTACAGTTTGTCACTACGCTATAAACGGGTTTCTGACTCGCTATATCCTGAGTCAGTGGATTTTGTTTCAGTTTTTTCTGTAATGTTTTGGCCTGCATTTCTTGTGGATAAATAGGCCCGATGATGCCATAGCGGTTACGGCTCGGCAGCATATAAACCGGTTTAGCGCCGGTCAGTATCAGCCCCTGCTCAATGGATTTATGGCAATTCCGATCGATGATGACCACATCATCTTCAGTCATACAAGCCTGCATAATCGTGCGGTTAGAGCCTGACGTTCCCACCACGACAGAATAAGAATGTTCTGCGCCAAATACTCTGGCCGCATTTCTTTCACTTTCACCAAATGCACCAGAATGATCTAATAACGAACCCAACGAGGCGCGTTCAATTCCCATATCGGTACGGAAAAGATTTTCCCCATAATAGTCATGATAAAAGCGGCCAACCGGTGTTTTATTAAAGCCGACTCCCCCTTGATGTCCAGGTGCCGCCCAGGAATATTCATAAGTTTGGCTATATTTCATTAACGCTGACATTAAAGGAGGAAATAATTGTTGGCGATAACGCTGCATGGCGGCAATGGCACGGCCCGCAATAAAATCCGCAGAATCTTCCAATATCCAGGCAAATTCAGTTAACTGTTCCAGTAATTCATGATTTAGCAAAAATACCGCTTTTTCCCGATCACTCAACAAAAAGACCGGAACATTTTCCTGTCGCTCAAATAATTTATTGAGTAGTTTCTGTATTTGCAGATATAAATCATCATCTATGAGCGCACAACTTATCATTAAACAATCGAACGGTTCATTGGCTGCAATTATTGTATAGCTATCATCAAAGGATTCAGCAATAACAACATCAATGTCTTTTTCAATTAATTTATCAGCCAATCTGTGCACAGCATTTTCCACATAGTGACTATGATATCGTGTACCCACTTCATTTTCTGCTATCAATACTTTCATGACATTATTCCTTACTCTATCTCTACTTGAACTGACAGGATAAATTCAGAGTTACTTGGCAATGACCATCGAATAATTGATACGATCAGGAAAATTTAACGATGCTAAATAAGCCACAGGAAAAACTACCAACAATATAATTTTACAAGTTAATTATTTGTTAATATATAGTTTTGTTATTAAAAATCACATTACTTAATATAGTGTCTATTTGCATTTGTGCAATTTCTTTGTTTTTTGTTTATACGCATTACCTCTCAAGTTGCTCATTATAAGACAACATAACTCATTGTTTCTCCCCGCTTCGCGGGGAGAAACAATGTGCATCTTAAAGTGAGATGGGTATATCTCTAAGATTTGGCGTTTATGGGTTTAGTAAGAGCCAGAGCACAATAGCGTAACCATGTGGATTTTCTTTACCAACGTTACTATGGAAAGGTACGGGACATCATTAAGCAGGGCTAATGGTGCCCATCACTAAATTATGGGAACAATAATGAAAGAACATCCTGATTTATGGGCCGATTTGTTAAACGGTCTAAGAAACGCTTGGCCGCAAATTTCTGGTTCTATTTTGGCCGTCATGATCTGTTACGGCCGGCTTATTTATGACGGTGTGGAGCGGAAAAATCGCTGGGTCGAACCGCTCCTGTGTGGAGCGCTGTCGTGGGGATTTTCCAGTGGACTGGAACTATTTGGTATTCCAAACAGTATTTCACCAGCCCTCGGCGGTGCCGTTGGTTTTATTGGCGTAGAGAAAATACGAGAGTTTGCCATTCGTGCCATCAATAAACGTTTAGGAGATCACAATGACAAGAGGGATTCGTAACCATAACCCCGGCAACATCCGTCATGGAGACAAATGGCAAGGTTTGCGTGATATTCAGACAGACAAATCATTTTGCCAATTTGTGGCGCCAGAATATGGCATACGGGCAATGCTAAAAATTCTGCGTAACTACGAACGCAGGTACGGGGACAATACTATTCGCCAGTTTATTTCCCGCTGGGCGCCACCGAATGAAAATAATACTGAGAGTTATATCGCTTATGTATGTAAATCAGTTGGCATAGCCAGCAGTGCGGTGGTAGATGTAGAAAACGTCGCCACAATGAGCCGACTGGTTAAGGCTATCATTCAAATGGAAAACGGCCAACAGCCTTATTCCGATGAGATAATTAAGCGAGCATTTGAATTGTTATAAGCTCTAATCACCGCCTACAGGCGGTGATTTTCAACAGTATCGTATCCCACTTCCCCGCAATTTTAGTGACCAAGTAGCAAAAATATAACTTGCTTAATATTCGGGATCATGCGTTAATAGTCAGGTCGGTTTGAAAGACAGACCTCATACAAAGCAGTTTATTAAAGCAGTTCTCATCCTCAGGCGTTATCCCAGATATCCCCTTCTTTTTGAGTTTCTCCATTAAGCGCTAAGTAGTTTCTGTAAAACAAGCCATATTCACCTAACAAGGCTCAATCAAAGGAAATATCACATGTCTAATAAAATGACTGGTTTAGTAAAATGGTTTAATGCGGATAAAGGTTTTGGTTTTATCTCCCCTGCCGATGGCAGCAAAGACGTCTTCGTACACTTCTCCGCTATTCAAAGTAACGACTACCGCACTCTGTTCGAAGGCCAGAAGGTCGAGTTCTCCATCGAGAACGGTGCTAAAGGCCCAGCAGCAGTAAACGTTGTGCCTACAGCGTAAAATCTTCCCTGAATCCCTTCCTCTGCGACAACGAAGACGGCCTCTGGCTTGAGTTAGCAGAGTGACGGGATGTCAGAATATTTTCAGTTGCCGGTATGGATAAAGCCGAGCCGGTTTCTGAAACATCCCTCTTTGACTTCATTATCAATAAAACTTAAGCGTTCTATCCGTTGAAAGCTTAATCCTAATTTCCTGAACTGCTAAAATCTCCTGCTCCCACAGTGTTCCCGTGCCAGTTAATCCTCCTTCTAACGAAGAGATATTTATGCCAATCCAACTTCAAGTTGCAGCTTGTGATTGTTTATATCTCCCCGCTACGCGGAGATAGTAAGACGCATCTTGAAAGACGATTGGTATATGTCAGAAATGCCCGCCATAGATTATGTAAGAACAAAACATTATATAGCGGTTTTTAAGAACTTAATTCTTAAGAGCCAGTATGTGATAGCTTCCCAGAGCGCCATGAGTGTTCTGTTAAGCCCCGCCCAAAAACGCTCCACACAAGTACACCATCAGAATTTTTAAAAACCACTATCAAAAATAGATGGTCTAAGTCCCTTTTATAACTGAAATTTAAAAAATAAAGTACCTGCTCATAAAGAGTTAGTTCTTCATCTCCAGTGTGGAGTAATGCCACACAAATCATTTTTAATTCATCAACCAAGCTAACCAGTCTTGCGAGCAGGAGTTAAGCAATGCCTATGTCATGCAATAATATTAACAACGAGAACCAACTTTCATTAGAGAATGCTTCTGCATCTCCCTCTTACAAATTCCCACTCAGTTCTCCCCAGCAAGTTGTCTGGCTCGACCAATTCTTCCGTCCTCATAGCACCTGCTATAACTTAGGTTCAGTGATTCTGGTTGAAGGAAAGTTGGATGACGCGCTGTTAGTACGCGCTGTTGAAACCGTTGTTTATCGTCATGATGCATTGCGTTTACGACTCATTAAAACGCAGGAATTACCGCTGCAAGTGCTCACCGATACCTTGCCTGTATCCGTGACAATCCACGATTTCTCAGATCATGACAACGCCGAAGAGCAGGCTAAACAATATATCCGTACTGCCTTCATGCGGCCGTTCGATTTAAACAGTGAACTCTGGCGTTTTGCCCTGTTACGGGTGAGTGATCATCGCTGGTACTGGCATTTCTGCTGTCATCATCTCATCGGGGATGGGAACACGTTAGGGCTTATTCCCGAAGAAATAGCCAACACGTATACCAGGTTAAGCAGGGAAGAAGAATTTACTGAAACGGCGCCCTCTTATCTTGACTTTATTAATGAGGATCATGCCTATTTAAACTCACCGCGCTATCGACAAGACCAGCAATTCTGGTCAGAGCATTATAAAAACTTACCGCCTGCTTTAATTCAACCTTCAAATTTAGAGAAAACAACAGATAACGAACATGCCGAACCGCTAATTTGTCCACTGGATAAAACGCTCTTCCAGCGAATCGAAGAAACTGTCGCTGCACACGGATTATCTGTCCTGCATTTTATGTATGCCGCGCTGGCCTGCTATTTTTCACGCACGGCTTACTCGCTGACAAACCATCCCGAAGATGAAGATATTGTTATTGGTATTCCCGTACATAACCGTAAGAACAACAAACAAAAACGCACGGTAGGAATGTTTTCGTCGGTGATCCCTGTCGGTATCACGGTTTCGCCCCATGATACTTTTCTTGATGTGATGGACAAAACTGCAACGGAATTGCGTCGTTGCTACAAACGTCAGCGTTTGCCAGTCGCAGAAATCAATCGGCTTATACAAATCCAACAGCAGACCGGACGTACCCAGTTATTCGATATCATGCTGTCATTTGAGTGGATAGATGTGAATGCCGATATACCCGACGCCACACTCAAATACTGCCAAATACAACGTGGTGCACCGTTCCCGCTTGTTATCGCTGTGCACCAATATGCATTTGCTAACAGTGCAGATGCCCAGAAACCGGTCACACTTGAGTTTAATTTTTCCCCCAATTATCTGAGTCGTGCTGAAGTGACAGCACTTCACTCCCGTCTTATGGTGTTAATTGAAGCCGCCCTGACGTCCCCGCAAACCCCGATCCGACGCTTACCTCTATTACCGCCAGAAGAGCAACAATTGCTGGCAGATTTCAATGCCACACAGATGGATTTCCCGCCAGAGACCTTAATCCATTCCCCATTTGAAGCACTGGCCGCGCAACAACCCAATGCGCCTGCCGTGGTATTTGAAGAACAAACGATGAGTTATGGCGAACTGAACCGGCGCGCTAATCAGCTAGCCCACTATTTGATTGCGCGAGGCGTCCGTCCAGACAAGCGCGTGGCGATTTGTGTCGAGCGCAGTCTGGATATGGTGGTCGGCTTACTGGCTATTCTTAAAGCTGGCGGCGCCTATGTCCCGCTCGATCCGGCCTACCCGACTGAACGGCTAACCTATATGCTCAACGATGCGGCGCCTGTGGTCCTGCTGACCCAGAGCACGTTAGCTAACACCCTGAACAGTACAGACACCGGTTATCTCACCCTGCTGCTTGATGCGCCGGCAATGTCTCTCGCAGAACAACCAACTAACAATCCTGACACGCAGAATATGGGGCTGACACCCCACCATCTGGCCTATGTTATCTACACGTCTGGCTCCACCGGATTACCCAAGGGCGTAGAAATGCCGCTGGCCGCTTTGTCAAACTTACTGCAATGGCACTCACATCCCGCCGGCACGGGCAAAACCCTGCAATTTGCCGCGCTGGGATTTGATGTCGCTTTTCAAGAAATCTTTACCACCCTGAGTGAAGGCGGCTGTCTGGTTCTGGTTAATGAAACCCAACGGCGGGCGCCGCAACAGCTTCTCCGGCTGATTCAGCAACAACAGATTGGCCGCGTTTTTCTGCCCTATATTGCGCTCCAGCATCTGGCTGAAGCCGCCAGTGACAGTGAAGAGGATTTTTCCTGTCTGGCACATATCATCACCGCCGGCGAGCAATTGCGTATTACACCGGCCATTGCGCGTTTCCTGCAACGGGCTGATTGCCGGTTACATAATCACTATGGCCCGACAGAAAGCCACGTTGTCACGGCATATTCATTGGATAAGGCAATGGCACCATGGCCAACACTGCCCCCCATCGGTCGCCCGATTGCCAACAACCGTATTTATATCCTTGATGGCAGCGGCCAGCCCGTACCTTTGGGCGTGACCGGAGAAATCTATATCGCCGGCGCTGGGGTGGCCCGTGGGTATCGAAACCGGCCGGAACTGACCGCTGAACGTTTCCTTGTTGACCCGTTTTCCCCAAATCCCAATGACCGCATGTACAAAACCGGCGACCTCGGCCGCTGGCGGCCTGATGGCAATATCGAATACCTCGGCCGCAATGATTTTCAGGTCAAACTGCGGGGGTTCCGTATTGAACTGGGGGAAATCGAAACACAGCTGATGCAGTGTCACGGGGTGCGCGAAGCCGTGGTGATTGCCCGCGAAGATGAGCCTGGCGAGAAACGGCTGGTGGCCTATCTGCGGCCGCTGGCGGGCGCTAAACTGAAGCCGGCTGAACTGCGTCAGCAACTCGCCCGACACCTGGCCGACTATATGTTACCCAGTGCTTTTGTGATACTGGAAACTTTCCCACTCACACCCAATGGCAAACTTAACCGTCAGGCCCTGCCTGCACCGGATGCGTCGGCCGTGGCAACGCGCCGCTATGAAGCGCCAGTCGGTGACATAGAAACTGCACTGGCTAAAATCTGGCAGGACTTGCTGGGGCTGGAACGGGTTGGCCGCCATGATCATTTCTTTGAGCTGGGCGGGCATTCTCTGCTTGCCGTCCAGCTTGTCGCCCGTATCCGTCAGCGACTGGCGCGGGAATTACCGTTACAAACCCTGTTTGCTCAACCCGTCCTGCTGGCGCAGGCCCAGACGCTAACGGAAACGGCCACGCTCACACAAACCGTGATCCCACTGGCTGATCGCAGCCAGCCCTTGCCCTTATCCTTTGCTCAACAACGGTTATGGTTCCTCGGTCAGCTCGATCCGGCGGCAAGTCAAGCCTATTATATTCCTGTAGCACTACGCCTGACGGGGCAACTTAATCATCATGCCCTGACCACCGCACTTGATCGTCTGATGGCTCGGCATGAAAGTCTGCGGACACGTTTCGTGCTGGTTGCAGGGCAACCTAGCCAACAAATCGCCCCGGCGGATATTGGTTTCGCCCTGTCCTGTCAGGACTTGCGTCAACTCGATCCCGCTCTGCATATCGAGCGGGTAACTGAACTCGCGACCCTTGAAGCCCAAACGCCTTTCGATTTTGCTCAAGGCCCCCTGATCCGTGGTCAACTGCTGCAACTGGCGGATAAGGAACATGTGTTACTGCTCACCCTGCACCACATTATCGCTGACGGCTGGTCCATTGGGGTGCTGATACGCGAACTGGGTGTTTTCTATCATGCTGTCCTTAATGACCAGAATGATCCTTTGCCGCAACTTCCCATTCAGTACGCCGATTATGCCGTCTGGCAGCGTGAATGGTTGCAAGGAGAAAGTTTTACTGCACAGCGAAACTTCTGGCTCCGGCAACTTGAAAATGCGCCCGCGTTATTATCACTCCCCACTGATCGGCCACGCCCAGCAGTACAAACTTATGTCGGCAGACAAGTGCCTTTCCACCTTGATGCCTCAGTATTAAATTCACTTAAGGAACTCGGACAACGCCATAACAGTACCTTGTTTATGGTCCTGCTGGCTGGCTGGAGTATTGTACTCAACAGGCTTAGTGGTCAGGATGATATTGTTATCGGCACCCCTGTCGCCAATCGCCCGCACCGTGAGCTTGAGGAGTTGGTTGGTTTCTTCGTCAATACACTGGCCTTACGCGTTACATTCAATGACGATCTCAGTGTGGCTGATCTGATTGCACAGGTTCGGGAGCGAGCGCTAACCGCCTATGCTCATCAGGATCTGCCCTTCGAGCAGGTGGTGGAAATATTACAACCTGAACGTAACCTGAGCCATAGCCCAATCTTTCAGATCATGCTGGCTTTAGATAATACGCCGGCTCAAGGCCAAACACTGTCCAGTTTGCAGATCTCCCGAGTTGAGCTGGCGACCCATAGCGCCCATTTCGATTTAATGTTGTTGTTAACTGAAACCGACTCTGGTTTAGTTGGCGGACTGGAATATGCCTCTGATCTGTTCGATGCCGAAACTGTTGAACGTATGGTCGGCTATCTGCAACGAGCACTGGCAGCAATGGCAGCCGACGCAACCCAAGCCATTGCGACTTTGCCGATATTGTCAGCTTTAGAGCGACAACAACTGTTGATAAATTTTAACACCACTCAAGCAGACTTCCCGCAAGACGCCCTGATCCACCAACTGTTTGAAGCGCAGGTGATCAACAGCCCCACGGCTACAGCGATAGTGTGTGAAGCTCAGACACTCAGTTATGATGAATTGAACCGCCAAGCTAATCGACTGGCTCATCATCTTATAGCTTTAGGGGTACGTCCGGATGATCGGGTAGCAATTTGTGTTGAACGCGACCTGAACATGATGGTGGGTTTACTGGGTATTCTTAAGGCGGGTGGGGCCTATGTGCCGTTTGATCCGGCCTATCCAACCGAACGGCTGATGTATATGCTTGCAGACTCAGCGCCGCGAGTAATACTGACCCAAACAAAACTTACTGACAGGCTACCTGGTACGATCCCCACCGTTTTACTCGATAACGTCCTCAGCAGCCAAGAACCTTTTCTGCCAGTTTATAATCCCGACGCACAAGCACTGGGACTCACCTCACGCCATCTGGCCTATGTGATCTACACGTCAGGCTCTACAGGTTTGCCTAAAGGCGTGGCAATCGAACACCGCAATACTGTGAATTTCCTGACCTGGGTACAACAGACGTTTAGTCAGGAGGAGTTGGCACACACCCTTTTTGCTACTTCCCTGAATTTTGATTTGTCGGTATACGAATGTTTTGCCCCTCTGCTCCTTGGTGGTACGGTTCACCTTGTTACTGACATACTGTCACTGGTCAATACAAGTTCAGCCAATCCAAAACCATCACTCAGCCTTATCAACACCGTGCCATCGGCTATCGCTCAGCTGGTGGAAACCAATGCGCTACCCATGGATATTCGGACGGTCAATTTAGCGGGAGAAAAAGTAAAGTCACACATTGTTGAACATTTATTTTCTCACTCTGCCGTACAGAATGTGTGCAACCTGTATGGTCCTTCTGAAACCACGACGTATTCGACCTGGACGCGGATGAATCGGGCAACCGGCTTTGCCAACCATATCGGTCGCCCGATTGCCAATACCCAGATTTATATTTTGGATGCACATACCCAGCCTGTACCACTTGGTGTTATTGGGGAAATACATATTGCCGGCGCTGGGGTTGCCCGTGGTTACCTGAATCGCCCTGAACTGACCGCAGAACGTTTTCTCACTGATCCGTTCTCCTCAGATCCCGACGCCCGCATGTACAAAACCGGCGACCTCGGCCGTTGGTTGCCCGATGGCAATATCGAATACCTCGGCCGCAATGATTTTCAGGTTAAACTACGTGGCTTCCGCATTGAACTGGGCGAAATCGAAGCCCAATTGATGCGGTGCTATGGTGTACAAGAAGCAGTAGTGATTGCCCGTGAAGATACTGATACTGTTTATGGAAATGCCGAAGAGATAAACACGGGGGGACAAAAACGACTCGTCGCCTATTTGCGACCTCAGAACGGCGTTGAGCTACTTCCCGCACAACTGCGCCAACAACTTGCGCAATACCTCGCTGAATACATGCTACCCAGTGCCTTTGTGATACTTGACACTTTCCCGCTGACTGCCAATGGTAAACTTGACCGTCAAGCCCTTCCCGCCCCTGATGCGTTTTCAGTGATCGCACGTGGTTATGAAGCGCCACATGGCGAGGTAGAAATCGCTCTGGCGCAGATCTGGCAAGATCTCTTGGGATTGGAACAAGTCGGCCGTCATGACCATTTCTTTGAGCTTGGCGGTCATTCATTGATGATTGTCAGCCTGATCGAACAGCTATACAGCCTGGGCTGGCAGCTTGATGTTCGCAGTGTGTTCTCTGCACCTGTCCTGACTGAGATGGCACAGGCAATTACAAGTGATATCGACACGTTCGTGGTGCCGCCTAACCGTATCCCTACCGATTGCACGGCCATTACGCCTGATATGCTGCCACTGGTTTCATTGTCCCAAACCGAGATTGATGCCATCGTTGCCGCAACGCCTGGCGGGGCCAGCAATATACAGGATATTTATCCATTGGCACCGTTACAAGACGGGGTTCTGTTCCATCACTTGCGCCAAACACAAGGTGACACTTATCTGTTACAAACCCTGCTTGCTTTTGAAACTCGCGAGCGTCTTGACACCTTCCTGTCCGCATTCCAACAAGTCATTGACCGCCACGATATCCTGCGCACCGCGGCCTGCTGGCAAGGATTGATAAGGCCAGTCCAGGTAGTCTGGCGCCAGGCACCGTTGTATATCAATACCTTCGTTCCTGACACGGCAGATAACGTCCTGTCCCAGCTACAGGAGCATACCAGCCCGCGTCGGCATCGCCTCGATTTGAGCCGTGCTCCGCTATTCGCTGCTGATATCGCCCATGATCCGGCACAGGATGAATGGTTGCTCTCTCTGCGTTTCCATCATCTGGTCAGTGACCATATGACACTTGAGCTGATTTTTGCCGAAATTGCCCAAATACAAGGGGGTTATGCTGATACCCTGCCGGCAACGTTACCCTACCGCAACTTTATCGCTCAGACTTTAAGTGTGCCGGGTACTGAGCATGAAGCTTATTTCCGTTCTCAACTGGCGGATATCGACGCACCGACAGCCCCCTTCGGTGTACTCTCAATGCAGGATGATAATGAACCGATCGTCGAAGCCCATCTCTCGCTCGATCCTGCTCTGGCGGAGGCGATACGTTCTCAAGCTCGCCGTCTGGGAGTCAGTTCAGGTGTCCTGTTTCATGTCGCCTGGGCGCAAGTGCTGGCACAAACCAGCGGCCGCGATGATGTGGTCTTTGGTTCCGTATTATCAGGCCGATTACAGGGAGGTGCAGGCGCTTCCCGAATATTGGGGATGTTTATCAATACCTTGCCGATACGAATTTCCCTGGCCGATCATAGCGTGCAGGAGCTGGTACAGCTTACCTATCACAATTTAACGACACTGCTGGAACACGAGCAAGCACCATTAGCACTGGCCCAACGTTGTAGCGGTGTGGCACAGTCAATACCCCTGTTCAGTACGCTACTCAATTACCGTCACAGCCAAATTATCGAGGGCGACGAAGCTAATGTCATTGAAATACCTCAAATAGATATGCGTATCGTTGCCATTGAGGAACGGACTAACTATCCGATAACTTTATCGGTAGATGATATGGGCGTCGGTTTCCACCTGACCGCACAAACGGTGGCAAGTATTGATCCGACGCGCATAATTACTTATCTGGCGACCGCTATCAGTGGATTGGTTGACGCTTTGGCTCACAAACCACGACGATTAATCCAAGAGCTATCAATTTTACCCGTGTCAGAGCGGCAACAACTGTTGGTGGACTTTAATGCCACGCAAGCAGATTTTCCACAAAATGCCTTGATCCACCAGCTATTCGAAACCCAGGTGAAACATCATCCCGATGCAATAGCCATCGTGTTTGCAGAACAATGCCTGAGCTATGACGAACTTAACCGCCGTGCCAATCGGTTGGCCCATTACCTGATTGCACTGGGTGTACGTCCAGACGATCGAGTTGCCATCTGTGCCGAACGCAGTCTGGAAACGGTGGTTGGCTTGCTGGCTATTCTCAAGGCTGGCGGGGCTTACGTGCCACTTGATCCAAGCTACCCGACTGAACGACTGGTTTATATGCTTGAAGATGCAGAGCCTGTGGTTCTGCTGGCCCAGACAGCACAAGTTAGCAGATTAAACAACCTGATACCTACCGTATTGCTTGATACCCAAGAACCGTTTTGGGCGGCACAACCCACTCACAACCCCAATACACACGCATTAGGTCTGACATCACAGAATTTAGCTTATGTGATCTATACCTCTGGCTCTACCGGCCAACCTAAAGGAGTGATGATAGAACATCGTAATGTTCTTCGTCTTATCATTAATAGTGGCTTTGCTGATATTGATTCGAATGATTGTGTCGCCCATTGTGCCAATATCGCTTTTGATGCCTCGACCTGGGAAATTTGGTCCGCCTTGCTCAATGGCGCCCGCCTGCATGTGATTCCACAGTCGGTGTTGCTCGATCCGGCACATTTCTGTGATGCGCTGATCAAGGAACGCGTCACCGCCCTCTGGTTGACTGTGGGTTTATTCAACGAATATCTCGATAGCCTCAAGCCCCTGTTTGGACAATTGCGCTATCTGCTTATCGGCGGTGATGTACTCGATCCAAGGAAGATACAACAGGTGCAATCGGCTGAATCTCAACCCGTTCACCTGATAAATGGCTATGGGCCAACAGAAACCACAACATTTGCTACTACCTATGCGCTGAGTTCCCCCGTTGATGTGACGCGTTCCATTCCTATCGGCCGCCCGATTGCCAATACCCAGATTTATATCCTGGACTCACACGGCCAACCCGTCCCTCGCGGTGTGACAGGGGAAATTTATATTGCCGGTGCCGGCGTAGCCCGTGGTTACCTGAATCGACCTGAACTGACTGCCGAACGTTTCCAGACCGATCCCTTCGCTTCACAGCCAGACAGCCGCATGTACAAAACCGGTGATCTCGGCCGCTGGCTGCCCGATGGCAATATCGAATACCTCGGCCGCAATGATTTTCAGGTTAAGTTGCGTGGCTTCCGTATCGAGTTGGGCGAAATCGAAGCCAGATTGAGCCAATGTGACGGCGTGCGTGAAGCGGTCGTGATCGCCCGCGAAGATGGGAAACGACTGGTGGCCTATCTGTTACCGCAACAGGGATTTGAACTGGAACCCGCTGCACTGCGCCAGCAACTCGCTCAGTATCTCGCGGACTATATGTTACCCAGTGCTTTTGTCACGTTGACGTCCTTCCCGCTGACGCCCAATGGCAAACTCAACCGTCAGGCCCTGCCTGCTCCTGAACTGTCAGCCGTAGTCGCTCACGGCTACGAAACCCCTGTCGGTGAGACAGAAATCGCTCTGGCACAGATTTGGCAAGAGTTACTCGGACTGGCACAAGTAGGTCGCCACGATCATTTCTTCGAATTGGGTGGCCATTCCCTGCTTGCCGTCCAACTCGTTGCACATGTACGCCAAGATTTGGCACGAAATTTGTCACTCCAACAGCTCTTTGATCAACCCATATTGACAGATCTGGCTCAAACACTTAATGGCACTTCAGCTATAGCCCAGATAACAATTCCTGTTACTGATCGCAACCGGCCGTTACCTCTGTCCTTTGCTCAGCAAAGATTGTGGTTCCTGAGTCAGATCGATCAAGCGGCCAGTCTGGCCTATCATATTCCTTTGGCATTACGCCTGATCGGTCAACTTAATCGTCCGGCCTTAATCCGTGCATTTAACCAATTGATCGCCCGACATGAAAACTTGCGTACTTGCTTTGTGCTGGTTTCCGGCCAGCCTTATCAGCACATCGAACCGACTGACATTAACTTTGCCCTGTCTTACCAAGACTTACGCTCGCTGGCACCAGAAACGCACTCCGTCCATATTGCTAATTTGACCGCCCTTGAAGCACAAACGCCTTTTGACTTTACCCAAGGCCCGCTAATCCGCGGTCACTTGCTGCAACTGGCAGACGAAGAGCACGTCTTGCTGCTTACCCAGCATCATATTATTTCTGACGGCTGGTCCATCGGCATACTCATGCATGAACTCAGTGTGCTTTATCGCGCCATCCTCGACGGCCAAGATGTCCCCTTGCCGCCATTGCCGATCCAGTATGCCGACTATGCGGTCTGGCAACGTGGATGGTTGCAAGAAGCCACCCTCACTGCACAACGCGATTTCTGGTGTACTCAGCTTGCCGACGCACCGGCTTTACTGTCTCTCCCAACCGACCGACCGCGCCCAGCGACACAAACTTTTGTCGGTGGACGAGTGCCTGTACAGTTTGATGCCGCTTTATTGGCGTCATTGAAAAAACTTGGACAGCGCCATAACGCTACCTTGTTTATGACTGTGCTGGGTGCATGGGGTATTGTATTGTCCCGGCTGAGTGGTCAGGATGATATCGTTATCGGTACACCTGTCGCTAACCGACCACACCATGAACTTGAGGGATTAATCGGTTTCTTCGTTAATACACTGGCCTTACGCGTCAGCCTGAATGATCCCATCACTATCACTGACCTGCTGGCTCAGGTTCGGGAGCGGGCGCTCGCCGCTTATGCTCATCAGGATCTGCCCTTTGAGCAGGTGGTGGAAGCGCTCCAGCCTGAACGCAATCTCAGCTACAGCCCGATCTTCCAGGTGATGCTGGCTTTAAATAATACCCCCGCTCAGGCGCTGGCATTATCCGATATCCAATGCATCCCCATTGAACAGGCACATCCCAGCGCTCACTTTGACTTAACCTTGTCACTGACCGAAACCGAGGCCGGTCTGGTCGGTGATTTGGCCTATGCAGCCGATCTGTTTGACGCCGCAACCATTGTGCGTATGGTCGATTACTTAACCCATGTGCTGACGGCTATGGCGGCAGATGAAACCCAACCCATTGCCACGTTACCGATGCTGCCCGCCTCAGAACGGCAACAACTGCTGGTGGACTTCAACGCGACGCAGATGGATTTTCCGCAAACGGCGTTGATCCATCAACTGTTCGAATCTCAGGCAGAACAGTGTCCCGATGCCACTGCCGTAGTCTACGAAGATCAAATGCTGAGCTATGGTGAATTAAACCACCGCGCCAATCAATTAGCCCATTACCTGATTACGCTAGGGGTACGTCCAGACGATCGCGTCGCCCTCTGTGCCGAGCGTAGTCTGGAGATGGTAGTCGGCTTACTGGCTATCCTCAAAGCGGGCGGGGCTTATGTGCCGCTCGATCCCATTTATCCGGCCGAACGGCTGGCTTACATGGTTGAAGATGCTGCTCCGGTGGCGTTACTCACGCAATCGGCACTGTCCCGATCAGAGTGGCTCGCCCAGTTTAACGCCTTGCCAACCGTCTTACTGGATAATCCCGAGCCGTACCTGACAACCCAACCTGCTGATAATCCAGACGCACAGGCATTGGGTTTAGCGTCACACCATCTGGCCTATGTCATTTATACTTCCGGTTCGACCGGTCAACCGAAAGGGGTAATGATCGAACATTTTAGCCTGTGCAATTTGATCACGACTCAGCAACATGCGTTGGCGCTAACCCCAGCTAGTCGCGTCTTACAGTTTGCTTCAAACAGTTTCGATGCCTGTATTTGGGAATGTTGTATGGCTTTAATGGCCGGCGGGCGTCTCTATCTGGCCAAACGGGCCAATCTGCTGCCTGGAGCCATACTGTCCGGCTACCTAACCGAGCAGGCCATCAGCCATGTTCTCCTGTCGCCCACTGCGTTGGCCGCAATGGATTCCCTGCCCGATACCCTGCAAACCTTGCTGGTGGGAGGAGAGGCCTGTCCATCAACCTTAGTTAAACGCTGGTCATCAGGACGACAAATGCTCAATGCCTATGGGCCGACGGAAATCACGGTCTGTGCTACGCTCTATGCCTGTTCCTGCGCAGAAGATAGCTCAACCGATAATCCACCGCCGATTGGCCGCCCCATAGCCAACACCCAAATCTATCTCCTTGATACCCATTATCAGCCTGTCCCGCTGGGTGTCATAGGGGAGATCTATATTGCTGGTGCGGGAGTTGCCCGCGGTTATCTTAATCGTCCCGAACTCACTGCCGAACGCTTCCTCGCTGATCCGTTCTCTTCCAACCCCAACGCACGGATGTACAAAACGGGGGATCTCGGGCGCTGGCTCGCCAATGGCAATATCGAATACCTGGGCCGCAATGATTTTCAAATCAAGCTCCGTGGTTTCCGCATTGAATTGGGGGAAATCGAAACCAAACTCACGCAATGTGATGGGGTACGTGAAGCGGTGGTGGTTGCTCGCGAAGATCAAGGCCAGAAACGACTTGTTGCCTATCTGCTGCCAGAGGAAAGCGCTAAATTGGTGCCAGCCAAACTGCGCCAACAACTTGCCCGGCACCTCGCTGACTATATGCTACCCAGCGCCTTTGTCACGCTGGCATCCTTCCCGTTAACGCCAAACGGCAAGCTTGACCATCAGGCGCTGCCTGAACCCGATGCATCCGCTATCGTGATGCACCGCCATGAACCCCCGATGGGTGAAGCGGAAACTACTCTGGCACAAATCTGGCAAGAGCTATTGGGATTGGAACAAGTCAGCCGCCACGACCACTTCTTTGAACTTGGCGGTCACTCGTTGATGATAGTCAGCCTGATTGAAGAACTGCGCAAGCTGGGTTGGCAACTTGACGTTCGCAGTGTATTCGCCGCGCCCATCCTGATCGATATGGCCCAGAATCTCCAGCGTGATACCCATACCTTTATCGTGCCACCCAACCTGATACCCGAGGGCTGTACCGCTATTACGCCCGCTATGCTGCCGCTGGTTTCCCTGTCCCAGGCTGAGATTGATGCCATCGTTAATACTGTTTCTGATGGGGCAAGTAATGTACAGGATATCTATCCATTGTCACCCTTGCAGGAAGGCATCCTGTTCCATCATCTGTTGCAGGCACAAGGCGACACCTATTTATTGCAAATCATACTTGCCTTCGATACCCGTAAACGTCTTGAGGCTTTTCTAGGTGCATTACAGCAAGTTATTGATCGTCATGACATCCTGCGCACGGCGGTTTACTGGCAAGATCTGGCGCAACCGGTTCAGGTGGTTTGGCGTCAGGCACCGCTCACTGTCCGTGAATTCATCCCAATCTCGACCAACGATATTCCGGCGCAGTTACAGGCTCATACTGATCCACGCCAGCATCGTATCGACCTGACTCAAGCCCCCTTATTTACGGCTGATATGACCCTTGATCCGGCACAAAATGAGTGGTTGCTGGCACTGCGTTTCCATCATCTGGTCAGCGACCATATGACACTGGATCTGGTTTTCGCTGAGATTACCCAAATATTACGGGGAAATGTGGAAGCTCTGCCTACCACGCTACCCTATCGCAACTTTATCGCCCAGATCCTGAATGTACCGAGTTCAGTGCATGAGGATTACTTTCGCGAACAGCTCGCCGATATTGATGAACCCACGGCACCGTTCGGTGTACTCGCTATTCCTAAAAACGCGCCAAACGATACTAAACCTGTCTCTGTCGCCAAATCCAGGCTTTTACTCACTCCTGAACTGGCGAAAGCCATTCGTATTCAATCCCGCCGTTTGGGCGTCAGCCCAGGCGTCCTGTCCCATGTAGCTTGGGCGCAGGTATTAGCCCAGACTAGCGGTCGTGATGATGTGGTGTTTGGCTCCGTGTTATTGGGCCGCCTGCAAGGTAATGCAGGGGCTGATCGTATATTGGGGATGTTTATCAATACGTTGCCAATTCGTATTTCTCTGGGCGGACGTACCGTACAGGAAATCGTACAGGATACCTACCATAACCTGACCACCTTGCTGGGGCATGAACAGGCCCCATTAGCGCTGGCACAACGGTGCAGTGGCGTGGCGCAACCATTGCCACTGTTCAGTGCCTTGCTGAATTATCGCCATAGCCAGACTGACAAGGGAGACGCCATTGACACAATCTGGACAGATATGCGACTGGTTGCGGCTGAAGAGCAGACCAACTATCCCATTACCCTGTCAGTCGATGATTTAGGGGATAATTTCCAATTAACCGCCCTGACCGTGACAGAAATTGCGCCAGAACGCATCACCGCCTATCTGGAAACGGCCATTAACGGCCTGATCGATGCCCTGATCCACAACCCACAACAATTGATCCTAGATGTTCCAATCTTGCCGGAACCAGAGCGGCAACAATTGCTGGTAGGCTTCAACCCAACCCAAGTGGATTTTCCGCAAAATGCCCTGATCCATCAACTCATTGAAGCTCAGGCATTACAACGCCCCCATGCCACCGCCGTGATTTGCGCAGGCCGGACATTGAGCTATGCAGAATTGAACCAACATGCCAACCGTCTGGCTCATCATTTGATTGCGCTAGGGGTGCGTCCAGATGATCGCGTCGCTATCTGTATCGAACGCAGTCTGGAGATGGTGGTCGGCTTACTGGCGATCCTCAAGGCAGGCGGTGCCTATGTCCCGCTCGATCCAACCTATCCGATTGAACGGTTAGCCTATATGCTCAGGGATTCAGCTCCCGTTGTTTTATTGACCCAGACAGCACAAGTCAACAAGCTGCCTGACACCGTGCCGACGATCTTGCTTGACTCTTTATGTGACCACCATGAAACCCTGCTGGCGACACAACCGACGGATACCCCAAACGCCCAAGCACTGGGACTGACATCACGTCATTTAGCCTATGTCATTTACACATCGGGTTCGACCGGCCAGCCCAAAGGGGTGATGGTCGAACATCGCAATGTCGTTAGCCTTATCATCAATAATGGCTTTGCCAATATTAGCCCTGACGACTGTATTGCCCATTGCGCCAATGTCTCATTTGATGCCGCCACATGGGAAGTGTGGGCTGGCTTAGTTC
The DNA here is from genome assembly GCF_037265215.1 of Xenorhabdus griffiniae. Taxonomy (NCBI): domain Bacteria; kingdom Pseudomonadati; phylum Pseudomonadota; class Gammaproteobacteria; order Enterobacterales; family Morganellaceae; genus Xenorhabdus; species Xenorhabdus griffiniae. The sequence goes on along the minus strand of NZ_CP147737.1, from coordinate 2,027,182 downwards.
ATGGCGCGCGTATTCTGTTAATTCCAGAAAAAACCTTGTTACAACCCACTGATTTTGGTCAGTGCTTGTCAGCGGAGGGTGTCAGTGCGTTATTCCTGACCACGGCACTGTTTAACCAATATGCGAGTTTAATTGCGCCAGCGTTGTCTGGTTTGCGTTATGTCCTTTTTGGTGGCGAACAGGGTGATACCCGTCCTGCCATTCGCCTTAGAACCGAACATTCACCCAAACATTTACTGCATGTGTATGGGCCAACTGAGACAACCACGTTTGCCACCGCCTATGAAATCCCTGTTCTGGAAGACGAAGACGTTGAAGGTAAAGGCAGAAAAATCCCCATTGGTCACCCGATCGCGAATACCCAGATCTATATCCTGAATCAACAAGGCCAGCCTGTCCCTTCTGGGGTTGCCGGTGAAATTTATATTTCCGGTGCTGGGGTTGCCCGTGGCTACCTGAATCGTCCTGAACTGACCGCTGAACGCTTCCTGGCCGATCCGTTCTCTCCAGAGCCTGATGCCCGCATGTACAAAACTGGTGACCTCGGCCGCTGGTTGCCCGATGGCAATATCGAATACCTCGGCCGCAATGATTTTCAGGTCAAACTGCGTGGCTTCCGTATCGAGTTGGGCGAAATCGAGGCCAGACTGACCCAATGTGACGGCGTGCGTGAAGCCGTGGTATTGGCCCGCGAAGATGAACCCGGACAAAAGCGACTGGTGGCCTATCTGCTACCACAAGAAGGGATTGAACTGGTTCCAGCTGAGTTACGACAGCAACTCGCCCAGCATCTGGCTGACTATATGTTACCCAGTGCCTTTATCACGCTGGATGCCTTCCCGCTCACCCCCAACGGCAAGCTGGATCGTCAGGCTCTGCCGGTACCGGATTTATCCGCGGTGGTCACGCGCCGCTACGAAGCCCCCGTGGGTGAAACAGAAATCATCCTGGCTGAGATTTGGCAAGATCTGCTCGGACTGGAACATGTCGGCCGTTACGATCACTTCTTCGAACTCGGCGGCCATTCCCTGCTGGCTGTCCAGCTGGCGGCTCGCATTCGTCAACAATTGGCCCACGAGTTGCCGTTACAACAACTCTTTGAGCAACCGCGTTTGCGCGATCTGGCTCACTCGCTGGCTGATGCGTCAACCACCACACAGGCCACCATCCCTGTCGCTGACCGTCACCAACCACTGCCCTTGTCCTTTGCTCAACAACGTTTATGGTTCCTCGCTCAGCTCGATCCGGCGGCTAGCCTGGCCTACCATATCCCGATGGCGTTGCGCTTGACCGGCCAGCTTCATCGCCCGACTTTAATCCGCGCCCTTGACCTTCTGGTCGCCCGCCATGAAAGCCTGCGTACCCGCTTTGTGCTGGTTTCCGGCCAACCTTGCCAGCAAATCGATCCGGCTGATAGGGGTTTTGCCCTGTCTTACCACGACTTACGCACATTAACGCCAGAAGCGCATATTAACCGTATCGCGGAATTAACCGATCTCGAAGCACAAGCACCTTTTGATTTTAGCCAAGGTTCACTGATCCGCGGTCATTTGCTGCAACTGGCCGATGAGGAACATATCTTGCTGCTCACCCAGCATCATATTATCTCTGATGGCTGGTCCATCGGCGTATTGCTGCGTGAATTCAGCGCCCTTTACCGCGCCGCTCTCGACAGCCAAGATGATCCCTTACCACCCTTGCCGATTCAGTACGCCGACTATGCCGTCTGGCAGCGAGAATGGTTACAAGAAAGTGCCATTGCGCAACAACGCGACTTCTGGTGTTCCCAGCTTAAAGGAGCGCCAGCTTTATTAACATTGCCAACCGACCGACCCCGCCCAGCGGTGCAGTCCTATGTTGGTAGCCGGCTTCCTGTCAATGTTGATGCAGATTTATTGACTTCGCTTAAGCGTCTTGGACAGCGCCATCGCACCACCTTATTTATGACCGTACTCAGTGCCTGGAGTATCGTATTGGCTCGGCTGAGTGGACAGGCGGATATTGTCATCGGCACCCCGATTGCTAACCGCCCACATCATGAACTGGAAGGATTAATCGGGTTCTTCGTCAATACACTGGCCTTGCGTATCACGCTGGATAATTCCAGTAGTGTTGCTGACTTGCTCGCCCAAGTGCGGGAACACGCTTTCGCGGCCTATGCTCATCAGGATCTGCCCTTTGAACAGGTGGTGGAAGCGCTCCAGCCTGAACGCAACCTGAGTTACAGCCCCATCTTCCAGGTGATGCTGGCCTTAAACAACACGCCACAACATATCTCACGACAAGCGTTAGCGTTACCTGAGCTACAACTCACCCACATTGAGCAGGAACACTATAGTGCTCACTTCGATTTGACCTTGTCATTGGCCGAAAATGAGGACGGCCGCCTGGTCGGTGAACTGGCCTACGCCACTGACTTATTCGACGCCACGACCATTGAGCGTTTGGTTGGTTACCTGACAAATGTGTTGACCGCTATGGTGGCGGATGAGACACAACTTATTGGTGCCCTGCCCCTGCTGCCAGAATCGGAGCGACGGCAACTGTTGGTGGATTTCAATGCCACCCAGCAGAACTTCCCACAGGAAGCGTTGATCCACCAACTAGTTGAAGCGCAGGCCGCACAACATCCTGAAGCTATCGCCGCTGTATTTGAGGAGCAAACGATCAGCTATGGTGAGTTAAACCGCCGTGCCAATCAGTTAGCGCATTATCTCATTGCGTCTGGCGTGCGTCCGGACGATCGGATCGCGATTTGTATCGAGCGTGGTCTGGCGATGGTGGTCGGTTTACTGGCAATTCTCAAAGCAGGTGGTGCCTATGTGCCGCTCGATCCGGCCTACCCCACCGAGCGATTGGCCTCTGTGCTGGAAGATGCGGCGCCTGTGGCTTTACTGACTCAAGCAACGTTACGCAACAAGCTAGACAGCACCTTACCTACGGTCTTGCTGGATAATATCTGTGATAGCCAGACAGCATTCCTGACAATGCAGCCGACCGATAATCCAGACGCACAGGCACTGGGGCTGACATCCCGCCATCTGGCCTACGTGATTTACACGTCGGGATCGACCGGAACACCGAAAGGGGTGATGGTTGAACACGCCAATGTCATCCGCCTGTTAGCCGCAACCCAATCCCGTTTCCAGTTTGATGATAAAGACGTCTGGACGTTGTTTCACTCATTTGCTTTCGATTTCTCCGTCTGGGAATTGTGGGGTGCTTTGGCTTACGGCGGTCGGTTGGTCGTTATTTCAGGCGAATGTGCCCGTTCACCGCAGCTATTCTATTCGCTATTGTGCCGTGAACACGTCACGATCTTAAACCAGACACCCAGTGCTTTCCGTTCACTGATTGCCGCTCAGGGTGTGGCTAAGCACGCTCTGCGGTGCATTATTTTTGGCGGTGAGGCGCTGGAATTACATACACTTGTCCCGTGGGTGACCCACAATCCGACCGCGCAAACCCGTCTGGTCAATATGTATGGCATCACCGAAATTACGGTTCATGCTACCTATCGCGAACTGACCGAAACCGATATCTATTCAGGACGGGGCAGCTTGATTGGTCAGCCACTGGCTGATCTGCGGATCTATATTCTTGACCCCCTCGGTCAACCAGTTCCGCTCGGCGTGGCAGGCGAAATCTATATCGTCGGTGACGGTGTCACCAGAGGCTATTTGAACCGGCCTGAACTCACCGCCGAGCGCTTCCTCACTGATCCCTTCTTCCTGAATTCGGCTGCCCGGATGTACAAGACTGGCGATCTCGGTCGCTGGCTGCCCGATGGCAATATCGAATACCTCGGCCGCAATGATTTTCAGGTCAAACTGCGGGGCTTCCGCATTGAATTGGGGGAAATCGAGGCAAAACTGGAACAATGTCATGGCGTGCGCGAAGCCGTGGTATTGGCCCGTGAAGATGAGCCAAATCAGAAACGGCTGGTGGCCTACCTGCGGCCACGGGAGGGCGTGGAGCTGGTGCCTGCTGAACTGCGCCAGCAACTCGCCCAACACCTTGCCGACTATATGTTACCCAGCGCTTTTGTCACGTTAGCCTCTTTCCCTTTAACGCCCAATGGCAAACTTGACCGTCAGGCTTTGCCTGCTCCCGATTCATCCGCCATTGTGGTACGCCATTATGCAAGCCCTGTCGGTGAGATGGAAATTACCCTCGCCCAGATTTGGCAAAAATTATTGGGGCTGGAGCGAGTTGGGCGCCATGACCACTTCTTCGAACTCGGTGGCCATTCACTGATGATTGTCAGCCTGATCGAAGAACTGCGCAATCTGGGCTGGCAGCTCGAGGTGCGCAGTGTTTTCGTCGCCCCTGTCCTGATTGATATGGCGCAGACTGTCCGGCGTGATGCCAACACCTTTGCCGTGCCCCCCAATCTCATCGCTGAAGAGTGCACAGACATTACCCCCGCCATGCTGCCTTTGGTTTCCCTGTCCCAGACTGAAATTGATGCCATCGTGACGACTGTTCCGGGTGGCGGTGCCAATGTGCAGGATATCTATCCCCTCGCGCCGTTACAGGAAGGGATTTTGTTCCATCATCTGTTACAGACCCAGGGGGATAATTATCTGCTGCAAAGCGTGCTCGCGTTCGATACCCGTGAGCGCCTCAATGCCTTTTTAGCGGCGTTGCAACGGGTTATCGACCGCCATGATATTCTGCGTACCGCCGTTTGCTGGCGAGAACTGGCACAACCGGTGCAAGTGGTCTGGCGTCAGGCACCGCTGAAGGTTAACACCTTCACCCCCACTACAACGGGTGACGTTGTCACCCAACTCAAGCGTCATACCGATCCACGCCAGCACCGTATCAATTTAAATCAGGCGCCCCTGTTTGCCGCCGATATCGCCCCGAATCCGGCACAGGATGAATGGCTGCTGGCGCTACGCTTCCATCATCTAGTCAGTGACCATTTGACCTTAGAGCTGATTTTTGCGGAAATCGCGCTTATCTTGCAGGGCAAGACGGAGAGACTGCCAGCGGTACTGCCTTACCGCAACTTTATCGCCCAAACCCTGGCTACCCCGACCGCTGACCATGAGGCTTATTTCCACACCCAACTGGCGGATATTGATGAACCCACGGCACCCTTTGGGGTGCTCAAGGTGCATCCTGACAATGACTGCGTGGCTGAGGCTCGTCTCCCTATCGCCCCCGATCTGGCCAAAGCCATTCGCACTCAGGCGCGTCGGTTAGGCGTCAGCCCCAGTGTGCTGTTCCATGTGGCATGGGCGCAAGTGTTGGCACAGACCAGCGGCCGTGATGACGTGGTATTTGGCTCCGTGCTATTAGGCCGTCTGCAAGGCGGTGCAGGGGCCGAGCGAGTATTGGGTATGTTCATCAATACGTTGCCAATGCGGGTTTCCCTGACGAATTACACTGTTCAGGAAGTCGTCCACAACACCCACCACGGATTGATGATGTTACTGGAACACGAACAGGCTCCATTGGCATTGGCACAACGTTGCAGCGGTATGCCGCAGTCGATGCCGTTATTTAGTAGCTTATTGAATTATCGTCATGGTCAATCTGCTGAAACCGGAGGGCTTGATACTCTCTGGGCGGGTATACGTACTTTAGCCGCAGAAGAGCGCACTAACTATCCTGTCACCCTGTCAGTGGATGATTTAGGCGTCAATTTCCAGCTCATCGCCCAGACAGTAGCCGGTATCGACCCAACCCGCGTAACCAACTATCTGGTCACCGCCATCAGTGGCTTAATCGATGCTCTGATTCATGATCCACAACGGCTGGTTCGGGATATCTCAATCCTGCCCGCCACAGAGCGCCAGCAACTACTGGTAGATGCCAACGCTACGCAGGCCGATTTTCCGCAAGACCAGCTGGTTCATTCATTGTTCGAAGCTCAAGCGGCACGCCATCCCGATACCCTTGCTGTCGTATTTGACGGACAAACGCTCAGTTATGGTGAACTTAACTGCCGTGCCAATCAGTTAGCTCACCATCTGATTTCATTGGGCGTGCACCCAGATGATCGGGTTGCCATCTGTATCGAACGTAGTCTGGATCTCATCGTCGGCCTGCTCGCTATTCTCAAAGCCGGCGGCGCTTACGTCCCGCTCGATCCCACCTATCCGAGCGAACGGCTGGCTTATATGCTTGAAGATTCAGAACCCGTGGCGTTGCTGACTCAGACAACACTCGCCGACAAGCTGTCCCGTTTTGTACCTATGTCCATGTCGATAGTAATACTCGACGCCCAGGAATTAATTTTGACGGAGCAACCGCCCCATAACCCAGACATACACGCCTTGGGGTTGATGTCACACCATCTGGCCTATGTGCTTTATACCTCTGGCTCGACGGGACAACCCAAAGGCGTGATGGTCGAGCACCGCAATGTTCTTCGCCTGATTATCAATAATGGCTTTACTGACATAGGTCCCAACGACTGTATCGCCCACTGTGCCAATATTGCTTTTGACGCCTCAACCTGGGAAATCTGGTCTGCCTTACTTAATGGCGCACGCCTGCATGTGATCCCACAATCGATTCTGCTTAATCCGGTGCATTTCTGCGATTCACTGATTGAGGGGAAAATCAGTGCTCTCTGGCTGACTGTCGGCTTGTTCAACGAATATCTCGATAACCTCAGCCCCCTGTTTGAGCAACTACGCTACCTGCTTGTCGGCGGTGATGTGCTCGATCCAAGAAAGATACAGCAGGTGCAATTAGCCGAGTTCCAGCCAACACACCTGATTAATGGCTATGGCCCAACGGAAACCACTGCATTTGCCACAACCTATGCGATTACCTCACCCGTTGATGTGACCCGTTCCATTCCTATCGGTCGCCCGATCGCGAATACCCAGATTTATATTCTGGATATGCTAGGTCAACCCGTTCCTTATGGTGTAACGGGGGAAATTTATATTGCCGGTGCCGGCGTAGCGCGCGGTTATCTGAACCGACCTGAACTCACCGCCGAGCGCTTCCTGCCCGATCCGTTCTCTTCGCAACCCGATGCCCGCATGTACAAAACTGGCGACCTCGGTCGTTGGCTGCCCGATGGCAATATCGAATACCTCGGCCGCAATGACTTTCAGGTCAAGCTGCGCGGCTTCCGTATCGAGCTGGGAGAAATCGAAACCCGACTCAGCCAATGTGATGGTGTGCGCGAAGCAATTGTGTTGGCGCGCGAAGACGAACCCGGCCAGAAACGGCTGGTCGCTTACCTGTTACCGCAGGAAGGGATTGAATTAGCGCCCGCGAAGCTGCGTCAGCAGCTTGCTCAATATCTCGCTGACTATATGTTACCCAGTGCCTTTGTCACGCTCACAGCCTTCCCCCTGAGCCCCAATGGCAAACTGGATCGCAAGGCCCTGCCTGCACCGGATCTGGCGGCTGTGGTCACCCAAGGTTACGAACCGCCACAAGGTGGGATAGAAACCGCGTTGGCGAAAATCTGGCAGGATCTATTAGGACTAGAACGTATCAGTCGCCACGACCATTTCTTTGAACTTGGCGGCCACTCACTGATGGTCGTCAGATTGATAACCCGCATACAAGATAAATTCCTGGTCAGTATCCCTCTGACGGCGTTATTCACTTCGCCCACATTAACAGAGCAGGCCACTGCCATTCTCTCAGCGCAAATGAATGCGGTAGCGGAAAACGAGCTTGAGTCAATTCAAAACGATCTTGACTCATTGTCGGCAGAAGAATTGATGGCAATTTTAGGCGGGGACAGTAAATAATGACAAGGTTTAATATGAATATCAATGAGTTGAAACGTGCAGTTCTGGAAAAAAGACTTGCAGAACAACTGAAAGCCCGCGAGGGGGAACAGCAGCCAACCTTCATCAAACCCGCGGACAGACATCAGCCCCTGCCGCTTTCTTTTGCTCAGCAGCGGCTGTGGTTTATCAGCCAGCTCGATCCGGCAGCCAGCCAGGCTTATCATCTGTCGGTGACATTACGCCTCACTGGTCAGCTCGACTATCCGGCGCTGAAAGCAGCACTGGATCGCCTGATTGCCCGCCATGAAAGTCTGCGAACCCGTTTTATTCTGGTAGCAGGCCAGCCCTGCCAACATATCGATCCGGCTGATATCGGTTTTGCCCTGACCTACCACGACCTGCGCCCGATCGATCCCGTCTTGCGTACCCAGCATGTTGCCGAACTCGCTAATAGCGAGGCACAGGCACCCTTCGATTTTGTCCAAGGCTCGCTGTTCCGTGGCCAACTGCTGCAACTGGCCGACGACGAGCATGTGCTGTTGCTGACCCTGCATCACATTATCACTGACGGCTGGTCTGTCGGTGTGCTGGTGCAAGAACTGAGCATCTTTTACCGTGCGGCCCTTGACGGCCAACCTGATCCTTTGCCTCCCCTGCCAATCCAGTATGCTGATTATGCGGTCTGGCAACAGGAGCAGTTACAAGGCATGGCCTTCACTAAACAACGTGATTTCTGGTGCACCCAGCTTGCTGACGCACCGGCCTTACTTACTCTCCCAACCGACCGGCCACGTCCGGCAGTACAAACCTATGCAGGCAACCGCGTGCCTGTGCACGTTGATGCGGATTTATTGGACTCATTGAAAGTGCTTGGACAACGTCACAACACCACCTTGTTTATGACGGTGCTCAGTGCCTGGAGTCTCGTTCTGGCTCGGCTGAGTGGACAGGCGGATATTGTTACCGGCACCCCTGTCGCTAACCGTCCACACCAGGAGCTGGAAGGACTGATGGGGTTCTTTGTTAATACTCTGGCCTTGCGTATCTCCTGCCATGATAACCTCCGTGTGACAGATTTGCTGGCCCAGGTGCGGGTGCGGGCGCTGGCCGCCTATAGCCATCAGGATCTGCCCTTCGAGCAGGTGGTGGAGGCGATCCAGCCGGAACGCAGCCTGAGTTACAGCCCGCTGTTTCAGGTAATGCTGGCCTTAAACAACACCCCAGCCCAAGAGTTGACCCTGCCGGGGTTGCAACTGACGACGATTGCTCAGGAACATCGCAGTGCACATTTTGACTTAACCTTATCACTGAGTGAAACCGAAGCCGGTTTAATCGGGGGGCTGGAATATGCCACCGATTTATTCGATGCCACCACGGTTGAGCGAATAGTCGGTTATTTCAACAAGGCACTGATCGCCATGACGGTGGATGACACCCAACTTATTGCCACGTTACCCCTGTTGCCCGCCTCAGAACGGCAACAACTGCTGGTGGATTTTAATGCCACTCAGGCCGATTTCCCGCAAAACACGTTGATCCACTCGCTGTTTGAAGCACAAGCGGCACAGCATCCTGACCGCATTGCGGTCGTCTATGAAGACCAGACCCTGAGCTACAGTGAGTTAAATCATCGCGCGAATCAGTTGGCCCATTCCCTGATAACTGTCGGCGTGCGGCCGGATGATCGAGTAGCGATTTGTGCTGAACGCAGTCTGGATACTATTGTGGGCTTACTCGGCATTCTTAAGGCTGGCGGCGCTTATGTGCCGCTCGATCCGGCTTATCCCACCGACCGGCTGGCTTATATGCTGGACGATGCCGCCCCGGTGGTGTTACTCACCCAGACCGCACAATACGACAGATTGCGTGACAGCGTCACTGTAACGGTGCCGGTCATCGTGCTTGATGACACAGAAGCATTGCTGGAAACCCAGCCAACGCACAATCCGCAAGCCCAGATATTGGGGCTAACATCACGCCATCTGGCTTATGTGATTTACACCTCCGGCTCAACGGGACAACCCAAAGGCGTGATGGTCGAACATCGCAATGTCCTGCGTCTTATCATTAACAGTGGCTTTGCTGAGATTGGCCCTGACGACTGTATTGCTCATTGCGCCAATGTTTCATTTGACGCCGCCACCTGGGAAATATGGGCGGGGCTGGTGCATGGGGCGCGTATTGTGCTTATCCCGGAAAAAGTCTTGCTCCAGCCCACGCTGTTTGGTCAGTGTCTGTCAGCGGAAGGTGTCACTGCCCTGTTCTTGACCACTGCCCTGTTTAACCAATACGCGGATCTCATTGGGCCATCCCTCTCTGGCTTACGTTATGTCCTGTTCGGCGGTGAACAGACGGATAACCGTCCGGCTATTCGTCTCAGAACCGAACATCCCCCCAGACACTTACTGCATGTGTATGGGCCAACCGAGACAACCACGTTTGCCACCGCCTATGAAATTCCTGTTATGGAAGACGAGGACGTTGAACGTAAAAACAGAAAAATCCCCATAGGTCACCCCATCGCGAATACCCAAATTTATATTTTGGATACGCAAGGTCAACCGGTTCCTATCGGGGTAACAGGTGAAATCCATATTGCCGGTGACGGCGTAGCCCGCGGTTACCTCAATCGCCCTGAACTGACCGCCGAACGCTTCCTGCCCGATCCGTTTTCTTCAGAGCCCGATGCCCGCATGTACAAAACCGGCGATCTGGCCCGCTGGCTGCCCGATGGCAATATCGAATACCTTGGCCGCAATGATTTTCAGGTCAAGTTACGGGGCTTCCGTATTGAACTGGGGGAAATCGAAGCCAAACTGAGGCAATGTGACGGCGTACGCGAAGCGGTCGTGCTGGCGCGCGAAGATGAGCCAGGCCAGAAAAAGCTGGTGGCCTATCTGCGGCCCTTGGAGGGGATTGAACTGGTGCCGGCTGAACTGCGCCAGCAACTGACCCAGCATCTTGCTGAATACATGTTACCCAGTGCGTTTGTTATGTTAGACACGTTCCCGCTCACCCCCAATGGCAAACTTAACCGTCAGGCGCTGCCGGCCCCGGATTTATCAGCCGTCGTCGCCCGCATCTATGCCACGCCCGTCGGTGAGAGAGAAATCGCCCTGGCACAGATTTGGCAAAAACTCTTAGATCTGAAACAAGTCAGCCGCCATGACCATTTCTTTGAACTCGGCGGCCATTCGCTGATGATTGTCAGCCTGATCGAAGAACTGCGTAATATCGGCTGGAAAATCGAGGTTCGCAGCGTGTTCGCCTCACCTGTCCTTGCTGATATGGCTCAGGCTATCCAGCAGGGGGGCAGCACCTTTGTCGTCCCCCCCAACCTGATCCCGGAAGATTGTACGGCCATTACCCCCGATATGCTGCCATTGGTTTCGCTTTCTCAAGCTGAAATTGATGCCATCGTTGCTACCGTTTCCGGCGGAACCAGTAATGTACAGGATATTTATCCACTAGCCCCGTTGCAGGAAGGAATTCTGTTCCATTACCGAATGCAGGCACAGGGGGATACCTATCTGTTGCAGAGCCTGCTCGCGTTCAATTCTCGCGATCGTCTTGCAAGCTTTCTGGCGGCCTTGCAACAGGTTATTAACCGCCATGATATCCTGCGCACGGCCGTTTATTGGCAGGGACTGGAACAGCCGGTTCAGGTGGTTTGGCGTCAGGCACAGCTGACTATCCACGAATTTATCCCTGCCACGCCAGACGATATTCCGGCGCAATTACAGGCTGACACGGATCCACGCCAGCACCGCATTAATTTGAACCATGCCCCGCTGTTTGCTGCCGATATCGCCCATGATCCACTACAGAACGAATGGCTGCTGGCCCTGCGTTTCCATCATCTGGTCAGCGACCATATGACACTGGATCTGATTTTTGCCGAAATAGCGCAAATATTGCAGGGACAACAAACACTGCCTGCGGCACTGCCCTATCGCAACTTTATCGCCCAAATCCTGAACGCACCCGCCACAGAGCACGAAGCCTATTTTCGTGCTCAACTCGCCGATATTGATGCACCGACAGCACCATTCGGTGTGTTGTCAATACCGGATAACCAAACATTAAGCGATGGTAACGCCATCACCGAAGCCCGCCTTTCTCTTCCTGCTGAACTGGCGGAAGCCATTCGCAGCCAGGCTCGGCGCTTAGGGATCAATCAGAGTGTCCTGTTTCATGTGGCCTGGGCGCAGGTATTGGCCCATACCAGTGGTCGTGACGACGTCGTTTTTGGCTCCGTACTATTGGGGCGCCTGCAAGGCGGTGCCGGTGTCGGCCAAATACTGGGGATGTTTATCAACACCTTGCCAGTACGTGTTTCCCTGGCTGATCGCAGTGTACAAACCGTGGTACAAGCCACCTACGATAACCTGATGTCGCTACTGGAACATGAACAGGCACCATTGGCATTGGCACAAAGTTGTAGTGGTGTCGCGCAACCCATGCCGCTGTTCAGCTCCTTACTCAATTACCGTCATTCCCAAGCCAATGACGCAAATGCGGTTAATATCTGGTCAGATATGCGCGTTGTTGCCACACAGGAACGAACCAACTATCCAATCACACTATCAATAGATGACTTAGGCGTTGGTTTTCACCTGACCATCCACACTGTGGCAGATATCGATCCAGTTCGTGTAGCCCATTACCTGCTGACAGCCATTCGTGGCCTGATCGATGCGTTGGTACACCATCCACAACAGATGATTTTGGCCGTACCAATCTTACCAACGGCAGAGCGGCAACAAGTGCTGGCCGATTTTAACGCTACTCAAGTTGATTTCCCGCAAGGTGCGCTAATCCACCAACTGTTTGAAACACAGGCTGAACAACATGCAGATACCATCGCTGTCGTCTGTGAAAACCAAACACTGAGCTATGGTGAACTGAACCAACGGGCTAATCGTCTGGCTCATCACTTGATTGCTCTGGGAGTGCGGCCGGATGATCGGGTGGCAATTTGTGCCGAACGCAGTCTGGATACTATTGTGGGATTACTCGGCATTCTTAAGGCTGGCGGCGCTTATGTTCCGCTCGATCCGGCTTATCCCACCGACCGGCTGGCTTATATGCTCGAAGATGCCGCTCCGGTGGTATTACTGACCCAGACAGCACAGTTCGACAGGTTACACCGCAGTGTATCTGCAACAGTGCCTATCATCGTGCTTGATAGCCAAGAGACACACCCGATTCCCTCCCCTAATCCACGGGTACTGAACCTGACATCACAAAATCTAGCCTATGTGATCTATACCTCTGGCTCTACGGGGCAACCCAAAGGGGTGATGGTCGAACACCGCAGTGTTAATCGGCTGGTTATCAATAGTGCTTATGCAGATATCAGTACGTCCGACTGCGTTGCTCATTGTGCCAATATCGCTTTTGATGCCTCGACCTGGGAAATTTGGTCTGCCCTGCTCAACGGGGCACGCCTGCATATCGTTCCGCAATCCGTGCTGCTCGATCCAAAACGTCTCTGCAATTCATTGCTCAAGGGGCAAGTCACCGCCCTCTGGTTAACGGTGGGTTTGTTCAACGAATATCTCGATAGTCTCAAACCCTTGTTTGGTCAGTTACGTTACCTGCTTACCGGTGGTGATGTGCTCGATCCGAGGAAAATACAACAGGTACAACGGGCTGTGTCTCAACCCGTCCACCTGATTAACGGCTATGGCCCGACGGAAACGACAACATTTGCCTCTACCTACGAGATCACTTCCCCCGTGGATGTAACCCGCTCTATCCCTATTGGCCGCCCAATTGCCAATACACGGATTTATATTCTGGATACGCGTGGTCAACCCGTTCCCATCGGTGTAGCGGGTGAAATCCATATTGCCGGTGACGGCGTGGCTCGCGGTTACCTGAACCGGCCTGAACTGACTGCCGAACGCTTCCTTGCCGATCCGTTCTCCCAGAACCCCGATGCCCGTATGTACAAAACCGGTGATATCGGGCGTTGGCTGCCTGATGGCAATATCGAATATCTTGGTCGCAATGATTTTCAGGTCAAGTTGCGTGGTTTTCGCATTGAACCCGGCGAGATTGAAGCTAAGTTAATGCAATGCGATGGCGTGCACGAAGCCATCGTTCTTATGCGCGAAGATACGCTTCTCGACAACACAGGGAGCCAGAGACGTCTGGTCGCCTACCTGATCCCCCAAACCGGTGTTGAACTGGTGCCGACAGAACTGCATCAGCAACTGGCCCAGCATCTCGCTGGCTATATGCTGCCTGGCGCCTTTGTCATATTGGATACTTTCCCGCTGACCCCCAATGGCAAACTCGACCGTCAGGCACTTCCTGCCCCTGATGCATCCGCTATGGTCGTACGCCACTATGAAGCACCGATCAATGAAGAAGAAATCATGCTGGCCCAAATCTGGCAAGACTTGCTGGGATTAGAACGAATTGGTCGCCACGATAACTTTTTTGAACTTGGCGGCCACTCATTGCTGATCGCGCAATTAGCAACACGGATACAAGATGAATTTCTGGTCGATATCCCTATCTCCTCGTTGTTTCTTTCTCCTCAATTGGCAGAGCAGGCCGACATCATCCTTACTACCCAATTGGATGCTATAGGGAACAGCAATATTGAATTACTTGAGGACGAGCTGGATTTAATGTCAACCGAAGAACTCATGGCAATTTTAGGCGGAGACAACAACAAATGATAAGGCATAACATGAACCGCGATAATCTGAAACGTGCTGTTTTACAAAAGAAAATTAAAGAACAATTACAACATAACAAGCATCATCAGAAGCGGCCACCCATCAAACAAGCCGTCCGTGCGCGTCCTCTGCCATTGTCCTTCGCCCAACAGCGGCTGTGGTTCCTTAACCAACTCGATCCTGCCGCCAGTCTGGCCTATCATCTTCCAATAGCGCTGCGCCTGACAGGTCAACTTAACCGTGACTCCCTGACTAACGCACTCAATCATCTGGTTGCCCGTCATGAAAGTCTGCGTACCCGCTTTGTTCTGAACGAAGGACAACCTTGTCAGCATATCGATCCGGCTGACAGCGGTTTTGCCCTGTCCTGCCATGATCTACGTCGATTAGACACCAAAACGCGGGCTAGCCGTCTCGCCGAACTGACCGCCCTTGCAACACAGGCACCTTTTGACCTAACCCAAGGCCCGCTGATCCGCGGCCAATTGCTACAACTCACGGATGAAGAACATGTGTTATTGCTGACCCAGCATCACATCATCTCTGACGGCTGGTCTATCGGAATACTGGTGCACGAACTAGGCGCACTCTATCGTGCGGCTCTTGACAACCAGGATGATCCGCTGCCGCTACTCCCCATTCAGTATGTTGACTACGCCGTCTGGCAACGTGAGTGGTTACAAAGCACTGCCCTTGCTAAACAACGCGATTTTTGGTGTACGCAACTTAAGGGCGCCCCAGCCTTGCTGACATTACCCACCGATCGGCCACGTCCTTCCGTACCCACTTATGCAGGTAAACAGGTGCCTGTTCAGTTTGATGCGACCTTGCTGGCATCACTTAAGTCATTTGGACAACGGCATCACACGACTCTGTTTATGACTATACTGGCAGCCTGGAGTATTGTACTCGCCCGACTCAGTGGACAGGATGATATCGTCATCGGCACGCCAGTCGCTAACCGCCCACACCGTGAGCTTGAAGGGCTGGTTGGTTTCTTTGTCAATACGCTGGCCTTGCGTGTCACTCTCAATGATGACCTTAATGTAACGGCTCTGCTTGACCAAGTGCGGGAACGGGCACTTGCCGCCTACGCCCATCAGGATCTTCCATTTGAACAGGTCGTGGAAGCACTTCAGCCTGAACGTAGCCTAAGTTACAGCCCGATCTTTCAGGTGATGTTGGCTCTAAACAATACGCCCGCCAAGACCCTGACGTTGCCTGGCTTGCAACTCAGCCAAATTGAACAAGCACGCCACAGTACCCACTTCGATATGACCTTATCGCTGACCGAAACCGAATCTGGTTTGTTCGGCGAGCTGGAATATGCCGTTGATCTGTTTGATTCCTCGACGATAGAACGGATGGTCGGCTATTTGAAACGGGTACTGGTGGCAATGACAAGCGAAACCGAACTGACTATTGCCAGCCTGCCAATATTGTCAGCCTCGGAGCGGCACCAATTGTTGGTGGAATTCAACGCCACTCAAGCCGATTTCCCCCAAGAAGCCCTGATCCATCAACTGGTCGAAATGCAAACTGCACAAACGCCCAATGCAACCGCGGTAGTATGTGGCGATCAGTCTCTTAGCTATGGGGAATTGAACCACTATGCCAATCATCTGGCTTATCATTTGATTACATTAGGGGTAAATCCAGATGATCGAGTCGCTATCTGTGTCGAACGCAGTTTAGAAATGGTGGTGGGGTTACTGGCTATTCTTAAAGCGGGGGGCGCTTATGTCCCACTCGATCCCGCTTACCCAACCAACCGATTGGCCTATATGCTTGAGGATGCGACTCCCGTCGTAGTTATCACGCAGAAAAAATTCACCGACAGATTGGCCAGTTCCGCCCCTACGGTCTTTATCGACAATCTACTCAGCAATGACAATCAAGACCGCTTAAGTCAATCGATAGCCAATCCCGACGCTCAAGCACTGGGTTTAACATCAAATCATTTGGCTTATGTGATCTACACATCAGGTTCGACTGGATCACCCAAAGGGGTTGCCATTGCGCATCGCAATACCGTGAATTTCCTGATCTGGGCCCAACGGACTTTTCGCCCCGAAGTATTGGCTCATACTCTGTTTGCGACTTCGTTTAATTTTGATTTGTCCGTGTACGAATGTTTTGCGCCACTGATTTCTGGCGGTACGGTTCATATTGTTGCTGATACCCTGTCGCTAATCGCTGCCAAATCTTCCGCTACAGAACAAGCGATCAGCCTGATTAATACGGTGCCGTCGGCCATCGCGCATTTGAGTGAGACAAATGCCATTCCCCCCACCGTTAAAGCCATTAATCTGGCGGGTGAAGCGCTGAAACCCCATATTGTCGAACATCTGTTTGCCTATTCTGGTGTAGAGGATATCTGTAATCTCTATGGCCCTTCGGAGACGACAACGTATTCGACCTGGATCCGCATGAATCGGACGACAAATGTTGTTTCTCATATTGGTCGCCCCATCGCCAATACCTGCATCTATATCCTTGACGCGGCCAGACAGCTTGTTCCCCTTGGGGTTACCGGCGAAATTTATATCGCTGGTGCCGGTGTGGCCCGCGGTTACCTGAATCGGCCTGAACTCACTGCCGAGCGCTTCTTAAGCGATCCCTTCGCTTCAGAACCGAACGCCCGTATGTACAAAACCGGTGACCTCGGCCGTTGGCTGCCCGATGGCAATATCGAATACCTCGGCCGCAATGATTTTCAGGTCAAGTTGCGTGGATTCCGCATTGAATTAGGGGAAATCGAGGCACAACTGATGCAATGTCACGGTGTACGTGAAGCGGTGGTTATTGCCCGTGAAGATGAGCCAGGGCAGAAACGGCTGGTGGCTTATCTGCGACCGCTGGCGGGTGCCGAACTGATACCGGCCGAATTACGCCAGCAACTCGCCCAACACCTGGCCGAATATATGTTACCCAGCGCTTTTGTGACATTGGACACCTTCCCGCTGAATGCTAATGGCAAGCTCGACCGGCAGGCCCTGCCTGTCCCCGATACATCTGCGGTGATCGCTCGCGGCTATGCAACGCCGGTCGGAGAGGTAGAAACGGCTTTAGCCCGGATCTGGCAAGATTTGCTGGGACTGGAACAAGTCGGTCGTCATGACCATTTTTTTGAACTCGGCGGACACTCATTGCTGATCGTCAACCTGATTGAACAACTGCATAACCTTGGTTGGCGACTTGACGTGCGCAGTGTGTTTGCGACCCCAATCTTAAGTGAGTTGGCGCAAACCATTCTGACATCTCAAGACAATCCCTGCGCTTTTGAAACGCCACCCCAGCTTATCCCCGAAGGCTGTACTTCCATTACGCCAGATATGCTGCCACTGGTTTCGTTGTCCCAGGACGAGATTGATGCCATTGTCGCGACTGTGTCAGGAGGGGCCGCCAATGTGCAGGATATCTATCCACTGGCGCCGTTACAGGAAGGCATTCTTTTCCAGCACTTATTACAGACACAAGGTGATGATTATCTGCTGCAAAGCCTGCTCGCTTTCGATACCCGCGAACGGCTTGATGCCTTTTTAGCCGCGCTGCAACACATTATCGATCGCCATGACATTCTGCGAACTGCCGCCTATTGGCAAGATCTGGCCCAGCCCGTTCAGGTGGTTTGGCGTCAGGCATCACTGCATATCAATGTCTTCACCCCGTCCACAGAAGACGACGTTTTATCCCAATCAATGCCATCACAATTACGTAACTACACAGATCCACGCCAGTATCGCCTCGATTTAAGCCGTGCGCCGCTGTTTGCCGCAGATATCGCCCATGCTCCCGTACACGACGAATGGTTGTTATCTTTGCGTTTTCATCATCTGGTCAGTGACCATATGACACTGGAGCTGATTTTCGCTGAGATTGCCCACGTGTTGCAGGGAAATGCCGCCATGCTGCCTACTGCTCTGCCTTATCGCAACTTTATTGCCCGGACATTAAGTGTGCCAGTAGCAGAGCATGAATCCTATTTCCGTGACCAACTGGCTGATATTACTGAACCAACCGCGCCTTACGGGGTACTCAGCGTAGCAAGCGATAATCGGACTCTCAACGAACACAGCCTGTCGCTTGATCCCACTCTGGCAAAGGCGATTCGTTCTCAGGCTCGCCGTTTAGGCATCAGTCCTGGCGTCCTGTTTCATGTTGCGTGGGCGCAAGTGTTGGCTCAAACCAGTGGCCACCACGATGTGGTCTTTGGCTCGGTATTATTGGGACGTTTACAAGGGATCACAGGAGCCAACCGAATATTAGGCATGTTTATCAACACGCTGCCGATACGGATTACGCTGACCGGATTTAGCGTGCAAGAAGTGGTACAGGCTACCTACCACAATCTGACTCGGTTATTAGAACATGAACAGGCACCGTTATCGCTGGCACAACGATGCAGTGGCGTGCCCCAACCGATGCCGCTGTTCAGTGCGTTATTGAATTATCGTCACAGTCAATCTGGTGAGATGGAAACAGCCAGTTCGGTCTGGGCGGGTATCCGCATCCTGGCGGCGGAAGAGCGAACCAACTATCCAATCACGCTATCGGTAGATGATATGGGCGTTGGTTTCCACTTAACTGCTCAAACTGTGACGAGTATTGACCCTGCACGTATAACTCATTATCTGGTCACGGCTATCAGCGGTCTTATTGATGCACTTATCCATAATCCGCAGCAACCCATTCTGCACGTGCCGATCCTGCCTGCTCTGGAGCAACGACAACTGCTGACAGACTTCAATGCCACACAAGCCGATTTTCCGCAGGATATCCTGATCCACCAACTGTTTGAAATCGAAGCAGTACAACACCCCGCTGATATCGCCGTAGTATACGGTGAGCAGTCACTCAGCTATGGTGAGCTGAATCGCCGTGCCAATCGTCTGGCGCATCATTTAATCATGTTGGGTGTACGCCCAGACGATCGTGTCGCCATGTGTGTCGAACGCAGCCCAGAGATGGTGGTCGGCTTACTGGCTATCCTGAAAGCGGGAGGGGCTTATGTGCCGCTTGATCCGGCTTACCCAGCCGAACGGCTGGCTTATATGCTTGAGGATTCAGCACCGGTAGCAGTACTGACCCAACTAGCCTGGCTTGATATTTTTACAGGTGCTAAGTCAACCGATGCTATTCCTCTCCTCTTGCTTGATATCCAAGATGACAGCATGGAAATGCAGCCAGATCACAACCCAGAAATATCTGGCCTGACTCCCCATCATCTGGCCTATGTTGTTTATACTTCTGGTTCCACTGGCCTGCCCAAAGGAGTCATGAGTAGTCATCTGGCCCTATGCAATCGGCTCTTGTGGTTCGTCCGAGACATCGCGATTCCGCCATTAATCGGGGCGTTAAAAACCAGTATCAGCTTTGTTGATTCAATCACTGAAACGTTGGGTGTACTGTTGGCAGGGGGCAAACTGGTGGTTTTCAATAACCATGAAGTGAAAGATCCCATCCAGTTCAGTGCAGGTTTGCAGCGTTTTAATGTTAACTATCTGGTCGTTGTACCTTCACTATTGAAACTTTTAATACAGGATCATGATAATCGAATTCATCTCAAATCAGTCAGGACGTTGATTTGCAGTGGAGAACGGCTTGCACCTGAGTTAGCCCGACAGGTAGTGACAGATTACCCCTGGCTCCGTCTCCTGAATTTTTATGGTTCATCTGAAATCAATGGTGATGCCACCTGGTATGAATATTCTGCTCAGGCAGGTGTACCGGAAGTTTCCGTTATTGGCCGCCCCATCGCCAATAGCCAAAGTTATATTCTGGATCCTCACGGGCAACTCGTCCCCCTTGGTGTCACAGGGGAAATCTATATCGCGGGCGTCGGCCTGGCCCGCGGTTATCTCAACCAACCGGAACTGACTACCGAACGTTTTCTTGCCGATCCATTCTCTTCAAAGCCAGACGCACGTATGTATAAAACCGGTGACCTCGGCCGCTGGCTGCCCGATGGTAATATCGAATACCTCGGCCGCAATGATTTTCAGGTCAAGCTGCGGGGCTTTCGCATTGAATTGGGCGAAATCGAGGCACAACTGATGCAGTGTGATGGGGTGTGCGAAGCGGTTGTGATCGCCCGCGAAGATGAAGCAGGGCAAAAACAGTTGGTTGCCTATCTACGTCCACAGGATGGTGCTGAACTGCTGCCTGCTGAATTGCGTCAGCAACTCGCTCAACACCTTGCCGACTATATGCTGCCGAGTGCTTTCGTCACGTTAGCGACTTTTCCGTTAACGCCTAACGGCAAACTCAACCGGCAGGCGCTCCCTGTACCGGATGCTGCTGCCGTCGTGACGCGCAGCTATGAAGCCCCCGTCGGTGAAATAGAAACTGCGTTGGCACAAATCTGGCGAGACTTACTGGGGCTGGAACAGGTTGGCCGTCATGATCATTTCTTTGAGCTGGGTGGACACTCTCTGCTTGCCGTCCAACTTGTTGCGCGTATCCGTCAGGTGCTGGCACGGGAGTTACCGTTACAGACGCTCTTTGACCAATCGATTCTAATGACATTAGCGCATACGTTAACTAACATGGCTACAACGACTCATACCGTTATTCCCATTGCGGATCGCAGCCAGCCACTGCCTCTCTCCTTTGCTCAACAACGTTTATGGTTCCTCGCTCAGCTCGATCCGGCGGCGAGTCAAGCCTACCATTTACCTGCGGCACTACGCCTGAGCGGTTCACTGGATCGTCATGCATTAGTGATTGCCCTTGACCGTCTGGTTGCCCGCCATGAAAGCCTGCGCACTCGCTTTATATTGATTGAAGGACAACCCTACCAACACATTGAACCTGCTGACCTCGGTTTTACGCTGTCCTGCCACAACCTGTGCCAGCTTGATCCGGCCTTGCATACCCGCCGTGTTACCGAGCTTATCGAACGCGAATCCCAAACACCTTTTGATTTCGTCCAAGGGCCACTTATTCGTGGTCAACTGCTGCAACTGGCAGACGAAGAGCATATCTTGCTGCTGACCCTGCATCATATTATCACTGACGGCTGGTCGCTTGGTGTGCTGGTACGAGAACTGGGTGTTTTCTACCGTGCAGCGCTTGAGAGCGAAGAAAATCCGTTACCACCCCTCCCCATCCAGTATGCGGATTATGCGGTTTGGCAACATGCTCAGCTAAAAGAAACGCCTCTGGAAACACAACGTGATTTCTGGTGTACCCAGCTTAAAGACGCGCCAGCCTTACTGACGCTACCCACCGATCGGCCGCGCCCAGCCATACAAACCTATGCGGGTGACCAGATCTCTTTCCAGTTTGATGCCGCGTTATTGGTATCACTTAAAGAACTTGGACAACGCCATAACTGCACCTTGTTTATGACCCTATTGAGTGCCTGGAGTATCGTATTGGCCCGACTCAGTGGTCAGAACGATATCGTTATCGGCACCCCAGTCGCCAATCGCCCACACCATGAACTTGAAGGCGTGATAGGTTTCTTTGTCAATACGCTGGCCTTACGTGTCACATTTAATGCTGGCCTCAATGTCACGGAGCTGCTCGCACAAGTTCGCGAACGAGCACTTGCCGCCTATGCTCATCAGGATCTGCCTTTCGAACAGGTGGTGGAGGCACTCCAGCCTGAACGTAACTTAAGCTACAGTCCCATTTTTCAGGTAATGCTGACCTTGAATAACACACCCGCCCAGAATCTGGTATTACCTGATTTGCAGCTCACCTCAATTGAGCAGGCTCACCATGGTGCCTATTTTGACATCACATTATCACTCACTGAAACCGAATCAGGTTTAGCCGGCGCTATAACCTATGCTGCTGATTTATTCGATTCAACCACAGTTGAGCGGATGGTTGATTACCTGAAAAATATATTGGCGGCCATGGTTACTGATGAAACACAGAGCATTGCCACTCTGCCGATAATGACAAAATCGGAACAACAATTGCTGGCAGATTTCAATGCCACACAGATGGATTTCCCGCCAGAGACCTTAATCCATCCCCCGTTTGAAGCACTGGCCGCGCAACAGCCCAATGCGCCCGCCGTGGTATTTGAAGAACAAACGATGAGTTATGGCGAACTGAACCGTCGCGCTAATCAGTTGGCCCATTATTTGATCGCGCGGGGCGTCCGTCCAGACAAGCGCGTGGCGATTTGTGTCGAGCGCAGTCTGGATATGGTGGTCAGTTTACTGGCTATCCTTAAGGCTGGCGGCGCCTATGTCCCGCTCGATCCGGCCTACCCGACTGAACGGCTAACCTATATGCTCAACGATGCGGCGCCCGTGGTTCTGCTGACCCAGAGCACGTTAGCTAACACCCTGAACAGTACAGACACCGGTTATCTCACCCTGCTGCTTGATGCGCCGACAATGTCTCTCGCAGAACAACCGACTGACAATCCTGACACGCAGAATATGGGGCTGACACCCCACCATCTGGCCTATGTGATCTACACGTCTGGCTCCACCGGATTACCCAAGGGCGTAGAAATGCCGCTGGCCGCCTTGTCAAACTTACTGCAATGGCACTCACACCCCGCCGGCACGGGCAAAACCCTGCAATTTGCCGCACTGGGATTTGATGTCGCTTTTCAGGAAATCTTCACCACCCTGAGTGAAGGCGGCTGTCTGGTTCTGGTTAATGAAACCCAACGGCGGGCGCCGCAACAGCTTCTCCGGCTGATTCAGCAACAACAGATTGGCCGCGTTTTTCTGCCCTATATTGCGCTCCAGCATCTGGCTGAAGCCGCCAGTGACAGTGAAGAGGATTTTTCCTGTCTGGCACATATCATCACCGCCGGCGAGCAATTGCGTATTACACCGGCCATTGCGCGTTTCCTGCAACGGGCTGATTGCCGGTTACATAATCACTATGGCCCGACAGAAAGCCACGTTGTCACGGCATATTCATTGGATAAGGCAATGGCACCATGGCCAACACTGCCCCCCATCGGTCGCCCGATTGCCAACAACCGTATTTATATCCTTGATGGCAGCGGCCAGCCCGTACCTTTGGGCGTGACCGGAGAAATCTATATCGCCGGCGCTGGGGTGGCCCGTGGGTATCGAAACCGGCCGGAACTGACCGCTGAACGTTTCCTTGTTGACCCGTTTTCCCCAAATCCCAATGACCGCATGTACAAAACCGGCGACCTCGGCCGCTGGCTGCCCGATGGCAATATCGAATACCTCGGCCGCAATGATTTTCAGGTCAAACTGCGGGGGTTCCGCATTGAACTGGGGGAAATCGAAACACAGCTGATGCAGTGTCACGGGGTGCGCGAAGCCGTGGTGATTGCCCGCGAAGATGAGCCTGGCGAGAAACGGCTGGTGGCCTATCTGCGGCCGCTGGCGGGCGCTAAACTCATGCCGGCTGAACTGCGTCAGCAACTCGCGCGACACCTGGCTGACTATATGTTACCCAGTGCTTTTGTGATGCTGGAAACTTTCCCACTCACGCCCAATGGCAAACTTAACCGTCAGGCCCTGCCTGCACCGGATGCGTCAGCCGTGGCAACGCGCCGCTATGAAGCGCCAGTCGGTGACACAGAAACCGCACTGGCTAAAATCTGGCAGGACTTGCTGGGGCTGGAACGGGTTGGCCGCCATGATCATTTCTTTGAGCTGGGCGGGCATTCCCTGCTTGCCGTCCAGCTTGTCGCCCGTATCCGTCAGCGACTGGCGCGGGAATTACCGTTACAAACCCTGTTTGCTCAACCCGTCCTGCTGGCGCAGGCCCAGACGTTAACGGAAACGGCCACGCTCACACAAACCGTGATTTCCCCAGCTGATCGCAGCCAGCCCTTGCCTTTATCCTTTGCACAACAGCGGTTATGGTTCCTCGGTCAGCTCGATCCGGCAGCGAGTCAAGCCTACCATCTCCCTGCAGCGCTACGCTTGTCCGGTTCACTCAATCGCCATGCCCTGATGACGGCGTTTGATCGTCTGGTGGCTCGGCATGAAAGTTTGCGCACCCGCTTTGTGCTGATTGCAGGCCAACCCAGCCAGCAAATCGCCCCGGCGGATATCGGTTTTGCCCTGTCCTGTCAGGACTTGCGTCAGCTCGATCCCGCTTTGCATATCAAGCGGGTGACTGAACTCGCGACCCTTGAAGCCCAAACGCCTTTCGATTTTGCTCAAGGCCCCCTGATCCGCGGTCAACTGCTGCAACTGGCGGATAAGGAACACGTGCTGCTACTCACACAACACCATATTATTACCGACGGTTGGTCTATTGGCGTGCTGGTACGAGAATTGGGGATTTTCTACTGTGCGGCACTTGATGGCAATGAAGATCCTTTACCACCACTATCCATTCAATATGCTGATTATGCGGTCTGGCAACATGGACAGTTAAAAGCAGCCACCCTCGCTGCACAACGTGATTTCTGGTGTACTCAGCTTGAAGGCGCACCGGCCTTACTGACGTTACCCACCGATCGGCCACGCCCAGCCATACAAACCTATATCGGTGACCAAATCTCTTTCCAGCTTGATACCACCTTATTGACGTCACTAAAGGAGCTTGGACAGCGCCATAACACCACGCTGTTTATGACCCTATTGAGTGCCTGGAGTATCGTGCTGGCCCGACTCAGTGGACAAGATGATATCGTTATTGGTACTCCAGTCGCTAACCGCCCGCATCATGAGCTTGAAGGGTTGATAGGGTTCTTCGTCAATACGCTAGCCTTGCGCGTTACATTCAATGATGAACTCAGTGTGGCTGATCTGCTTGCACAAGTTCGCGAACGGGCGCTGGCCGCCTACGCCCATCAGGATCTGCCTTTCGAGCAGGTGGTAGAAGCCCTCCAACCTGAACGTAGCCTGGGCCACAGCCCGCTCTTCCAGGTGATGCTGGCCTTAAATAACACGCCAGCCCAAACTCTCATCTTGCCTGAACTACAGCTCACACCATTTGAACAGACGTATCACACCACTCATTTTGATTTGACATTATCACTGGCAGAAACTGAAGCAGGTTTAACCGGCGCCTTGTCCTATGCTACCGCGCTGTTCGATGCTGCAACTGTTGAGCGTATGGTCAGTTACTTAACCAATATACTGATGGCGATAGTGGCAGATGAAACACAACGCATTGCTGTCTTGCCGATGCTGCCGGAATCAGAACAGCAACAGCTATTGATAAATTTCAACGCCACTCAAACGGATTTTCCGCAAGATGCCCTGATCCACCAACTGTTTGAAACTCATGCAGAACAGCATCCTGATACTCTTGCTATTGTCTATGAAGGCCAGACACTGAGCTATGGTGAACTCAACCGCCGCGCCAATCGCCTGGCCCATTATTTGATCACGCTGGGTGTGCGCCCGGATGATCGGGTAGCGATTTGTGCTGAACGCAGTTTAGACACAATCGTCGGCTTACTGGGTATCCTTAAGGCTGGCGGGGCTTACGTCCCTATCGATCCAAACTATCCGACTGAACGGCTGATCTATATGCTTGAGGATGCAAGACCCGTGGCCTTGCTAACGCAAACAACTCAGGTTAACCGACTGGACAACACCATACCCAAAGTATTGCTTGATGCACCAGATCCATGTTTGGCAACACAACCGACCCACAACCCGCAAGCACATACACTGGGTCTCACGTCACGCCATCTGGCCTATGTGATCTACACTTCTGGCTCAACCGGCCAGCCGAAAGGGGTGATGGTCGAGCACCGCAGTATCAATCGGCTGGTGATTAATAATGCTTACGCAGATATCGGTGCGCACGACTGTGTCGCTCATTGTGCCAATATCGCTTTTGACGCCTCAACCTGGGAAATCTGGTCTGCCCTGCTCAATGGAGGATGTCTGTACATCGTTCCACAATCTGTGCTACTCGAGCCGGCTCATTTCTGCGCTACCCTAATTAAGGGGCACGTTACCGCCCTTTGGTTAACAGTGGGCTTGTTCAACGCCTATTTCGATAGCCTCAAGCCCCTGTTAGGGCAATTGCGCTACCTGCTTATTGGCGGCGATGTGCTCGATCCCAGAAAGATACAGCAGGTGCAATTGGCTAAATCCCAACCTGCACATCTCATCAATGGCTATGGCCCAACGGAAACCACGACGTTTGCTGCAACCTACGAAATGACTGCTCTTATTGATGCAACTCGTTCTATTCCTATCGGCCGCCCGATTGCCAATACCCAGATTTATATTCTGGATGCACATAGTCAACCCGTTCCCATCGGTGTTACTGGTGAAATCCATATCGCGGGCGCTGGTGTGGCTCGCGGTTATTTGGATCGCCCTGAACTGACGGCCGAACGTTTTCTCACTAATCCATTCTCTGCGGAGCCAGACGCCCGCATGTACAAAACCGGCGATCTCGGCCGCTGGCTGCCCGATGGCAATATTGAATACCTCGGCCGCACTGATTTTCAGATCAAGCTGCGTGGCTTCCGCATTGAACTGGAAGAAATCGAAGCCAGACTCAGCCAATGTGACGGGGTACGCGAAGCGGTGGTGATTGTTCGTGAAGATACGCCCGGTCAAAAACGGCTGGTCGCCTATTTACGGCCGCAGGAAGGAATTGAGTTGCTGCCAACCACACTGCGCCAGCAACTTGCCCAATATCTTGCCGACTATATGCTACCCAGCGCCTTTGTCTCGTTAACGACTTTTCCGCTAACCCCTAACGGCAAACTCGACCGACAGGCGTTACCTATTCCCGATCAGTCCGCTTTCGCAGTGCGTGGCTATGAATCGCCTATCGGCAAGACAGAAACCGCTCTGGCCCAAATCTGGCAGGATTTGTTAGGACTGGAAAAAATCAGTCGTCACAATCATTTCTTTGAGCTTGGCGGGCACTCGCTGCTCGCTATACAGTTGTTGAATCGTATGCGTGAACAAAATATGCAGGTTTCACTGGCTACCCTGTTCGCCCATCCAACCTTATGTGATCTGGCCCTGGCTACTAAGGAGCACTTCGTCATGCCTGTATCTCCATTTGATGCAAACCCTGTCCCACTCAGCCCGACAGGTTCCTTGCTCCCTTTATTCTTAGTGCACGAAACTTCCGGCGATCCCCTGGTGTATTCTCCCCTGGCTGCCTTACTCCCCCCTGAACTTCCCGTCTATGCCTTACAGGCGCTTGGCATCCATACATTGGCACACCCTCCAATATCGATTGAAGCTCTTGCCGCCTGCCATATTCAGGCCATTCGTCGCCTCCAACCCCAGGGACCTTATCGTCTGATGGGCTGGTCGATTGGCGGGTTGATTGCCTATGAAATAGCCCAACAATTAACCCGTGACGGTGAGACAGTCGCGTTTCTTGGTATGATCGATTCCTATTATCACACCCATAAAGACAGTGATGCCCCCTCTGTAGACGAGGAAGCAAGGCGACTAGAATTAATCATTAATGCACTGCGTACTCAAAAAATGATTGGCGATGAGGAAGCGTTAGCAGAGCTGCACAGCCTCAGTAATCTGGAGCAAGTGCTTGATCACTGTATCGAACGCCAATGGCTGTCGGCGGGCATCACGCGCGAAGATATTCTTCTGCGTTTCTATACCGCCGAGATGATTACACAGCTTGGTCAGGGATACATCGCGCAAAAATCCACCTTACCTGTCCACCTCTATACGGCGGAAGAGTTAGTTAACGGCGACAGTTGGCGCGGCTGGCATGGCATTGTCGGCCACGATTCGGTGCTCCACCCTATCGGCGGGACGCATTTTTCCATAATGCATTCGCCTCTGCTCAACCAAATCGTGGATTCAATCACTGAAAATTTACCGGATATGCCTTCCTTCGACCCACTGGTTATGATCCAGCAGGGCACTCCATCCGTATCACCGCTCTTTTGCCTGCCGGGTGCCGGCGCCAGCCCGTCCAGTCTGCTCGAACTGGCCCTATCGTTCCCAGCACAACTTCCGGTATACGCTTTACAGGCACGTGGGTTCACGATTGAACATCATTCCCCTTACCGCAGTGTTGAAGGCGCAGCCCGTGCTTATATCCAGAAAATCCGACAACTCCAACCTTATGGTCCCTATCACCTGCTAGGCCACTCTTTTGGTGGCTGGATTGCCTTTGAAATCGCCTTGCAATTGCAAGCGGAAGGAGAACAGGTATCCGATCTTATTCTTATTGATACCGATGAACCTGACCAGCAAGGAAAAGCTCTCAAGTCAGTCAACCGTATTGAGACAATCATGGAGTTAATCGATATCTATAATATGATATTAAATCAGCCGCTTCCGCTCGCCCGGCAAGATTTTGCTAACCTGGCCGCGGATGAACAGATCCAGCATCTGCACAGTGCCTTGGTTAAGGCCGGCCTTTTCCCGGCCAAAACACCAATATCGCTGTTGCAAGGGATTATTCGCGTTATGCAAGCTAACCTGAACACCCGTTATATTCCTCGCGCCCGTTATAAGGGACTTGTCCATCTGGTTAACGCTGAGGAAGGCGATAAGGATGAAAGGAGGAGTCGCGAAACCCAATGGCGTCTTCTGGTGGCAGAACTCAATACGATGGTTGTGCCCGGCAATCATATGACCCTGCTATCCGCCCCCCATGTCGGGCAATGGGTAACCCGCCTATGGCAGAAGTGAGAGAAAAACATGACCGATATTATTAATGACTCTAAAGAGGCAAACTATGCTGTATTTTCCTGACAGCCTGGATCACGACGAAACGGATAAAAAAACGCTTAACACGCACTGTCTGGATGAGCAAGAATGGCAAGCACTGCTCAACCAGTTTATTTCCGGTGTCGGTGACGAAGATCTAGCCGGACTGGAAACGGAAATTGCTAGTGACCCTGTCGCTTATTGTCTGCGCGAATTAAACAAACCCATACGCGAACTAACGGAACTTGAAAGTCAGTTCTCCTCCGTGATTATCCCAGAGTCTCCGGTTGATGCTGGGGCATATACCCAGTATCTGAGCGAAAATATCCTCAATCAGGTTGTGCCTGTATCATCACCGGCCTTTGTCGGTCACATGACATCGGCTCTCCCTAAACATTTGCCTGCTCTTGGCAAGATAGTAACAGCCCTGAATCAGAATCTGGTCAAACTGGAAACATCGCATATTTTAACTGCGCTGGAACGGCAGGTTCTGGGTATGATGCACAAGCTGGTATATCACGGTGATGAAACTTTCTATAAACAGTGGCTTCACAGCAGTGATCATGCGCTGGCGACCTTTTGTTCTGGTGGAACCGTGGCTAATTTAACCGCCATGTGGGCGTGCCGAAACCAGCTTATGCCCGCCGACGGGGAGTTTGCTGGTCTGGCACGTGAGGGATTAGCCAGGGGGCTGATGCACTATGGCTATAGTGGCTTAGCTATTTTGGTATCGGAACTCGGACACTATTCGCTGAAAAAAGCGGTGGATATTCTTGGATTAGGGCAGGATGCCCTGATAAAAGTGGATGCCGACAGAGAGGGGCGGATCAGCATTGATGCTCTGCTCACACAATTGCAAAAGCTGCGCCAGCGCAATATCAAGCCTATGGCGATTGTCGGAATAGCTGGCACCACAGAAACCGGTGCCATTGACCCGCTGGATCTTCTGGCGGATATCGCTGAACAGGAACAGTGTCATTTTCATGTCGATGCCGCCTGGGGCGGAGCGAGCTTGTTGTCCGAACGCTACCGGCACTTATTTACGGGTATCGAACGTGCTGATACCGTCACTATCGATGCACATAAACAAATGTATGTGCCTATGGGAGCAGGTATGGTGTTGTTCCGTCAGCCTACCCTGACCAACGCCATCGCCCAACATGCTAATTATATTGTACGCAAGGGGTCAAAGGATCTGGGGCGCCATACTTTGGAAGGTTCACGCAGTGCAATGTCGCTGATGTTACACAGTAACTTCCACTTGCTTGGCCGCCAAAGATTGGCTGGCCTGATCGATGCAAGTATCGAGAAAGCACGACAATTCGCCAATCTCATCCGTCAGCAAGAAGATTTCGAGTTGATCAGTGAACCACAGCTTTGCCTGTTGACCTACCGATACGTGCCGCCAAAGGTATTACAGGCACTACGGGAAAGTTCAGGCCAGGTGAAACAGCAATTGCATGGAGCAATTAATGCACTGAACCAGAATATCCAAGCGGTGCAGTGGTCCGCTGGAAAATCTTTTGTCTCACATACCAGTCTCAAACCCGTGCAATGGGATCGACAGCCCACAACCGTTTTGCGGGTCGTGCTGGCAAATCCTCTGACCACGTTGGCAATACTCGAAAATATGCTTGAAGAGCAGCGTCAGCTAGCACAACAAAGCTCGTTTTGGCAAACGCTACACAACTTAATTTGTTGAGTATACCAATCTCACTTCAAGATGCGTCTTATATCTCCCCGCTAAGCGGGGAGAAATCAGGTTTCATATCGTGTTGTCAATGGCAAACTCCCTATCACCATACTTATATCAATATTTTTTATACAAATAATCAAAAATACACAAATCCCTTCTTTTTATAACAAAAGTTAAAAAATAAAGCATCCGTTTATGAAAGAGTTAGTTAACCAATCATATTCTAGCGTGCAGCCATGTCACATAAATCAAATTAAATTGATGAATCCAGCTAATTAGTATCACAAGCAGGAGTTAAGCAATGCCTATGTCACGCAATAGTAGTAATAATATAAAATTCCCACTCAGTTCTTCCCAGCAAGTTGTCTGGCTCAGCCAGCTCTGCCGCCCTCATAGTGTCTGCTATAACTTAGGTTCAGTGCTCCTTGTTGAGGGAAAGTTGGATGACGCACTGTTAGTACGCGCTATTGAGACTGTTGTTTGTCGCCATGATGTATTGCGTTTACGACTCGTTAAGACTGAGGAATTACCACAGCAAGCACTCACCGATGCTTTGCCTGTATCCGTGACAATCCACGATTTTTCAGATCATAACAACGCAGAAGAACAAGCTGAACAATATATCCGTACGGCCTTCAAGCGGCCGTTTGATTTGTACAGTGAACTATGGCGTTTTGCCCTGTTACGGGTAAGTGATAACCGTTGGTACTGTCAGTTTTGCTGTCATCATCTTATTGGCGATACGATGACGTTAAGACTGATTTCCGCAGAAATAGCCAATACGTATACTCGGCTCAGCAGAGGAAAGAAATCGCCAAAAGCGGCGCCCTCTTATCTCGACTTTATTCATGAAGATAACGCCTATTTAAACTCAAAGCATTATCAGCAAGATCAGCAATTCTGGTCAGAGCGCTATAAAAATTTACCGCCCGCCTTAATTCAGCCCGCAAATTTAGAGAAAACAGCAGATGATGAACATGCCGAGCCGCTAACCTGGCCATTGGATAAAACGCTTTTCCAGCGAATAGAAGACACCGTCGCTACACATGGATTGTCTGTTCTGCATTTTATGTATGCCGCACTGGCCTGCTATTTTTCACGCACGGCTTACTCACTGACAGAAGATGAAGATATTGTTATTGGCATTCCTGTAGATAACCGTAAAAACAGCCAACAAAAACATACGGCAGGGATGTTTTCATCGGTGATCCCAGTCGGTATCACCGTTTCGCCCCATGACACTTTCCTCGATGTGATGGGGAAAACGGCAACAGAATTAAGGCGTTGCTACAAACATCAACGTTTGCCACTCTCGGAAATCAACCGGCTCACACAAATCCAGCAGCAGACCGGACGAACCCAGTTATTCGATATCATGCTGTCATTTGAACAAATAGACGTGAACGCCGCTATCCCCGATGCCACATTCAAATGCTCAAAAATACAACGTGGCGCCCCATTCCCGCTTGTTATCACGCTTCACCAATATGCTTTCGCTAACAGCGAGGATGACCAGAAACCGGTCACACTTGAGTTTAATTTTTTCCCCAATTATCTGAGCCGTGCAGAAGCGACAGCCCTCCAGTCACGTCTTATGGTGTTAATCGAAGCCGCCCTGACGTCTTTGGAAACCCCGATCCGATGCTTACCGCTATTACCGCTAACAGAGCAGCAACAATTACTGGTGGATTTCAACGCCACACAAACAGATTTCCCCCAAGAGACATTGATCCATCAATTGATCGAAGCACAAATTGCTAAAACACCCAATGCAACCGCCGTCGTGTTTGCCGAGCAATCCCTGAGCTATGACGAGCTTAACCGCCGTGCCAACCAACTGGCCCATTATCTGATTGAGTTGGGCGTGCGGCCGGATGATCGGGTAGCAATTTGTGCTGAGCGCAGTCTGGACGCTATCGTGGGTTTACTGGGCATCCTTAAGGCCGGTGGTGCCTATGTGCCGCTTGATCCGACCTATCCTACCGAACGGCTGGCTTATATGCTGGACGATGCCACCCCAGTGGTGTTACTCACCCAAACCGCACAATGCGACAGATTGCGCGACAGCGTCCCTGCTACGGTGCCGGTCATCGTGCTTGATGCGCAGGAAACGTTATTCGAGGCACAACCAACTCACAACCCGCAAGCCCATGCATTGGGGCTAACATCACGCCATCTGGCTTATGTGATTTACACCTCCGGCTCAACGGGGCAACCTAAAGGTGTGATGGTCGAACATCGCAATGTCCTGCGTCTTATCATTAACAGTGGCTTTGCTGAGATTGGCCCTGACGACTGTATTGCCCATTGCGCCAATGTCTCATTTGACGCCGCCACCTGGGAAGTGTGGGCGGGGCTGGTGCATGGTGCGCGCATTGTGCTTATCCCGGAAAAAGTCTTGCTCCAGCCCACGCTGTTTGGTCAGTGTCTGTCATCGGAAGGTGTCAGTGCCCTGTTCCTGACCACCGCCCTGTTTAACCAATACGCGGATCTCATTGGGCCATCCCTCTCTGGCTTACGCTATGTCCTGTTCGGCGGTGAACAGGCGGATAACCGTCCGGCTATTCGTCTCAGAACCGAGCATCCCCCCACACACTTACTGCATGTGTATGGGCCAACCGAGACAACCACGTTTGCCACCGCCTATGAAATTCCTGTTATGGAAAACGAGGACGTTGAAGGTAAAAGCAGAAAGCTCCCCATTGGCCACCCCATCGCGAATACCCAAATTTATATTTTGGATACGCAGGGTCAACCCGTTCCTATCGGGGTAGCAGGTGAAATCCATATTGCCGGTGACGGCGTAGCCCGCGGTTACCTGAACCGACCTGAACTGACCGCCGAACGCTTCCTGCCCGATCCGTTTTCTTCAGAGCCCGATGCCCGCATGTACAAAACCGGCGACCTGGCCCGCTGGCTGCCCGAGGGTAATATTGAATACCTTGGCCGTAATGATTTTCAGATCAAGTTGCGGGGCTTCCGTATCGAACTGGGGGAAATCGAAGCCAAACTGAGGCAATGTGACGGCGTACGCGAAGCGGTCGTGCTGGCGCGCGAAGATGAACCCGGCCAGAAACGGCTGGTGGCCTATCTGCGGCCACAGGAGGAAGTTGAACTGGTGCCGGCTGAACTGCGCCAGCAACTGACTCAGCACCTCGCTGACTATATGTTACCCAGTGCCTTTGTTTCCTTGGACACCTTTCCATTGACGCCCAATGGTAAACTCGACCGTCACGCTCTGCCTGCACCTGATTTATCAGCAATCGTCGCTCGCAGCTATGAAGCGCCCATCGGTGAAATAGAAACCGCTCTGGTTCAAATTTGGCAAGAGTTGTTGAGCCTGGAACAAGTCGGTCGTCACGATCATTTCTTCGAGCTCGGTGGTCATTCCCTGCTGGCTACCCAATTAGTGGCACGGGTTCGCCAATTATTAGCGCGCGAGTTGCCGTTACAGCAACTTTTCGAGCAACCGGTTTTAATGCAATTGGCTCAAACGCTCACAAGCGCTTCGACAATGGCACAGATCGTGATCCCGGTCGCTGACCGCAGCCAGCCATTGCCCCTGTCCTTTGCTCAACAAAGGCTCTGGTTCCTCGGTCAACTCGATCCGGCAGCCAGCCTGGCTTACCATATTCCTGTAGCATTGCGCCTGACTGGGCCGCTTAATCGCCCAGCCTTAACTTGTGCATTCAACCAATTAATCGCCCGCCATGAAAGTTTGCGTACCCGCTTTACGCTGGTTGCCGGCCAAACTTGCCAGCACATCGATTCGGCGGATATCGGTTTTACCCTTACTTATCAGGATCTGCGTTCATTACCCGCTGAAGCACAGAGCAATTGTATTGCGGAATTAACGGCACTCGATACTCAAACGCCTTTTGACTTTACCCAAGGCCCGCTGCTACGGGGTCATTTACTGCAACTGACCGATGAAGAGCATATATTGCTATTTACCCAGCATCACATTATCACTGATGGCTGGTCCGTCGGTGTGCTGATGCATGAGCTCAATGTGCTTTATCGCGCTATCCTTGATGGTCAAGACGCACCCTTACCGCCCCTGCCGATCCAGTATGCCGACTATGCCGTCTGGCAGCGCCACTGGTTGCAAGAGGAAGAGGCGGCGTTCACGGCACAACGTGATTTCTGGTGCACCCAGCTTGAAGACGCACCGGCCTTACTCTCCCTCCCAACCGACCGGCCGCGTCCGGCAATACAATCCTTTATTGGCAGCCGAGTCCCTGTGCACATTGAAGCAGGCTTATTGGACTCACTGAAAAAACTGGGATTGCGCCATCACACCACCTTGTTTATGACGGTACTCAGTGCCTGGAGTCTGGTACTGGCCCGACTTAGCGGGCAGGATGATATCGTTATCGGCACCCCTGTCGCTAACCGTCCGCATCATGAATTGGAAGGGTTAATCGGTTTCTTTGTTAACACACTGGCTTTACGTATTA
The DNA here is from genome assembly GCF_037265215.1 of Xenorhabdus griffiniae. Classification (NCBI taxonomy): domain Bacteria; kingdom Pseudomonadati; phylum Pseudomonadota; class Gammaproteobacteria; order Enterobacterales; family Morganellaceae; genus Xenorhabdus; species Xenorhabdus griffiniae. Next base: position 1,992,025 of record NZ_CP147737.1, on the reverse strand, counting down.
CCTTCAATAATGATCTCAGTGTGGCCGATTTACTGGCCCAAATTCGGGAGCGGGCACTGGCCGCCTATGACCATCAAGATTTGCCCTTTGAGCAGGTGGTGGAAGCGCTCCAGCCCGAACGCAATCTTAGCTACAGCCCAATATTTCAGGTGATGCTGGCCTTAAATAACACCCCCGCCCAGTCGTTGGCATTGCCCGAGGTCCAATGTACGCCCATTGAACAAATGCACCCCAGCGCTCACTTTGATCTGACCTTGTCACTGACCGAAACCGAAGCCGGTTTAGTCGGTGAGCTGGAATATGCCAGCGATTTATTCGATGCCGCCACGGTTGAGCGGATAGCTGGTTATTTCAACAATGTGTTAACCGCCATGGTGGCAGATGACGCCCAACTCATTGCCACGTTACCGATGCTACCCGCATCAGAACGGCAACAACTGCTGGTGGATTTTAATGCCACTCAGACCGATTTCCCGCAAAACGCGCTAATTCACCAATTGTTTGAAGCGCAAGCCGCACAGTATCCCGATACCCTTGCAGTGATCTATGAAGACCAGACATTGAGCTATGGTGAATTAAACTACCGTGCCAATCAATTAGCCCATTATCTGATTACGTTGGGGGTGTGCCCTGATGATCGCGTTGCCCTCTGTACCGAGCGTAGTCTGGAGATGGTGGTCGGCTTACTGGCTATCCTTAAAGCCGGCGGGGCTTATGTGCCGCTTGATCCCGCTTATCCGGCCGAACGACTGCTCTATATGCTGGAAGATGCGGCACCCGTGGCTTTACTGACCCAATCGGTACTAGCCCAGTCAGAGTGGCTCGCTCAGTTTAATACCCTACCCACCATCTTGCTGGATAACCCTGAACCGTGCCTGTCAACTCAACCTACCGGCAATCCAGACGCGCAGGCATTGGGTTTGGCATCACATCATCTGGCCTATGTCATTTATACTTCTGGTTCGACCGGTCAACCGAAAGGGGTAATGATCGAACATTTTAGCCTGTGCAACTTGATCGCCACCCAACAACATGTGCTGGCACTGACCCCAGATAGTCGCGTCTTACAGTTCGCTTCAAATAGTTTCGATGCCTGTATTTGGGAATCTTGTATGGCTTTAATGGCAGGTGGACGTCTCTATCTGGCCAAACGAGCCGATCTGCTGCCCGGAGCCCTACTATCCAGCTACTTAACCGAGCAGGCTATCAGCCATGTTCTCTTGTCACCCACTGCGTTAGCCGCGATGGATTCCCTGCCCGATACCCTGCAAACCTTGCTGGTGGGGGGAGAGGCGTGTCCGTCAACCCTGGTCAAACGCTGGTCACCTGGGCGGCAAATGCTTAATGCCTATGGGCCAACGGAAATCACGGTCTGTGCCACACTCTATCCCTGTGTTTCCTCCACAGAGGATAATCCGCCACCGATTGGCCGCCCAATCGCTAATACCCGGATTTATATTCTGGATGCACACGGCCAACCCGTTCCGCGCGGTGCGGCGGGGGAAATTTATATCGCCGGTGTCGGTGTGGCGCGCGGTTATCTCAATCGCCCTGAACTCACCGCTGAACGCTTCCTCGCTGACACATTCTCTGCCACCCCCAATGCGCGGATGTACAAGACTGGTGACCTCGGCCGCTGGTTGCCCGATGGCAATATCGAATATCTCGGTCGCAATGATTTTCAGGTCAAATTGCGAGGCTTCCGTATTGAGTTAGGGGAAATCGAAACTAAACTCACGCAATGTGGCGGGGTACGTGAGGCGGTGGTCATTGCTCGCGAAGATGAAACAAATCAGAAACGACTTATCGCCTATCTGCTGCCAAAGGAAGGAGCTGAATTGGTGCCCGCTGAATTGCGTCAGCAACTCGCCCAACACCTTGCTGACCATATGCTACCCAGTGCCTTTGTCACACTGGACGCCTTTCCTCTAACGTCAAACGGAAAACTAGACCGTCAAGCCTTGCCTGCCCCCGATTTATCGGCAGTCGTTACTCGCAGCTATGTTGCGCCCATTGGTGAAAGAGAAACTACCTTGGCGCAAATTTGGCAAAAACTATTGGGATTGAAACAAGTCAGCCGCCATGACCATTTCTTTGAACTCGGCGGCCATTCGCTGATGATTATCAGCCTGATCGAAGAACTGCGCAATCTGGGTTGGCAACTCCATGTTCGCAGTGTATTCGCCGCCCCAATCCTGAACGATATGGCTCAAGCTATCCAGCGTGATGCCAATACCTTTATCGTGCCACCCAATCTTATTCCTGAACGCTGTACGGCTATCACTCCTGATATGTTGCCATTGGTTTCGCTTTCCCAAGCTGAGATTAATGCCATCGTTGATACCGTTTACGGCGGGGCGAGTAATGTACAAGATATCTATCCACTGGCTCCCTTACAGGAAGGGATCCTGTTCCATCATCTATTACAGACGCAAGGTGATGCCTATTTATTACGGATTGTACTTGCCTGTGATACTCGCGAACATCTTGATGCTTTTCTGGCAGCTTTGCAGCAAGTTATTGATCGTCATGACATCCTGCGCACCGCAATTTATTGGCAAGGACTGGAGCAGCCGGTGCAGGTGGTCTGGCGTCAGGCATTAATGACTGTCGATGAACTCACCCCGATCTCGACGGATGATATTCCAGCACAGTTACTGGCTCACACTGATCCACACCAGCATCGTATTAATTTGAACCAGGCGCCCCTCTTTGCCGCCGATATCGCCCATGATCCCGCACAAAATGAGTGGTTGCTGATACTGCGCTTCCATCATCTGGTCAATGACCATATGACCTCAGATCTGATTTTCGCCGAGATTGTCCAGATATTACAGGGTAACGCTAAAACATTGCCGCCCACGCTGCCCTACCGCAACTTTATTGTCCAAACATTAAGCACACCAGCGGCAGAACATGAAGCCTATTTCCATAGCCAACTGGCGGATATTGATGAACCCACCTCCCCCTTTGGGATACTCGGCGTACCCAACGATAACAGTGCCATCAACGAACATAGCCTGCTGCTTGACCCCACATTGGCAAAAGCAATCCGCACTCAAGCGCGTCGGCTGGGTGTCAGTGCCAGTGTGCTGTTCCATGTAGCTTGGGCGCAGGTATTGGCCCACACCAGTGGCCGCGATGACGTGGTATTTGGCTCCGTACTGTTAGGTCGTCTGCAAGGCGGTGCAGGGGCTGATCGCATACTGGGGATGTTTATCAATACGCTTCCCCTGCGTATTTCTCTGGGCGAGCGCACGGTACAGGAAAGCGTGCAGGAGACCTATCAGAATCTGACCACTTTGCTGGAGCATGAGCAGGCTCCGTTAGCGCTGGCCCAACGGTGCAGTGGCGTGGCACCACCATTGCCGCTGTTCAGCACCCTGCTCAATTATCGCCATAGCCAGGCTGATAAAGGGGAGACCAATGATACCATATGGACAGCAATGCACCTGCGCCTGGTTTCGGCTGAGGAACAGACCAATTATCCTATTACCCTGTCAGTCGATGACTTTGGGGATGATTTCCAACTGACCGCCCTGACCGTCACTGATATTGCGCCCGAACGTATCAATACCTACCTGACCACAGCCATCAGCGGTTTGATCGATGCCTTGGTTCATCACCCGCAACAAGCGCTTCGGGCTATCCCTATCTTACCGAAAGCAGAACGGCAACAAGTGCTGATAAACTTCAACGCCACTCAAGCCGATTTCCCGCGGGATGCAGTGATCCACCATCTGTTTGAGATGCAGGCTGCCCAGCATCCCGACACGATTGCCGTTGTCTTTGAGGGGCAAACGCTCAGCTATGGTGAGTTAAACAGCCGTGCCAATCAGCTAGCCCATTACCTGATTACATTGGGAGTACGTCCAGATGATCGGGTCGCCCTCTGTGTCGAACGCAGTCTGGAGATGGTGATCGGCTTACTGGCTATTCTTAAGGCCGGTGGCGCCTATGTCCCACTCAACCCAGACTACCCGACTGAACGGCTGGCCTATATGCTCAATGATGCCGCACCGGTGGTGTTATTGACCCTGAAAACCCAACTCAACAAGCTGTCCAATACCGTACCGACGGTCTTACTTGATCCTTTATTTGACCGTAAGCAGCCGATATGGGCCACCCAGCCAACGAATAATCCTGACGCACTGGCATTGGGGCTGACATCCCGTCATCTGGCCTATGTGATTTACACGTCAGGTTCAACCGGACAACCCAAAGGCGTGATGGTTGAGCACCGCAATGTCGTTAGCCTTATCATCAATAATGGCTTTGCCGATATAGGACCTGACGACTGTATTGCCCATTGCGCCAATGTCTCATTTGATGCCGCCACCTGGGAGGTGTGGGCGGGCCTGGTTCATGGGGCACGTATTCTGCTCATCCCGGAAAAAACCTTGCTGCAACCGACCCTTTTTGGCCAGCGTCTGTCAACGGAAGGGGTCAGTGCCCTCTTTCTGACTACCGCCCTGTTTAACCAATATGCAAACTTGATTGGGCCGGCCTTATCCGGCTTACGGTATGTCCTGTTTGGCGGGGAACAGGCGGATATTCGGCCGGCCATTCGCCTCAGAACTGAGTTCCCTCCCAAACATTTACTGCATGTGTATGGACCAACGGAAACCACCACGTTTGCCACCAACTATGAAATTCCAACCAGGGCAGATCAGGATGTTGATAGTAAGCTCCCGATAGGCCACCCGATTGCGAATACCCAGATTTATATTCTGGATACGCAAGGACAACCGGTTCCTGTCGGTGTAGCGGGGGAGATCTATATCGCCGGTGACGGCGTCGCCCGCGGTTATTTGAATCGTCCTGAACTGACCGCCGAACGCTTCCTGACTGATCCATTCTCTTCAGAGCCCGATGCCCGCATGTACAAAACCGGTGACCTCGGCCGCTGGTTGCCCGATGGCAATATCGAATACCTCGGCCGCAATGATTTTCAGGTCAAACTGCGTGGCTTCCGTATCGAACTGGGCGAAATCGAGGCCAGACTGACTCAATGTGACGGCGTGCGTGAAGCCGTGGTATTGGCCCGCGAAGATGAACCCGGACAAAAGCGACTGGTGGCTTACCTGCTGCCGCAAGAAGGCATTGAACTGGTTCCGGCTGAGTTACGACAGCAACTCGCCCAGCATCTGGCTGACTATATGTTACCCAGTGCCTTTATCACGCTGGATGCTTTCCCGCTCACCCCCAACGGCAAACTGGATCGTCGGGCTCTGCCGGCACCGGATTTATCCGCGGTGGTCACGCGCCGCTATGAAGCTCCCGTGGGTGAAACAGAAATTATCTTGGCTGAGATTTGGCAAGATCTGCTCGGACTGGAACATGTCGGCCGTTACGATCACTTCTTCGAACTCGGCGGCCATTCCCTGCTTGCCATCCAATTGGCAGCCCGCATTCGTCAACAATTAGCCCGCGAGTTGCCGTTACAACAACTCTTTGACCAACCGCTTTTGCGCGATCTGGCTCACTCGCTGGCTGATGCGTCAACCACCACACAGGCCACCATCCCTGTCGCTGACCGTCACCAACCACTGCCCTTGTCCTTTGCTCAACAACGTTTATGGTTCCTCGCTCAGCTCGATCCGGCGGCTAGCCTGGCCTACCATATCCCGATGGCGTTGCGCTTGACCGGCCAGCTTCATCGCCCGGCTTTAATCCGCGCCCTTGATCTTCTGGTCGCCCGCCATGAAAGCCTGCGTACCCGTTTTGTGTTGGTTTCCGGCCAACCTTGCCAGCAAATCGATCCGGCTGATAGGGGTTTTCCCCTGTCTTATCAGGATTTGCGCGCATTAACGCCAGACGCCCATAGCAACCGTATCGCGGAATTAACCGATCTCGAAGCCCAAACACCGTTTGACCTGACTCAAGGCCCGCTACTGCGGGGGCATTTGCTGCAACTGGCCGATGAGGAACATATCTTGCTGCTCACCCAGCATCATATTATCTCTGATGGCTGGTCCATCGGCGTATTGCTGCGTGAATTCAGCGCCCTTTACCGCGCCGCCCTCGACAGCCAAGATGATCCCTTACCACCCTTGCCGATTCAGTACGCCGACTATGCCGTCTGGCAGCGAGAATGGTTACAAGAAAGTGCCATTGCGAAACAGCGCGACTTCTGGTGTTCGCAGCTTGAAGGTGCGCCGGCTTTATTGACATTGCCAACCGACCGACCCCGCCCAGCGGTGCAGTCCTATGTTGGCCGCCGGCTTCCTGTCAATTTTGATGCAGACTTATTGACTTCGCTTAAGCGTCTTGGACAGCGCCATCGCACCACCTTATTTATGACCGTACTCAGTGCCTGGAGTATCGTATTGGCTCGGCTGAGTGGACAGGCGGATATTGTCATCGGCACCCCGATTGCTAACCGCCCACATCATGAACTGGAAGGATTAATCGGGTTCTTCGTCAATACACTGGCCTTACGTATCACGCTGGATAATTCCAGTAGTGTTGCTGACTTGCTCGCCCAAGTGCGGGAACACGCTTTCGCAGCCTATGCTCATCAGGATCTGCCCTTTGAACAGGTGGTGGAAGCGCTCCAGCCTGAACGCAACCTAAGTTACAGCCCCATCTTCCAGGTGATGCTGGCCTTAAACAACACGCCACAACATATCTCACGACAAGCGTTAGCGTTACCTGAGCTACAACTCACCCACATTGAGCAGGAACACTATAGTGCTCACTTTGATTTGACCTTGTCATTGGCCGAAAATGAGGACGGCCGCCTGGTCGGTGAACTGGCCTACGCCACTGACTTATTCGACGCCACGACCATTGAGCGTTTGGTTGGTTACCTGACAAATGTGTTGACCGCTATGGTGGCGGATGAGACACAACTTATTGGTGCCCTGCCCCTGCTGCCAGAATCGGAACGGCGGCAACTGTTGGTGGAATTCAATGCCACCCAGCAGAACTTCCCACAAGACGCGTTGATCCACCAACTATTTGAAGCGCAGGCCGCACAACATCCTGAAGCTATCGCCGCTGTATTTGAGGAACAAACGATCAGCTATGGTGAGTTAAACCGCCGTGCCAATCAGTTAGCCCATCACCTGATTGGGTTGGGGGTACGTCCTGATGATCGGGTCGCCATTTGTGTCGAACGCAGCCCGGAAATGGTGATTGGCCTGCTGGCTGTCCTTAAGGCGGGAGGGGCTTATGTCCCGCTTTCCCCCACTTATCCGCCCGAACGGTTGGCCTATGTGCTGGACGATGCCGCGCCGGTGGTCTTACTGACCCAGACGTCACTACTTGACAGGCTAGGCAACCGCCTGCCACATGTGTTACTTGATGCTCTGGTTTTCGACAAGGGGACAGAAGATAACCCTGATCCACAAACGCTGGGGCTAACTTCACATCACCTGGCCTATGTGATTTATACCTCTGGCTCAACAGGTCAACCCAAAGGCGTCATGGTTGAACACGCCGGATTCAGAAATTACCTGCAATGGGGGCTGAGTTATTATGTTACGACCAGACCGACCGACAGTATCGTGTCATCCCCGTTTGCGTTTGATGCCACCGTCTCCAGCCTTTATTTACCCCTGCTGTGTGGCGGCAAACTACACCTTATCCGTGAAGGTCAGACGCTGACTGAATTGGTGCCCGCATTGTTATCCCCCTCAATGGCACCCACCACTCTGGTTAATGTCACCCCAACCCATTTCGCGGCAATAGGTAAGGGATTACTGACAGAAAAACGGACGTGTCCTGCCCGTTGCTTCATCGTCGGCGGGGAGGTACTTCCCCAATCCGTCGTTGCACTTTGGCGTGAGCTGTCACCAGAATCACGCATTATCAACGAATATGGCCCCACTGAAACGGTGGTGGGTTGCATCACGTTTGATACCCGCCATCAGGCAAGTATCGTTGACAACATTCCTATCGGAAAACCGATCGCCAATACCCAGATTTATATCCTGGATGCCCTGGGACAGCCGGTGCCTCTTGGGGTAGCCGGTGAGATTTACATTGGCGGTGCGGGTGTGTCCCGCGGTTACTTCAACCTACCGGAACTGACGGCAGAACGTTTTATTTCCGATCCTTTTTCAACCGCGCCAAATGCCCGCCTGTACAAGACCGGTGACCTCGGTCGCTGGCTGCCCGATGGCAATATCGAATACCTTGGCCGCAATGATTTTCAGGTCAAACTGCGGGGCTTCCGCATTGAATTGGGGGAAATCGAGGCAAAACTGGAACAATGTCATGGCGTGCGCGAAGCCGTGGTATTGGCCCGTGAAGATGAGCCAAATCAGAAACGGCTGGTGGCCTATCTGCGGCCACGGGAGGGCGTGGAGCTGGTGCCGGCTGAACTGCGTCAACAACTCGCCCAACACCTTGCCGACTATATGTTACCCAGCGCTTTTGTCACGTTAGCCTCTTTCCCTTTAACGCCCAATGGCAAACTTGACCGTCAGGCTTTGCCTGCTCCCGATTCATCCGCCATTGTGGTACGCCATTATGCAAGCCCTGTCGGTGAGATGGAAATTACCCTCGCCCAGATTTGGCAAAAATTATTGGGGCTGGAGCGAGTTGGGCGCCATGACCACTTCTTCGAACTCGGTGGCCATTCACTGATGATTGTCAGCCTGATCGAAGAACTGCGCAATCTGGGCTGGCAGCTCGACGTTCGCAGTGTTTTCGTCGCCCCTGTCCTGATTGATATGGCGCAGACTGTCCGGCGTGATGCCAACACCTTTGTCGTACCCCCCAATCTCATCGCTGAAGAGTGCACAAACATTACCCCCGCCATGCTGCCTTTGGTTTCCCTGTCCCAGACTGAAATTGATGCCATCGTGACGACTGTTCCGGGTGGCGGCGCCAATGTGCAGGATATCTATCCCCTCGCGCCGTTACAGGAAGGGATTTTGTTCCATCATCTGTTACAGACCCAGGGGGATAATTATCTGCTGCAAAGCGTGCTCGCGTTCGATACCCGTGAGCGCCTCAATGCCTTTTTAGCGGCGTTGCAACGGGTTATCGACCGCCATGATATTCTGCGTACTGCCGTTTGCTGGCGAGAACTGGCACAACCGGTGCAAGTGGTCTGGCGTCAGGCACCGCTCAAGGTTAACACCTTCACCCCCACTACAACGGGTGACGTTGTCACCCAACTCAAGCGTCATACCGATCCACGCCAGCACCGTATCAATTTAAATCAGGCGCCCCTGTTTGCCGCCGATATCGCCCCGAATCCGGCACAGGATGAATGGCTGCTGGCGCTACGCTTCCATCATCTGGTCAGTGACCATCTGACCCTGGAGCTGATTTTTGCGGAAATCGCGCTTATCTTGCAGGGCAAGACGGAGAAGCTGCCAGCGGTACTGCCTTACCGCAATTTTATCGCCCAAATTCTGGCTACCCCGACCGCTGAGCATGAGGCTTATTTCCGCACCCAACTGGCGGATATTGATGAACCCACGGCACCCTTTGGAATACTCAAGGTGCATCCTGACAACGACTGCGTGGCTGAGGCCCGTCTCCCTATCGCTCCCGATCTGGCCAAAGCCATTCGCACGCAGGCGCGTCGGTTAGGCGTCAGCCCCAGTGTGCTGTTCCATGTGGCATGGGCGCAAGTATTGGCCCACACCAGCGGCCGTGATGACGTGGTATTTGGCTCCGTGCTATCGGGACGTCTGCAAGGTGGTGCCGGGGCGGACCAAATACTAGGCATGTTTATTAACACCCTGCCCCTGCGCATCTCGCTGGACGGACATACGGTACAAGATATCGTGCAGGATACTTATCACAATCTGATCGCCTTGCTGGAACATGAACAAGCCCCATTAGTACTGGCACAACAGTGCAGTGGTGTGGAGCAACCCATGCCACTGTTCAGTACCTTACTGAATTATCGTCATAGCGCTTTAAATGCAGCAGAAGCGGTTGATGCCACTTGGACAGGCATTCGTATTTTGTCCGCAGAAGAGGGCACTAACTATCCTATCTCCTTATCAGTCGATGACTTAGGAGACGACTTCCTACTCACTACCCAGACCATAACCGAAATTACGCCAGAACGCATCAACGCCTATCTGGCGACGGCTATCCACGGTTTGGTCGATGCCTTGGTTCACAACCCGCAACAAGCAATACGGGATATTTCCATTTTACCGGCGGCGGAGCGGCAACAACTGTTGGTGGACTTCAATGCCACTCAAATGGATTTACCACAAGAGGTGTTTATCCACCTGCTATTTGAAGCGCAGGCCGCACAATGTCCCGACGCGATCGCTGTCGTCTATCAAGACCAGACGCTGAGCTATGGTGAGTTAAACCGCCGCGCCAACCAGTTAGCCCATCACCTGATTGGGCTGGGGGTACGTCCTGATGATCGGGTCGCCATTTGTGTCGAACGCAGCCCGGAAATGGTGATTGGCCTGTTGGCTGTCCTTAAGGCGGGAGGGGCTTATGTCCCGCTTTCCCCCACTTATCCGCCCGAACGGTTGGCCTATGTGCTGGACGATGCCGCACCGGTGGTCTTACTGACCCAGATGTCACTACTTGACAGGCTAGGCAACCGCCTGCCACATGTGTTACTTGATGCTCTGGTTTTCGACAAGGGGACAGAAGATAACCCTGATCCACAAACGCTGGGGCTAACTTCACATCACCTGGCCTATGTGATTTATACCTCTGGCTCAACAGGTCAACCCAAAGGCGTCATGGTTGAACACGCCGGATTCAGAAATTACCTGCAATGGGGGCTGAGTTATTATGTTACGACCAGACCGACCGACAGTATCGTGTCATCCCCGTTTGCGTTTGATGCCACCGTCTCCAGCCTTTATTTACCCCTGCTGTGTGGCGGCAAACTGCACCTTATCCGTGAAGAACAGACGCTGACTGAATTGGTGCCCGCATTGTTATCCCCCTCAATGGCACCCACCACACTGGTTAAGATCACCCCAACCCATTTCGCGGCAATAGGTAAGGGATTACTGGCAGAAAAACGGACATGTCCTGCCCGTTGCTTCATCGTCGGCGGGGAGGCACTTCCCCAATCCGTCGTTGCACTTTGGCGTGAACTGTCACCAGAATCACGCATTATCAACGAATATGGCCCCACTGAAACGGTGGTGGGTTGCATCACGTTTGATACCCGCCATCAGGCAAGTATCGTTGACAACATTCCCATCGGAAAACCGATCGCCAATACCCAGATTTATATCCTGGATGCTCAGGGACAGCCGGTGCCTCTTGGGGTAGCCGGTGAGATTTACATTGGCGGTGCGGGTGTGTCCCGCGGTTACCTCAACCAGCCGGAACTGACGGCAGAACGTTTTATTCCCGATCCTTTTTCAACCGCGCCAAATGCTCGCCTGTACAAGACCGGTGACCTCGGTCGTTGGCTGCCCGATGGCAATATTGAATACCTGGGCCGCAATGATTTTCAGGTCAAGATACGCGGTTTCCGCATTGAATTAGGCGAAATTGAAAACCGGCTGGTTGACTGTGAAGGCGTTCAGGAAGCAGTAGTAATCGCCCGCGAAGAGGAAAACGGCGATAAGCGTCTGGTAGCTTACCTTATTCCACAACCGGACGTCACACTCAACCCCACTGAGCTGCGCGAACAATTGAGTGCCAGTTTAATGGAATACATGCTCCCCAGCGCCTTTGTCACGCTGGCGTCTTTCCCCCTGACTCCCAATGGCAAACTGGATCGCAAGGCCCTACCAGCACCGGATTTATCGGCAGTGGTAGTGCAAGATTATGTCGCTCCGGTGGGCGAAATAGAAATCACCTTAGCCCAGATTTGGCAAGAATTGTTAGGCTTAGAACGCGTGGGGCGTCATGATCATTTCTTTGAACTCGGCGGACATTCCCTGCTAGCTATCCAACTCGTCACACATATACACCAAAAATTGGCCCGGGATTTGTCACTACAGCAACTTTTTGATCAACCCGTTTTGATGCATTTGGCACAAACACTCACTGGTGCTTCAACAATGGCGCAGATCGTGATCCCCGTTGCTGATCGCAGCCAGCCGTTACCCCTATCCTTTGCTCAGCAAAGGCTCTGGTTCCTCGGCCAACTCGATCCGGCGGCCAGCCTGGCTTATCATATCCCTGTGGCATTGCGCCTGACGGGGCCGCTTCATCGTTCGGCCTTAACCGGTGCATTCAACCAATTAATCGCCCGCCATGAAAGCTTGCGTACCCGCTTTGTGCTGGTTGACGGCCAACCTTGCCAGCACATTGATCCGGCGGATATTGGCTTCACCCTGCCTTATCAGGATCTGCGCCTATTGGCACCGCAAGCACAAGATAGTCGCATTGCGGAATTAACGGCACTCGAAGCACAGACGCCTTTTGACTTCACCCAAGAACAGCTGATCCGCGGTCACTTGCTGCAATTGGCAGACGAAGAACATGTCTTGTTGCTCACGCAGCATCATATTATTTCTGATGGCTGGTCCATCGGTGTGCTGGTACATGAACTCAGTGTTCTTTATCGCGCCATCCTTGATGGTCAAGATACGCCTTTCCCCCCTCTACCCATTCAGTATGCTGATTATACCGTCTGGCAGCGTCACTGGTTGCAAGACGCCGTACTCACAATACAACGTGATTTCTGGTGCACCCAACTGGCAGGAACGCCTGCCTTGCTGACGCTCCCGACCGATCGGCCGCGTCCGGCAGTACAATCCTTTGTTGGCAGCCGAGTTCCTGTATACGTTGATGCCGATTTATTGGGCTCACTGAAAAAACTGGGATTACGCCATCATTCGACGTTGTTTATGACGGTACTCAGTGCCTGGAGTCTCGTACTGGCTCGGCTCAGCGGTCAAGATGATATCGTGATCGGCACACCGGTTGCTAATCGCCCACACCATAAACTTGAAGGATTAATCGGTTTCTTCGTTAATACACTGGCTTTACGCATCACCTTCAATGATGATCTCAGTGTGGCCGATCTGCTGGCCCATGTTCGGGAGCGGGCACTGGCCGCTTATGCTCACCAAGATTTACCCTTTGAGCAGGTAGTGGAAGCGCTCCAACCCGAACGCAATCTTAGCTATAGCCCGATTTTCCAGGTGATGCTGGCCTTAAATAATACCCCTACTCAAGCGCTGGCATTTCCTGATGTCCAATGCGCACCTATTGAACAAATGTATCCCAGCGCTCACTTTGATTTGACCTTGTCATTGACCGAAACCGAAACTGGTCTGACTGGTGAGCTGGAATATGTCACCGATTTATTCGACACCGCAACTGTTGAACGCATAGCCGGTTACTTCAACAATGTGTTGACCGCCATGGTGGCAGATGAAACACAACGGATTGCCACGTTGCCAATGCTGTCTGCATCAGAACGGCAACAACTGCTGGTGGACTTCAATGCCACTCAGGTGGACTTCCCACAAGACGCGTTGATCCACCAACGGTTTGAAGCGCAGGCAGCACGGTGTCCTCAAGCGAACGCCGTTGTTTTTGGGGAACAAACGATCAGCTATGGTGAGTTAAACCGCCGTGCCAATCAGTTAGCCCATTACCTGATTGCGCTGGGAGTATGTCCGGATGATCGAATCGCCATCTGTGTCGAACGCAGTTTGGAGATGGTGGTAGGATTACTAGGTATTCTTAAGGCAGGGGCAGCTTATGTGCCGCTCGATCCGGCCTATCCGGTCGAACGGCTGGCCTATATGTTGGATGATGCTTCTCCAGTGGCGTTGCTTACCCAAGTGTCATTAGTTGAGACACTCAGCAGTGACCTGCCTACCGTGCTGCTTGACACCGTCTCTCTCGATACCTATGCAATAAGTAATCCTGATGCCTGTGCACTGGGGTTAACTCCACACCATCTGGCCTATGTTATCTACACCTCTGGCTCCACGGGGCAGCCCAAAGGCGTGATGGTTGAGCATCGTGGGCTATACAACCTCACTCAGACACAAATTGAGGCATTCCATATCACAGCTAATAGCCGTTTATTGCAGTTTGCTTCTTTCAGCTTTGATGCCTGTATCTCTGAAATTGCTACTACACTGTGCCAAGGAGCCTGTCTTGTCTTGGCATCCCGTGAAGCGTTATTGCCCGGTGAAGCGCTGATGAATACCTTGAAAACTCAAGCGATCACGCATGTCACCCTACCGCCCGTGGTAGCCAGTGCCTTAACGCCGGATGCTGGATTACCCAATCTGACCACTCTGGTGCTGGCCGGTGAGGCTTGCTCATCGTCGTTGATCAAGCGTTGGGCAACAGACCAGCGGATCATTATCAATGCTTATGGGCCGACGGAATCCACTGTTTGTGCAACTCTCACCCCATGTGATCCCCAGGATGAAAGAGTCCCACCGATAGGCCGGCCTATCGCGAATACGCAAATTTATATTCTGGATACACAAGGTCAACCCGTTCCGCTTGGTGTGACGGGCGAAATTTATATTGGCGGGTTGGGTATTGCCCGCGGTTATCTGAATCGCCCTGAACTCACTACTGAACGCTTCCTGACCGATCCGTTCTCTTCGCAGCCTGATGCCCGCATGTACAAAACCGGCGATCTCGGCCGTTGGCTGCCCGACGGCAATATCGAATACCTCGGCCGCAATGATTTTCAGGTCAAGTTGCGTGGCTTCCGTATCGAACTGGGGGAAATCGAGGCACGGCTCATGCAGTGTCACGGTGTGCGTGAGGCGGTAGTGTTGGCCCGCGAAGATGAGCCCGGCCAGAAACGGTTGGTCGCTTATCTGCGGCCGCAGGAGGGGATTGAACCAGTCCCCACTGAACTGCGCCAGCAACTCGCTCAATACCTCGCTGACTATATGCTACCCAGCGCCTTTGTCATTTTAGAGACTTTCCCGCTCACCCCTAACGGTAAACTCGACCGTCAGGCCCTGCCTGCTCCTGATTTATCGGCGGTTGCCACTCGCAGCTACGAAACTCCCATCGGTGAGACAGAAATCGCCTTAGCCCAAATCTGGCAAAAACTTCTAGGGTTGAAACAGGTCAGCCGCCATGACCACTTCTTTGAGCTCGGTGGCCATTCGCTGATGATTGTCAGACTGATCGAAGAACTGCGCAAGCTGGGCTGGCAACTTGATGTTCGCAGCGTTTTTGTTGCTCCGATCCTCGTTGATATGGCTCAGGCTATCCAGCGGGAGGCCAGCATATTTGTCGTACCACCTAACCGTATTCCTAAAAATTGTACGGCTATTATGCCCGATATGCTGCCTTTAATCGCGCTCTCTCAGGTTGAGATTGATACCCTCGTTGAGCAGATCCCCGGGGGTGCAGGCAATGTACAGGATATCTATCCACTCGCGCCGTTACAGGAAGGTATCCTGTTCCACCATCTGCTACAAACCCAGGGGGATAATTATCTGCAACAAAGCTTACTCGCTTTCGATACCCGTGATCGTCTCGACAGCTTCCTGAAAGCCTTGCAGCAGGTTATCAACCGCCATGACATCCTGCGCACGGCAATTTATTGGCAAGGACTGGAACAGCCGGTGCAGGTGGTCTGGCGCCAGGCACAACTGACTATCCGTGAATTCCCCGCTGCGACGACGGACGATATTCCAGCACAATTACTGGCTCACACCGATCCCCGCCAGCACCGCATCAATTTGAACCAGGCGCCTCTCTTTGCCACCGATATCGCCCATGATCCGGCACAAGATGAATGGTTGCTGGCGCTGCGCTTCCATCATCTGGTCAGTGACCATCTGACACTGGAGCTGATTTTTGCGGAAATTGCGCTTATCTTGCAGGCAAAAACAGAGAAGTTGCCACCGATATCACCTTACCGCAACTTTATCGCCCAAACCTTGAATACGCCAACCGCCGAGCATGAAGCTTATTTCCGCACCCAACTGGCGGATATTGACGAACCCACGGCGCCGTTTGGGGTACTGAATGTCAAAATTGGCAACGACCTTGTCACTAAAGCGCATCTCGCTATCGCACCGGATCTGGCTAAAGCCATCCGCACGCAGGCGCGTCGTTTCGGTGTCAGCCCCAGTGTGTTGTTCCATATTGCGTGGGCGCAGGTGCTGGCACAGACCAGCGGCCGCGATGACGTGGTGTTTGGTTCCGTGCTACTGGGCCGGTTGCAAGGCGGTGCGGAAGCGGATCAAATACTGGGGATGTTTATCAATACCCTGCCCTTGCGTATTTCTCTGGACGGGCGCACGGTACAAGACATTGTGCAGGAAACTTATCACAACCTGACCGCCTTGCTGGAGCATGAGCAAGCCCCATTAGTGCTGGCACAACAGTGCAGTGGCGTGGAGCAACCCATGCCGCTGTTTAGCACCTTACTGAATTATCGTCACAGCTTTTCGAATGGAACGGCAGAGGGGGAAACCGAGGCGGCTGAGAACACTTGGGTAGGTATACGTGTTTTGTCGGCAGAAGAGCGGACTAATTATCCTATCTCCTTATCAATCGATGATTTAGGGGAGGATTTCCAATTAACGGCTCTGACCATAACTGAAATTGTACCAGAACAAATCAACGCTTATCTGGCGACGGCTGTCAGCGGCTTGATAGATGCCCTGATTAACAATCCGCAACAAGCGATCCGGGATATTTCCATCTTACCGGCAGCAGAGCGGCAACAAGTGCTGACCGATTTCAACGCCACCCAAGTTAATTTCCCACAAGCAACGTTGATTCACCAACTCATTGAGACACAGGCCGCACAGCATCCTGATGCCCTTGCTGTCATCTACGAAGACCAGACACTGAGCTATGGTGAATTAAACCATCGCGCCAATCAGTTGGCCCATTATCTGATTGCGTTGGGCGTGCATCCGGATGATCGTGTCGCTATCTGTGCCGAACGCAGTCTGGAGATGATAGTCGGTTTTCTGGCTATCCTCAAAGCGGGCGGGGCTTATGTGCCGCTTGATCCGGCTTACCCGTCCGAACGACTAGCCTATATGCTGGACGATGCCGCTCCGGTGGCTTTACTGACTCAATCAGAGCTGGCCCAGTCAGAATGGCTCGTTCAGCTTAATACCCTACCCACCGTCTTGCTGGATAACCCTGAACCATGCCTGTCAACCCAACCCACTGATAACCCAAATCCTCAAGCTTTGGGGTTAATGCCTCATCATCTGGCCTATGTTATTTATACTTCCGGTTCAACCGGGCAACCGAAAGGGGTAATGATCGAACATCATAGCCTGTGCAACTTGGTCACCACCCAGCAACATGTCCTGGCTCTCACCGCCGACAGCCACGTCTTACAGTCTACCGCAAACAGTTTCGATCCCAGTATCTGGGAATATTGTATGACCTTAATGGCCGGTGCGCGTCTCTATCTCGCCAAACGAACCAGTTTGTTGCCGGGAGCCATACTGTCCAGTTACTTAACAGACCAGGCCATCAGCCATGTTATCTTGTCACCGACCGCATTGGCCGCGATGGATTTCCTGCCCGATACTCTGCAAACCTTGATGGTGGGGGGAGAAGCCTGTTCATCAATCTTAGTCAAACGCTGGTCATCCGGGCGACAAATGCTTAATGCCTATGGACCAACGGAAACCACGGTCTGTGCCACACTCTACCCCTGTAGCTCTTCCGATGAGAGTACAACAGATAATCCACCACCGATTGGCCGCCCGATCGCCAATACCCGAATTTATATTCTGGATGCACACGGCCAGCCCGTTCCTCGTGGTGTGGCAGGGGAAATTTATATTGCCGGTGCCGGTGTGGCGCGCGGTTATCTGAACCGGCCTGAACTCACGGCTGAACGTTTCCTGCCCGATCCGTTCTCTTCGCAACCTGATGCCCGCATGTACAAAACCGGCGATCTCGGCCGCTGGCTGCCCGAGGGCAATATTGAATACCTTGGCCGTAATGATTTTCAGGTCAAACTGCGGGGCTTCCGTATCGAACTGGGGGAAATTGAAACCCGACTCAGCCAATGTGACGGGGTACGCGAAGCGGTGGTGATTGCTCGCGAAGATGAACCCGGCCAGAAACGGCTGGTCGCTTACCTGTTACCGCAGGAAGGGGTTGAGTTGGTGCCCGCTAAACTGCGCCAGCAACTCTCCCAACATCTCGCTGACTATATGTTGCCCAGTGCCTTTGTCACGCTCACGGATTTCCCCCTGACCCCCAATGGCAAACTTGACCGTCAGGCCCTGCCTGCACCGGATTCATCTGCCGTGGCAACCCAGGGTTATGAACCCCCACATGGCAGGATAGAAACCGCGTTGGCCCAAATCTGGCAAGACCTGCTAGGACTGGAGAGTGTCAGTCGCCACGACCATTTCTTCGAACTTGGCGGCCATTCGCTGATGGTCGTCAGATTGATAACCCGCATACAAGACAGATTCTTGGTCAGTATCCCTCTGACGGCATTATTCACTTCCACCACATTAGTGGAGCAAGCCAACGTCATTCTCTCAGCGCAAATGAATGTCGTAGGGGGAGACGAACTTGAGTCAATTCAAAACGATCTTGACTCACTGTCAGCAGAAGAATTGATGACCATTTTAAGCGGAAAAGAGACCCGCGGAGGCAGTAAATAATGACGAAGATCAATATGAATATCGATGAGTTGAAACGTGCGGTTCTGGAGAAAAAACTTGAAGAACAACTGAAAGCCCGCGAGGGGCAACAGCAACCGGCATTCATTAAACCCGCGAACAGGCATCAGCCCCTGCCACTTTCTTTTGCCCAGCAGCGGCTGTGGTTTATCAGCCAGCTCGATCCGGCAGCCAGTCAGGCTTATCATCTGCCAGTGTCATTACGCCTCACTGGCCAGCTCAACTACTCGGTGCTGAAAGCAGCACTGGATCGCCTGATTGCCCGCCATGAAAGCCTGCGTACCCGTTTTGTCCTGGTAGAAGGCCAGCCCTGCCAGCATATCGATCCGGCTGACATTGGTTTTGCCCTGTCCTGCCACGACCTGCGCCTGCTCGATCCCGCTTTGCATACTCAGCGTGTTGCCGAACTCGCCGATAGCGAAGCACAGGCGCCTTTCGATTTTGCCCAAGGCCCGCTGATCCGTGGTCAACTGCTGCAACTGGCCGACGACGAGCATGTGCTGTTGCTGACCCTGCATCATATTATCACTGACGGCTGGTCCATCAGTGTGCTGGTGCAAGAACTGGTCACCTTTTATCGTGCAGTCCTTGACGGCCAGCCTGATCCTTTGCCTCCCCTGCCAATTCAATATGCTGATTATGCGGTCTGGCAACAGGAGCAGTTACAAGGCACCACCTTCACAGAACAACGTGATTTCTGGTGTACCCAGCTTGCTGACGCGCCGGCCTTACTCACCCTCCCAACCGACCGGCCACGTCCGGCAGTACAAACCTATGCGGGCAACCAAGTGCCAGTGCACATTGATGCAGACTTATTGGCTTCACTGAAGGAACTTGGACAGCGTCATCATACTACCTTGTTTATGACGGTGCTCAGTGCCTGGAGTCTCGTATTGGCTCGGCTCAGTGGACAGAATGATATTGTTATTGGCACCCCCGTCGCTAACCGCCCCCACCAGGAACTGGAAGGACTGATGGGGTTCTTTGTTAATACGCTGGCCTTGCGTATCTCCTGCCATGATAACCTCTGTGTGACAGATTTGCTGGCCCAGGTGCGGGAGCGGGCGCTGGCCGCCTATAGCCATCAGGATCTGCCCTTCGAGCAAGTGGTGGAAGCGCTCCAGCCTGAACGCAGTTTAAGCTACAATCCGCTCTTTCAGGTGATGCTGGCCTTAAACAACACCCCAGCCCAAGAGTTGACTCTGCCGGGGTTGCAACTGACGACGATTACCCAGAAGCATTATAGTGCACATTTTGACTTAACCTTATCACTGAGTGAAACCGAAGCCGGTTTAATCGGTGAGCTGGAATATGCCACCGATTTATTCGATGCCGCTACCGTTGAGCGGATAGTGGGTTATTTCAACAACGTGCTGGCTGCAATAGTGGCGGATGACACCCAACTTATTGCCACGTTACCGATGCTGCCCGCATCAGAACGGCAACAACTGCTGGTGGATTTTAATGCCACTCAGGCCGATTTCCCGCAAAACACGTTGATTCACTCGCTGTTTGAAGCACAAGCGGCACAGCATCCCGACCGTATTGCGGTCATCTATGAAGACCAGACCCTGAGCTACAGTGAGTTAAATCATCGGGCGAATCAGTTGGCCCATTACCTGATTACTGTCGGCGTGCGGCCGGATGATCGGGTAGCGATTTGTGCTGAACGTAGTCTGGACGCCATCGTGGGCTTGCTGGGTATCCTTAAGGCCGGTGGCGCCTATGTGCCGCTCGATCCGGCTTATCCCACCGACCGGCTGGCTTATATGCTGGACGATGCCGCCCCGGTGGTGTTACTCACCCAGACCGCACAATGCGACAGACTGCGCGACAGCGTCCCTGCAACGGTGCCGGTTATTGTGCTTGATGCGCAGGAAACGTTATTCGAGGCACAACCGACTCACAACCCGCAAGCCCATGCATTGGGGCTAACATCACGCCATCTGGCTTATGTGATCTATACCTCCGGCTCGACAGGGCAACCTAAAGGCGTGATGGTCGAGCACCGCAGTATCAACCGACTGGTTATCAACAACGCGTATGCAGATATCGGTGCCCGCGACTGTGTGGCCCATTGTGCCAATATCGCTTTTGATGCCTCGACCTGGGAAATCTGGTCTGCCTTGCTCAACGGGGCACGCCTGCATATCGTCCCGCAATCCGTGCTGCTCGATCCTGTATATTTCTGCGCTACACTGATCAAGGGACAAGTCACCGCCCTTTGGTTAACGGTGGGCTTGTTCAACGAATATCTCGATAGCCTCAGCCCCCTGTTTGGACAATTGCGTTACCTGCTTACCGGTGGCGATGTGCTCGAGCCGAGGAAGATACAACAGGTACAATTGTCTGAGTCCCAACCCGCCCACCTGATAAATGGGTATGGTCCAACAGAAACCACGACCTTTGCTACTACCTACGAGATTACGTCTCCCATTGATGTTACTCGTTCTATTCCTGTCGGCCGCCCGATCGCGAATACCCAGATTTATATTCTGGATACCCACAGTCAACCCGTTCCTCGTGGTGTAGCGGGAGAAATTTATATTGGCGGAGCGGGCGTGGCCCGCGGTTACCTCAATCGCCCTGAACTCACCGCCGAACGCTTCCTGCCCGATCCGTTTTCTTCAGAGCCAGATGCCCGCATGTACAAAACCGGCGACCTGGCCCGCTGGCTGCCCGATGGCAATATTGAATACTTAGGCCGCAATGATTTTCAGGTCAAGTTACGGGGCTTCCGTATTGAACTGGGGGAAATCGAAGCCAAACTCACCCAATGTGACGGCGTACGCGAAGCGGTCGTGTTGGCGCGCGAAGATGAACCCGGCCAGAAAAAGCTGGTGGCCTATCTGCGGCCACGAGAGGGGATTGAACTGGTGCCGGCTGAATTGCGTCAGCAACTGACCCAGCATCTTGCTGAATACATGTTGCCCAGTGCGTTTGTCATGTTAGAAACGTTCCCGCTCACCCCCAATGGCAAACTTAATCGTCAGGCGCTACCGGCACCGGATTTATCAGCCGTCGTCGCCCGCCGCTATGCCGCGCCGATAGGTGAGATAGAAATCACTCTGGCACAGATTTGGCAAAAACTCTTAGATTTGAAACAAGTCAGCCGCCATGACCATTTCTTCGAACTCGGCGGCCATTCGCTGATGATTGTCAGTCTGATTGAAGAGCTGCGCAATTTGGGCTGGCGGCTTGATGTCCGCAGCGTGTTCGCCTCGCCGATCCTCACCGATATGGCCCAAACTATCCAGCATGACACTCAGGCTTTCGTGGTGCCTCCTAACCTTATTCCGGAAAACTGTTCGGCCATTACCCCCGATATGTTGCCACTGGTTTCGCTTTCTCAAGCCGAGATCGATGCCATCGTTGATACCGTTTCCGGTGGAGCCCGTAATGTACAGGATATTTATCCACTAGCCCCCTTGCAGGAAGGGATCCTGTTCCATCATCTGTTACAAACACAGGGAGATAATTATCTGCTGCGAAGTTTACTCGCTTTCGATACCCGTGATCGCCTCGATAGCTTTCTGACGGCCTTGCAACAGGTTATCAACCGCCATGATATCCTGCGCACCGCTATCTTCTGGCAAGGATTGGAACAACCGGTTCAAGTGGTTTGGCGTCAGGCACAACTGGATATCAAGATTTTTACCCCAACTGCTGCGCAAGATGATATTTCAGCACAGTTGCAGGCTTACACCGATCCGCGTCAGCACCGTATCAATCTGAATCACGCCCCACTGTTTACCGCCGATATCGCCCATGATCCGCTACAGGATGAATGGCTGTTGGCCTTGCGTTTCCATCATTTGGTCAGTGACCATATGACCCTGGAGCTTATTTTAGCGGAAATTGCCCAGATCCTACGGGGCAATGCAAAAACACTGCCCACCATGCTGCCCTACCGCAACTTTATTGCCCAAACATTAAGTGTGCCAGCAGCAGAGCATGAAGCCTATTTCCGTGATCAACTGGCGGATATTGATGAACCCACCACCCCCTTCGGCATACTCAACGTACCCAGCGATAATAGTGTCATCAACACACATCGTCTCCCGCTTAACCCTACGTTGGCGAAGGCAATTCGCTCTCAAGCGCGTCGGCTGGGAATCAGTCCCAGTGTGCTGTTCCATGTCGCCTGGGCGCAGGTATTAGCCCACACCAGCGGCCGTGATGATGTGGTATTTGGCTCCGTACTTTTAGGTCGACTGCAAGGCGGCGCTGGGGCTGATCGCATACTGGGGATGTTTATCAATACCCTGCCCCTGCGTATCTCGCTGGACGGGCGCTCAGTACAAAACATCGTGCAGGATACCTATCACAATCTGACTGCCTTGCTGGAACATGAACAGGCACCGTTAGTGCTGGCACAGCGTTGCAGTGGCGTGGAACAGCCCATGCCACTGTTCAGCTCCTTGCTCAATTATCGTCATAGCCCCTCTGGCGAAACAGAGGCGGTTGATACCATTTGGACAGGCATACGGACTTTGTCCGCAGAGGAGCGCACTAACTATCCCATCACCCTGTCAGTGGATGATTTAGGGAACGGCTTCCAGCTCACGGCGCAGACTGTCAGCGAAATTGCACCAGAACGAATTAATACCTATCTGGCGACCGCCATCAGCGGTTTGATCGATGCTCTGGTTCACAATCCGCAACAGAAGATTCGGGATATTCCTATCTTACCAGCGACAGAGCGGCAACAACTGCTCACCGGTTTTAACGCCACCCAAGTTGATTTCCCGCAAGAGACACTGCTCCATCAATTAATTGAAGCACAAGTGGCAAAAACACCCAATGCAACCGCCGTCGTTTGTGGCGATCAGTCTCTCAGCTATGAAGCATTGAACCGTCATGCTAATCGTCTGGCCCATCACCTGATTGAGCTGGATGTCCACCATGACGACCGGATAGCCATTTGTGTCGAACGCAGTCTGGAGATGGTAGTGGGGCTACTGGCCATACTCAAGGCCGGTGGCGCTTATGTCCCGCTCGATCCCGCTTATCCCACTGAGCGTTTGACCTATATGCTGGACGATGCGGCACCGGTGGTTTTACTGACGCAGGCCACATTATGCGATAAACTTGACAGCACCGTGCCGGTGATCTTGCTGGATAAGATCCTGAATAACCCTGAATCGTTTCTGGCCGCCCAACCGGCTGATAATCCAGACGCGCAGGCGCTGGGGCTGACATCCCGTCATCTGGCCTATGTTATCTACACTTCTGGCTCCACGGGGCAGCCCAAAGGCGTGATGAATGAGCACCGCGGTGTGGTTAACCGTTTACTCTGGGCACAGGAGACTTACCAATTAACCCCACACGATCGCGTCTTACAAAAAACGCCGTTTAGTTTTGATGTTTCTGTTTGGGAATTCTTCCTTCCCCTGATGTCTGGTGCCCAATTAGTGATGGCTCGTCCCGGCGGCCACCAAGAACCACACTATTTATTGGAAGAGATAGAAAACCGCCACATCACGACGATCCATTTTGTGCCGTCCATGTTGCAAATTTTCCTCCATTACATTCCGGCCGGCCGCTGCCTTTCCCTGCGCCAAATTTTATGCAGTGGGGAAGCACTGCCTTATACCTTACAACAACACTGTCTGTCCCACTTGCCTCACAGTGCACTGCACAATTTATATGGCCCCACCGAGGCGGCTATTGATGTCACGGCCTGGCAGTGTGTGCCGGATTGCTATATCGGGCACGTGCCGATTGGACAGCCTATTGCCAATATCCAAATCCATATTCTGGATACCCATGGGGAAATCGTTCCAATGGGCGTGGCGGGGGAAATTTATATTGGCGGGGTGGGTGTCGCCCGCGGTTATCTGAATCGCCCTGAACTCACGGCTGAACGCTTCCTACCCGATCCGTTCTCTTCAAAACCTGATGCCCGTCTGTATAAAACCGGCGACCTCGGCCGCTGGCTGTCCGATGGCAATATCGAATATCTTGGCCGCAATGATTTTCAGGTCAAACTACGGGGCTTCCGCATTGAACTGGGAGAAATCGAAGCCAAACTCAACCAATGTGACGGTGTGCGCGAGGCCGTGGTACTGGCCCGTGAAGATGAGCCAGACCAGAAACGGCTGGTGGCCTATTTGCGGCCGTTAGAGGGGGCTGAACTGGTTCCGGCTAAACTGCGTCAGCAACTGACTCAGCACCTCGCGGATTATATGCTGCCCAGTGCCTTTGTCACTTTAGAGACTTTCCCACTCACCCCTAACGGTAAACTCGACCGCCAGGCTCTGCCAGCGCCCGATTTATCGGCGGTTGTTGCTCGCGGCTATGAAGCCCCTGTCGGTGAGACAGAAATCGCCTTAGCTCAAATCTGGCAAAAACTTTTGGGATTGAAACAGGTCAGCCGCCATGACCATTTCTTCGAACTCGGCGGCCATTCACTGATGATTGTCAGCCTAACCGAAGAGCTACGTAAGCTGGGCTGGCAACTCGATATTCGCAGCGTATTCTCCTCACCTGTCCTTACCGATATGGCTCAGACTATCCAACGTGAGGTCTGCACCTTTGTCGTGCCACCCAACCGTATCCCCGAAGATTGTACGGCTATCACGCCCGATATGCTGCCTTTAGTCTCTCTTTCTCAGGCTGAGATCGATACCCTCGTTGAGCAGATCCCCTGCGGCGCAGGCAATGTACAGGATATCTATCCACTGGCTCCCTTGCAGGAAGGTATCCTGTTCCATCATTTGTTACAGGCACAAGGGGATAATTATCTGCTGCAAAGTTTACTTGCTTTTGATACCCGTGAGCGCCTGAATGCCTTTTTAGCGGCGCTGCAACACGTCATCGATCGGCATGATATCCTGCGCACCGCCGCTTACTGGCAAGATCTGGCACAACCGGTGCAAGTGGTCTGGCGTCAGGCACCACTGATTGTCCGTGAATTCATCCCTGCCTCGGCGGATGACATTCCAGCGCAGTTACTGGCTCACACCGATCCACGCCAGCACCGTATCAATTTGAACCAGGCTCCTCTCTTTACTGCTGATATCGCCCCGAATCCGGCCCAAGATGAATGGTTGCTGGCGCTGCGCTTTCATCATCTGGTCAGTGACCATATGACACTGGAGCTGATTTTGGCGGAAATTACGCTTATCTTGCAAGGCAAGACGGAGAAGCTGCCAACGGTACTGCCTTACCGTAATTTTATCGCCCAAATTTTGAGCATACCCACCACCGACCACGAGGCTTATTTCCGCGCCCAACTAGCTGATATTAATGAACCCACCGCACCCTTTGGGATACTTAAGGTACAAACTGACAACGACCTTATTACTGAGGCCCATCTCTCTATCGCACCGGATCTGGCCAAAGCCATCCGTACTCAGGCGCGTCGCTTCGGTGTCAGCCCCAGTGTGTTGTTTCATGTCGCGTGGGCGCAGGTATTGGCCCATACTAGCGGCCGCAATGATGTGGTATTTGGCTCCGTACTTCTGGGACGTTTGCAAGGTGGCGCGGGATCTGACCAAATACTGGGAATGTTTATCAATACCTTGCCCCTGCGTATCTCTCTGACTGGACGCACGGTACAAGACATCGTGCAAGATACCTATCACAACCTGACCACCTTGTTGGAGCATGAGCAGTCTCCATTGGTGCTGGCACAACAGTGCAGTGGCGTGGAGTTACCTATGCCGCTGTTCAGCACGTTGTTCAATTATCGTCATGGCCCTTCGAATGAAACGGCAGAGGGTGAAACCGAGGCAGTTGACACTACTTGGGCAGGCATACGTATTTTGACCGCAAAGGAACGCACTAACTATCCCATCACCCTGTCAGTGGATGATTTGGGGAACGGCTTCCAACTCACGGCGCTGACTGTCAGTGAAATTGCACCGGAACGGATCACCACCTATCTGGCAACTGCCATCAGCGGTTTGGTTGATGCCTTAATTCACAACCCACAACAAGCGATACAGGATATCCCTATCTTACCGGCGGCAGAGCGGCAACAAGTGCTGGCAGATTTCAACACGACTCAAACCGATTTCCCCCAAGAGGCGTTGATCCACCAATTGTTTGAGATGCAAACCATCCAGCACCCCGAAGCGATTGCCGTTGTCTATGAAGACCAGATACTGAGCTATGGTGAGTTAAACCACCGTGCCAATCAGTTGGCCCATTATCTGATTGCGTTGGGCGTGCATCCGGATGATCGGGTCGCCCTCTGTGCCGAACGCAGCCTGGAGATGGTGGTCGGCTTGCTGGCTATCCTCAAAGCGGGCGGAGCTTATGTGCCACTTGATCCGGCCTACCCGTCCGAACGACTGGCCTATATGCTGGAAGATGCCGCTCCGGTGGCTTTACTGACCCAATCAGGGTTGGTCCAGTCAGAGTGGCTCGTTCAGTTTAACACCCTACCCACCGTCTTGCTGGATAACCCTGAACCGTGCCTGTCAACCCAACCCACCAGCAATCCAGACGCGCAGGCATTGGATTTAGCATCACACCATCTGGCTTATGTTATTTATACTTCCGGTTCGACCGGTCAACCCAAAGGGGTGATGATTGAACACCAAAGCCTGTGCAACTTAATCACCACCCAGCAACATACGTTGGCACTCACCGTCAACAGTCGCGTTTTACAGTTTGCCTCAAACAGTTTCGATGCCTGTATTTGGGAATCTTGCATGGCCTTAATGGCAGGTGGGCGTCTCTATTTGGCCAAACGGGCTGATCTCTTGCCCGGAACCATACTGTCTCGCTACTTAACCGAGCAGGCCATCAGCCATGTTCTCTTGTCACCCACTGCGTTAGCCGCGATGGATTCCCTGCCCGATACCCTGCAAACTTTACTGGTGGGAGGCGAAGCCTGTCCGTCAACCCTGATCAAACGCTGGTCACTCGGGAGGCAAATGCTTAATGCCTATGGACCAACGGAAACCACGGTCTGTGCCACACTCTATCCCTGTGTTGCCACCGCAGCGGATAATCCACCACCGATTGGTCGTCCGATCGCCAATACCCGGATTTATATTCTGGATGCACACGGTCAGCCTGTTCCGCGCGGCGTAACGGGGGAAATTTATATTGCCGGTGCCGGTGTGGCGCGCGGTTATCTGAACCGGCCTGAACTCACCGCCGAGCGCTTCCTGACTGATCCCTTCGTTTCGCAACCAGACGCCCGTATGTACAAGACCGGCGATCTCGGCCGCTGGCTACCCGATGGCAATATCGAATACCTCGGCCGCAACGATGCTCAGGTTAAATTACGTGGCTTCCGCATTGAGTTGGGGGAAATTGAAGCCAAACTGACGCAATGTGACGGGGTACGTGAAGCGGTGGTGATTGCTCGCGAAGATGAACCCAGCCAAAAACGACTGGTCGCTTACCTGTTACCGCAGGAAGGTGTTGAATTAGTGCCTGCGGAACTGTATCAGCAACTCGCCCAATATCTTGCCGACTATATGCTGCCGAGTGCCTTTGTTACGTTAGACACGTTCCCGCTCACCCCTAACGGTAAACTCGACCGTCAGGCTCTGCCTGCTCCCGATTTATCGGCGGTCGTGACCCGTAACTACGAAGCCCCTGTCGGTGAGAGAGAAATCGCTCTGGCACAGATTTGGCAAAAACTCTTAGGCTTAGAGCAGATCAGTCGCCATGACCATTTCTTTAAACTTGGCGGCCATTCGCTGATGATTGTTAGCCTGGTCGAAGAACTACGTAATCTGGGCTGGCAGCTCGAGGTTCGTAGTGTATTCTCCTCACCTGTTCTCACCGATATGGCGCAAGCAATCCAGTATGGTAGCCACACCTTTGTCGTGCCACCCAATCGTATCCCCGAAAATTGTACCGCCATTACGCCCGATATGCTGCCTTTGGTTTCTCTCTCCCAAACCGAAATTGATGCTATCGTTGAACAGATCTCAGGCGGCGCAATGAATGTGCAGGATATCTATCCACTGTCTCCCTTACAGGAAGGGATACTGTTCCATCATCTGTTGCAGGCACAAGGGGATAGTTATCTGCTGCGAAGTTTACTTGCTTTTGATACCCGTACTCGTCTCGATAACTTTCTGGATGCCTTGCAACAGGTTATCAACCGCCATGATATCCTGCGTACGGCCGTTTATTGGCAAGGACTGGAGCAGCCGGTTCAAGTGGTCTGGCGTCAGGCTCCGCTGACTATCCATGAGTTAATCCCCACCACAACGGTTGATATTCCAGCGCAGTTACAGGATTACACTGATCCGCGCCAGCATCAAATTGATTTGAACCGAGCGCCCCTTTTTGCTACCGATATCGTCCATGATCCGGTACAAAATGAATGGCTGCTGGCTTTGCGTTTCCACCATCTGGTCAGTGACCATATGACACTGGAGCTGATTTTTGCGGAAATTGCTCAGATACTCCAGGGCAATGCAAAAACACTGCCCACTATGCTGCCCTACCGCAATTTTATTGCTCAAACATTACGTGTGCCAGCGGCAGAGCATGAAACCTATTTCCGTAGCCAACTCGCTGATATTGATGAACCTACGGCACCCTTTGGGATACTCAACGTACCCAACGATAATAGTGGTATCGACGAACATCGTCTTCTGCTTGATCCCACGTTGGCGAAGACAATCCGCTCTCAGGCTCGTTATATAGGTGTGAGTCCCAGTGTGTTGTTCCATGTGGCCTGGGGGCAAGTGCTGGCACAAACCAGTGGCCGCGATGATGTCGTATTTGGCTCCGTACTTTTAGGTCGTCTGCAAGGTGGTGCTGGAGCTGACCACATATTGGGAATGTTTATCAACACCCTGCCCCTGCGTATCACTTTGGGCGGACGCACGGTACGAGACATCGTGCAAGATACCTACCATAATCTGACCGCCTTATTGGAGCATGAGCAAGCCCCGTTAGCGCTGGCACAACGGTGCAGTGGTGTAGCACAACCAATGCCGCTGTTCAGTACCTTACTGAATTATCGCCATAGCCAACCAAACACGAATGATACTGTCTGGGATGGCATCCGTCTGTTGCTTTCTGAGGAACGAACTAACTACCCATTGACCCTCTCTGTGGATGACCTTGGGGAAGCGTTCAGCATATCAATCAAGTCCGTCACCACAATTGACTCTGGCCGGATAGCGGATTATTTGGTCACTACCATCGGCAATCTGGTCGAAGCCCTAATGAACGAACCCCAGCAGCCTGTTTTGGATCTGCCAATCTTGCCTGCCGCTGAACGCCAGCAGTTACTGGCTGAATTCAACACCACCAAGACTGATTTCCCACAAGGTATCCTGATCCATGAACTGTTTGAGCAACAAGCAGCCCGCACACCTGACGCCACCGCTGTTGTCTTCGGTGATTTGTCTTTCAGCTACCATGAACTGAACCGCCGAGCCAATTGTCTGGCGCATCATCTGATTACCATGGGGGTACGTCCTGATGATCGAGTCGCTATCTGTGTTGAACGTGGACTGGAGATGATGGTGGGATTACTGGCTATCCTCAAAGCTGGCGGAGCCTATGTACCACTGGACCCAACCTATCCGGCTGAACGTCTGGCTTACATGATCGATGATGCTGCACCGGTAGCCCTGCTTACCCAGTCTGCATTCATTGACATGCTGGACTGCGCCCTGCCTGACATTTTACTCGATATTCAGTCCCCCGCTCTCTTTGATAAGGGATCTGAAAACAATCCCGATGCTCAAACACTGGGACTCACGCCACACCATCTGGCCTACGTGATTTACACCTCCGGTTCGACAGGACAGCCCAAAGGCGTGATGGTGGCACACCGGAATGTCATCAATCTTCATACCGGCTTGAATGCAGCGCTTGCCCTTAACCCACCATGTCGCATCGCTATGAATGCCAGTATTGTGTTCGATGCCTCGGTGAAAATCTGGCTTCAGTTACTTTCAGGTCATACATTGATCATCGTGCCTGAAGAGATCCGTGCCGATAGCCAGCAACTCTGGCGCTATTTTGCACGCCACCTTGTGGACATGTTCGACTGTACGCCCATTCAATTACAATGGCTGTTAGAGGCCGGACTGGGAACTCGTGCCGGCTATCAACCTAAGCTGGCGCTGATCGGTGG
The DNA here is from genome assembly GCF_037265215.1 of Xenorhabdus griffiniae. Classification (NCBI taxonomy): domain Bacteria; kingdom Pseudomonadati; phylum Pseudomonadota; class Gammaproteobacteria; order Enterobacterales; family Morganellaceae; genus Xenorhabdus; species Xenorhabdus griffiniae. The sequence continues at coordinate 1,961,428 of NZ_CP147737.1, read as the reverse complement.
TGACAGTATTCCTCCTTCAACGTGGTCCAGACTGCAAGAAATAGAAACGACTCGCTTTATCAATGTTTATGGGCCAACAGAATGTACGGTAGATGCCACCTTCTGTCCGGTGAGTTCAGCATTGTCTCAGCCTAGCATTGGTCGGCCAATGGCTAACACCCAGATCTATATTCTGGATACACAATGCCAGTTGCTGCCTCTTGGTGTTGCCGGTGAAATTTATATTGGTGGCACCGGTGTGGCTCGCGGCTATCTCAACCGCCCTGAGTTGACAAGGGAACGCTTTGTTCCCGATCCATTCTCAACGACACCTGATGCTCGCATGTACAAAACCGGTGACCTCGGCCGCTGGCTACCGGATGGCAATATTGAATACCTTGGCCGCAATGATTTTCAGGTCAAGCTACGTGGGTTCCGCATTGAGTTGGGTGAAATCGAAGCCAGACTCACGCAATGTGACGGTGTACGTGAGGCAGTGGTGATTGCTCGCGAAGATGAACCCGGCCAAAAACGACTGGTCGCTTACCTGTTACCGCAAGAAGGGAGTGAATTAGTGCCTGTGGAACTGCGCCAGCAACTCGCCCAATATCTTGCCGACTATATGCTGCCCAGTGCCTTTGTTACGTTAGACACGTTCCCGCTCACCCCTAACGGTAAACTCGACCGGCAGGCGTTACCTGTTCCCGATCAGTCCGCTTTCGCGGTGCGGGGCTATGCGTCTCCCATCGATAAGACAGAAATCACTTTGGCCAAAATCTGGCAAGATTTACTAGGACTGGAGAGGATTAGCCGTCATGACCATTTCTTTGAGCTTGGCGGTCATTCTCTGCTCGCTATACAGTTGTTGAATCACATGCGCGAACAAAATATGCAGGTTTCATTGGCCACCCTGTTCGCCCATCCAACCTTATGTGATCTGGCCTTGACTGTTAAGGAACCATTTGTCGTGCCCGTATCCCCATTTGATGCAAATCCTGTCCCACTCAGTCCGACAGGTACTTTGCGGCCTTTATTCTTAGTGCACGAAACTTCCGGCGATCCCTTGGTATATTCTCCTTTGGCTACCCTGTTACCCCCTGAACTTCCGGTCTACGCCTTACAAGCACTTGGTATTCATACATTGGAACATCCTCCAGAGTCGCTTGAAGCACTTGCCGCCTGCCATATTCAGGCCATTCACCGCCTCCAACCACAAGGGCCTTATCGTCTGATGGGCTGGTCGATTGGCGGGGAGATTGCCTATGAAATAGCCCGACAATTAACCCGTGACGGTGAAACAGTCGAGTTTCTCGGTATGATCGATTCCTATAATCATTTCCACCAAGAGAATAGTGTACCCTCAATAACTGTCGACTCATCGGTAAACGAGGAAGCAAGACGAATAGAACTCATTATTCACACACTGTATACCCAAAAGATGATTGACGATGAGAAAGCGTTGGCAGAGCTGCACCATCTCAGTAACGTGGAACAGGTACTTAATCACTGTATCGAACGCCAGTGGTTGCCGACAGGTATCACACGCGAAGATATTCTTCTGCGTGTCTATACCGCCGAGATGATTTCACAGCTTGGTCAGGGGTACATCGCGCAAAAATCCGCCTTACCTGTCCACCTCTATACGGCGGAGGAGTTAGTTAACAACGACAGTTGGCACGGCTGGCATGGCATTGTCGGTCACGATTCAGTGATCCACCCTATCGGCGGGACGCATTTTTCCATTATGCACCCGCCCCTGCTCAACCAAATCGTGGATTCAATCACTGAAAATTTACCGGATATGCCTTCCTTCGATCCACGGGTTATGATCCAGCAAGGCACGCCATCTGTATCGCCGATCTTTTGCCTGCCTGGTGCCGGTGCCAGCCCGTCCAGTTTGCTCGAATTGGCCCTATCGTTCCCAGCACAACTTCCGGTATACGCTTTACAGGCACGTGGGTTCATGATTGAACATCATTCCCCTTACCGCAGTGTTGAAGGCGCGGCCCGCGCCTATATCCAAAATATCCGGCAAATCCAACCTCATGGCCCTTATCACCTGCTAGGCCACTCTTTTGGCGGCTGGATTGCCTTTGAAATCGCCTTGCAATTGCAAGCGGAAGGAGAACAGGTATCCGATCTGATTCTTATTGATACCGATGAGCCTGACCAGCAAGGGAGTGCCCTCAAGTCAGTCAACCGTATTGAGACAATCATGGAGTTGATCGATATCTATAATATGATATTAAATCAGCCGCTTCCGCTCAGCAGGCAAGATTTTGCTAACCTGTCAGCGGACGAACAAATTCAATATCTGCACAGTGCCCTGATCAAAGCAGGTCTTTTCCCGGCCAAAACACCAATATCGCTGTTGCAAGGGATTGTTCACGTTATGCAGGCTAATCTGAACACCAGTTATATTCCTCGTGATCGTTATGAGGGACGTGTCCATCTGGTTAACGCCGAGGAAGGTGATAAGGATGAAAGGAGAACTCGTGAAACTCAATGGCGCCTTCTGGTGGCAGAACTCGATACGATCGTTGTGCCCGGCAATCATATGACCCTATTGTCTGCCCCCCATGTCAAGCAATGGGTAACCCGCTTATGGCAGAATATTGAGAAGCTTAGTCAGTTGAATGGATGATCTGATATCTCGATCTCACTTCAATCTTCAAGATACATATTGTTTCTCCCCCGTTTAGCGGGGGAGAAATCACACGCATCCTGAAGTTAAATTGATATATAGCCAATAGATTTCAAACTGTCGTTTAAAATCAATAAATCGTTATTCAATCGGCTTGTTGTTCCAATTCTCTAACAAGTGGAATGACATTTTTGCCAAAATACTCTAGCTCTTCCTGCATATGCAAAAATCCAAGCAACATCAGGTTTACGCCAACTTTTTTATATTCAATAATTCGTTGGGCTATTTGTAATGGCGTGCCAATAAGGTTGGTTTTAAAGCCGTCATTATACTGCACAAGATCTTCAAAAGTTGATTTTGCCCAGTTTCCTTCTTTTTCTGGTGATGCATTTCCCGCATTTTGCACTTCATGATGGAAACTTTTCACTGCGTCAAAATCACTATTATCTAAAATATCCTGTAATACTGCGCGAGCCTCTTTCTCATTATCACGGGCAATAGCAAAACCGTTAACGCCTATTTTTACCTGATGATGATTCAATAACGCCTTAGCTCTGATATCGTCGATTTGTTTTTGAATATATTCCACACTGCCGCCATTAGTAAAATACCAATCAGAAACGCGCGCAGCCATGTCTCTGGCAGCTCTGGAACTCCCTCCTTGAAAAATTTCCGGTAAGGGTGTCTGTGGCTTGGGGTTTAAAATATAATCATGAAAACGATAAAAATCACCAGAAAAACTGAACGCAGGTTGTGACCAGATCCCTTTCAAGCAACGGATAAATTCTTCAGAACGTAAATAGCGTTCTTCATGATCCAACCACGGTTCACCAATCGCTTTAAATTCACCGCGAAACCAACCGCTAACAATATTAACCGCAATACGGGCACCATAAAGTTGACTGATTGTTGCTATCTGTTTAGCGGCCAACACCGGTTTCCAGGGCCCAGGTAAAAGGGCAGCAATGATTTTCAATTTATTGGTTACCGAAAGCAGATCTTGCGAAAAAGTCATCGATTCATGCTGGTTTTCAGCACCATATCCAGCAGTAAATCTAATTTGGGTCAATGCGTAGTCAAAACCTACACTTTCGGCGATTTGAGCCAGACTGCGATTATAAGTATGATCCCAGTTGGTACGTTGCGGGATTTTACTTATAACCAATCCACCTGAAACATTTGGTACCCAATAAGCAAATTTAATGGGTTGAGAATTGAATTCAGCCATTAAACCTCCATGATTTGAAATCAGAATATAGAGCTACTTGGTAAGGGCGGTTATACCAATCCAACGTCAAGTTGCAGCTTGCAAATTATAAAACGCATCTTGCAAGGCGATTGATATATCATCTTCAATGATTTTTATAGAACGATATAAAATGGGTTAGTCGATGGGCTTATTATTAGCAGGTCTCAATAAAAGTTATCATTTTATTTTAAATAATTTACAAAAGACATTATTCCTCTGTTTAAGTTCAATTGACAACGCTATGAAACCTGATTTCTCCCCCCGCTTTGCGGGGAGAAATCACACGCATCTTGAAGTGAGATTGGTATAGAGGAGTTTATGAAAATATCTATGAATATGAAAAACATCCTTACTGTTCACTTTTTACTAAAGGGAGTAAAAAATGAAAATTGTTCACTTAGCATATCCTCTCAATCAAACACCGAGAACAAAAAATATTTAGTAAAAATCCATATGGTAACTTCGATTTTATTTGTAAAAACACAGACTCTCTAATTTTATTAAGATTGAATTAGTTCCAAGAACCGGCGATATTACATAATGATAGTGATATTGATGCGTATAAATATTTTTTATTGATTGATTAGTCATAGCTCAAAAATAAAATAAAACGATACGGATAATATCCAGACAAATAGAAGCATTAAAATATTCCGTGCAGAAAATCAGAGAGGGATTATATGAAATCACGTGCTGCTGTTGCCTTTGGGCCAAACAAACCACTCGAAATTATCGAAATTGATGTTGCTCCACCAAAAGCCGGTGAAGTAATGATAAAAATCAGCCATACAGGTGTCTGCCATACAGATGCCTTTACCCTTTCAGGTAGCGATCCTGAAGGCATATTCCCCGTTATCCTGGGGCATGAAGGTGCCGGTGTCGTAGTCGAAGTGGGTGAAGGTGTCACAAGTGTCAAACCCGGTGACCATGTCATTCCATTATATGCGGCAGAATGTGGTAAATGTGAGTTCTGTCAGTCTGGGAAAACAAACCTTTGCATCGCAGTCCGTGAAACGCAAGGCAAGGGCCTCATGCCAGATGGCACAACACGCTTTTCTTACAATGGACAACCTGTTTATCACTACATGGGGTGTTCTACATTCAGTGAATACACTGTCGTTGCTGAAGTCTCCGTGGCAAAAATAAATCCAACGGCAAACCATGAACAAGTTTGCCTGTTGGGTTGTGGTGTCACTACGGGTATCGGGGCCGTACACAATACAGCCAAAGTGCAGCCGGGAGATTCTGTTGCCGTTTTCGGACTGGGTGGGATTGGTCTGGCCGTTGTTCAGGGCGCTCGCCAGGCAAAGGCCGGACGCATTATTGCCATTGATACCAATCCAACTAAATTTGAACTGGCCAGACAATTTGGTGCCACTGATTGCCTCAATCCCAATGACTACGATAAACCTATCCAGCAGGTCATTCTGGAAATGACCCAATGGGGTGTTGATCATACTTTCGAATGTATCGGTAATGTCAATGTCATGCGTGCCGCTCTGGAATGTGCACACCGAGGATGGGGACAATCAGTCATCATCGGTGTCGCGGGTGCTGGACAGGAAATTTCCACCCGACCATTCCAACTTATTACCGGACGTACATGGAAAGGTACCGCTTTCGGTGGCGTAAAAGGACGCAGCCAGTTGCCGGGAATGGTAGAAAAAGCAATGAAAGGTGAAATCGAACTGGCACCTTTTGTTAGCCATACGATGCCTCTGGAATCCATTAATGAGGCTTTCGATCTGATGCATGAAGGTAAATCAATCCGAACCGTCATTTACTACTGATTCAGTTTGGATCGTTGACAGAAAACCGTGTTGCCAGCCAACACGGTCTCTGACAAGTAATAAAATAATCACTGTAACAAATAATTTTAGAGAGGAGGTCATGGAAAGAATCGAACATCACGCCTGTTTTGGGGGATGGCAAGATGTCTATCAACATGAATCAAACGTTTTGGGTTGCCAGATGCGTTTTGCAATTTTCTTACCCCCTCAGATTAAAGAAAGAAAATTACCAGTTCTTTACTGGCTTTCTGGTTTGACCTGCACCGAGCAAAATTTTATTACAAAATCAGGTGCGCAACGTTATGCTGCTGAACAGGGTATCGTTATTGTGGCTCCAGATACCAGCCCACGAGGTGATGAGGTTGCTGACGATCCCGCCTATGATCTTGGCAAAGGTGCTGGCTTTTATCTCAATGCATCGAAATATCCTTGGGCTTCCCACTATCGTATGTATGATTATGTTGTTTCAGAACTCCCCAACCTGATTGAAACCCACTTCGAAGTAACGAATATACGAGCAATCAGTGGACACTCAATGGGTGGTCATGGCGCAATGACCATTGCATTGAAAAATCCAGGACGTTATTGCAGTGTGTCAGCATTTTCACCCATTGTGGCCCCTAGCCAGGTTCCATGGGGAATAAAAGCATTTTCAGCCTATCTTGGTGAAGATATATCAGATTGGGAACAATATGATACGGTGAAACTGATCAAAAATGCGAAAGAACCGCTTCCTATCTTGGTAGATCAAGGCCTCAATGACGACTTTTTGGATGAACAGTTACGCCCCCATTTGTTGCAAGATATTTGCGATAAAACCGGTTATCCCGTGACGATAAATCTTCGGCCAGGATATGATCATAGCTATTACTTTATCGCCAGCTTTATTGAAGATCATATCGCTTATCATGCCAAAGCAATGCAAGAGTATGTTAAGAATAAATAATTAAAACCCTATACGTATTAAATTTCAGGCTGCCATTTACAACACGATATGAAACGTGATTTCTCCTCCTCTTCTCGGGGAGAAATCACACGCATCTTGAAGTTAGATTGGTATATAAAGGGCTTCTTAGTTTTCAGGTAATATATTGAAATATATCAATCTTAGTTAACGATACATCTCAAACAAAGACATACCTTTTAAATCAGAAAAAGCTTTATAGGAAGCCTGTAATGCAACCTGTTCCTGAAGATAGCCGGAAATGGTGGAGAGAACATCCGCATCGACTAATTCCCCCATACGAACTTTATTGGCTATGCTGCGTTCACTGGCTAACGCATCCAGTTGCTCCATTTCCTGAAGCTGTAGCCCTAACACGGCTTGCGCCGAGGATAAGTTATTCAAGCTATTACGTATACCTCGGTTAGCCTTGTCAATTAGCTTCAGCGATTCCCCTTTTTCTGTTTCGCTGGCATCCGTAAATGGCCTTTTAAGCGCCTCGATAGCAAAATCAATAGACGCAAAAATATCGGATTCACTTGCACTGCCATCAGGCTCTTTAATCGGGTTGGAGGTTGCCGATAAAAAGACTTTTTCCCCAGTATGAGCAATAACCATGGAACGATTGTCATCCACCCTTTGGCTTATCGCTTCATATCCACCTTTGTAGTGAACTTTTCCACTGCCATCCGCTGCAAAAGGTGGAACATCCGTCTTATAACCGGCAAAAATATAGCGGCCATTGCCATCGGTTTTATTCCCAAGGTTCAGCAATTGCTGTTTAAGCCCATCTAATTGCTGGGCATAAGACTCACGATCATGATCGCTCTGTGCACTCGCCGCCGCGACTAATGTTTCCAAAATATTATGTGTCACCGAGACAACACTATCGATAGTGCTCAATTGGGTTGACATCGTGTTCTTGGCAAAGATACGAGCCGTCACAAATTGCTGATTCTTCGCCTCAGATTGAGCAACCATAATATTCTGTGAAGCAGCCAACGGATCATCAGAGGGTTTGATAACACGTTTCCCACTGGATAACTGTTCACCATATTGCATCCATTTCGCCTGGGAACCAAAAACCCCATTCATTTTCTGGCTGTATAAAAGATTCGTACTTACACGCACAATATCAGTTCCTTCTTCTCTTTTGCCACTAGTGATTAACGGATATCCAGAATGGCATTAAACAATGTTGATGCAGTCTGGATAACACGAGCATTTGCCAAATAGTATTGCTGCAAACGTTGCAGCTCGCCGTATTCTTCTTCCATATTGACACCAGATACCTGCTCACGGGCTTTGAAACTCGCCTCTAGGCTGATATTTTGAGCCTCCAGACTGCGCTTAGAACTATTGGCCTTGCTCCCCACCGTACTGACCAGCGAAGCATAAGCATCAGTCAAGGTATTTTTACCATTAATAAGCTTTTCTTTTTGTAGGAGGGTGAATTTCTTCGCGTTTTCATTATCACTTGGCCCAGAATTTTTGGCGCCAGCCGTTGCCAGTTGAGAAGAATCCTTAATATTGACTTCCAATGCAGAGATGACACTACTGACCGTTTTCAGTATGTACCGATCATTATCCTGTGGATTCGTCGCATTGATATCGACTTTCAGACCGTCAAATTCCAGCGTATCACCATTTTTAGTTACAGAGATCATTTCCCTGTCAGCGACACGCTGTATTTTCCAATCTCCACCTTCATATTTGATGGTGTAGTCACTGTCTTTGACTTTAGTGGTATCTGCATATTCCACTTTAATTTCAGCTGTACCTTTGTTATTGCTGTTAGCAATGGTTGCTGGCTGCGCAAAATTGAAGAAATTAATACCGGGTTTACCATTCAGATCAAAGCCACCGCTCTGGACCTGATTGAATCGATCCACCATCACTAATCCCAATTGGTTTAATTGATTGCGGGTTGGCTCTATCACTTCACTACGTGCACGTAATGCACCGCCCAACTTTCCTTGCGAGACAAAGCGTTCATCAATCTCTCTGGTCCCTGTGCCATTATCGTAGCCCAGCGTGACACGGTTGCTATCTGCACTGGATGGGATCGCTTCCAACCGATAGGCATTACTGCCAGATACCAGTGACATGCCACCGCCAAATGAGACGTTGTAAACGCCACCATCTTGCTTAGTCAGTTCTACACCAACAAGCCGATTTAACTGATACAACGTATGATCACGTTTATCCAGTAAAGCCAGCGGTTCAGCGTTTCCTGCGCCACGCATACGAGAAACTTCATCGTTCAGAAAGGCAATTTCTTCCGCATATTTATTGATTGCGGCAACATGCTGATCAATTTGGTGATTGATACCTTCGTCTAACTTACGGAGCGTTTGATCAGCTTCTTTAAATCGGTTAACTAAACCTTCAGCTTTTCCCCGTACTGTCGTTCTTGCCGCATGGTCTTCCGCGTTATTTTCAAGCGTACTCAGGCCCTTAAAAAGGTCTTCCATAAAGCTGGAAAGGCTAGTTGCCTTATCGGCCAGCAGATTTTCAACCTGGGAGATTTGCTGATTGTATGTATCTAATTCGTCATACTTGGTTTGTGCAGTGTTATATTGCTGACTAATAAACTCATCGTATTGGCGGTTAATAGAATTAACATTCACACCATTGCCAATAAAACCAACCGGCGACATGCTACCGCTATCCGGCAACATTACCGCTGTCTGTCGGTGATATTCTTTGGCCTTAGTAGAGTTGGCAATGTTATTACCCACGACACCCATTGCCACTTGCGCAGCATTAATACCACTCATAGCAGTATTGATAAGACTATTGGACATGTGTAGATCCTTTTACGTTTTCGTTATGCCTCCATCGTGGGAGGTAATGCACTGCTACAGTTATCGGCAAAATACCTTGATTCTTGAGCGAATTGATTCCCTTAAAACAGGTTATCGATATCATAGGTATAGGCTTTTGCCATTTGCTTGCCGGTGCTTTTTAGCTGCTGGATCAATGACACTAATTTTTGGGCATAACCTGGATCGGTAGCATATCCAGCCTCTTGTAAGGAATACGCGCCCTGCTCCGCCGTTGTTGATTGTGCAACCTTGGTGTAACGGGGATTTTCTGTCAGTAACTTGACGTAATCCGTTATCGCTTCCGCATAAGAGCTATAGACGCGGAAGCTGTCTTGCATTTTCTTCGGCTCACCATCAATGTATTCCGTCGTCATAATATTAGTGACGGGACCTTTCCAGTGTTTTCCTGCTTTAATACCAAACAAATTATGGCTTGGCTTACCTTCCGCAGTCAGAATTTCTCGCTGCCCCCAACCGGATTCCAGCGCTGCTTGAGCAATAATCAACAAATGAGGAATGCCACTTTGCTGGCTTGCCAACTGAGCGGGCAAGGAAAGCATGGAAACAAAGCTGGCGCCGTGCATCGGCAATGATTTTGGTGGGGCTGAACTGTATTGAGGTGAGCCATTCGCCGAAGATGGGTTTTTAGACACATAGTCAGGCGTCGGCATCGCCCGACGCATAAATGGTTCCAATGCCTGCTTCGGTAATGTTTGCAAGATTTCATTATCCAGCGGCATCGGCACCGTGCTGGCTAATTCATCTGGCACATTATTTACGACATTATTTGCATGAGAGAATTGCTTAACGATCATGTCCGCAAATCCTAAGCCTTTTTGGGAGAGATCCTGAGCAATTTGCTGATCGTACAGCGAAGTGTAAAAGCGCGTCTGCTCACTGCTTAAAATGCCATCCTGCGGCAACGAGGAACGCATACTTTTCAGCATCATCTGAACGAAGACGCCTTCTAATTGTTGGGCTACTTGCCGTAGCCCTTGTTGTGGTTCCTGTGACAATTTAGCTTTCAGTGAATGCAATGAGTTAACATCGTAAGCTGCATTGGACATCGTCAGAAAGTCATTCATCAGATAATCTCCAATTTCGCCCGCAAACAACCTGCACTGTCCATTGCCTGCAAAATCGACATTAAATCGGTTGGTGTTGCCCCCAGCGCATTCAACGCACGCACAACTTGTGTCAGATTTGCACTGGCACTCAGCTGCTGCAATGCACCACCCTGCTCCTGAATACCAACCCCCGTATTACGGGTTACGACAGTGCTGCCTCCCGCCAACGGCGTATTGGGCTGGTTAACCACGATCTGACGTTCAACGGTCACGGACAAACTACCATGAGCAATTGCACAGCTGTCCAAGGTCACATTGCGGTTCATCACCACGGAACCCGTTCGGGAGTTGAAAATCACTTTGGCATCACCGGCATCCACGCGGATAGGCAAATTCTGCACCTGAGCCAGAAACCTCACCTGTTCGCTGTTCTCAATCGGCAAGCGCAACTGCACCGTGCGGGAATCCAACGGCGTCGCCGTTCCTGTGCCTTTCAATCGGTTGATCGCATCACTGATTTTCTGAGCCAGACCAAAATCATCATCATTCAATTGCAGGTTCAGTGTGCCTTTTTGTCCGAACTGGGTTGGCAATTCACGTTCAATCACCGCACCATTGGAGATCCGGCCACCCGCAAGTTGGTTGACTTTGATACTGTTACCGCCGGCACTCACACCGGCTCCCCCCACCAGAATATTACCCTGAGCCAAGGCATAAACCTGGTTATCCACCCCTTTTAATGGTGTCATCAGCAATGTCCCGCCACGCAAGCTCTTGGCATTACCCAGCGAGGAAACGACAACATCAATGTTCTGCCCTGCACGTGCAAAAGGTGGCAGTTTTGCTGTCACCATCACGGCAGCGACGTTTTTAAGCTGCATATTTGTCCCAGCAGGTACAGTGATCCCTAACTGTGACAACATATTGCTCAGGCTTTGGGTAGTAAAAGGCGTCTGCATGGTTTGGTCACCCGTTCCATCCAGCCCAACAACCAAACCATAACCAATCAGCGCGTTATCCCTGACTCCTTCAAGCGTCGTCAAATCACGAATACGTTCAGCAAAGACACTGGCAGAAGTGAACATACCAGACAGCACCAACAAAAACGTAAAAAGGCTGGCGACTAATTTTTTCATCCTGACCATCCTCTTTTAAAACGGTGAGATATTGATAAAGAAACGTTGCAACCAACCCATATGCTGCGCTTCGTTGATATAACCATCACCAACATACTCAATACGGGCATCAGCAACTTGATTGGAACTCACCGAATTGTTGCCCGTGATCGTGCGCGGGTTAACAACACCAGAGAAACGAATAAACTCCGTCCCCTGATTAATGGCGATCTGTTTTTCTCCCACTACATGCAGGTTACCATTGGCCAGCAGCTTATCCACAGTCACAGTAATGGTGCCCCTGAAGGTATTGTTGGCATTCGCCCCCCCCTTGCCGCCAAATTCATTATTGCCTTCCATACCCAGATCGGTTTTTTCACCGCCCATCAATCCCTGTAAAAAACGAGGTGTCAAAGCCGCTGTGAAACTGGTTTTTCCATTGCGGCTGGCATTGGCTGAAGAGTTTTTGCTTGCGCTGACGTTCTCTTGCAAGATAATCGTCAGCGTATCACCGATATTGCGTGGACGGCGGTCTTCAAACAGTGGCTGATAGCCGTAATAGACTGGTTGAACCGTTTGAAAAATAGAACCATTTGGCGTTGGAGCAGGCGTTTCGGCGGGTTTTGCGGTTGTTTGCCCTTCTACCAGTGGCTTGTGCGGCATATAAGCACAACCCCCTAATGTCAGTGCTAGTGCCGCCACAGATATGCTGATACGCCACTTATTTCTCTGGTTTTTCCGTAAACCAGTGGAGCCATAAGCTACATGGTTTTTAGCATGGCTTTCGGCAACGGGCATTGTATCCATCTTCTATGCTCTTAAGTTTATCGTAGAAATAGTGGAGGAACGTGTTCCCCCACCATTAATGGTTAGGTTATAACTGAGTCAGCTTTTGCAGCATTTGATCAGAAGTTGATACTGCCTTGCTGTTGATTTCATAGGCTCGCTGCACCTGGATCATAGTGACCAACTCTTCCGCCACATTGACGTTAGACGTTTCGACAAAGCCTTGATAGAGCACACCAGCGCCATTGATGCCCGGTGCATTTTCTACTGGCACGCCAGAACTGTTGGTTTCCAGATACAAATTCTCACCGATGCTTTCCAGCCCACTTTCATTGATAAACGTGGTCAATGTCAGTTGCCCAATCTGCTGAGGCGCATTTTGCCCTTGCACGTTTACACTGACAGTACCATCACTGGCAATGTTAAGCTTCGTGGCATTATCTGGAATGATGATGGCAGGGACTATCTGAAAACCACCCACAGTAACCAGCTGACCATTCTGATCTTTCTGAAATGAACCATCACGGGTATAGCCAATGGTGCCATCAGGCATCTGGACTTGGAAAAAGCCCTGCCCTTTAATTGCCACATCCTGGCTGCTATTGGTTTTCGCCAGGTTACCCTGGCTGTGCAGCCGCTCGGTGGCTACCGGTCGAGCGCCCGTACCAATCTGCAAACCTGATGGCAGGGTTGTCTGTTCAGACGACATCGCGCCCGGCTGACGCTCGGTTTGATAGAGCAAATCTTCAAACACCGCACGCTGGCGTTTGAAACCGTTGGTGCTGACGTTTGCCAAGTTGTTAGAAATAACATCCATATTGGTTTGCTGAGCATCCAGCCCAGTCTTGGCAATCCATAAAGATCGGATCATGAATTTATCCCTCCCGATTAGCTCATAGCGAGAATTTGGTTAGCCCGCTGTGCATTTTCATCGGAACTGTGTATGACTTTCATTTGCATTTCAAAGCGACGCGCGTTGGCGATCATGTTCACCATGCTTTCTACTGGATTCACATTACTGCCTTCCAGTACACCCGGCATAACTTTCACTTCAGTGCTGGCCGCCAATTCATTGCCCTGCTGTTCCCGCGCCAGTGGCGTTAAATGGAACAAACCATCATCACCACGCACGACTTGGTTAGCTTCTGGTTTAACGATTTTCAGCTTGCCAATCTGGCCCAACAAAGTGGGAGGATCGCTGGCAATCAAGGCAGAGATGGCACCGTCTGTCGCAATGGTCAGTTCAGCCTGCGGCGGGACATCAATCGGCCCGTTTTCGCCCATCAACATACGCCCCTGTACCATCAGTTGCCCTTCGGGTGAAATCTGGATGCTGCCGTTGCGGGTATAGGCTTCTGTCCCGTCTTCAAGCTGGACAGCCAAATAGCCACCTTGTCCGACTGCCACATCTAACGGACGAGAAGTGTAATTCATAGGACCTTGACGGCTATCCATGCCAGGAGTAGAGGCAACGACCAGCGAGCGTGTCGGCAAGGTTTCACCTTCAATAGGTACGGCACGCAGGGCAGCAAGCTGGGCCTTGAAGCCTGGTGTTGACGCATTAGCCAGATTGTTGGCTGTGACAGCCTGATGTTCCAGCGTTTGGCGCGCAGCGCCCATAGCGGTATAAATGACGTGATCCATAAAGCTATCCGCCTGAGCCTATTAACGCATACTGACCAGCGTTTGCAGAATTTGATCCTGCGTTTTGATGGTCTGGGCGTTAGATTGGTAGTTACGCTGGGCGACAATCATACTGACCAGCTCCTGGCTCATATCAACGTTTGATGATTCCAATGAGCTACTGATCAACTTACCGAAGTTACCTGAACCTGCGGTGCCGACCACTGGGCTACCGGATGCACCGGTTTCGATCCAAACGTTATCACCCTGAGAAGCTAAGCCTGCCGGATTGGAGAAGTTCGCCAGTACGACTTGTCCCAATACTTGTTTCTGCTCGTTAGAATAAATACCGTAAATTTTGCCATCCCCCTCAACTTGGTAGTTGGTGAAGTGACCTGCCGCATAACCGTCTTGCTTTTGATTAGAAATGGAATCTTCTTTGACTCTCTGCTGCTTGCTACCGTTAAAGTCAAACTCGATTGTGGCCGGATTAGAACCATTCAAGGCTGGCATAGCGAAAGCAAATACGTTGTCAGCCGTTGTAGGTGCCGCAAGCTTACCATTACCATCAAAACTCACACTGCCCTTTTTGTTTAATTTTTCAGCTACCGCATTCTTAACAGAAGTATCCAGGGCATAAATATCCCACTGATTATCATCTGTCTTGACAAAGAACACATTGACATTATGTTCATTGCCGAGGCTATCGTATACCGAGATACCGGAACTGTAGTTAAAAGTATCTTTCACATCCGGTTTAAATGGATTAGCTGCCGTATCGATCTTGTCATGCATCGAATTCAGGTTAGCCTTCATCTTAACTTCTGTCGTCGCCTTAGCAGCCAGCATGTCTGTGGGAATCGAAATTGGCCCTGGTGCGGCACCTTGTTGAATTTCAGGACCATCTTTACCCTGAATGGCTTGATAACCCGTCAATTTCATGCCCTGCATATCGATCACATTACGATCAGCATCCATTTTAAATTGACCATTACGGGAATAAAAAATATTACCGTTGGTATCCTGCATACGGAAAAAACCGCCCTGGGTGATCGCCATATTTAATTGATCATTGGTTTTGGTGATTGAACCATCCTTAAAGTTCTGCACCATGCCAGAAACTTTCACGCCCAACCCAACATCTGAGCCACTGAACACATCGGAAAAAGCAACAGAACTGGATTTAAATCCGTATGTTGCCGAGTTTGCAATATTATTACCAATAACGTCTAAGTTGCTTGCTGCAGCATTTAAGCCACTGACCGCTTGTGAAAAAGCCATATGTCCTCCGTTTAATTAAAGAATCTGACGAACTTCGTCCATGTTTACCGTACCCACCAGCCCTAAATCCAATTTCGTGCCATTCTCTTGCCGCACAACACCTTCAACCTTGGCAGCTCTCAGGGCATTGACCATCAGCGCTTGATCCTGCTGGCTTGCGGAAACGGTGAAGTTGTAAGCGCCTTGTTCCACTACATTGCCGTCTGCGTCTTTACCATCCCATCCGAAGCTGTGTACACCGGCACCCAAAAATTCAGATGAATTGGGATCCAATTTATTGAATTCCATCTCCCGAACAACTACGCCACTTTTATTTCTGATGGTCACTTTGACAGTATCGGCGGGTCGATTTAGTTCAAAGCCGATTGGGGTTGCACTGTTTTCACTAGCCCCCAGCAAAATCTCATTGCCGGGCACCATGACATCTCGGCCAATCAGTGCGACCGTTTGCATCGTGTGGTTGCTGTCCATTTGCCCGACAATGGAACCCAGCGTCTTATTGAGCTTCTCAATCCCTTCAACCGTGCTGATCTGCGCAATCTGTGAAGTCATTTCACTGTTTTGCATTGGGTTGGTTGGATCTTGGTTTTGGAGCTGAGCAACCAAGATCTTCAAGAAGTTATCTTTAATATCACCACTGCTTTGCAATTCTCGGTTGGTCAACTTAGCCAGTTCACCGACGGTTGAATTATCCAATGATTCATTAACAGAAGCGGTAATTCCCATAACGATATTCCTGTTACTGGCCTAGTGTCAGCGTTTTCAACATAATGGATTTGGTCGTATTTAGCACTTCGACGTTCGCCTGATAACTGCGGGAAGCGGAGATGGTATTGACCATTTCTCCAACAACATCCACATTCGGCATACGTACATAACCTTTTTCATCGGCCAGTGGATGGCCAGGCTGATATTCAAGACGGAAAGGTGAAGGATCATCCACAACTTCACTAACGCGAACACCGCCAACCTCTTGGCCTGCGGGAGCGGCGACACGGAAGACCACTTGCTTGGCACGGTATGGCTCACCATCCGGCCCCGCAACACTGTCGGCATTCGCCATATTACTGGCGCTAACGTTCAGTCGCTGAGACTGAGCAGAAAGCGCCGAACTGGCAATATCAAAAATACTAAGTAGAGACATTCCCATTATCCTTGTGACTGTAGAACTGACATCATGCTTTTGATTTGTGCATTGGTCATCGTGAGTTCAGCCTGATATTTCAAACTGTTATCTGCGAAATTGCTGCGTTCTATATCCATGTCAACGGTATTTCCATCCATGGCGGTCTGGTATGGCACCCGATACAGCAGATCCATCTCCAGACGTTTTTGAGGCTGAACGGGAATATGTCGATCGGAAGTCAGAGATAGCCCAATTCCATTCCCCGTTACACGACCATGTGCCATGACTTTTTTCAGTTGAGCAGCAAAATCGATATCACGCGCCTGATAGCCAGGGGTATCCGCATTGGCGATATTGGCAGACAAAATTTCCTGCCGCTGGTTGCGGAGCGCCAGCGCTTCTTGTCGAAATTGAAAAGCGGCATCTAATTTATCGAGCATATTCCTCCCTCGGGTTAGTTCTGTCGGGGATAAGCCCCAAGCAGCTAACAGAATAAACGGAGAAGAAAAAGGTAATTCGAAGAATAGAAACAAATTGAATTGCTATTTATCCCATTAACGAATAATCAATCGAGTTACACTACATAACATCCAACAGGTGCTGAATATTTTTTGTAATCATGGCTCGCTAACAGGATTTAAGGTGGTGAAATGCCTGCACTAAAATTTATCGGGTTCCTTGCCTTTTTCCTTAATCTATTTTTTGTTTTCGGCAGTTCTGCCGCTTGGGGAAACAACATACCGCAATTAATAGATGGCTATTTCAGGCAGATCCATCGCCCATCAAATCATCAGGTTTCAGTGGAGATCAAAACGCCCGAACAACAATGGCCGGTTTGTGAACATCCTGAAATACAACCATTACTTAGCAACAAAAATTGGGGTAACCTTTCTGTACCTGTGACTTGTGGTCAGCAACGCCGTTTTATTCAGGTTTATGTCAATGTCATCGGCCCTTATTTGGTTTCTAAGCGGGCTATTAGCCGCAATACAGCCCTGACAATAAAAGATTTTCAAGTAAAAACAGGTTCCTTAGATAAGCTGCCAAACGACATAATCCGTAACAGCAAAGCCATACAAAATGGTATTGCGCTGCGCAACATACCTGCCGGACAATTCATCACACGCAATATGATCCGGCGTCCCTGGGCAATTCAAGCCGGGCAAAATGTGGTTGTCACCGTAGATGGGCACCATTTTCAGGTGCGTTATGAAGGAAAAGCGATTAACAACGCCGCGAGTTTTGATAATATCCGTGTCCGCCTGAACTCTGGACAGGTCATTACGGGTGAAGCTCAAGAAAATGGTAGTGTAAAAATGATGTTATAAATGGCTAAAGTTTTACTTCTTCACGCCGATATAACCAACAGACCATGATTTACAGGCATGCCAGCGGTATATCGCCTGCTACCTAAGACAAATAAATAATGCCTGATTAAAGGATTACGATTATGAGTATTGAACGCACTCAACCTCTACTGGCTATTGCTGCTTTACAACAGCGCAATGCCAATGAAGGTGCTCAGAGCACTCGCAGAATTGTGGCTGTTGCAGAAAAAAGCGCAGATACACAAGTTAAGCTGAGCGAAGCGCAGAAAAAGCTCGTTCAGCCAAGCAGTCAGGATATTAATATCCAGAAAGTACAACAACTGAAAGAAGCCATTGCAAAGGGAACCCTAACGATGGACAGCGGTAAAATTGCTGATGCTCTATTTAGGGAGGCCCTTGAAAACATGGAATATGATAAATAAACACCCAATCTAAAGAGCCATAAATGGAAGAACTTCAACTCTTGCTTGAACAGCAAAGCGCGCACTTAAATTTGCTTTCGCAAACTATGGCAGAAGAACAGCGCATATTGAGCGAAGGCTTTATTGAAGTGAATCATTTACATCGTGTGACGGAACAAAAGACATTTTTGCTTTCAGCGCTCGATCATGCTGAACGAAAACGCCAGCAGTTAAATGACACGCTAAAAATAAATGCTCCTTATGCTAACCATAAAAGGCTAGCCGTCTTATGGAGTCAAATTAGTCAATCTGTTGAACACATCCGTGATTTAAATTCACATAACGGATTTTTACTGGAACAACATATAGCGTTAAATAGTAAAGCGATCGCTTTTCTGAAAACTCACCACAGCCCTTCTTTTTATGGTGCAGACGGCCAAGCCCGTCGTCATTCAGCGCTATCAGGCCACAAGATCAGCGTTTGATCATTCGGTTACTGCCTAAGCAGTAAGCTCTACAGACCTCTTGGTTTATTGACAGTGATAAGGGGTCTGTTTCTGTGTATCTGTATTTCCCCCTTGATAAAAAAGAAAATAATTCTCATTATACTAACGCGCTTTTAAAGGAATATAGTCCCTCGGTGATAGTTCCGATATATTCACTTTTTTAGTTATACCAATCTAACTGCAAGATGCGTTTTATATCACCCCGCTACGCGGAGGAAATATAAGCAATCACATTGATTTGCAAGCTGCAACTTGAAGTTTAATGCGTATATGACTCCAAAGTGTTAATTTGATATTGATTATGTTTTTTTAAAAAGCGATTATCATTATTACGATAAAAGTCATTTGCTGATATTGTGACCAAACCGAACCGGTACGCAACCCCATTTTCCTCGATATGCTTTTGATAGAAAAAGAAAAAATTATCGCTTACGTAAAAAAGCTTCCCGCAAATTCTTCATTTCCCTTTGATTGATAAATCCTATCAATATATTGGCAATTGATCGTGATTACCGATCGTTTTGTTGATCTTTTCTGATACATAAGGTAAATTTTTCTTCTGCGCACAAAAATCTGTGCTCAAAATCTTTTTGTTATGGCACTTTATTATATTGCGTTATACATAATAAGTAGTTTCATATTATGATTGTTATGGATGTGTGAATGAAAAATAGTTTAGTTTCATCTTTTATTGCTGCAATATTGGTTTCAGTAAGTAGTGTTTCTTATGCGGCTTTTCCGGTAACAACGGGATCAGTAAAATTCCACGGGGATATTATAGAATCAACGTGTGATAGTGATGTTTCTGGCAATACTGTAAATATGGGAACATATCACATGAGCGATATCGGAAAAAAAGGATCTGAAATTACAGGGAGCAAAAAGCCTTTTAGTATTAAATTAACCGGCTGTCCTGTGACTACCACACCGCTTATCATGGAAGTCACACTTTCTGGAAATACACCGGATTCCACCGATAACAGGCTATTAGCATTAGATGGATCTTCTGGAACAGCTGCAGCCGGAATTGGCATTGGTATTTATAACAACGCAGGTGTGCTGATAGATCTTTCTTCCTCTTCTAAGCTGCCAGGAGTTACAATCGACAAGGCTGATATGGAAATACCTTTACAAGTGGCTTATGTATCTAATGGACAAAGCGTCAGAGCTGGCAAGGCCGATGCCACACTTAATTTTAATATAAATTACAAATAAAAATTAATTATCTATTCCCTAGCCGCAGAGGTATTTTTATGGCTGCGGCCAGGAGCTATTAACATCATAAGCAGTCATGTAATAATGAAAGATAAAATAAAAAAAATATTTATATCGTATATGTTAACAAAAAAAATAACGCTCATATTTTTATTATTTTTTATATTTCCGTCCTGGGCGGGTGTCACTATTGGTGGAACCCGTGTTATTTATAAAGGAAATAAAAAAGAAACTTCAATTTCGGTGAAAAACGCTGACGAAAGCCGGCCTTATTTAATTCAGTCGTTTATCAGTGCTGACTCAAAAGGAGAAAAAGCGCCTTTTATTGTAACGCCTCCGCTATTTCGTTTGGATGCTGACAAAGAAAGTATTCTTCGTATTGTCCGTATCGGCGGTAATTTACCTGAAGATAGGGAATCGGTTTTTTATCTTAATGTAAAGTCTATTCCTGCTATACAAGAAAACGAACAAAATACTTTATTAATTGCGGTGAAAACCCGAATTAAATTGTTTTATCGGCCTGAAGGCATTGAAGGTGATTCTGAAGAAGCTTATAAGATGCTGACATTTCATCGCATTGGTCACCAACTTGAGGTCAGAAACCCCAGTAATTATTACGTAACCATCGGGCAGCTCAAAGTGGCCGGTAAGCCCCTGACGGGTACGGATATGATCCCTCCGCATGGTGTAGCACATTTCGTTCTGCCATCTGAATCATCAGGCTTAGTTAGCTGGAATAGCATCAACAGTCATGGCGGTATAAGTAAAGAAGTTATTAAAAACCTGCCTTAAAAAGAAAATAAAAGTTAAATATTGGGAACGAAAAATCATATTTTTTAAATATAAAAAGAGTAGCGGCACAATTATGCCAACATATTTGCTTTCAATCTTTATTTTATGTTTTTCCGTATTGTTATCATTACCCGTCACGGCACAGGATTATTTTCGCTTATCAGCATTGGAGTTAGATGAAACTCAATCGGCGATTGATTTAAGCGTATTTTCATTCCCCGGTGGTCAATTACCAGGTCAGTATCAGGTGAACATATTTCTTAACGGGGAAGAGAAAGAAACAAAACAGGTTAATTTTATTAAACTGGAAAATGGAAAACTGTCTCCACAACTAACGGTTGATAATTTAAAACAGTTTGGTGTGAAGATGTCCGCTTTTCCTGCGTTGATGAAACTCTCTCCTGAACAAGTTATTGATGATATTAGCGAATATATTCTGCAGGCATCGACTTCATTTGATTTCTATGGGCAACGTCTGGATATCAGCATTCCACAAGCAGCTTTGGATAATCAAGCCAAAGATACTGTAGCACCACATTTATGGCAGCATGGAGAGTCAGCCTTTTTAATGAGCTATAATTTTAGTGGTTCGGAGAATGATAATAAAAACACAAAAAATCAAAGTTATTTTTTAAATTTACAAAGCGGAATCAATATCGGAGCCTGGCGTATAAGGAATCAATCGGTTTATGAGTATAATTCTGAAAAAAACCAAGGTGAGAGTCGTTTTTCATCTATTAACAGTTACATCCAACGGGACATTCCAGAACTAAAAAGTCAAATAATTCTCGGCGAAACCTTTACTGACGGAGATATATTTGAAAGCGTGCCATTTATCGGGGCTTCTATGACATCCGATAGCTTAATGTTGCCCAGCAGCCAGCGTGGATTTGCGCCAATTATCCGAGGTATTGCTCAAACCCATGCGCGCGTAACAATCCGCCAAAATAATTACGTTATTTACGAAAGCTATGTTCCACCGGGGCCTTTCGTTATTACGGATCTTTATTCCACCTCCGGCTCGGGTGATTTGGATATCACAATCACCGAAAAAGACGGGCAACAGCGTAAATTTGTGCAACCATTTTCATCAGTACCCGTGATGCAACGAGAAGGACAATTAAAATATCAGGTTACCTTGGGGCGCTACCGTTATTCCAACGCCAACACTGATAAACCTTATTTTAGTGAAGCGACATTTATCTATGGACTCTCTAATCGGTTAAGTTTGCTATCTGGTGTTCAGGTAGCAGAAAACTACCGGGCGTTTAACGCGGGTTTGGGAATTGGTTTAGGTAATTTTGGGGCGATTTCTCTGGATATGACACAAGCAGATGCCTGGTTGCATGAGAATAAACATAAACAAGGGCAATCGTACCGAATCCAATATACGAAAAGTATCGAGGCAACGGGAACATCCCTGACATTGGCTGGATATCGCTATTCCACCCCAGAATACTATTCATTTGCAGAAGCGAATGAATATTCAGTAAGAAAAGAAGCCGGCCGCGGCCAGAATAAGCGTAGCCAATTGCAGCTAACCTTAAATCAAGGGATGGGGGATTTTGGCAATATTTATGTGTCTGCCTATCAGCAAGATTACTGGGGAAAACAAGGCACCAACCAGTCATTATCTGCAGGTTACAACATTAACCTTGCAGGGATCAGTTATGGGTTGAACCTTTCCTACGACGCCAATCATAAATCCATTAAGAGTAAGGATATACAGACATCGTTTACTGTTTCTATTCCCCTGGATCAGTGGCTGCCTAATGGATGGGTAACTTACAGCATGAATAGAAATGGCCACAGTCGAGGAAGCCAACAACTGACAATTAGTGGCAGCGCATTGGACGATCATACCTTGTCATATAGTATCCACGGAGAGCACAGCAACAATATGGAAGGGACGAGCGGTGGTGTTTCGCTGGAATATAGCCATTCTTCTGGCCGTGTGAATTTGGGCTACAGCTACAGTGATAATAGCCAATCACTTAACTACGGGCTGTCTGGCGGTATTGTCGCCCATCAAGACGGCATTACGTTTTCTCAATCATTAGGTGAAACCGTAGCACTGGTCAAAGCAGCCGGAGCAGCCGAAACAAAAATTTTAAATCACAGTGGAATTAAAACGGATTCACGTGGCTATGCCGTGATCCCGTCGATCGAACCTTATACCTACAACCGGATTGCCCTGGATACCGAAATGCTGGCTGATGGTGTTGATCTTGACAATTCAGTGCAACACATTGTACCGACTCGCGGGGCCGTGGTTGCTGCCAATTTTCGTATCCGTCAAGGGCACCGTATATTGGTGACATTACGTTACAACGGCAAACCTGTGCCTTTCGGTGCCAGCGCAGCATTAACAAACGGTGACAGTAGCGGGATTGTTGGTGATGACGGTGAGTTGTATTTGAATGCGGTCCCCGAACAGGCAGAAATAAAAGTACAATGGGGAAAAAACAAGCACCAACAATGTCGTGCAAAAACAGATGTATCAGTGCTGCCCGAAAAGTCAGGCGTATTACGCCTGACTGCTGATTGCCGCACCTAAAAGGAATTTATCATGTTTAATTTTGAACGTAATAATCACTTTCAGATTAAAGCTAATAACTTTTTATTGGCATTAATCATTGTTATTGTCGCGGGAAGCTATTCAACACCGGGTATAGCCGCAGTATGTAAGGCAAATAGAATGCAGGAAATAATCAGATTTGATGATATTTATGTTGACTATAAAAATTTGCCAGACAAAAAAAACGCCTCCAATAACGAGATGAGGGTAAGCTGCAATATACCCGATCAGCATATATACGTAAAATCCATGACTGGAGTCAATGTAGGCACCCCTAAAAATAACTTTTATGAAACCAGTCTTCCTGGTGTCAGATTTAAATGGGAACTCCAACCTAATGGTGTAGTGAGTCAGACTATGAATGTAGGTAGTTCAAGAGGGATCGGCATCAGCAACAGAAAATTGAACAGTAAATTTTTTATTGAGATCAATAGCACTGTTCAATCAGGAACCGTCAATGAAATAATAATAACGATGGCTGATACTAAAAATAAGCATACGGTTTTCACTTATAAAATCCCTTCTTTTAACATCACGGCAAGATCTTGTGAAATAACCACGCCGATTGTTAATGTTCCGATGGGAACCGTATTAAAAAGTCACTTTAAAAATATCGGTGATACGGCTGGTGGACGTTCTTTCGAGGTTAATGTGCAATGTAAAGGCTCCCCGAACGCGAATATTACCTGGGAACCGGGAAAGCCCCATACAAATGGAGTGATAAATGCTGATTCGACCTCATCAGCAAAAGGGATCGGCATCCAGATGTTAGATGACAAAGACAATCCTGTGAAGTTTGGTGAACCGCAAGCTCTTGGCGTGATAAATTCTTTGAAGACATTGTCATATAAGGCAAAGTATTATCAAACCAGTAATATCGTCATTGCCGGTAGCGTTAATGCTACAGCCACTTTCACTATCGATTATAAGTAATGAGCCTGTATTAATTCAGATTAATCCATAATAAGGTGATCATTTCAATGATCACCTTATATACCAATCTCATACACAGGATCTTAAGAATTAAACCTTTCAAAACATACATTCAATGTCTTATTTTTACATGGCTTTCTTTACGGTGTTTTAAAGGCGTTCCGATATAAATATTCTCTTGCCTTTTCCAGTAAAAAACCGGTTTCTGACCATACCCGTTGGAGCACAGTTTCTATTATCGGCGCTAACCAGATATCCGTATTTTTCGCCGCCTTGAGCAAAAAAACATCGGAAAATATTCGAATGCCGCGTTATAATCCGGGGTGCGAAAATCAAACAGAAACGGCACAGGCATTGCGTCACCCCATCATTTTCTTATAGGCAGCCTCTGCCTGTTCGGGTGTCGTTTAGCTACCTCGATTGAGCCGTCATTAGCGCCTGTCAGTTCGTTTTTGACGTTCTCGCGGAATGCCTGAACAGAGACGTGTTTACCTAGCAATTCGAGGTTTTTGACTTTGTCCGGCTATTTGATTTTTTTGAGTATGCCGACAGTATCGCGCTCGTCACCTCAACCCTCGAACATCTCAGCCAGATTGAACCCGCTGAGATAACGGCGCCATGATTCCGGTCCTTCGGGCAATGGTTTGATACTGAGGTCCTCCTCCAAAATATCCGCCACATCCATCTGGTCGATTTCAACGAGGCGCATTAGCACATAATTAGCATCAATACCCAACTGTTTATTGTGCCCCTGTTTCAACTTATCGATTAACGCGATAACAATGGTTTTTTCATCAACTGATAGCTGATTTCACTGGCGCGTTTCGGGCTGTACCCTGCTCGGATCGCTGCCTGCGTTGCATTTAAATCGACCAGGTAGGTATTCACGACAAAACGTTTTCTGTTTTGTCGTCATGTTTTTGGTTCCTGTAAATATAAAAAATGCCGCCAGCCCGTGTGCGCTGGGTACACGATAGGAACAGGTGGCAGCATGGGTTATTTCTGTAGCCACTCAGTGAATGGATACAGAAATATTGTGTTTAGTTTCAGAGGGTAATTAATTGTTAAGTTTTATTCGCTTGTTGTTGGGCAGAAATGGGATTAAGTATATGTAAACATACTTTATGGAGGTCGCTATGCCAATAAATCCGCGAGATCCATTTAAAACCAGCTTTCCCTTAGTCAGACGCAGGCCAGTTCTTCGTACTCGAGCCACTATTGAGCATTCTGCCTCTCATTCTTTAGGCGCTGATATTCTTAACGTATATCTAGAATATTTAATCCAATGTAGATTCCTAAGTGTTGATGGATTCGGAAGATTGACTATCAGAGCTGCATTTGCTGACTT
The DNA here is from genome assembly GCF_037265215.1 of Xenorhabdus griffiniae. Lineage (NCBI taxonomy): Bacteria > Pseudomonadati > Pseudomonadota > Gammaproteobacteria > Enterobacterales > Morganellaceae > Xenorhabdus > Xenorhabdus griffiniae. Next base: position 1,935,896 of record NZ_CP147737.1, on the reverse strand, counting down.
AGCTTATGGACCTATTAATTTATCGAATATAGAAAGATATTTGAATCTGCTTGGATTTACCCCAACAATGGCGTTAAACGGAGTTAAATATGTACAGACCCGTTACCCTAATGTTCGTAGCTTAGCCGATTATGAAGAAAATGTTTTACCGGCAATAAAAAGGGCGTGGGCTGCTCATCCACCTTATTGATTTTTAGTTTCTGAGCCGTTAGATGTTATCTTCGCCACTCCAGGTCATTTGGTCTGAGGTGGTGAGGCATTCCCTGTTACTATGGCTGTAAGGTTGTTTGTTAAGCATTCATTTTGTTACCTTATAACATTCAGTCTTGATATAGTCATAGTCCTGCAGATATACAGTCTGCTACCTGTTCTCCGCCATCATTACGGAGGAGATCGTAATAATCTTGTTTAGCTGGTTCGGTAAGCTGTGGGGTTCCTGCATTGCCCAGGCTGGATGTGTCTGTGGCTTTAGACACGGGGGCAGATGGCTTTGATCCGCAGCTTGCAATGACCAGCGGCAACATCAGCGCGAAGAGCATCGATTTCAGATTTGGCATTGACGAATTCCTGAATATGTTTGGTGTCTAACTCATGCAGTATTTCAATGTGCGTGTTCTGGTAAGTGATGGTATCGGTTATATCAGACGATATATTCGCATAACTATATCCAACCAATAAATGGACAAAATAGTATGAAAATTAAATTACCAAATGTACGTTTGGCATTTCCTGATTTATTTGAGACGACTCAGGTTAACGGTCAGGGTGATTTTAAATTCCGTGCAATATTTTTAATTCCAAAAGAGCGAACAGATTTAATTGCTGAAATTGAAGCCGCGATTCTGAAAGTGGCGACTGAAAAATGGGAGGCTAAAGCGGATTCTATTTTAAAATCTATTCGCGGTAATAATATGCGTTTTAATTTCCGTGATGGTGACGATAAACCCAACGATGACGGCTATCCTGGTTGTATGTATATTTCCACCAGCAACAAGTCGCGCCCGTTGGTTATTGACAAATTACGCACACTATTAACTGCACAGGATGAGCGCTCATATTCTGGTTGTTACGTGAATGCCACTATCAATGTTTTTGCCTACGACAATAACGGCAAAGGAATATCCGCGTCGCTCGCTGGGGGTCAGTTTTATCGCGACGGCGATGCGTTCGCGGGTGGCGGTGTTGCATCGGTGGATGATTTTAACGATATCAGCGAGGGCGCTGACGCAGAAGCCGATATTTTTAGTTAATAACATTTTCCCGCTAATTATGTGGGGTTTTAATTAGGATAAATAACCATGAAGTTAAATAAAGATATAAAAAACCAAATTATTAAAAATGTGCTGGATAAATCTGGAATATTTGAAAAAGAGGAGCAATTATATAAAGACCGTGCGATCTGGGCTGAAAAAGTAAGAATCGAAGCCATCGGCGGTGAAAGCTGCATCTGTTCCCACCGTTCGCCGTGAAGCACTTAATGAGATGATCGGGTTGCCATCCGAGATTGTTGGTTAAATGTAAGGAATGCCCCGCTAATTATTACGGGGCAAGATTAATTATAATTTATTTAGAACCACTTAGATAACGCGTAATTTCAGCAGAAAGATGCGAATCTTCTTTTGAAATTAACTCATAAAAATCACGTTGAATTTCACATGATAATTTAGGATTCTTGGCTAATTCCTTTATGTCTTCAGAAGTAACAAGATCTCCATGTCTTTCTATCAATTTAATGTAAATATTAGTAAGCGCTTTTTCCACTTGTGAGGCAGGCAGCCTATTAGCTTTAACGGGCTGTTTTATTGAGTTTATAAAACCCTCCATATAATATTTTTGACCCATTTTATCTCCTAGTGACTTTCCTATTCTATCTAAATCAGGCTCTCCAAGTACACCAGGGTATAATGACTTAAAACATTCCATCCCGGTGGGATCCATAGTTAATAAGCCACTAAAAAGCTTGACGCGATACTTGGTAAAAACATTGACAGCATCATCAGAAGAATAATTTAGTATTTCAGGTAAGTGACTATCAGACCATTTCCTCAGTGATAATACATTTTTCATAATAGCACTATTTTTAGCATCCTTACCTTTAATAAGGTATGAATCTCTAATTGAAAAGTAAAATTCATCATATCGCTCTGGTTCAATGAAGCGAATGACATTCAAGATTGGCCATGTTTTTAATATTTCTTCCTGTGTTGGCCCATCAAATTCTCTTGATTTATCTTTTATATAACCGTAACCCGCTACAAAAAAGATAACCATAATAACAACGGTTATCACTAATTTTTTAATATCGACAAAATCTTTTAAACTTCCCATGTATCCCTCAACAATTTAAAACTAATTATTATGAATAATACTATTCTCTGGCTCGACCTCGAAACCTACAGTGAAGTGCCGATTAAAAATGGCACTCACGCTTACGCCGAACATACCGAAATTATGTAATTTGCATGGGCGATTAACAATAACCCTGTTCAGGTATGGGATATTACCAATGATACGACCATACCCGCCGAATTACATCAAAGTTTACTCGATCCGATCAAGCAGCCGTTCGCGGATGAACACAACAGGGTCATAGTCTTCGGTTAGTCGAGAGATGATGTTTCGCTCCGAAGTTTCGAGTTTGAAGGACGTAAGAACACCAGACGCTAACGCTTCCAACTGAGAAGGTATCGCGGATCGGCACTTGTTCCGCCAGCAAGTTTTGCAAAACTTAAGGAGAATCCGCAGGTGAAGAAACCCTGTGCCCATTCCAGCGGATGCTAACCTGCATGAACCCCACATCAATATGATGTGATTCAATAATTTTGGTCACTATCATAGAGGTGATATTCTCACTTCAACAATCAAACAGGTGACATTATGCAAAGACGTCTCAGTCCTGAATTCAAACTGGAATCAGCCCAGTTAATCCTTGACCAAAATTACAGCGTGAGAGAAGCCGCTCAGGCAATGAATGTGAGTAAGTCTGCGATGGAGTCCTGGGTTCACCAGTTAAAGCAGGAGCGACTTCAATATATGTGTGCTTTCTCCCCACTTCGCGGGGAGAAAGCACGTTTCATAGCATGTTGTAAATTGCAACTTGAAGTTTAATGCGTATATCCATTATTTTTTCTACCTCGCACCCCCAATCGTTGCCGTCATTCTGATTTGACGATTGTCAGTGATTTCAAGGTTGGACAGTACAACCAATCTAGGCAATACACGACGTAAGAAACGAGACAACAGTGGACGAAGTGCATGGTTGACCAATAATACCGGTGGTGCTCCCAACATTTCCTGACGCTCCAATGCCTCTGCCGCCTGACGTTCCAAACTTTCTGCCAAACCTGGCTCCAGTCCGCCGCCATTTTGCAGTGCCTGTAGCAGCAATCTTTCCAACCCCGCATCCAAGCCAATCACTTTGATTTCATCCGCATTCGGGAACCATCGCTGGGCAATCGCCCTGCCAAGCGCGATTCTAATCATGGCCGTTAATTCATAAGGATCTTTCTGTACCGGCGCATGTTCTGCCAGTGTTTCAACAATGGTACGCATATCGCGGATCGGCACTTGTTCCGCCAGCAAGTTTTGCAAAACTTTATGCAAGGTTGTCAGGCTCACGACATCAGGAATGAAATCTTCCGTCAGTTTCGGCATTTCCTGACTGACGCGCTCAAACAATTGCTGCGCTTCCTGTCTGCCAAACAGTTCACTGGAATGCTGGGAGAGCAAATGGTTTAGGTGAGTTGCAACAACCGTGCTGGCCGCTACGACAGTATAACCTTGCACTTGCGCCTGTTCTCTTAAACTGTCATCAATCCAGACAGCAGCCAGACCAAAAGCAGGATCTGTCGTCAAGTCACCTTGCAATTCGCCCACCGCACCGCCCGGATTAATCGCTAACCAACGTCCCGGATGGGCTTCACCACGCCCAATTTCTACGCCTTTCATCATGATACGGTAGCTGGCTGGCGCCAATTCAAGGTTGTCACGAATATGCACAACGGGTGGCAGATATCCCACTTCTTGCGCGAATTTTTTACGAATACCACTAATACGGCCCAGCAATTCACCGTTTTGGCGGAAATCCACCATTGGGATCAAACGATAACCCACTTCCATTCCCAGTGGATCTTCCAGTTGCACATCAGACCATGAGGCTTCTGCGGTTTGTTGTTGTTCTTCCACCGCTTTCATCTCTTCATGTTGTGCCACAAGCGGATTTTTGTCCTTACGCAATAGGAAATAGCCCACGCCCGCCAAAGCCGCCGTAAATAACAAAAAGACGAAATTAGGCATTCCCGGCACCAATCCAAGCAAGCCGAGTACACCTGCACTCAACATCATTACCTTTGGATTGTTGAAAAGCTGGGTCACCATTTGCTGACCAACATCTTCATCTGTCGCTACGCGCGTTACGATAACACCTGCCGCTGTGGAAATAATTAATGCAGGTAACTGAGCAACCAAGCCATCACCGATGGTCAGCAAAGTATAGGCTTCTGCGGCATCCCCCAAAGACAAACCGTGTTGAGCAACACCAACAATCAAGCCACCAATGATATTAATCACCAATATCATCAATCCGGCAATCGCATCACCACGTACGAATTTGCTCGCACCGTCCATTGAACCGTAGAAATCCGCTTCCTGTGTCACTTCGGCACGACGCTTTTTAGCTTCATCTTCGCCGATCAAACCAGCGTTTAAATCAGCATCAATCGCCATCTGTTTACCTGGCATTCCATCCAATACAAAGCGCGCACCGACTTCTGCAATACGCCCTGCACCTTTGGTAATGACCATAAAGTTAATCAGGATCAAGATAACGAAAACCACGATACCAATGGCAAAATTACCACCAACCAGGAAGTGACCAAAAGCTTCCACGACTTGCCCTGCCGCCGCAGATCCCGTGTGTCCTTCCATTAAGATAATTCGTGTGGAAGCCACATTCAGTGACAGGCGCAGTAAGGTTGAAAACAGCAAAATGGTCGGGAATGCGGCAAAATCCAGCGTCCGGCGGGTAAACATTGCCACCAGCAGGACCATGATAGAAAGCGCGATATTGAAAGTGAACAGTAGATCAAGCAGGAATGGTGGCAACGGCAGTACCATCATTGACAAGATCATGAGGATTAGAACAGGCCCCGCAAGCATTTGCCACTGGGAGCCTTTTATATTCCCTGATAAACGTAATAATGAGGCCAGATTAGCCATGACGATTATTTTCTCCAGCAAAATCCAGTGCTGGCGGCACTGGCAGATTTTCAGGTTTTTTCGGTTTCAGGCCACCTTCCTGTTTCCAACGTTTCAATTGGTAAACCCAGGCAAGCACTTCTGCGACAGCAGCATATAATGCCGCAGGAATAAAGCCGCCAACCTCAGCATGGCGAAACAACGCGCGTGCCAAAGGTGGAGCTTCCAGTAATGGAATGCGATTTTCCGCACCAATTTCTTTAATGCGCAAGGCAATGAGTCCTGTCCCTTTTGCCAATACTTTGGGAGCACTCATTTTTTTGCTGTCATACTGCAAGGCAACAGCGTAATGAGTCGGGTTGGTGACAATGACATCCGCCTTCGGCACATCTGCCATCATGCGCTTACGCGCAGCCGCTCGCTGTTGTTGACGAATTCTGGCCTTTACATGTGGGTCCCCTTCTTGCTCCTTAAATTCATCCTTGATCTCCTGACGGGTCATTCTCAATTTTTTCAAGTGGCTGCGGATCTGATAAAACACATCAAACGCTACCATGGGTATCAACATAAATAAGACAATATAACTGGCAAAAATCAGCATCATCATGGCATCGCTCAAGGCTATCAGCGGATGTTGAGCAGACAGATTGAGCATAGTAGGCCAATTAAGCCAGATAAACAGGGCTGCCCCCCCTCCTACCAATGATGCCTTCAAAATGGCTTTGAATAATTCCGCCAATGCATTCATGGAAAAAATTTTCTTCAAGCCTGAGATGGGATTCAACTTGGTCAAGTCAAATTTGATCGATTTTGAGCTGAATAGCAGCCCGCCCATCAACGCTGGCGCACTGAGAGCAATTAAGACCAATCCAATAAAAACCGGCAGTAACGCCCAAACCGCTTGTTTCAGTAACCGACCAACTTGTTGCACCATCTGTTTGTCGTTACTGACCATGTTATGGTCGAAATTGAATCCTTCGAATACCATCAGGGAAAGTTCATGGGTAATCGATTGTCCGCTCATCCAGAGCAAACTTACCCCTCCCGCTAACATCAGGATTGAGGTGAGTTCTTTAGAACGCGCAATTTGCCCCTCTTTGCGAGCTTTTTCCCGTTTATGGGGCGTGGGTTCTTCGGTTTTTTCGAGATCGCTATCTTCAGCCACAGCTTTCCTTGGTGAGCGTTCGTGATTACATGCAGAAAATTTGCCTTTAGGAAAGGGCAAATAAAATTGTGTTAAGCATGACAAAAGCCCAGAAATTCAATGGCGGGAACACTGCAAAATTTGCGGGGATATTTGGGGCATTATGACAACTATTTTGCATTGAGATGGCCAGTAACAGCCATCTCAATGCGTTTTTTAATCTATTTTAACTGGTGCCTTAATATCAATACTATCAGCATTAACATCGCGGATATGATCTTTCGTCAGGCGATAGACTACCGGACTAAGAAAGGCAATGGCTATCAGGTTGGGGATCGCCATCATGGCATTAAGGGTATCTGCCAGCAACCAGACAAATGTTAACGACTGAGTGGCGCCAATCGGCAACGCAATAATCCAAAGGATACGGAAAGGTACTATGGCTTTTGGCCCCAATAAATATTGGATACATTTCTCACCATAAAAACTCCATCCCAAAATGGTTGTAAAGGCGAAAATAGCCAAAGCAACAGCAACGATATAGTTGCCTCCCGGGATCACGGTTGAGAAAGAAGCAGCGGTTAGAGTTGCGCCCGTTTGGCCTGTCAGCCAGCCACCGGTAATAACAATGGTTAAGCCTGTTACGGAGCAGACGACGATCGTATCAATAAAGGTTCCCAGCATGGCAATCAAACCCTGACGAATGGGATTTTGGGTTTTTGCCGCGGCGTGAGCAATAGGCGCACTTCCCATGCCTGCTTCGTTAGAGAATACGCCGCGGGCAATACCAAAACGGATCGCCGCCCAAACTGCTGCACCAGCAAATCCCCCCTGCGCCGCAACAGGCGTGAAAGCAGATTTGATGATTAAAGCAAATGCATCGGGAATAGCTGTAAGATTAAGTGCCAAAACAATAATCCCTGCCCCAAAGTAACCGACAGTCATAATCGGCACTAATTTACCAGCGACATCAGAAATGCGTTTGATACCGCCGATTAACACGGCACCCACCAAAACGACCAAGATACCGGCCGTGATGGTTTTTTCAATACCAAAGTTACTTTGCAATACGTCAGCGACAGAGTTGGCTTGTACGGTATTGCCGATACCAAAACCCGCAATACTGCCGAAGAAAGCAAAGAGTGTTCCCAGCCACACCCATTTTTTACCCAAGCCGTTTTTGATGTAATACATCGGACCGCCAACGTAATTACCGTTTTTATCGGTTTCACGGAAACGTACCGCCAAGACTGCTTCTGAATATTTCGTCGCCATGCCCACCAATGCGGTCATCCACATCCAGAACATAGCTCCGGGCCCGCCCATCACAATGGCTGTCGCCACTCCCGCGATATTTCCAGTCCCGATTGTCGCTGACAATGCAGTCATTAGCGCGTTAAACGGTGAAATTTGACCTTCACCTCGTTGTTCATTTTTTTGAAAGAGTAATTTGAACCCCGTGCCTAATTTACGTATCGGTAAGAAAGACAAGCGGATTTGCATGAAGATACCAATCCCCAAAAGCCCAATTAGCATGGGAACACCCCATACTACCCCGTTTAGTGCAGATAACCATTGTGTAATTAATTCCATATACACCCTCGGCATTTAACATAACAAGTTGGTAACAAAATTATTTCAATTAAATAAAGAGCATTTTGAGAAAATAAGCGAGGGTTATTTGAGTATCTTTGGCAAGAAAAAATTGATACTGTGAGTTGAGTCACTCGTTATGGTTATGCTTTATCAATCTTATTGATAATCATTCTTCTTACATCATTGATTCTGATATCTCACTGCCAAATCCAAATTTTTATCTCGCCATTAAATAAATTAAAGGTTTTTTATAGTGAATAAATGGGTATTATTTGCTTTTCACATAGTTTCTAGAATGACTACAGGATTATCGAGTGGCAAGAGTTGGTTACATCAGAGTGTCAACAAATGACCAAAATAGTGATTTACAAAGAAATGCGTTAGTCAGTATTCACTGTGAGCTGATTTTTGAAGACAAGATCAGCGGGAAGACGGCTAATCGTCCTGGGCTAAAACGTGCCTTAAAGCATCTTAAATCTGGCGATACACTGGTGGTTTGGAAATTGGATCGGCTGGGGCGTAGTGTAAAGAATCTGGTCACCCTGATTTCAGAACTGCATGAACGCGGAATTCATTTTCAAAGCCTGACTGACAGTATTGATACCAGTACGGCAATGGGAAGGTTTTTTTTCCATGTAATGAGTGCACTGGCAGAAATGGAACGTGAGCTGATTGTAGAAAGAACCAATGCCGGACTAGCCGCAGCACGGGAACAGGGGCGCATTGGTGGACGGCCAGTGGTGTTTACCGAGGAAAATCGACAACAGGCCGCCAGGTTATTGAATAAAGGGCATAGCCGGAAGCAGTTGTCGATTATTTACAATGTATCGTTATCAACAATTTATAAGTATTTACCCGTCGGGAAAGTGGTTGTTTCCTCTGCATGACCTGAATTAATGTCATCGAAGCAGGCGCTTGAGCCAGCCATCCGGCTCACCCAAGCGCAACCAAAATATAAAGATTCCGTTCGTTAAAGCTCTTATACTCGTTATCAAAAACCTAAACTATCCAATAGATCATCAACCTGTGCCTGGTTGCTAATCACACCAGCCCCATTCTGGTTAACTTGAGGGCCGTTAAGAAGACTGTCGTTCTCTTTTTTCGCTTTAGCCATCTGGTCGGATGGCATATTTTCCATTAATACCATGACCAACTGTTTTTCCAACTCCTGAATAACTTCCATCATCCGCTTAATTACCTGCCCAGTAAGATCCTGAAAGTCTTGCGCCATCATGATCTCAAGCAATTGAGTGTTGGTAAATGAAGTATGATCAGGTACGAGATTCAAATAATTTCTCGTGTCCGTTACCAGTGAGCGAGCATCGGTCAGATCCAAATTCTTCGGATTTGCAAACCATTCATCCCAACGTTGGGTTAACACTTTTGCTGATGCTTCCAATTCGTTCTGACGGGGCTGTGCGACTTCAACGCAGTTCAGCACCCTTTCAGCCGCTTGTGCCGTCATTTGAACAACGTAATTTAATCGCTCTCTTGCATCTGGGATCGCCTCAGCCGCCTGAGCGATGGTTTGATCCAATCCCAGTTCACGTAAACTATCGCGCAGCATTCTGGTTAACTGCCCAATACGGCTGATTATCTCACTGGTTGAGATCGCCTCACTTCTCGGCATGACTGGATTCTGACTCATTTTGTCTCCTTAGAGCCCCAATTTTTCAAATATTTTATTGAGTTTCTCTTCCAAAATAGCCGCAGTAAACGGTTTCACAACATAACCGCTCGCTCCGGCTTGGGCTGCTGCAATAATGTTCTCTTTTTTTGCCTCCGCCGTTACCATCAGGACAGGTAAAGCTGCCAGTTTTTCTTCACCGCGGATCGTTTTCAACAATTCAAGGCCATCAATATTTGGCATGTTCCAGTCAGAAATAACAAAATCAAATTCGGCAGTGCGGAGTTTAGTCAACGCTTCTGCTCCATCCTGCGCTTCATCTACATTGTTGAATCCCAGTTCTTTCAGTAAATTACGTACAATTCGACGCATAGTTGAAAAGTCATCGACGACCAAAAATTTCAGATCCTTACTTGCCATAAAAACTCCTTGGAATTTCACTTATCCAGCAGCACAGCGCTGCAAAAATTAACATCAAATACAACTACCAAATACAACGACTAAATACGAACCGATTGCCCCGCACTGATTTTGGCCAGCATAGTTTTACTGATTTTTTGAAGATCCATGACTTCATCCACCGCCCCTAACTGGATCGCAGCCCGTGGCATACCAAAAACGACACAACTTTTTTCGCTTTGGGCTAATGTGTAAGCACCCGCCTGCTTCATTTCCAACAAGCCGGCAGCACCATCATTACCCATACCGGTTAAAATAACGCCTACCGCATTGCGCCCGGCATATTTAGCAACGGAACGGAAGAGGACATCAACGGAAGGACGATGGCGATTAACTGGCTGAGCATGGGTTACCATGATTTGATAATTAGCCCCACTGCGGCAAAGCTCCATATGACGATCGCCAGGGGCAATGTAAGCATGTCCCGGCAGAACACGCTCCCCATCCTCAGCTTCTTTTACCGTTATCTGACTCAGTTTATTAAGTCTTTGTGCAAAAGAACGGGTGAAACCCGGAGGCATATGTTGAGTAATTAATAAAGCCGGACTGGTGATCGGCAGGGGTTGCAGCAGGTTTTTGATTGCTTCAGTTCCTCCTGTCGATGCTCCTACTGCGATGAGTTTTTCACTGGATAATAGTGGCTTGAAATTCAATGGTGCTGTACTTACCGATATCGGCTCTACCGGACTGATTTTAGCCTGGGCTGCGGCACGGATTTTTTCGGCAATCAGTTCGCTATAAGCTAACATACCTTCACGGATACCCAATTGTGGCTTAGTCACAAAGTCCACCGCTCCCAGTTCCAATGCTTTCAATGTAATTTCCGAACCTTTTGCTGTCAGAGAAGACACCATCACAACAGGCATAGGACGCAACCGCATCAATTTTTCCAGAAAATCAATACCATCCATGCGCGGCATCTCAACATCCAATGTTAATACCTGCGGATTGTGTTTTTTAATTAAATCACGGGCAACAAATGGATCTGGAGCACAATCGACAACTTCCATATCAGGGTGACTATTGATAATTTCCCGCATGATTTGACGCATTAACGCCGAATCATCCACACAAAGAACAGTTATTTTATTCATGACCCCTCCTTGCCCGACCTACACCGTAAACGGTCTGTCCTTGCAAGTAGAACTCTCGGCTGATTTGAGTGACGTTTTCGGAATGCCCTGCAAAGAGCAAACCATCCGGTTTTAAGAAATTGACAAAACGACGCAAGATCCTTTCCTGCGTCTTTTTATCAAAATAAATCATGACATTACGGCAGAATATTGCATCAAATTTACCTTCGAGTGCCCAATCAGAATCAAGCAGGTTCAAATGCTGAAAACTCACCAATTCAGCAAGTAAAGGACGAACCCGTGCATATCCTTCAAAGCGACCAACCCCTTTGAAAAAATATTTTTTCTTTTGGCTTTCACTCAGATACTGTAATTCTTCCAGCCGATAAACACCCCGCCTGGCTTTTTCCAGCACACTGGTATCAATATCACTGCCAATGATTTTTATCCGATTTGACCGATGCCCCAGTGCATCACACAAGGTCATTGCAATAGAATACGGCTCCTCCCCCGTTGAAGCAGCAGCACTCCAAACGCGGTATGTTCCACCATTTTTCCTGCTGGCATGGGCCGCCAAAATAGGAAAATGGTGGGCTTCCCTGAAAAATGCGGTAAGATTAGTAGTCAATGCATTAATGAATGATTCCCATTCTTTACTGTGACTGTCTTGTTCCAGAATCGACAGATATTGACCGAAATCATTAAGCCCCAATAGACGAAGCCGCCTGACTAAACGGTTGTATACCATCTCACGCTTATTTTTTGCCAGTACTATGCCAGCCCGTTGATAGATAAACTGGCAGATGCGCTCAAATTGCGCATCTGACAAAGCATGTCGCTGAAGCATAAAGTTCAGCGACACAGTAGCATCAGTTTCTGAAGCTATTGAATTGGCTTTCATCTGACCTCAGCGAAGTTGATTTACAACATGCTCATCAGTCATGTTTGATGTAGCGGTTGCCTGATGATCGTACTCATCTTCCAAACTGTCAGGCAGTTCAAATTGAGCAACCGTTTTTACCAACATGTCCGCCTTATCTTCAAGCGCAGCAGCGGCAGCGGCAGATTGTTCCACCAATGCAGCATTTTGCTGTGTGACTTGATCCATCTGGCTGACGGCTTGAGCAACTTGATGAATACCACGGCTCTGTTCATCAGAAGCAGCCGCAATTTCAGCCATTAAATCAGTCACCTGGTTTACCGATCTAACCAACTCATCCATCGTTTGCCCCGCATTATTCACCAATTCCGAACCCTGGTTAACACGATGGACAGATTCATCGATTAAGGTTTTGATTTCTTTCGCCGCTTCGGCACTACGTTGTGCCAGGTCACGTACTTCACCGGCGACGACAGAGAACCCCCGCCCCTGTTCGCCGGCACGTGCCGCTTCAACAGCAGCGTTCAGGGCCAGGATATTGGTTTGGAACGCAATACCATCAATAACACTAATAATGGCGCTGATTTTCTTCGAACTTTTGGCAATTTCATCCATAGTTGCCACAACACTTGTGGTTAATTCGCCACCTTTTGAAGCAGTCTGGGAAGCCGATACCGCCAATTCGCTGGCTTGACGCGCATTTTCTGCGTTCTGTTTAACGGTAACAGTCAACTCTTCCATACTGGCAGCCGTTTCTTCCAATGATGCGGCCTGTTGCTCTGTACGTGAAGATAAGTCCGTATTACCTTGAGTGATCTCTTGAATGCCAGAATACATCTGGTTGGTATTCTCACGCACAGCAGCAATGGATTTAGCTAATGATGCCTGCATGTCACGCAGCTTACGGAAAATATCGCCAATCTCATCATCGGTGAATACGGAAATTTCCTTATCCAAACGCCCTTCTGCTACATCCTGGAAGCACGTTCTCATATTCGAAAACGGTCTGAGCAGGTTACGTTTCATCCACCAATTAGCGGCTATTGAAACAACAAATACCATCAAGATGGCGCCAAAAAACATGGCAATGGATACTTTGTAGTAAAATTTCCCTTCAGAAACTGCTGAGTTAATGTTCGCGCCGAGAAACTGCATATAGTTGTTAAATGCAATTTCCATCTTACGCTGGTAATCTTCTGTAGGTTGATCAAGGAAAGCCTGAAAATTACCTTCATAAAGATAAGTTTTTAGCTCTTTTAATGCGTTGATATATTCTTGATAAGAATGTTCAACCGCAGTTAATAAAGCTGCACCCTGATCGGTTTGCTCCATCCGCGGTAGTGAACTGAATTTGGCAAAATTCCGGTCTGCGTCATTCATTGAGCCTTTGAGTAACGCTTCCATTATCTCTATCTGCGCTTGTGGCTGTCCTACTTTCTGGGCAATTGCGATTTTGTTCAAAGTATTACGCGTTTGCAACAATGCCGACCAACTCAATCCAAGGGTATCTCTCCGTTGAGTTCCCAGATCAATTCTTTCAATATATTCCTGATCTGTATGAATTATTCCCAGAGACAAACCACTCGAAATAATTTGCATAACACAAAACATCATCAGTAACAGATACAAACTGGTTGATATGCGAAGCTTGCCTAACATGTAATCACCTCGTTTAACGGCTGCATTATGCAGCCGTAGTTATCGCTATTATTTTTTTAGAATGTTTCCCAATTAGAGGGATCTTCCACATTGCTGTCTTTCTTCAACACGGGAGGATTTGTTTTATTAGCTGGAGGAGTCGACGATTTTGTCGCCGATAAAACTTCATGTTTTCTTTTCTCAGGCTGCTTCCTTTCTGCCTGCTCCGGTAATTGGAACATCGCAACCGCCTTGGTCAATATCTTGGCCTGCTCTTCTAATGCCGCCGCAGCAGCAGCAGACTGCTCAACCAATGACGCATTTTGTTGTGTAACCCTATCCATTTCGGAAATCGCGACACCAACTTGCGTGATCCCTCTGCTTTGTTCATCAGAAGCCGATGCTATTTCCCCCATAATGTCAGTCACGCGGGTAACAGAATCGACAATTTTGTTCATGGTTTCGCCAGCGCTTTCTACCTGCATGGAGCCAGTATCTGTACGATTTACAGAGTCTTCGATTAACGCTTTGATCTCTTTCGCCGCTTCTGCACTGCGCTGTGCCAGATTGCGCACTTCTCCAGCAACTACGGCAAAACCACGGCCATGTTCACCGGCACGGGCAGCTTCCACGGCAGCGTTAAGGGCAAGAATATTGGTTTGGAAAGCAATGGCATCAATGACACCCGTGATATCAGAGATCTTACGAGAACTGTCTGCAATTTCATGCATGGTCTGAACGACATGAGCCACCACTTTACCTCCCTGACGGGCGATCTCAGAGGCGTTGTCAGCCAAGTTACTGGCTTGACGAGCATTGTCAGCATTCTGTTTTACTGTCGCCGTCAACTGTTCCATGCTGGCAGCTGTTTCTTCCAACGAAGCCACTTGTTGTTCAGTACGGGAAGAAAGATCGTTGTTACCCGCGGCAATTTCGCTAGTGCCGGTATAGATGGTTTCGGTACTTTGATGAACACTTCTGACTGTATTGATCAATTCTTCCTGCATGTGTCTCAAGCCAACGGCTAACATGCCCATCTCATTATTGCCAGTTACCGTGATCGCTTGAGTCAAATCCCCTCTTGAGAAGGCTTTGATATTATCTAACAACTTATGCAATGGATTGATCAGCGCTTTGCGTAAGCCAATCCAGCTTATTCCCATGACGACAACCAGCAGAGTCATCACAAAAATCAACGAAGCAATGATGTTACTGTAAGTTTGGTCAGCTTCTTCTGCCACCTGGTCATAAAATTTTGAACTTTGGGAAAGATAAAAGTTAAATTCCACATTAAACGCGTTCTGATAATCCGTCGTTTTATGGAGAAAAAACTCTTCAAACTTGTCATGCGCTAGCATGTTATCTAACTCTTTAAGCGCATTAAGATAATCATTGTGAGTTTGTTTTAGACGTTGCAGATGTTCTGGATCATAGAAAGACAATTTTTCAGTCTGTTCATATTTTTCGAAGAGCCGTTCAGCACGGGCAATATTAGCTTTGGCTTCCGCCAGAGCGTCATCAACTTTATAACTACCTTCAACACCGCGATTTTTCATCATGTACATGATGCCAACACGGTTCAGGTTATTACGGGCTTGCAACAGGTTAACCCAGCTCTCATCCAGATAGATTTGCTGCTCTCGCATTTTATCTATTAAGTCAAAGGCTTTTATATCATTCTTCAACCCTTTGAAGAATAATCCCCCGGAGATAAGTTGCAAAGCACCAAACAATATGATGACTGAGATTAATCCCGTCACTATTTTCATTCGGTTAAACATAACTTCCCTTTTTTTACTAAATTTCTATGCCGATTTTTAGAATTACAGATAGTTATCGGCACACTAAAAGGGAACTTTACGTATAATTCTAAAAATTGATTTTTTACGGTATTTTTTTGATCTAAGACAAAGGGACTACTGATTTTTATTGCAGTAGCCCCAAAACATCAATCTTTACATCAACTTTTGGCGACTGAATCAACCAAAGCCATTTCTTCACTATTGAGAAGCTTCTCGATATCAACCAGAATCAGCATCCGTTCATCAATAGAACCCAGCCCCGTCAGATATTCTGTAGATAAAGTGACCGCAAATTCTGGTGCTGGACAAATCTGATCTTCTTTCAGCGACAGCACGTCAGACACACCATCAACCACAATCCCAACAACACGGTTAAGCAAATTCAGGACAATCACAACAGTGTTGTCGTTATAAGTGACATCTTCTTGTGAGAATTTGATCCTCAAATCGATGATAGGAACGATCACCCCACGCAGGTTGGTGATCCCCTTGATAAAAGCAGGCGTGTTTGCAATGCGGGTAACCTGGTCATAACCGCGAATTTCCTGCACTTTTAATATTTCAATTCCATACTCTTCATCACCTAAGGTGAAAACCAGATATTCCTTTCCGGTCGTTTCCCCCGATAATTTATTAAATTCTTCTATGGCTGACATGATGTTACCTTTTAGTGTGAAATGTTTTGCGCTGAGCCAACTGTTCGTGGTTAAGTTTTTGCAAAGCCGGAATATCAATAATGAGTGCAACGCTGCCATCCCCCATAATGGTGGCCGCCGAAATCCCCGGTACTTTGCGATAATTGCTCTCAATATTTTTAACAACAACTTGATGTTGCCCCACCAGTTTATCTACCAACAAGGCATAACGGCGTCCGGCACTCTGCACAATAACAGCGATGCCTTTCGTTGGATCAGTGATTCCATTAGGGATATCGAATATGCGATACAGTTCAAGCAGAGGTAAATATTCCCCACGTACCAGCAATAGTTTTTCATCACCCGCCAATGGATAAATATCTTCCTCTTGTGGTTGCAATGAACTCACGACAGCACTCAGTGGCAGGATAAAAACTTCCTCATTGACTCTGACTGACATACCATCCAGTATCGCTAATGTCAGCGGCAGCAAAATGCGAATAACAGTTCCCTTTCCTGCCTGGAAATTAATCTGAATTTGCCCGCCCATATCCTGAATATTGCGTTTGACCACATCCATGCCAACACCACGGCCAGAAACATCAGTTACCACTTCTGCGGTAGAGAAACCGGGAGCAAAAATCAGCATTGCCACTTCTTCATTGCTCATATTTTCACTGACGCTTAAGCCCTGAGATTGTGCTTTTGCTAAGATCTTTTCACGGTTTAGACCTGCCCCATCATCAATAACTTCAATACAGATATTCCCACCTTGATGCTCTGCTGCCAGCGTCAAATTACCCGTCTCTGGTTTACCCGCCGCAAGGCGTTTTTCCGGACTTTCGATACCATGATCAAGGCTGTTACGTACCAGGTGAGTTAGAGGATCGATAATCCGTTCAATTAAACTCTTATCCAGTTCTGTCGAACTGCCAATGAGTGTCAATTCCACTTTTTTATTGAGTTTTCCAGCCAAATCCCGCACCAAACGTGGGTAACGGCTAAAAACGTATTCCATCGGCATCATGCGAATTGACATGACAGATTCTTGCAAGTCACGGGAATTTCGCTGCAATTGAGCCATACAGCTCAACAATTCGCTGTGTTTGGTCGGTTCCAGACCGTTACAATGTTGAGCCAGCATAGATTGGGTAATGACCAATTCACCCACTAAATTGATAAGCTGATCAACTTTTTCTACAGCAACACGAATACTGGATGATTCCGCACGTTGGCGTGGCGATCCTGCTGCCGGGCGTGGTGCCGGACGCCCAACTTCACGTACATCTGTTTTTTTCGGGGCGTCAGTCGGCTGTGGATTGTTTGTAATTGTCGTCTTTGTTGCTGTGATAGTATCTTTTGCTGTATTACTACTATTTTCTGCCGTAGTTTTTACCGTATCCGTTTTTACGGCTGTATCTACAGCATCACCGCTTACTACGGTGGCATCTTGTTCTGTTTCAGTGTCCGCGCCTTCTGACGGAGACTCATTGGGGGGTAAAAAAGTGATTTGCTCAGGCTCAATGACAAAACACAATACAGCCGTAATATCATCTTCTGTCGCAGATGTGATTAATGAAGCTTCAAGGCTATTGGTAGTCTGTTCTACATCATAAATCTCACCAAGATGCCCCAATTCATCCTTCATTAAACTAACTTCGCGTTCTTTCAAACCAGATAAATGAACACGTATCTGTCCATGATTGGATTTGTCTGTTGAAGTATACCGCTCTTTTGGCTGATTCTCTTCAGGCTGGGCCAATACTACTGCCTGTTTTTCCTCAACGTCACTTACAACATCTTCTGTGACATGTTCAGCCTGAATCTCAGGGATTGCTGCAAAAAATTCTTTTTCCTGCTGCCCTTGCTGTAGTTCTAATGCCAGCTGACGCAGTGTCTCGCAGATATAATTGAATGTGTCTTCATCCGGCTCCTGAGAACTTTTATAGGCATCCAATTGTTGCTGCATAATATCTTTCGCTTCTAAAAACAAGTTGATAATGTC
This sequence comes from Xenorhabdus griffiniae, assembly GCF_037265215.1. Classification (NCBI taxonomy): domain Bacteria; kingdom Pseudomonadati; phylum Pseudomonadota; class Gammaproteobacteria; order Enterobacterales; family Morganellaceae; genus Xenorhabdus; species Xenorhabdus griffiniae. Next base: position 1,917,841 of record NZ_CP147737.1, on the reverse strand, counting down.
AACGGTCAAACGTATTTCATCACGTCTGGCGCTATCGAGCAGATTTTCCAAAACATGTGTGGTCTGTTGCAGTTTGGTAAAACCAAAAGTCGCAGCGCCCCCTTTAATGGAGTGGGCGCTGCGAAATATTGCATTTAACTGCTCATGATCTGGCTCATCGGCATCGAGTAGCAATAAGTGCTGCTCCATATCAGCCAACAGTTCATCTGCTTCATCAAAAAAAGTTTGATAAAACGCGGTAATATCCATCGTTACTTACTCTGTCATCTTATTATCACTCGGCGGTTCAGCCGATGGCTGTTCCGATTTTGCGATTTCATGTTTTATGATCACATGGGATTGTTCGGTGGGTTGCTGAGCCGCCGCTCCCTCATTGGAATCCATTCTGATGACTTCTTGCATATCCATACTATTGTTAGCGGTCATGGCGTTACCGCCACTATTTTCCTGCTCAATCCTTTTTTCTGCCTCTTTATTGAGTACAATAATGCTGATACGACGGTTAACCGGCGCATTAGGATCGATATCTTTCTGCATACTAACCGTGGATGCCATACCCACAACTCGCAGGACTTTGGCTTCATCCAGACCACCTATCAGCAATTCACGCCTTGATGCATTGGCACGATCGGAAGAAAGTTCCCAGTTACTGTAACCCCGCTGGCCGTTAGCATACTGTAAATTATCGGTATGACCAGAAAGACTGATTTTATTGGGAATATCATTTAAGATCGGCGCAATTGCCCGCAAGATATCGCTCATGTAACTTTCGACTTTCGAACTGCCAATCATGAACATCGGACGATTTTCTCGATCGATAATCTGAATACGTAAACCTTCATCCATCATGTCAATCAATAAATGAGGACGCAGCTCTTTAAGGCGAGGATCGGTAATAATCAATTGATCAAGTTGCTGGCGTAACCGATTTAAGCGGCGAGTTTCTTCTTTAGCTTCAACGGTATTAGATTGACGGAAGACTTCTCCATCCTGTTGGGAAATATCATCCCCTCCCCCAGGGATCGGGTTGGTGCTATCGCTGCTTTTCTGTCCCTGATTAATTGCTACCTTTAAAGGGGTACGGAAATACTCAGCAATGCTGGTCAATTCCTGCGGGCTGGCTATCGATATCAACCACATAACCAGAAAGAATGCCATCATTGCAGTCATAAAATCAGCATAAGCAATCTTCCATGATCCGCCGACATGGTTCGAATCATGTTTTTTACGCTTCTTTATTCTGACGACAGAAACATTATTCGCTCTCATAATTATTCTTCAACTTCTTGTTGTACAGGGGATTTAACCCGACGAACATGTTCTTCCAGTTCTGTGAATGAAGGACGATCTGTGAGGAATAACGTTTTACGACCGAATTCAACTGCAATTTGTGGTGCATAACCATGCAAACTGGAAAGCAGCGTCACTTTGATGCATTGCATCATTTTGACCTGCTCACTGCTGCGTTGACGAAGGAGTGTTGCCAGAGGGGAAACGAAACCATAAGACAATAAGATCCCAAGGAATGTGCCTACCATCGCATGTGCGATCAACACGCCCAATTCTCCTGCCGGACGATCCGCAGATCCCAATGCGTGAACGACGCCCATAACAGCCGCAACAATCCCGAATGCAGGCAGTGAATCCCCTACCATTGCCAAACTCGTCGCGGGTACTTCACTTTCTTGTTCATAAGTCTCAATTTCTTCATCCATCAAGGCTTCAATTTCATGAGGATTCATGTTACCGCTGATGATCAGGCGCATATAATCAGTAATAAAATCCATCAAATACTGATCTTTTAACAGACGAGGATACTGGGTAAAAATGTCGCTTTGGTGTGGATTTTCAATATCTCGCTCCAAAGCCAATAGCCCATGTTGGCGAGATTTGGACAACAGGCGAAACTGCAACGCCATAAGATCCATATACATCGCTTTATTGTATTTTGAGCTACGTAATACTTTTGGTAACACACGCAATGTTGCCTTTATCGCCTTGCCATTATTGCCCACGATAAAAGCGCCAATTCCCGCACCTGCAATAATCAAAAATTCCGCTGGCTGATAAAGTGCGCCCATGTGACCACCGACAAGCAGGTAGCCACCAATTACCGCACCAAAAACCACGATATATCCTAAAAGTACTAACACGCGATATCCTTTAGCTAAGTTGGTGAGCAGATGGGATCTGAACAGGGAGAATCGATAAATGAAGAAGAGTGTGACGACAGGTTACAGAGTTTATAATCAAACCTGTAACCTGAATTTTACTTTCCCATTTAAATTCACATAGCTTGCTGAGCAAATCCATCCAGCAGTTGTGAATTAGTATCGGCAGGTTGAGAGGAAAGTTTACGTTTTTTTACTGCCCGTGAAGGGGGCTGACAAAGACTACAAACAAAGCTATTTACCGGCTGGTGAGCATGTGTGATAAAAGTCCCACCACAACAGCGACATTGTGTTGGCTGTAACATCCCACTGTCAACAAAACGAACCAACGTCCAAGCTCTGGTTAATGCCAGAACAGGCCCTTCTTCACTCGCCGGCGGGCATTGCTCAAGATATAAACGATAGGCTTTGACAACAGCCTCTACGCCTTCACAATGTCCACTTTTCAATAGAAAACGGTAAGCATTGTAGAACATTGACGAATGAATATTTTGTTCCCAAGTCATAAACCAATCCGTCGAAAAGGGGAGCATCCCTTTAGGCGGAGGGCTTCCCCGTAACTCTTTATACAACCGGATCAATCGACCTCTACTTAACTGAGTTTCACTTTCAAGCATCTGCAATCGCGCACCTAAAGTGATGAGTTCCATTGCCAGCTGAATATCTTTCGCTTCCTGAACAATACTTTTTTCAACCATCTTTACGCTCTTTTCTTGATTGAAGTGTCATCCTGGGCGGATAACTGCCGAAAAAGATGAGTAGACAGTAAGATACCTGTATGAATTTGTTGCAGATCGTCCACCCGCGATTCTTTAGTTAACTGCTGTACGGTTTCGTGGTCTTCAAACCGAAAATGGCAAACCAGTTGGTTTGTTTCAGCTAATTTTACTAACTGAGGCAATGTCAGCTCGGCCAACGTATCAGCCATCGATTCACTAATACCTAAACGGAACATCGCAGATGCTTTCTCATGGTTAATTAGCCGTTGTGCCAAAAGCAAATACGATAAATTTATGTCATAAATATGTTTGAGCAATTCAGCCGTACTCATTTCTATATATCCCGTCCGATTACATGAAAAAATCAAATTAAGTGATCAAAGAATCACTCACGACAAAATTACCAGTAGCATGAGATTCAATAATCTCCGACATAACTGAAATATACATCTTTAGCCAGAGCAGTAACTGTCCTTTGTATTACTCTTGGGATCGCCCAATTTCTAAAATATTTCGGTAATGGGTTGTAAAAGTATTATTGCGTCATCTGGGTAATGCACTTGCCACAATTGATTAAGAATATTCTTAATGCTAATTAACTTTACTCCTGAATCATCAACTTATACAACGGAGAACATATGTCATTTTAAATACTATGTGATCTACATCACAAAACTAACACTTTTTATTATGATTATAGCTCATTAACTATTCAAGCAAAAAAAACGAGAAATAGTCTACAATTAATAAGTTAAATTATTTAAATAAAAATATTAGGCAGCGTTTTTGGTTTTATACGATCTATTAAACTTATAAATCCAAAATAACGATAAAAAATCTTTCCCTTAGTTAAATTATCAATATTCTAATAAAATTTGCGTCTTAATAATGTAGGTAGGCACTCATCTTCCACTATCACTTGATTTAGATCATAGTCATGCCAAATTTATTAATTAAATGTGAATACTAGTTATTGAAAAGCTATCAGTATGATCATTTTTAGTTTATGATCGCAGTATTTTCAAACAGAAGAAAAAATGCATACATTCCTACTTTGCGTACAAACATCACACAGATCACAAAAATAAGATAAAATACAGTATGATATTGAAATAAAAAAACATCCATATCTTCCCACCTCCGTAAACTCAACTAACAATGCTTTGCTAATTAAACAAAATTCAATCCCCTCCACAATCTATCAAGGATATTTTTTGCCACCATAATCAATAAATTTATCTAAACCAAACAAATACATACACCATTTGCTTGTGACATAAATTTAACCAAGATCCTCTTGTTGATTATTCCTCCTCTTTAGTCAGCCCACACGCAAAATAAATAAGAAAAATTAATCAATTATTTTCACTTCCATGGTGAAAATAATAAGAATAACAAATGTTTTATGCAGCTTTTCCGCACAGGAAAATCAGCAGTAAAATTCTCAAACAAGATAACTTATTAACCAAAAATTAATTTGCTTAAATAACAAAAAATATAAATATAAAATAACTCCCAAATGCAAATTTGGCAACAGCATATTATCACATAAAACCTAATTAAAAGACGAATAAAGGATGAGAATAAAAACAAATAAAACCAGATGAAAAAACAGATATAAAAAAGCAATTCATCCCATTTAACTTTGGAAATAAATAGCAATAGATAGATTAATTTGGCGTTTTAAATAAAAAAAATAACAGGTAAATGTAACGCTATTTATTCCTTAAATTCATTTGTATTGTGATAAGAAGTTCATGTTTAGAGATAACATCAAGACCTATTCTAAATACCTGCAAAAAGTTCGTTATGATAAGAGTCATAATTCCATATATTTCGTATGGATTATTCCCTTAACCCACACAGAATAAGCTATTATTTAATGAGAATCATTTACAACCATCCACCAAATCGATGAATATAAAACTGCTTCATCATTTGAGCAATGATACAGTAGCTTATTAATGTCCCAATTAACCATGGAAAATATTCCCACGGTAGTGGTTGCAACCTAATTAGGGTACCAAATGCAGAGAATGGAATGTAAACACCAAGTACCATTATTATTAGTGTCGTTAATAAAACCGGAAGTGCTGCCGTACTTTGCACAAAAGGAATTTTTTGTGTGCGCAACATATGTACAACCAAGGTCTGTGATAGCAATCCTTCCACAAACCACCCCGACTGAAATAATGCTTGATATTCTAGACTGTTAGCTGCAAATACATACCACATCACAGCATAAGTCGTAATGTCGAAGATAGATGACGTAGGACCAATCCAGAGCATAAAACGCCCTATATTCTTTGCATCCCATTTACGGGGTTTTTTCAGAAACTCCTTATCCATTTTGTCCCACGGTAAAGACAGTTGAGAAATATCGTACATTAGGTTTTGTACAAGCAAATGAATGGCTAACATCGGTAAAAATGGAATAAATGCACTGGCAACTAATACAGAAAATACATTTCCAAAATTTGAACTAGCCGTCATATTTAAATACTTGATGATATTCCCAAACGTTTCCCTTCCCTTAATTACTCCCTCTTCTAAGACCATCAAATTCTTCTCAAGCAGGATGATATCGGCTGATTCTTTTGCGATATCCGTCCCGGTATCAACCGAAATTCCAACATCGGCATCCCGTAATGCTGGCGCATCATTTATTCCATCACCAAGAAAACCAACAGTATGTCCATTATTTTGCAATGATTTTAAAATGCGGGATTTTTGCAGAGGGGTTAACTTACAAAAGACTGACCTTAATTCCACTTCTTTTGAAAGGTTTTCATCACTCATTAGTTCAATATCAGGGCCAATAAGAATATTTCCAGAATCTAAATCCACATCTCGGCAAATTTTAGCCGTAACAACAGGATTATCTCCGGTAAGCACCTTAATCGAAACACCGTTTTCCCTTAATGCCGCAATTGCCATTGCAGCACTTTCTTTTGGTGGATCTAAAAATGTTAATAAACCTTGTAGCACCATCTCCTTTTCATCAGCAACAGAAAGTGGAGGTTTCACTTCATCATGACTTAACTCCCGAGTCGCTAAGATTAACACTCTGAAACCTTGTTCGTTATAACTGCTAACTAATTCCATGACATTGTTGCGGCCTTCTTCAGTTAGAGGAATAATTTTCTCTTTTACCCTTATATAGGAGCAAACTGATAGCATTTCCTCTGCGGCTCCTTTGCAAACTAATTGATAGTTATTAGACAAATTCTGTATAGAAATTGACAATCTGCGTCTAACAAAATCAAAAGGTAACTCATCAATTTTTCTGTATCCGCGGAGGAAATCGAAATCTGAATTATTGCATCCATACCTAACAATGGCTTGATCCATTACGTTTTTGGTGCCACTTTGATGAAAACTGTTTAACCAAGCCCAGTGGAGTACAGAAGCATCTTCCTTGCCTTCTGTATCTAAGTAGTGCTGGAGAATAATTTTATCTTGCGTTAGTGTTCCTGTCTTGTCCGTACATAATATATCCATTGCACCGAAGTTCTGGATTGCATTGAGTCGTTTGACAATGACCTTTTTCTTTGACATAGCAATAGCCCCTTTTGCCAAATTAGAACTGACAATCATGGGCAGCATTTCAGGGGTTAAACCAACAGCAACCGCCAGCGCAAACAACGCTGCATCAAGCCAATCACCTTTTGTTAATCCATTGATTAACAATACAATTGGTATCATAACCAACATAAAACGGATCAATAGCCAGCTAACACTATTAACACCGTGATCAAATGCGGTTTGTGCTCGTGTTCCTACGATAGATTTTGCCAGTGAACCAAAGTAAGTTTGCTTTCCTGTCGCTATAACCACCGCAGTCGCAGTGCCACTGGTCACATTGGTTCCCATTAAGCAAACATTAGAAAATTCAAGTAACTCTGTTTCAGATACATTATCAGAACGAGCTGTCTTGGCACTCACATGAGCCATCGTGTCATATTTTTCGACGGGGATCGCTTCCCCTGTCAAAATGGCCTGGCTGATAAATAAATCTCTGGATTCGGTTAAGTACAAATCTGCGGGGATCATGTCTCCGGCAGATAAATAAACAATATCTCCTGGAACCAGGTATTTGATTGGAATTTCTTTTTTCTGTGATTGAGTATTATCAGAAGGGCGTCTCAAAACGGTTGCAGTTGTATTCACCATTGATTTTAAGGCTTCCGACGCCTTATTTGTTCGATATTCCTGCCAGAACCGAAGTAATCCACTTAATGTAACCATTATTAGAATAATAATAACCCCCGTAAGTTCTGTTTCTTCTCCGTTGAGTGATGGCAACAAATATTCAGTGCAAAAACTGATAGTAGCTAATACGAGCAATACGTAGATAAACGGGTTGTGGAAAGCGGCAATAAGTTGCATCAGAGCATGAGGTGTTTTTTCATGTGCAACTTCATTAATACCATACTGTCCTAAACGTTCTATGGCATCATCATCAGTTAAACCCAATGTACTGCCGTTGAGATCAGTAAGAATATGTTCAAGGCTTTGATTAGCTCGTTTCGCGACGATAAATTCTTTTTCCTTGAAAAAATTAGCTGATTTATTGGTGTATTTCTCAGTCATAACGCTTTCTCTATATTCAATTTGCAATAGCTATCATCCCTTTCCGCAAGGGATAAATTTCTATATACCAATCTAACTTCAAGATGCGTGTGATTTATTCCCGCGAAGCGGGAGTAAATCAGGCTTCATAGCGTGTTGTAAATTGCAACTTGAAGCTTAATGTGTATATAAAGCTTTTATGCGTTGCCTATCTGAGAAATAAAATTACTTACTCCATAGGCAACATCTCATTTAGTGGAGGAGGAGGGACATCGTCCATATTGACTCCTTATTGATATAAAATTATGGAATTAAAAATAAGAAAATATTCTAAGCTGGTAGTTCAGCCGCAATTTTCCAATTAACTGAAGTGACACTTTTCTCCAAACTTACCCGACAAACAATTGATTCGATTTCTTTTTGCTCCGCAGGCGTTGCTAATATTTCCGCACAAACCTCAAGTCTGCCAGGCTGAATAGCATCTGCACTGCTCAATGACTGCAACCTAGCACCTAAGCCATTGAGTGCTTGTAAAATCAAAGTCCTTACCAGGATTTCGTCATTTATGTCGCAAATAATATGGATTTTATAACGCTGTTCTAAATCCAAGGCTTGCTGGTGAGGCTGAGTATTAATTCGTTGCGCGATCTCTCGCAATAAAATGTTCGCACAGAGAATAATCGCTGTAGCAATCCCTGCTGCCCAGTATTGCCCCATACCACATAACTCCCCTATTCCCGCTGAACACCACAATGTCGCTGCGGTATTTAAACCGCGAATGCTCATTCCCTGACGCATGATTACGCCAGCGCCAAGAAAACCAACGCCAGAGATAATTTGTGCAGCAATACGATCAGGATTTCCCTCAGAAGCGCTCATTGCAGTAATCATGAAAAGTGCAGCACCTGTTGATACCAACGCATTGGTTCTTAATCCCGCCATACGTTGACGCCATTGGCGTTCGGCTCCAATCAAAGCCCCAAAACACAGCGCAGATAGTAAGTGCATTGCAATAGATGTTAACAACATGGCATTCTCCATAACATCAAATGGATAAAGATACTCTTAGTCCTTCAAGTTGTTGCTTGTGAACTTGATTGATTAGTAGCTGTTAGGCGCAGAAATTCATGTACATAGAGGCTGGCTCATTTAATTTTATTTGCTGAGCTTTTTATTGATTGCGTTTTTTAATTCGTTATATACCAATCCAACTTCAAGATGCGTGTTATATTTCCCCGCGTAGCGGGAAAATATAAGGTCTCGCCTCGTCTTGCGGATTACAACTTGAAGTTTATCGAGTATAAAACTAATACGCAAAAAATAGCCTGAAGAGATCATTTCTTCATCGTACATAGGACATTCTGACAACGAGTCTTTAATCGATTAATGCGTATGTCCCCGGAGGGAATAAGGAGTGAATATATGACCACATCATGTATACCCCGATATACCTTTAATTGATACCTGATTCAGAATTCCAACTCAGTAGATCCTTAATATCAGATAATTTTTCTTCAGGTGGGTACAACTCATGAAGTTAAAGTAGCACCGCCCACCATTCCAGGTAAGCAGCAAATCGGAAGGATATGAACAGCTTACCAGATTATTTTTTTATTTAACCAAAAACTTCGACTGTCCAATTAATCGTTCTCCAATAGAATTTGCGGGGGAGTATAAACAGTTAAAATTAACAAGTAAAGGCCTTAAACAAGCAGATTGTTCTACAAAACAGAAATGACTTTCCGTTTTCTTCGCTGACTTTCTCTATGTTATTTTTTGTCAACCCAATAAATAACCTGCGGAAATTTTAGAATCGAACATCTAAAATGAGACTGGTGAAATAAATTTTATGATGCAGAAAACACGGTGCAGGAAAACAAAAAGCCCGCCGCGGCATTTCCGCTGGCGAGCTTAAATAAGGCATAAGGCAGAAGTTAGATAGCAGTCACGTTTGCTGCTGCTGGGCCTTTAGCACCATTTTCAATGGTGAATTCTACGTTCTGGCCTTCTGTTAAGGTTTTGAAACCATTACCTTGAATGGCAGAGAAATGTACGAATACGTCTTTGCTACCATCAGCTGGAGTGATGAAACCAAAGCCTTTAGATTCGTTGAACCACTTCACTTGACCTTTCATTTTGTCAGACATTTGACTTTCCTATATATCAAAAAAAACTCGCCACCTCGGGCATGTGTTGGCCAGTATCAGCTATTACTTATGGAGGCACTAAGAAGGAAACGGTCAACAAAGGCTACCAGAGGGATAGCACTTACACATAACTCATTAACTCAATATGTCGTACATAAAGTAGGTCTGTTAATCAGGCCAAACGCATTAACGCATGACCGCACACGAATATCAACCTTTTTATGTATTATCGTTTTAAAAAAAACTCAGACGCTCAATATTAGAACAGAATAACATAATAAACAGGTTTTTTTATAATTTTATTTGATTTATTCAACTTTTTCTTAGCGAGAAAAATGCAAGATATTGCTTGCCAACAATAACAATTTGCCAAATAAATTAAAGCAATTGCTATACAGATATAGGTTCAGGACATGCTAACCTTGAAAATGCCATAACTTTCAATTCGATCACGATTTTTACAGCATTTTTTACGACACAATTTCTACAAATGAGTGGGTTAGTATTATGAAAATCATAAAACAGATATTGATTCAAGATATTGAGCGGATCAATCTTAAAGAGCATCGTGATGGTAAAGTACATTTCAACAGCATTTTTATTCGCCATCATCCCTATTTGTGTCTGGCGATGATCATTGCCTATGCTTTTCTTGCTATGCTCATGTGGTACGCCCCCTATTTTGGCACCTGGTCTCTTTTTGCATTCACCCTCGCCTTTATTGCTATGGCAGGCATTCTGCTATTTGATATCAAGCCCGTCTATCATTTCGAAGACATTGACGTACTTGATTTACGGGTATGCTATAACGGTGAATGGTTTGTCAACGAACAAATTTCTGAAAAAGCGCTCAATAAGATACTTACTCATCCCCAAGTGCCGAATACAATCAAAGATGACATCAAGCATATCATGCGGAAGAAACAGAGGGTTTGTTTTTATGATGTGTTTATGCTCGCTTGTTCGGAACAATCACCCTATGCTCAATCTATTAACATGGTTAATAAAAGCGCATAAAGGTAATGGATTCAATAAAATAGTACAATGATAAACCAAGAAGCTTATGTAATGAGCAAACAGTAAGAAAAAAGAATTTTTGCGTTGACACTATTCCAGTTCATCGCTAATATTCGCCCCGTTCTCAGGAACACCCCGATTCCTCCATAGTTCAGTCGGTAGAACGGCGGACTGTTAATCCGTATGTCGCTGGTTCGAGTCCAGCTGGAGGAGCCAAATTCAAATATCTCGCTGAAGTAAGTTAGCGTGATATTAAGGTTGAGAAAGGTAACTTAGCCTAAGCCTTTTTAAGCGGCTTCCCAATTGGGAAGCCGTTTTTTTTCATTCTGATTTTTTCCCCATTATTAAGATCAACGTGCTTTGTACTTGTTGCCAGTATCTATTAAAAGTCAATCCTGCACATATCTACTTTGTAACATCTGGTATGTTCTACTGATACCAATCTAACTTCAAATCACGTTTCATACAGTGTTGTAAATTACAACTTGAAGTTTAATGCGTATAGAATTCGACAAAAACAGAGATAAAAACAACGAATATAAAATAAGTTGAGTTTTTCCAGGAAAAACAAAAAACAATAAACATGATAAAATCAACAAAAACCCAAATTATTAGCTATTTTCTAAGCAAAAAATAGCCTAAAAAAGCCATTTCGGTGAAAAACAGATCAATTGGTTTTATTTTTAATTTTTTTACTTTACAACATAAAACCATTCACTGTATTATCCGCACCGTTCTCAGGAACAACCCGATTCCTCCATAGTTCAGTCGGTAGAACGGCGGACTGTTAATCCGTATGTCGCTGGTTCGAGTCCAGCTGGAGGAGCCAGATTTTTGGAAATCCCGATTAGCTTTGCTAGTCGGGATTTTTGCTTTTGGATACCCGCAGTTATCCATCCCCTGTTATCTCCATCTCTTTATTCTCTATTTCAAACAGCTTTGCCGACATGATTACCTATGCTGAAAACATAAAAAGATCAAAAACAACTCAATAAGCACATATTGCAAGCAATCAAACACTTATTGCTATTTTCTGCTTTGACAAACATAAAAAGTGCCGTTATTATTCGGGCCACTTAAACGGAGTTCCTCCATAGTTCAGTCGGTAGAACGGCGGACTGTTAATCCGTATGTCACTGGTTCGAGTCCAGTTGGAGGAGCCAAATATTTTGAAGAACCTGATTAGTTTATCTAATCAGGTTTTTTGCTTTCTGGTTTCCTGTTTTTTTTATCCTTCCTCTTTTTAGTACCTCCATTTTTTAGGGAGCGTTCTTATTGTTTTCCTCTTCGGTTACTTACTCCTATGTTCCACTATTGCCTCTTTATTTACCGTAATTTAGCCAGATTTAGTCAAAAAACACACATAACGTACAGATTGTCAGCAATCGAACAGTTATTACTATTTTCTGCTTTGACAAACGCCAAAAATGCCGTTAATATTCGCCCCGTCTTGAAGGAGTTCCTCCATAGTTCAGTCGGTAGAACGGCGGACTGTTAATCCGTATGTCGCTGGTTCGAGTCCAGCTGGAGGAGCCAAATTCAATTCACCCTCGTGTTGTTACTTCTATTTTTTCCTTTTTTGATACGATAATTTCCTCTACGTACCCTCATACCAAATAAGCTTAAAATTCTAATTTTGCAAAATCTAGAGAATATTATCATTCAATAATAGCTATTTAGCTATTTTCACTTTATCATTCTCCTCCGGCTTAAGGATTGCTGAATCAGCATCCATCATTTTTCACTTATATTCTGGAGCCGGTTCCATGACCACTGAATCATATACAATTAAAATTCGCCGCCCTGACGACTGGCATGTCCATTTTCGTGATGGTGATATGTTAAAAACCATTGTCCCCCATACCAGCCGTTTTTTTGGCCGAGCTATCGTCATGCCCAACCTCGTCCCTCCAGTGACAGATGTTGCCAGCGCCAAAGCCTATAAAGAGAGGATAATTGCAGCGACACCGTCAGATCATCATTTTCAACCTCTTATGACTTGTTATCTGACAGATTCAACAACCAGCAATCAAATTGAGATTGGCCATAAAGAAGGCATCTTTACCGCTTGCAAACTTTACCCCGCCAATGCAACAACAAATTCCAGCCACGGTGTTTCCGATATCAAAAAGATCTATCCATTATTGGAAACCATGGAAAAAATAGGTATGCCATTGCTGATCCACGGGGAAGTTACCGCTTCTCATATTGATATATTTGATCGTGAAGCGCGCTTTATCGAACAGGTAATGGAGCCATTGCGCCAGCAATTTCCTGAATTAAAAATTGTTTTCGAACATATTACAACCAAAGAAGCCGCAGAATATGTCCTAGAAGGCAACGATAAATTAGGCGCGACGTTGACACCACAACACTTAATGTTCAATCGCAACCATATGTTGGTTGGTGGTATTCGTCCCCATCTTTACTGCTTGCCTGTACTAAAACGCAATATTCACCAAGAAGCCCTCCGAGCAGCAGTTGCCAGTGGTTGTAACCGCTTTTTCTTAGGTACAGATTCTGCTCCTCATGTACTGCACCGCAAAGAATCTTCTTGTGGCTGTGCAGGCGTTTTCAATGCCCCAACCGCCCTGGCGGCCTATGCGACGGTTTTTGAAGAAATGGGGGCAATAGAATATTTCGAGTCCTTCTGCTCCTTGAACGGCCCTGCATTTTACGGTTTGCCAGTTAATGATGGCTTTATCGAACTCACTCGCAAACCAACTGCCGTTGTTGAATACATCGAGTGTGGTGACGAAAAATTAATTCCATTCCTTGCAGGAGAAGATGCAGGATGGGATGTCAGGGTATGTGAGTAACTTTAGCATATGCCTTCGTGCGGAAATTGTTCTATATTTCCGCACAATCCCGACCTGATAAGAAGCAGAAATAACCCATAATGGCTTTTCTCCATTCTGATGCAAAAAATCCTGCTTTTTTCACTTCTTAGATTGCCAAAAAGGTTTATACTGCTAAGGGCTTGTCTTAGACGAGACCTTCTGCTCTTAGTCAATTATATTAATAATGATTCTGTAGTCTGATTAGGAGGTTATATGGGAAAAGAAAATGAAATAATTCAAACACATCCTGTTGTAGGCTGGGATATCAGCGTTGTCGATGCCTATGACGCCATGATGATACGCCTTCATTACTCATCCACCCAAGATCATACAACAGAAAATGTCAATGTTGACAAAACGTTATGGTTAACAACAGGCGTAGCCAAACAGCTTATCCTCATTTTACAAGCCGGGATTGAAAAAATAGAATCCTCAGAATACAGCCAACTTGATCATATTAAACATTAACAATAACTTAGCTTTCGCCCTTCAACACATTCGGACACTCAATATATTGAGTGTCCCAAATGAACAAACGAACACATATCAACCAATAAAATTATCCATATGGTTTATTATCTTTCATAATATTGTATTATACGTCCGCTTTCACCTGCCTAATTCTTAGCTATTAAGCTGATTATTTAAATATAACCATAGCAGAACAAGGATGTTCAAGTAATGAAACTATTAATCATTGATGAGTGCTATTATACACGCCAGGGAATTATTGAATCCCTAAAAGAAAACACAGATATCCTCTCTTTAGGAGCGACATCAATACGTGATGCCATAAATATTTTGCCTGTCTTCTCTCCAGATATTATTTTAGCGAATTTGACTAGTTATGGTTACTACAGTGAATACTGTGAACAACTGGCGTTATTAGTTTCTTCAGTTTATGGCGCTCGTAACTATATTTATGTAGACAAAACATACCCTATCAAGGAAACACCTATCCAACTGACAAATAAGGATTTTATATTAAAAAAGAAAGATCTAACGATATTACTTAAACGCCTAAAAGAAATGGCATCATATGATATTCAATGTTATTTTTCTAATTTTAGTGCGCCTAGTTCTATTTTCAGTCATCAGGAAAATCGTATCATCTATTATTGGATGTTAGAAATGGATACCCACAAGATTGCCAAAACACTAAAAATTAGCAATAGTACGGTTTATTCACATAAGAGACATATTATCGAAAAAATAGGGGTATCTAACAAAATAGAGCTATTTTTTATTTACAATATCTTTAAATATTTTTGTTAAGTCTTTCGAATAATCTATTTTAGTATAAAACTCCCATTCACATAATTTGTTATGTGAATGGAATAAGTAATCACACAGAATAAAACTATAATTTGAAAAATGGAAACGACTATACCAATCTAACTTCAAGATGCATGTGATTTCTCCCCCGTTTCGCGAGGGAGAAATCGCGTTTCATATAATTGTAAATTGCAACCTGAAGTTTAATGCGTATATGACTCAAAGCATGACTATTTAATAGATTGCAGTGATGTCATATTCAAACCATCACTCAATCGATAGCGGGACTTATTAAAAATCTTAGCTCCATTCTCTCTTCCTGCACGACGGGAGCGCTGTTCTTCTTCTGGCAGTTGCATCTCTTCACGGCAAGCATCGCTGCAACAGCCTTCGAAACGTGCTGCACAAGATGGACACTGGATAAATAACAAATGGCAACCATCGTTCTTACAGTTAGTATGGCTATCACACGTCGCTCCGCATTGATGACAGTGAGCAATAACATCTTCAGTGATACGCTCACCCATACGCTCATCAAAAACAAAGTTCTTGCCAACAAAACGAACTGGCAATTCTTGTTCTTTCGCTTTACGGGCATACTCAATAATACCACCTTCTACGTGGTAAACTTTGTTAAAGCCGTTATGCAACATATAAGCACTTGCTTTTTCGCAACGAATTCCGCCAGTACAGTACATAACAATATTTTTATCTTTATTGTCCTTCAGCATTTCTACAGCCATTGGCAGCTGTTCACGAAACGTATCTGATGGAACCTCAATTGCATTTTCGAAATGCCCAACTTCGTATTCGTAGTGGTTACGCATATCGACAAAGACCGTGTCAGGATCATCCAACATTTGGTTAACCTGCTCCGCTTTCAGGTATTCACCTGTTTTAGATGGATCAAAAGTTTCATCTTCAATACCATCTGCAACAATGCGCTCACGTACTTTCATGCGCAGTACCCAGAATGATTTGCCATCATCTTCTAACGCAATGTTAAGGCGCAGATTACATAATGCCGGATCGGTCTCATTCAATAATGCTTTCAACGCATCGACATTTTTGGAAGGCACACTAATTTGTGCATTGATACCTTCTCTAGCGATATAAACCCGCCCAAAGACAGATAACTCAGTGAACTTTTGATACAGGCTATCGCGAAAATCCTGTGGTGCGGAAATGGTGAAATATTTATAAAAAGAGATGGTAGTGCGCGGCTCAATTTCAGCCAACATGCGTTCTTTCAACTCTTTGTTAGAAATACGGTTATGTAACACTGGCATGGTGTACTTTCCTGAATTTCGATTAAAAAATAAAAACTTCAATGGTCGTTCCATTGGTGGCTGGATATCATAACGAAAATGGCCGTTAGCGGATAGTGATTTATGCTTTTCCATTACGCCAATACCGTGGGATGGTGACTACGAGGGCAGAGACAGCAAAACCTTGCCAGACAGTGAATCTGGCAAATAAGTTACCCTCAGATTTACGATTTAGTGCCACAAGATTTCGATATTTCACTAAAAGGTGTCACAATACACCAATACGATTTTTAGAGTCTATCTTGGGCCTCTATAACTCAGACAGATTGAAACCGATTCAAGATAACAAATAACACACAGAAAACACATGATACAAGCACCTCCTTTTTGTCGTTCGCTTTTACATCCCCGCTACTGGCTGACCTGGCTAGGTATTGGCATACTTTATTTACTAGTTTTACTACCTTATCCAGCGATTTATTGGATGGGAACCCGACTTGGGCGACTTTCACTACGTTTCTTAAAAAAACGAGCCAAAGTCGCAGAGCGCAATTTGGCACTTTGTTTCCCTGATATGCCAGCAGAGAAACGGCAGGAATGGCTAGTCAGAAATTTCGAATCTGTTGGCATGGGCCTGTTTGAGACAGGAATGGCCTGGTTTTGGCCTGACTGGCGCGTCAAGCGTTGGTTTAAAGTTACTGGACGGGAGCATATCCAACAAGTGCAATCCACAGGCCAGGGGATTATTGTCATTGGTATCCATTTTTTAACGCTGGAATTGGGGGCGCGTATTTTTGGTATGCTAAACCCTGGTATTGGTGTTTATCGTCCCAATGACAACCCTGTCATGGATTGGCTACAAACTTGGGGGAGGCTCCGTTCCAATAAATACATGCTGGACAGAAAAGATGTTAAAGGCATGATCCGATGCCTAAAAAATGGTGAAATTGTCTGGTACGCCCCTGATCACGATTATGGCCCACGTAACAGTGTATTTGCCCCATTATTCGCTGTGGAACACGCTGCAACTACGACCGGAACCTCAATTCTCGTCCGTTTAGCCAAACCTGCGCTGATCCCTTTTACGCCGCGAAGGTTACCCAATGGAAAGGGTTATGAGTTAATTATTCAGCCCGCGGTAGAAAATTTTCCGCTGCAAGATGAAACAGAAGCAGCAACATTCATGAATAAGGTGATCGAAAAGGAAATTATGCAGGCACCCGATCAATATATGTGGTTACATCGCCGTTTCAAAACTCGCCCTAAAGGTATGCCATCTTTGTATGGTGACAACGATAATATTCACTGATAAACACCATCTGGCTGTTATTTCCTAAGTAACAGCCAATATCTTTCCCGTATTTAAGTCAGGAATATTTAGTGGTATTGTATCCAGGAACCCCATTAGTTACATAAGATTATTATAATCATTAGATATTTCATTCCATGGAAAGTACATCTTGAATAATTACAAATTATTACCAGCTTTAGTATCAATATTGCAAACACTTAACCTAACTGAGTCTTCAAAACAATAATACAAGCTAATACACTGGCCTTTGAAATTATCAGGCTATTTGGTGTATTTTATTTAACCTATCTAGCTTGGGGAGCCTTCAAGGCAAAGCCTATTCACCTCAAAAACAACACCAAAAGTTTTCATGACACAAAAAAACTCATTAAGAAAGGTTTGTTTATGAACCTATCAAATCCAAAAGTAATTATTTTCTTTTTGGCTTTTCTGCCTCAGTTTACTACTGACAATACAATCGCTATTCCAGTATCGCTTCAATTATTATATCTAGGTTTAATATTTGTTGTAATTGCTTTTATTGTATTTACTTTCATATCCTATTTGTCCGGATTTCTAAATAAAATGATATCCAGTAAACCATCCGTACAAACTATTCTTAATAGGATCACCAGTTTAATATTTATAGCATTAGCCATTAACTTATGTATTGATCAGCGTCTGCCAATCGTTTAATACCTTTTGCTATTAAATTTACGAATCCTTTCGCTATTTTTGGCATCCTTGCACACTATTTTTAGTTTTTGTTACATTTAAGCCACAAGTTTAAGCCTGTGTTAACTCACTTAATAGTAAGGGGAGCAGGCGTCGGCAATATCAGCATAGGAATAGCCATTCCCCTGCTCTTTCTCTAATTTCTGTTTTGTTTCCCTATAGCAACTACGTTTATCCTGCTCTCTGAAATGATGCATAAAGTCATTTTGTGGCTTATGGGAAAATTTAAGCTGTTGATCATTCCAATCATAAGAAAGTTTCCAGCTTTCTTTATCAAGTCCACTGTGATGCTGATTAAATTTATCATGATATTCTTTCTGTTCATTCTCCCGCTTCTCGGCTAAGGCATTATCTTGAGCCAGTTTTTCAGTGTTCCAATTACCACTATCCAGTGTATCCCTCTTTTTCAGATACTCTTTTGAGGGTTTGTTATCCGCGGGTATATCGCTTTTATAGCTTAAATCCAAAGCCTGAACCTGAGAAAACCAAACTGACAAAATAAAAAACAGGTAATGGGATCCTTTTATTTTCATATCATTCCTTATTAGGCCTATACCAAACCAATTTCAAGTTGCAGCTTGCAAATCAAAGTGATTATTTATATCTTCCCGCGTAGCGGGAAAGATATAAGACGCATCTTGAAAGACGATTGGTATATAACAATTAATTATTATCATATTGTGCATCACGGCTTCAGAGAAAGTCTAAGTCTTCGCTAACGGCGCAGGCTCAATTAATAAAATATCAAGCCTTTTTTGATTTGTTGTCCTATAGCAATGACGTTTAGTTTGCCCTCTGAATACGATCAGTTTTGTTTCATGAAGCGTTCTATATCTCGCTTTAGATCTTGTGGATTGGGAGGATAATCCTTAATGCTAAAGCTGTTTGAATTATACCAACCAGAAGATCGATTATTATACTCTTTCTGTTCATTTTCTTGCTTCTCTGCTAAGGTATTATCTTTAGCCAATTTCTCTCTGTCCCAATTTCCATCGTGCAATTTGTCCCTCTTGTTCAGGTACGCTTTTGAGGGTTTGTTATCCGCGGGTATATCGCTTTTATAGCTTAAATCCAAAGCCTGAGCCTGAGAAAACCACACTGACAAAATAAAAAACAGGCAATAAGATCCTTTAATTTTCATATACTTTTCCTTAATGGGGATATGATAATGACGTTTGGCTTTCAGCCTGGAGACGTTTAGCTTGAGCTTGCATACCAAAATCTTTGCATCTCTGGTCTAAGATGTTTCTGTTGCATACTAAAGCCTGACATCTCTGGTCTAAGGTTTTTCTGTTGCATACTGGATAATCATCAGAGTCCTGCGCATACCAATCATGAGGAAGTCCCAGCCTCTTTCTCTCAAATTTATCATCATACTTATGCAGTTTCCTCTCCTGCTTCCCAGCTAAAGTATTACCTTTAGCCAGTTTCTCCATGTTCCAATTTTCGTAGTCCGAACTGTCCAGACTGAACGTTTTTTTCGGGTATTCTTCTGAAGGTCTGTTAGCTGCGGGTATATCGCCCTGATAGCTTAAATCCAAAGCCAGAGCCTGAGAAAACCACGCTGGCAAAATAAAAAAACAGGCAATAGTATCCTTTGATTTTCATATTTTTCCTTAGTGGAACTATAACAACCAATTATTATTTAATAACCATTATCACCTAAGGTCAACACTACAATTTCTGTGTATTTTGCAATCAAACAAAATAACTCTTTACAAATCAATAAGTTTTCAACATTCTATACCAATCTAACTTCAAGATGCGTTTGATTTCTCCCCGCTTCGTGGGGAGAAATCAGGTTTCATATCGTGTTGTAAATTGCAGCTTGAAGTTTAATACGTATATATTTGGCTTTTCATTATAAAAATTAAGAGAGATTCTGATGCATCCATATCCTATTTATCACGTCGATGCCTTTACGGAAAAATCGTTTTCTGGCAATCCCGCTGCGGTTGTTTTGCTGGATAAATGGCCAACAGATGACATACTGATTTCTATCGCTGCTGAAATTGGCCTGCCAGAGACCGCTTTTTTGGTAGAAAATCATCTACGTTGGTTTACACCTAAAGTCGAAGTCGATTTATGTGGACATGCAACGCTGGCGACTGCGTTTGTCCTTATAACCCATCGCAACATTCAAGAAACGTTACTTACATTCAAAAGCCGCTCCGGTGAACTCCGAGTTTCTCATCAAGATGGTGTTTTTACATTGGATTTTCCTATCGCCGATTGTCATGAAGAAAATGACCTCATCCCTGTCATACAAGATGCCCTGGGACAAAATGTTTCCGCAGTATTGGCTTCACATGATCGTTATATTTGTGTTTTGGATTCCGCAGAACAAATCCTCAATACCCAACCCGATTTTGATAAAATTGCTGCCCTGCCCTTGCCAGGATTGACCATTACCGCTCTCGGTGATTCATCCATTGATTTTGTTTCTCGCTATTTTGCGCCAGCTAAAGGTGTCAATGAAGATCCTGTTACAGGCTCTAGCCATTGTGTTCTTGCTCCCTTTTGGGGAAAACGGCTCAATAAAACTGAGCTTTATGCCCGTCAATTATCTGAACGAGGCGGTGAAATGTCATGTCGCATAAATGGGGATCGTGTTTATCTGACAGGTAAAGCGAGGCTCTTTTCACACGGTGAGATATTGCTAGAAAATATATAAGCAGGAAAAAATGCCTCAATTATATACCAATCTCATTTCAAAATGCGTGTGGCATCTCCCCGCGAAGCGGGGAGACATCAGATTTCATATCGTGTTGTAAATGGCAACTTGAAGTTTAATGCGTATACATGTTTTATCTTGGTGGAAATGCTGGAAAATCTAATATTGAAGCTCACGACAATTTGCTGTAGTAGAAAAAATAGAAGAAGCGAAGGAAAAAGCCAAAGGAGGTTTACTGTCTGGCTATAGCTAATTACATCAAGATAATCTGAAAGATGTTGATGATTACCTGCTCCTTAGACAAGTCAATAGCTATCATATCCACTTAACTGAGAGCCAGATAAACCTGCATGGCAGGGATATCGTCCTATTGGTATTAGTAGATAAGGTCAGCAAATAAATTTTGCTGACCAACATAGCGTCATCTACCATTACTCACCAGTAAATCTGAATTAATCTCCGAAATCGATTTCGCTCCGGTTAAAGTCATCGCTACCCGCATTTCTTTGTCAATCAGATCCAACAAGTTAGAAACACCCGCTTCACCTGCCGCAGCCAATGCATAAACAAAAGCACGCCCTAGCAAAATACTATCCGCACCCAGGGCAATCATTCTCACCACATCCAATCCAGTTCGAATACCGGAATCAGTAAGAATAGTAATGTCGTTTTTGACTGCATCCGCAATCGCAGGTAAGGCCCGTGCCGTTGACAGAACACCATCAAGCTGACGTCCGCCATGATTTGAGACCACAATGCCATCAGCCCCAAAACGGACAGCATCTTTGGCATCTTCTGGATCAAGAATGCCTTTGATAATCATTGGCCCTTTCCAGAAATCACGGATCCATTCCAAATCTTTCCATGAGATTGAGGGATCAAAATTATTTCCCAACCAGCCAATATAGTCTTCCAATTTAGTCGGTTTACCACGATATACAGAAATATTACCCAGATCGTGTGGTTTGCCCCACAACCCAACATCCCATGCCCATTGAGGATGCGTCATCGCCTGCAAAATACGACGCATGGCCGCATTCGGGCCACTCATACCGGAATGTGCATCACGGTAACGCGCCCCAGGGACTGGCATATCAACGGTAAATACCAGATTTTTGACTCCCGCAGCCTGTGCCCTTTCCAGTACATTGCGCATAAAACCACGATCCTTTAGCACATAGAGCTGAAACCAGATTGGGCGATCTATTGCAGGAGCGACTTCTTCAATCGGGCATACTGACACCGTCGACAAAGTAAATGAAATCCCCTTCTTAGCTGCGGCACGTGCCGCTTGCACTTCACCACGACGCGCATACATTCCTGTCAGTCCAACGGGACCCAGTGTCACCGGCATTGACATCTTCTCGCCGAATAAACTGGTTTCCAGACTTAATTTGGACATATCCTTCAATACACGCTGGCGTAACTCAATATTGGATAAGTCTGTAGTATTACGTTTAAGGGTATGCTCTGCATAGGCTCCACCATCAATATAATGGAACAAAAAAGGCGGTAACTTGGCTTGTGCCGCATCCCGATAGTCAGTTGAAGCGGAAATAATCATAATATCTATCCTAATGTAAAGTTATTCACGCATTTTATGGTATACCAATCTAACTCCAAGATGCGTATATATTCATTCTGATAGCATATTTTCCAAAATATCATAAACAGGTAACAAATGCGTGAATCCATCCCTATCAAGGAAATGTCCACCATTATCAATATTAATTAATTCTGTTTGCAACGAATGAGCCAAAGCCAGAGAGGATTGCGGAGAAACAATTTCATCATTAGATGAAATAAGTGAAAAACGGTGTTCGGTTATTTCACGTAAGAAAGCATAATCTAACGGTTCAACAACAAAAGAATCCAATTCTGGTAAAGTAATTTGAGGAGAGTCAAATCCGGAAACCAAAATATATCCACCAATATGAAGATGCTGAGAACGGATCGTTTCTAAATGCCGCAATAGCATAATACAACCAAGACTATGACCAACAAAAATCGAGTCTTTGTCTGCCTTAGAGACGACTTCCATCAACATCTTAGCCCAAGCTTCAGGTTTAGGAGACGATGTATCAGGCATTGTAGGTATGATAACCTCTGCCCCCTGTTCAGTAAGTTTCTCTTTTAACCAAGGGAACCAATGGGATGAAGGCGAAGCAGTATATCCATGAACAATAATTATTCTTTTGCCAGAAAACAGCCCTTGACCACTTATTTTTTCTGATATCACGCATTTTCTCCTATTTAATAATTTATCTATTTATACCAATCTGACCTCAAGTTGCCGCTTGCAAATCAATGTGATTGGTTAAGAGTTTGAGATTGAGGTAAGTCAATAATCAACGACATGATCATAAGTTAGTTACCATTCAACTCATACATTCTGAATAAAATTTTTTATCTTTGCGCTAAAAACGGCTGGCTGTTCTATAGGAAACATATGCGTTACCCCTGTGACAATTTCCGACTGACAATTGGGAATATTTCTTGCTGCTGACGCACTAACAAGTTGAAACAATGGACGAGAATATTCGCCATAAGCAACATGCACTGGCAATTTTATCGTCGCCAAGGCGTTTACACTTATATCTGGCTTCTCATTTTTATTCAATTGCTTAGTTACCGTATCTGCTTGGGCTAATTGAGCCATACGCACAGCTTCAGGTTGTGATGCAAAATAACCTTTTTGATTTCCTGAACCATCAATCAGAATTTCCACCATCTCAGACATTTTTCTTGTTCCTGTTAGCGCAAATAAAGGGCCAAACATAGCTTGAGCATCTGCCATAAATAGCGCTAATTCGTCTTCGGTTAAATAAGAGGGATATCCAGGTTCATAAAGAAAAAGACTACGGAACAATTCAGGTGCTTTTAATACTGCCAATAATGCTACATCAGCACCATAAGACCATGCGACCAGATGTAGCGGAGAACAGCCTGTTTCACGGATAATTTCAATAACATCATTAGCATGTGTTTCAATACCAAAGTTACCCTCTTTTACAGACCCGCCAAAGTGACGCAAGCTCAAAGCCATCGGTGATACAATATCTTCCAATTCGATCATATGGCGCTGCCACATATAGCTATCAGCCAAGGCACCGTGCAGAAACAATAAGGGAGTTTTAGTATTCTCATGGTTATGGAGATACACAAATTGAGCATCCTTAACAGTGATCTTCTTTTCTTGATATCTGGTCATAGCTTTTCCGTTATAGCACATTGTCTATTTTTTAGACTCGAATCCCTGAATTCTCTATACGCATTAAACTTCAAGTTGCAATTTACGACACGATTATGAAACCTGATTTATCCCCACGAAGCGGGGAGAAATCACACACATCTTGAAGTTAGATTGGTATAAGTCGCTGCTTTATTATTAGATTATGATTTTTAGCCTACCTTGCGAGTTCTCTGACTTGTTTTTCAATCCAAGAAATTACTGCATAATTATTAAACAAGTAAAAATGCCCTCCGGTGAAAATTTGTTGTTCTATTGGCTCAGGTAACACTCGCCGCCATTCCGCCAAACGAGAGACAGGAACTCTATTATCCCGATCGCCGCCTATCACATAGGTTGGGATATTCAACTTTACTTTCGGTAATAAAGACAAAGAATCCAACAAAATGAGATCATTTTTCATCGTTTTGATCACATAATTACGTAATTCGGAGTTAGCAAGAACATCTGGCGGTGTTCCTTCACATTGCTCAAGGATATTCAAAACATAAGCGTCAGAATATTCCTCACATGGTTTATTTTTAAACCCTTCGGGATCAATACAACCACGGGCAGAGACAATAAGTGCTAATTGCTTTTCTGGTAATTCACTCTCCAGCCTACGAGCAACCTGATAAGCTAGTTCCGCGCCTAAACTGTGCCCAAATAGTAATAAAGGTTTATCCTCTCCTAACCTTAAACGCTTTATTGCAGCAAGGATATCAGACAAAACAATTTCAACATCCACCTGAAAAGGTTCTGAAACACGCATTCCCCTGCCTGCAAGCTCCAAACAATAAACTTCAATAAATTCAGATAACTTGTGAGCCAACTCAATGTAGGAAAAACAAGAGCCTCCGGCGTGATGAAAAAATAACAGTTGTGCTCCAGCCTCGGGCCTTTTAATCGCAGAAAATAAAACTGAATCAGACAAAATGAAGTTCCTCTAACAGATAAGAGATATTCTATAAACTCTTCAAGCTATTGCTTTGTTGTTTATACCAATCCAACTTCAAGTTGTAACTTGCAAATCAATGTGATTGTTTATATCTCCCCGCGTAGCGGGAGATATAAGACACATCTTGAAAGATGGTTGGTATACAACTGTAACTTGGAATCGATTGATTATAAATAACGTTGAAAAATATTCATTAGGGAAAGAATAATAACTATTTATTCCTTTTTCTATAACAGAAAAAATTGATTAGCTTATAATTATTAATTAACACACAATGTGTGATTTGGTGCGATTATATGCAAAGAAAAAGAGAATCAGTAAATGCCCAAGACATAGATAACATGATGATAATAAAAAGTATATACCAACCTAACTTCAAGATACGTGTGATTTCATATCGTGTTATAAATTGCAACTTGAAGTTTAATACGTATAGAGCCTAATCCATAAGCTCTATACTTAAGTTTATACCTTTAATTTATCGCGCACAGCCATTAATGCAAATCCGAGTAAGTTGAGTCCATCCCATATCAAAGGATTATTAATGTTAGGAGTGTTTTCTGATAACCCGATCCCCCAAATACGGTCAACGGGACTAGCCTCAACTAATATTTGATCCCCAGTATTCAATAAAAACGCTGCCAAAGGCTTGTTTTGAGAAAACTTCGCTAAATTTCCTTCAATCACTATATTTAACCGATTTTCATCCCAAATCGACTGATCAAACCCACGTATTTCACGCCCATAGGCTTTTGCCGCACCTGGATTTTTAGCATTAATAATTTTTTTCAGCGCTTCATGATCATTAAACAAACGGGCTTTACCTGCCATCATATAATGTTCCGCACTGACATATTTGATACCATCAATAGTAAATGGAGCCGGATACCACTGACTTAAACAAGATTTAGTTATGTACTTGGAATGATTGGTTTTATGCCCCCAGAAAAAAAGATATTTCAGTTTTTTTCCTGTCTGGTGCAAATCACATAAGGTTTTAATATCCATATTAACTCTCTAAACATGCTAATTTATCTTTAATGCATAAACATTCCCTATCATACAAATTATTTTATGTTTGTCGATGCATATCACATTAATTTAATTGACATTGCATAAAAACGACCAAGATAAATGATAAATCACTTATGTAGAACAAAAAAAGTAAGAATAACGGCCTGTTTTTTGAATAAATCTTCATATTATTCTGAAATTATTTAATATTCAATTTACGGCCAATGGCAAATACAGAAACCAATCCCACCAAATCTACAGTGATTAAAGTACCCGCAAATAATATTTCACCTCTAAAAGCAAAAACAGTCGCAATGATTAAAATAAATATGGTAATGAAAAAGCCCATCCATTGCCCTCGCCTATCCCTGTTTATCACTCCATTCAACGCTTTATTCTGCTTTTCATGTTGAAAAACCTGCTCCTTTTCTCTAAGAGTGATTACTCTTTCAGCGTAACCCGGCAAAATTGTTTCATAACTCTTCAATACTTCAGGGGATGGAAATGAGTCAAGACAATGAGATATCTCTTTATTTTCGAGTAAATCTCCATCTGACGAATCAGTATCTAAAGCATTGCGGTAATCATTTACGGGCATAATGTCAAGAATGCTCCCTATCGCTCTGAAGTAATGACCAATGTTAACGTTCACGTTTTCTCCCCCAGCAATATACACAAAAAACGCTTTAATAAAATCAGTGAGATAATTAAGTTCAACCTATAAAAAAGATGAATTAATCGCACTTCTGCTACCTTTGTTATTCACAATACACCTTGCTTTTGGCTAGGGAACGGGCGACATTCTTCAGCTTTGTAGGTTCCATCTTCTTGACGAATTAAAAATATTTTCCGGCCTGAACGCAATGCCTTACTGATCGCTGTTTGATGAACACCGACCAAACGAGCCGCTTTAACTTGACCATACAACTTTACATACTCTGATAATGGTATTTTTTCCATACGATTTCTCCTTCTCTCAAAATAATATCTAAAGTATTAAATATTTCAATACTTTTAGTATTTATCATTTTAATAGCGTTGGTATTAAAATGATCCCATGAAAAAGAAACTTACAGCAGAACAACTTGCAGATGCAGCACGCTTAAAAGCGCTATTTGAGTCTAAGAAAAAACGACTCGGCATCTCTCAGGAAACGCTTGCAGAAGAAATTGGCAAGACACAAAGTGCAATTTCACACTATCTCAACGGGATAAACGCCCTTAACCTGGAGATGGCGGCCTACTTTGCCCAAAAACTGGAAGTCAAAATTGCAGATTTCAGTCCATCACTGGATAAACAAGCAAGAAAACTTGTCTCTGTCTTGTATGGTGATAACGCTGCATTTGCCAGTCATATGTTCCTGCATAAACAATATCCACTACTCGACTGGGTAAATGCAGGTAATTGGTGCGAAGATCTCGCTCAAAAATACCAGACAAACCGCACTGCGCGGGTATATGAAACCTGTGCTGAATGTTCACAACGTGCTTTTTGGCTGGAAGTAAAAGGTGATTCCATGGTATCGCCGAATGGGCTAAGCATCCCGCAAGGCATGATCATTTTAGTTGATCCAGATGCTAAACCGACTCCCAACAATTTAGTTGTAGCAAAACTCGATGGAGAAAAGGAACTCACTTTCAAGCAGCTGATTACTGAAGGATATGACACGTTTTTAAAGCCATTAAATCCTCAATACAATATGATTCCCCTTAATAATCAAGTGCATATTATTGGAGTGGTTGTGGAAGCGAGGATTGGGAAATTGCCTTGAAAATAGTAAGTTACCTGAAAATAATGAACTAGACTTACCTGTTATCAAATGACATGACCAGTTATAAAAACAGCATTGGCCGTAATGACAGGGTATTATTTTTAATTTAAAATCAATATGATATGTTAATTCAACAAACTATAGCGTGTTATTTCAACACCAGAGTTTACTACTCGTTGTAAAAACAAGCATAACATGTTTGCTAGATTTCATTACTGATCCCATGTGTCAGGTACAAATTGTCAGTATCAATGTCCCTAGCAAATATGATATATCTTGGCAAAACTTCGCCTTTAATCCACATTCTTATGCTGCAATTCTCTTGAGTCACCTCAACATCATAATGAGCAATTTTATGACGTAACTCAGGATAATGCTCATCAAGTGCTGATAACACCCTTTCTTCCAAGTTCATACTCATCAACCTACCTCCCATTTTTTTAAAAGATAGCTTTAATTAATTCACTGTTTTATTTAGACTATAAACAGATTATCATACATAGGAGGAAATTATGATTGAAAATCACTTAAATATACTCATTAAAGCAGCTTTTATTGAGAATATGGCCTTAAGTTTCTTCCTTGGAATGTGTACTTTTTTAGCTGTTTCTAAAGAAGTAAAAACCGCATTTAAACTAGGTGTAACAGTTACAGCATTGCTTACATTAGCCACTCCAATCAATAACTTAATTTATCATTATATACTCAAAGAGAATACTCTCATTGAAGGCATAGATTTATCATTTCTTAATTTTATAACCTTTATCGGTGTTTTAGCTGCTCTTGTCCAAATTTTGGAAATGTTTCTCGATAAATTTATTCCCTCTCTTTACCACTCGCTAGGAATTTTCCTGCCATTGCTCACTATTCACTGCGCGATTTTTGGCGCCACCATATTTATGGTTGAACGAAACTATAACTTTGCTGAATCTATTACTTATGGCGCAGGTTGTGGTATTGGCTGGATGCTCGCGATTATTGCCCTAGCCGGATTACGAGAAAAAATGAAATATTCCAATATACCCAAAGGGTTAAAGGGATTAGGCATTACTTTTATCACTGTCGGCCTTATGTCACTTGGATTTATGTCATTCTCTGGGATATCAATTTAATAAAATTAAAAAGCCCCGCAAACGCGAGGCTTATAATCCTGTCACGGTATTCGCAAGTCAATCCACTTAACAACTTTGATCCGACTGTTTTTGCCTTCCATGGTCAATAAAGCAGGACAGGCAAAGTACGACTATTGCCAGAACCAGACAATAAGCAATAATCGGCCAGGTAGTAGCATTGGATAAAAGTGTAATGGTGAGCGTTCCACCTATTCCCAACAATACCCCACCCAAACAGGAATAGAGTGCCGTTGCTGTTCCGGCCATATGATCAAAACCTTGTAGTGCGCCATTAGGTGCTACTGAAATCGCCATAGAGATCCCAACACCAACAAGCCACATTGGAACAATAAAGCCAACCACCGACTCAGGTATGAACGTTTCCCCAACAGATAGCAGCAACGCTCCTGCCATCAGGCAAAACATTCCTACCCGCAACGTACTTAGAAGCCCCCAGCGGGTAATCAAACTACCCACACTTTTCGCAGTCACCATCATTGCGATAGCCACAGTTGCAAATAGCAAACTGAAAGTAATTTGTGATAATCCTTGTCGATTCATCATTATCCAAGGGGCCGTTGAAAAGAAGACGAAGAAGCTTCCCAGCCCTGCACTATAGCAGAGTGTATACATCCAGAAATTTCGGCATCTTACAGGAAGAAGTAATTGCGACCACTGTAAGTCTGTTGTCGGTTGCCGTCTGCTGTCTGGACAGAATTTCCAGACCACAATAACCGTAACCGCCATCGCACAGCCTAATAGAGCAAAGATTGCGCGCCACCCCAACCAAATATCAATCATCGTTCCGAGCAAAGGAGCTACTGCCGGAACCATAGCAAGCATAGAACCGAGCAAGCCATAGATTACGTTGATTTCTTTACGGCCCGAATAGATATCACGTACAGCCGCGAACATGGCTACGAGACATGCTGAAGCTCCACAGGCTTGAATCATGCGAAAACCCAAAAAAACTTCTGGTGATGAAGTAATGGCAAGGCCGAATGAAGCAACCGTATAAGCAATTCCACCGCTAAGCAAAACAGGACGGCGACCTAACCGATCTGACAGCGGGCCAAATAGAAGCTGGCCGACGCCTAGCAGGATCATATATACAGTCAGCGTTAACTGGATCGCTCCCGCTCCAGCTCCAAGTTCATCAGCGATGAAAGGCATTACGGGCAGATACATATCCATAGCCAGTGATGCCAATAAGTTGAATGGGGATAACAATAATATTGTGACGGTAAGAGAATATTGCCAGAAAAAATCTTTTGAGTGCACGAATCCATCTCCTAAAGTTAAGGATTTGGCGGCATACTTATAGAAGTAAATGCTTCTTGAGAACGCCGCAACAACCGAAAAAACTGTGATTGCTGCGGCTTATCTATCTGTTATGTGCATTTTGAGGGTACTCATATATGGGTTATCCTGTAGTCGTAAATTACTGGGGTACTTTATAGATAGTTTTTCATTAACTAAATACGATATTCCTTTTAACCCCTATGTTACCTGCGTATATTAGCAGGGAAATCAAGTGTTACTGAATTTCCCGCTTTTATCAAGCTGATTATACGGCTTGCTAATACTAATTTAGCTGACTTTCTTTCAACACAGTGTAACCCTGAGTTATCTGGTCAGGGTACAATGCTGCGAACAAGCTTATTAATGTTTCAGTGTGCTGTTTACATTCATTCTCTGAATACATATTTACTTCTTGGATAGAAATCAGGTTTCATATCGTGTCATAAATTGTAACTTGAAGTTTAATGCGTATATTACTGTATATATTTTGTTGCGCTTTTTTTCTAATGAACAGCATCTGACAAGTTTGTCTGCTTCGCTGGATAAACAGAAAAGTGGCCCCATTATGCGGCCACTAAATATATAAACTTATTCGTTCCAGTTAACAAGAAAGATAATAATCATCTTCACTATTCAACCAAAGTTACTACCCGAAATTGACAATAGACATCCAAAGCAACTTTATCAGGTTTGATATAATCAACATTATTTATTGTAATTCGGCTAAGATAGTTACCTGTGTCAGCTTTCAATGCAATTATATTACAACCGACATCCACGACAGTGAAAACAGAGTAAATATCCGCCGTTGGTTTAATAGCTTCGATAAAATTACCATTTGATTCAGCTATTCGGCTGAGATAAAGTTTGTTATCTCCATAAAGTGCTATTTTATTAGGATTAGCTGGATCAAGATAGACAACAGTAAAACGACAATATTCATCTATACCAGATTTTGCCGCTTCAATATATTGAATCCCATTCCTATCAATTCGACTTAAATAAAGACCATTATCTGCTTGTAATGCAATAGTTACTCTTCTAAGTCCCATAATGAACCCCTAATTAATTATAAAATCTATTCATTATTAAATTACCACTCCATTCGTTTCTCATATTTATAATTTCAAACCATAAAATAAATATGATGCTCCTGCTGAGCAGCATACTATTCCGTTTAAAAAACCAAATAACAAAAAATATTCATTTCATATTAAATAGCATGTCAAAATCGTAAAAAACTTACTCACTCCTTACGATGCCAAGAGTAAAGAATCTTCTCAACCTTGGTATTTGTCAGATTCACATATTTAGTTGCCTGTTCCATTTTTATGATAGAATCATTAAATCTTTCCCGTCACTATTACCGCCGCCACGTTCTTTCGTTCAGTTCAGGCAAGTAATGTCGTGATGACAATTATCCATTCAGCGGGCAGTACCGATGAGAAAGTGGCGATTTTTGAAAATCTGTCAGCATTTCAAAACATACGTTATCAGTAAGTTGATCGTCACGTTACCGAAATGACGGTTTTGTTACTGGTAGTGTTGTCCACGGGCGTAATCAATGTAGGCCGTCTCTCCGGCTGTACATCTCTTCGTCTGCCTACAGCAGATGTTTACCATGGTAGCTTACGAGGGCATGGTTATTTTTGATTCTGTCTGTACGCTTGTTGGCAAGGAGGCATGTCATAGCTAATACCGACAGATGGCGATAACCCGATGCAAAGGTGTATCGATATCGATATTCCCCAAGGTCAAAGTAACGGCCTCGTTAAGATCAACCAATTATATTGATGTGCGCTGCAGTGCGCAGTTGAAAATAAAAATGCCACCAGCCCATGAGCGTTGGGTACGGGATAGTAGCATGGGTTATTTATGTAGCCACTCAAGAAATGGGTAAAGAAATATTGACTTTAATTTCAGAGGATAACTAATTGTTAAGCATTATTCGCTTGTTATTGGGTGAAAATAGGTTTAAAGGGTAAATTAGTTTTTGTTGTTGTCAGTGAAATGGGGGTGAGTAAAATGAAAAAGTTCATTCTTCTTTGCCTGTTAACAGGCACTACACTTTTAGCTTCAATGCAGACTTATGCTTCTATTTGTTCGAATCAGAATGATTATGACAGATGGAAAGCTTGTATGGAGTGGTGCGTAGCAATGAGCGAAAAAGGCCCAACAACTATTGCAGTGTGTTTATAATTATAGTAAACCGAGCAGGACGGTAGTATTCTCGCCGTCCTCTTGTCAAACCAATGCGAATTAAACTCTTCCGATGCACTTCATCCGTTAATTCGTCCTGTTAAAGCTAATGCAATGGCCTCTAATAAAGTTGATTTACCTGCTTCATTATCACCACAATAATGTTTAATTTTGAATTTGGAGTAGGCACTAACTTTTTATAAATTCTATACCCGTGTATTTTTATTTTTTTAATAAAAACTATTTTTCCTTTATGTGGTTGATAAATTATAACAAGCCCCTATTTTTAGCAAACACTAATAATTATATGATATATATCATCACATACCTATTATCTGTAATATTACACTAACAATGACCGTCAATATAGCTGATATAAATTAGTCATCCGAATCAATCATTCTTTTTTTTAAATATTGCCAATCTTTTGCAAGATACCTGCGTAAAAAACACTGTCTAATATTCATTTTTATTTTTTCTGTTTTATTTCCCATTATTTTTTTCTCCCTGACAATTTGAATATCTGCCCAAAGTTGCTCACGTTCAAAAAAAGCCCATACAGGAGATAAAGGAGTAAAACCATTGGTATAACACACCGGAGCTACCCACTAATACCATAACAACAGCACAGACGGGAGCACCAGGCCCACATACCGGAGATACAGATAAACCAGCAAGTGCTCCACCGGCGGCAGGTAGGCACAGGCATAATGTTATGCGTTGCCTCAATCTTTTGATCAATTTGCTCTTTAAATGCCTGAACAGAGACGTGTTTACCTAGCAAACCGAGGTTTTTAACTTTGTCCGGCCATTTGATCTTCTTAAGTAAGGCCGTGGTATCTTGTGAACCTGTCTCAAGCACTTCCAGACCTGATAGCGTGGTACGCCACACTTTAGGCCAGTTTTTTACGGGCTTGAGTTCGCCTCCATCAGTGAGAACGTCGAGCACATCCATTTGGTCAATTTCGACCAATCGCTTTAATACGCAGGCGGCATTAATTCCAACTTCTTCATTACGCTCCGCTTTGAGTTCAGCAATGCGTGACTGGATATCAGGTTTTGACAGGTTCTCAGATGCAGTGCGGTTTGCTGTTTTTTCGCTGTACCCCGCACGAATAGCCGCTTGAGTGGCGTTCAAATCAACGAGGTACTCGCGACAAAACATCTCCTGTTTGTCGGTGAGTGCCATTTTCATTTCTCCATATAGCAAAAAACCACCCGGAGATGGTTGTCATAAACTTTCATAGTTAGTTGCGCCATTCAGCGCGATGCTTCCTGCATTCACCAATAGCTGTTCCAATAGATTTCCCTGGATAAGGCTCTCTTCTCACTTCCGTTTGAAATCCCCCACTTTTTGGTGGATCGAGGTGGTCAAGCTCTATGCCGCCGACAAACACAACACGCTCATCAATCGCCTTTAAAGGATTCAAGTAACTTGCTGTAAAACAGTGTTTGGCTGTTGGGAGAGAGTTTCTCACCGAGCCTGCCATCAAGCAGACCAGCAATGAAATGCTGGTTGACCTGTATGTCTCCAAACAGATGTCGATACACTAGGCTCTGATTGATTTTCATTAGGTAATCAGCCCGTCGAAGCTCGCCAGCTATAACTGACTTCCTCGAAGGCTCATATCAAAGTGATTGGATTCGACGTTGAAAGAATGGCGCTGTGAATGCGCAGTGAAATTCAGATATAAAAAATGCCACCAGCCGTGTGCGATGGGAACGGGTGGCGGCATGAGTTATTTCTGTAGCCACTCAGGGAATGGATAGAGAAATATTGGGTTTAGTTTCAGTGAGTAACTAATTGTTAAACATTATTCGCTTGTTATTGGGAAGAAATGGGGTTAAGTGTGATTGCAATATACTTACTTTTATTGGAGGTAATTATGCCTGATCCTGTATTGGAAGGGGTTTTTCGCGAATTAGAAAATACTCGTAATCCCAGTGGCATTCCTGTGCTATGTGAATACAACGAGCCAACCAATCAGAACAGAACGCTAACTGCTATATTTGAAAATGAAAATGTACGCAATGACCTGAGGCGCAGAGCACATTTGAATCAGGCGACTAATGTTAGTATAAGTAATTCTTTACCAAACAGGCTCCACCAATTGGGGTTTGAGCTTGATATGCAACTGTCTCTCTCAATCCGCAGTCATAGCCAAGATGGTTCAGTATATAGACTTGCTAACCATACTGGCTATGATGTAACGCTTAATGCCTATAAGACAATTATATTGCCAAGCTTTTCACCACAGGATGTATATTACATTAATCGTTTTAAAGAGAGGATAACTGAGCGAAAATATCATAACATCCAAGACGCTTTAAGAAATTACCAAAGCCCTGCACCTTCTCCATCAAGAAGTCCTCAACCCGGACCATCTGGCCTACATTTACCATATCAACAAGTTACTCAGCCGCCGCGACAAACTGGTGGGACTGGTAATGCTTTTCACCCCTATAGGCGCCTTAGTACACAGCCACGTCAAGAATCCCAAGATCCTCAACCACCTCGACCAGGCAGAATTTGGCGTCCTTGGGAATAATCCCGCCACCTCAGTATCATTTGCTCTGAGGTGGTGAGGTGTTATTTGCTATATCTCAATAAGGCCATCGGGAATTTGACGTAGAGTGTCAAATTTTACGGGTTCCCGCCATAGATCACGCAGTTCTCTGAATGCCGGTATCAGGCCAATCACAATTGAGCCATAAATCAACATTGGAATGGCAATTAACAATATAAACCATTTGTACACATGAATATTCAATGCAGTGGATACTCCCACCATTTTGAAAAGTTATATACGCGTCCCCCAGATTGCTGACATTAGACATTGTCACCCCATATTGTCAGGTGATTACACATTTTTTACATAATAATCAAATAGATAAAAGACACTAAGCTGACACACCTTGCTGAAATTTGTCACCTCAAAATCTTTATTCTTTATTGATATCAATAGGTTAAATGATCTGCTACTGACAGCATGAAAATCGGAAAACGAGCCGTTTCCCGCGAGAGCGCCGCCCCGTGGTTAGTTGCCTTTAGTTTCAGTGAGTAATTAATTGTTAAGAATTATTCGCTTGATATTAGGTGAGAATAAAGTTAGGTATTGTTGTAAGTTTGAGTCTATGTTCTTAAGTAGGAGTTAGCTATGCCAAGATCTGTGACATCTATGGCAATGATCAAATATTTTTGCTATTTAGCAAACGTAGATTTTCGATATATGCAATGCTTTCATCCGCGATATTTAGCTGCACGTTTTAATAATCCGAGATATTTGTCTGAATATAGACAAGTTAATGGAATTATGTCATTAAGAATTAGTGGATATAGAAATATTATCGATCTTAGAGCACCTACGGAATCCTGTCTCACCGGGCATTATCAGAAGAATAAGAATGTTAGGTTTTAGAGCAGAGAATCCACTCTCGTATATATTAAAGTATCATTCATTTGATATAGATTTGGAATACTATCTCAAGTGTATATTGCCGTATATAAATGACCACACCGGTCTTGAGTACCTTACTCAATTACCTCAGCGCAATATTGCATCAGCTACACCCTTGCAATTAGTAGGAAATCAAGTTACACCGTATTAATTCTACGTAAACAATAAATTAAGATTAAAAATATCTAAGCTGATATATTTACCCCCCCCAGATCATTTGCTCTGAGGTGGTGAGGAGAACCTCTTAACGCGCATATGCAGGATTTCAGCATAATTATACATAGCTGACCGCTGCATTTTTAACAGGTAGCAGTCAGACTCCTCTAGTGCGTTATAAGTATTGCTGCCTATGAAAACAGACAGTTTTTCAATTCTCTCATTGAGTTCTGCTAATTCGTCGATAACGCGCTGTTGATGTGGTTGCAGGGTTTGTTGATTCATTTCGTCACCTTGTAGCATTCAGTATTAACATAATCCTGCAAATATCTCAGTTTTGCCCGGTCGTTGATGATGCCTTCTCGGATATCAAGAACAGTTGATCCAGTTTCTTCAGTGAGTTCGACGGCGGTTGCATTGCCCACGCTGCCGGCGGTAACGGTTTCAGACACGGGATAGGTGGCTTTGATGCGCAGCTTGCGACGACCAGCTGCAACATCAGCGCGAAAAGTGTCGATTTCAGTCTTGGCATGGGCGAGTTCCTGAATGTACCGTGTGTCCAGCTCGTGGAGTTGCTGGATACGCTCCTGCTGGGTGGTGTTAATGGCGACCTATTCTGATAAAGATTGCTCCAACTGCATTTTACCGCTCTCTAACGCTGCTATCTTGTCAAATTGAAATTGCGCGCGATAATCAATACAAAAAACAATGCCAGCGCCCCCAGATAGAACACCAATTTAATACTCATAGCAGCTCAAACGTCCGTTCGAACGTTTCCGGTGAATAGGGTTGCTGGCCGTTTTCCATATGGATAATTCCCTCTGCCAGGGCAAACAAAATATGTTTATCCTGAGTGGATATTGTTACATCAGCCGAAACACCCAGTTTTTCTGCCACAAACCGGATATAACGTTCCGTATTGTTCTCAACAGAGGGGGCATAACGATTGATGATTTTTCTAATCGAGTGCAATGGTAATTTTGGGTTAGCCTGATAGTTCCTCAGCAATTTGAACAGTGCCCGAATGCCATACTCTGGTGACTCGAACCGACAGAACCGAGGATTTTTTGCACCCGTTTCAATTCCAATTTGTCCCAGCCATTTATTAGCGGGGTTATAGTCAATGTTGCCCGGATTGTTATTCCTAATCCCTCTGCTCACTGTTTACCCCCCAAACGTTTATTAATGGCACGAATAGCAAACTCACGTATTTTCTCAACACCAATAAAACCAACGGCGCCCCCGATAGCGGGTGCAAAATTGATAGGAATGCCAAACATCTCCAGACCACTGGATACACTCCATGACAAGGCCCTGCAGAGCAGCGCCTCTACCCAGCGGTCCTTACGTTCCACACCGTCGTAAATTAGTCGGCCATAACAAATCGCTATCGCCAAAGCAAAACCGGATATTTGCGGCCACGAGTTTAATAGCAAATTAATCACTATGAATCTTTTATACAAAAGGATCTTTCATGAGAGACCCCGGGAAACTAATCTGGCATGTGGCTTGTGATGAATCAGGTATAGATGGACAACGCTTTTATGGCTTTGGTAGCCTATGGATGAAATATCAACGCAGAGGTGATTTCTCCCGCATCATTAGAAAACTAAGAGACAAACATAGGTACTATGAAGAAATCAAATGGAAAAAAGCTAACTCCAAGAAATACGCCGATTTTTACAAAGAGCTAGTTGATGTTTTCTTCCAGAATCCTTGGTTGGCTTTTCATTGCATTGTTATAGAAAAATCTATGGTCAATAAGGCATTTCATGATGGCGATTATGACTTGGCAATGAGAAAACACTTCACGAAATTAATTTCCACGAAAATAGGTAATGTTATTGCACAACTTGTTCTTTTATGCCCGTCCGGCAAGCACGATAAGCATATTCAAGCTGAAAAGTACGGCGGCAAGACAGGCAACGATAACGCTGACGTTCACCTTGACCCGTACCATGTTTTCTTATCCGATTCGGTTTGTTGACAAAATCGACATTTCACTTCTACCGTTGCCAGCTTATTTCCTGAAAAAGTGAAGGGTATACATGAGAAACAACAAATTGAATACGTGACCAGAAATTCAGGTAATTCATCTACTGAAAGGTGAGCGTAATGTTCGCATTAATGAGGGATAAAAGCACAGGGCGGGATCTCACATTTTCTATATGGTTATTGTGGATAAAAACAACCCTCTTCCAGCTCAATAAATGTTCATGCCAGATATCAAAACCTATCAATAAAATCGTATTGAATGTGAGAAATTATCAATATCTGCGAAATGTATAATTTTTACGCAAAGTAGAATCCCGCCCTGACCAATAGATATAAACCGCCGCCATCCGATAGCTTAAAATCTTTATCTTGGGGTTTTACTGTTTCAACTTGTCGGGCTGTTAGTTTCATATTTCTAGCATCCTTGCCCCTCACAGTAACGGGGGTATTTTTTTAGGGAGTACAGAAAGTTACCCCTATATATACCCCCTGACTGGGGTACATTGCAATAGATGCCAGTAGACGTTAATAGCGCTTTATTTGGGAGTTTTCGTTGATTTTATTGGGGAAAATAGACTTTAGGAGACGTTGCGAGAAGTGTAAGTGGAGGAGGGAGCAATACACAACGGTTAATATAATGATAAATATCAAATAAATTAATTTATCTTTTAAAGTTATACAAATTTCTATACAACTTACATTTTGTTAAGAACTCTCGCCAATTCTATTGTGCTACCTATGTGTTTTCAGTAATCAAGAGACAAGGTCAGTACGTTAAAAGTACCAACCTTGTGGAGAGGTTGCGCCGAATTTCATCGGAACCTATTAAGCGATAGAGAAAACAGCCAACTGATAGCCCTGCCAGTAAGAAGCCTTTCCCGTCACTGTGATCACCTGGCCTTTCTGTAACAGCATCACCGATAGCGCCATTTCATCAAAGCCCACGACTCGCAGCGGGTAATCACTGCGCTTATCGCTCTGTGCCTGTAGGGTAGCGACTGCCATCACTTTCCCCGTCTGGCACTTGATACGCTTGGGGGAAGCGGTAATCTTGCCTGTGATCGTAGCGACTATCGAGGGTGCATTCTTCTTCTGTCTTCGTGCCATGTTCCACCGCCTATAGATGAACTGGTTTTTCAACCATGATAATAATCAATAAGTTAAATCACTGCGAACGTAATACGTACTGAGTTACATTCAGTAACCTTGTGCTGGACGACTTAAACTCAAGCCTCTGCGTTGTGATTACCACAATGGAGGTTTAGCTAATTTATTCGAAAATCACGCTTTAACGAAAAAAACGCGAAATAACTGTACCATCTGTACCACTTGCAATATTTCAATTAAATATCAATTAATTAAGGTGGTACAGATACGAAAAATAACTGTCAATAACTGTCCATATCTGTACCACCGCTCACGGAAGTTGTAACCAGTAGCAACTGTGGTGATCTTCACCATAGTTAGGTAACTCATTGATATTCGCGTTCATCCTCACTTTGAGGAAAAGTAGTAACCATAGTTGGCTAACCCTTTGATTTTTCCGAGGGGGTCAGTTTGACCACCCTATCACGATTTCCGTGATGGTTGATTTATGTGCTGGACAAACGCAATAAATTCACTATATTTCAATATGTTGCTTGAGCGCAAGGGGCTGGACAAAACGACTTAACCATCTGTTTTTACATAATTCTTTTGGGCACACCTCTTAAAAAGGTGTACAAAGTCTGTGCGTCGCTAAATGATACGTGCAAAGTTTGTGCAACCCTTAATGAGTTGAGCAAATTCTGTGAGTCAGCCAGACTGACGCTCAAATTTTGTGAGTAACTATCGGTTACGCTCAAAACCATTTGCGACTGACTAACTGTCAGTGACACCCAAAGTCCGATTATCGGATATTGGATTTTGCATCGACGAATTTCGTCGGCACAAACTAACCCACTTAAAGAGGGTCAGTTCAACCTATTGGGTGATCTATAACTAAACCTCTTAAAGAGGTGCAGTTCTTGTTCCGGGCAATGAGACAGGTAACCCAAAATAATTGGGTCAGTTACATACGGGGAAATTCCGCATGTACAAAAGCAAAAGGTATTGAGATTTCCTCTATACCCTACGCTTAGCTCTGCTAAAAGGTGTGGTGATTTCCCCAATACCTTAAATGGAATCTCACACTTTGAGATGGTCACGATTTTGACCATCTACGGCAACTATAGGGATTTGCTCTATAGTTAGCTAACTCCTTGATTTCCTTAATTTCTGTCACCATGCCGGAAATAAGTAAAATCAATAGGTTACAAAATTACTCTACGTAACTCATTGATTATTAATAATTCCTGCTACATGCGGGATATGAGTTAAATCAACGGGTTAGCTAAATTCCATCAAAGTTAGCCAATCTCTGCTTCTGTTCCTCATTGAGGCTGAACGCAAAATCTTCATGCTCCGCCTGCCATGTGCCGAAGCTCATCAGGAACGCAATCGCAGGGTCGATTTTGTTCGCGGATTTCTTCTTGTTCGGCTTGATATTGGCGTTCGCGTCCGTTTCCATCACCACATTGGACATCGCCCAAGCAAGCACCGGATCGCCGTTGTGACGAATGACCTTGCGATTCACAAATACCTCAGCCGACTTGGACACCGGGCTAAAGCGCATGTAGGTTTGCGGGAACGGCTCAACATCCAGCCCAGCGCCCTGTAGTTGGGTGCGTAAGTGGGTCGCGTTCCATGTATCAAAACCCACCAGTTTGATATCAAAGTGCTGGCTCTCTTTGAGAATATCATCACGGATACGGTCGTAATCAATGCAATCGCCTACCGTGGTACGTATCCAACCCGCCTGTACCCATTGACGATAAACAGCCCGGTTCTTATTGGCAGGATTCTGTAGCTGGGCTTCGGGCAGGTAATGGCGGGTCAGCAATAACAGTTCGTTATCCACGGGGAACGTGTAGCAGATACTGGTGATATCGCCTGTGGAGGATAAATCCAGCCCAGCGTAGCACTCCAAGCCTTTGAGGTCGTTTTCGTCATAGTCGAGTTGGCAGTTTTTCCAAGCACCTTCCCCCATCCACGGCGTTTCGCCCTGACACCAGATATTAAAGCGTTTGGTCAGCATCTCTGTCCATTGTGACGGAATACCCCGCGCTTTCTGTATCGTGTCATGCAAAGCATTACTGTCTACGGAGACATCCAGATTCGGATTAGCCTTAATCCAAAGGCTTTCATCATCAATCTCGTGCTCGTCGTCCAGCTCGTAGATCAGGGCAAACAGTGATTCGTTTTGTTCTTCGCCGTTCAATATCTGACAGCAATAATCATAATGCTGCTTACAGGCTGAGATCACATTACTGCCTGCCGTGGTAATGGCAAACAGGATACCTTCGGGACGTGCGCCCATGCCCAGCTCAAGCGCGGAGTAGACGGCGTTATCCGGGTGCAAATGGTATTCATCGACGATAGCAAGACTGGGGTTAGTACCCTCAATCGTGGCGGCTTTGGCTGCCAGTGGCTTTAACAGGCTGTTGCTCTTGGTGTAAGTGACTTTGTGTTGCTGGATAGTCACTCGTTTCTTGAACGGTTTTGATAACAGGCACATCTGCCGGGCATCATCAAACACGATACGCGCCTGATCCCGACTCACGGCGGCGGTGTAAATGTCCTGCTGCCCGTTCTCCATTACCAAAAACCAGTTAGCCAGTATCGCGGCTACCGTAGATTTGGCATTTTTGCGCGGCACTTGAATATAAGCACTGCGGTATTTCCGCCGTCCGGTTGCTTTGACTTTGAAGCCGAACAGATTGGCAAAAGCGAACTGTTGCCACGGCTCAAGCATGATGGGCTTACCGCGCAAGTGGCCTTTGACGTGCGGACAGAGGCGGGAAAAGCCCACAAAACGTTCTACAACTTCGGTATCGAACATATAAAGCGGGTTGTTCAGGTCGTTATAATAGCGTTTTACGGCCTGTTTTACCCGTTTACAGGCCGGAATTGTGCCGTTTTCGACATCAAAAGCGTACTGTTCCCATGCGTTCATCATTGAACTACTCAGGCTATCAGCACATCTAAATCATCGGGTTCATCACTTTCTATCGGATTCCGGCGGCGGGAAACCGGATCAAAGCCCAGCAATGACGACATTTTTATCATGATTTTTTCCGCATCGGCTTTCGCTTTCAGTGAGGGGTTACTGGTCGCCGCACCGCGTGAACCTTCCACCGCGAACCCACGTACCTCAATGTCTTCAACGGCTTTGCGGTAAATCGCATAGTTGACGCAATACAGTTCTAAGTTGTTCCAGTCAGCCGGACTGAGGTCTTCCCGCTCATTGAGAATTTTGGCTTTGGATTTCCATTGCTCGGCGGCGATGTCGTTTAAATACACGGGGGGTTTGGGTGCTCTTGCCATAATCTATTGTTTCCTATGAAATTACTGCTATTGAAAAAAGTGCCGTGCGTAAAAATTCGAGGGGGCGGCGGTTCCTATGAGCGGGGCGTTTGTCATTTTTTACTCCCCCACCCCGATCATTTCATTTGAAACTGTTTTTCTTGTAATTAATATCAAATCATGATGTGACTGTTTCAATTTGCAACTAACCAGCCTCGATACTTTGCCGCTCTTTCTTCCTGTTCCCGATACTCACCGCGCTTGCGCTTCTGCTTGGTTATCGGGTCTTGTTTAAACGTCTTGGTGT
Source organism: Xenorhabdus griffiniae (assembly GCF_037265215.1). Lineage (NCBI taxonomy): Bacteria > Pseudomonadati > Pseudomonadota > Gammaproteobacteria > Enterobacterales > Morganellaceae > Xenorhabdus > Xenorhabdus griffiniae. The sequence goes on along the minus strand of NZ_CP147737.1, from coordinate 1,875,248 downwards.
TATGGCAGCTATGACATATTGACTGGTGATTGAAGTCAGGCCAGAACAACACATCACTGTCACCGTCTATCGGGATAATGTGGTCAACAATGGTAGCAGGAGTGTAGATACTGGCTTTCAGGCAAATCACACATAAGGGGTTCGCTTTAAGGTACATCAACCGATACTTACCCCATTGATTGCTATAACCGCGTGCTGTTCGGGTTCCTCGCTTACTGTCCTGCTGTCGTCTGGCTTCCCGTTTGTGCTGCTCACATCGACCAGACGTTACCCGCTCACGACAGCTCGGATAAGTACAACGCTTTAACGGTTGCCATGGCATCAGTAGACTCCCACATCACGATAGACAGACCATAATGATTTGATGGTAAAAGGCACTTCTTTCAGTTCTGCATCTACCGCCATCGAACGAGTTTCATACAGCAAGCCGATATAGAGCAAACAGCCGACTTTCATCGCCGGGCTGAATACCAAGCCTTCATCAAACCGCTTACCGATATGTTGCTGGCAGACTTCCAATGCAGCCTCGGTATAACCTTGAAGCAAGGTATCTTCTAACGTATCACTTTCATCTATCCGGCAATGCTGCTTGATTTCATCCAATGTCATGAGGGGGTCACTCATCTTTCACCTCTGTTTTTTTAATATTGACCTCTTGTTTCCATGCCTGGCTAAACTCGTCTCCACCGTCACGGGGGGATAATCCCTCACGTTCACGGGCTTCATTCGGGCACATCACACCGGATTTAATCGCTGTCTCGTAGCTCTGGAAGCGTTCTTTCGGATTGGCGCGCAGCAGGTCAGCGGTATCAAATTCAACTTGGTAGCGAATGCCTTTTGTGGGTGAATTCAGCAATAAAGCCGATTTGATTTGCTGCTCAAAGTTAGCCAGCCACGGGCGCATGGTGATTGTCAGAAAAGCGCGTGATGCCTCGCTAAAGTTGCTGTAGGTACTGTTTGAATATTCTTGCAGGAAGATAGGACTGACGTTGAACATCCGGGCGATATCGTCAATGGTGAAACGGCGGGAGGCCAGCCATTCCGCATCTTGGTTACTCATGCCTAATTGCTGGTATTCCATCCCTCCCTCAAGAATAGGCGTTTTCCCTGCATTGCGAGCACCTTTGTAACGTTCGAGGGCTTCCAGTGCCTTATTGCCTTTGACACCATCTAACCACTCAGCGGATTTAATCACGCCTGCCGCCATCATGCCTTCTTTCATGATGCTAGCGCCGTGGCGCTGTTGTGCCAGACCTAAGCCCAATGTTTCACGGCAAATAGTGACAGGTGAGCGGCCTAAAAAGCCATCTTCGGTGGCATAGCGTAAATGCAGGATTTCTTCCTGTAAGTAGGTTTTCACCTTACCGCTATAAGGTTCGGTGATGGTGTAGGCAAATCGGTGATCGGATAATCGTTGCGCGACCACGGCTGACGGCGGGTAAGGGTGCAAAGATTGTGGCTGCCCGTCTTTTCCCCAGACGATGACCGCATACGCATTACCATTCAGTAAACAATGGCGCATTAAGGTTCGCTTAAACTGAAAGGGCGTCTGGCAGTCGTTCGGGTATTCATTGAGCAGATAATCGACCGGGTGATCGCTCAACCATTCGCGGGATTCTTTGCCGTGCTGGTGCTGAACCCGATAGAGATAACAGGGCATGGTGGCTACGGCTTCACTGATCACCGTGACAGCATTCATGACTGCGGGTAAACCTTCCGCTGTAGACGGTGAAACATGCTCGCCGGATTTGGTATTAGATATACCCGCCAGAGAAAGAAACTCATCAATACTCATACTGCGAGTCTCAGCAGCTTTTCGCTTAAAAGGCCACATCATCACACCTCAGACAGTTGTAGCCAGTAATGGCGCAAATCCACATTGCAGGGCTTGGCTGCGTTTAATGAGCGTTTGGCAATCTCAACACCGCTTTCAGGGTAGGCGGGTAAACTGGTAATGGTGATTTCCCGTAATTCAGCCTCTAAGACGGTTCTGATATAAGGTTCTTGACCAATATCCCACTGATCTTTTATCGCTCGAAAGCCAAAGGACACACCGGAAATATCACCCCGTTCAACCAGTGCCAGTACATCACGCCCTAATTGGGTATCCGGCGGGGTTAACTCGAAGCGTAATCCGGTGGCATCTTCGGCAAGCTGCAATGTACCCGACGCAGTACGGCCTAACAGGTTCATGTGATCATGTTCATACAAAGCCCTGACATCTGCACCCGCCATTAAACTGGCGCTAAAGGCATTCGGGGCGAATTGCTCGACAAACTCATCCCACAACACTTGTGATCGGCTGTTCCACTTAATGACATAACCGGTCAGTTTCTTATCACTGGCAGACAGGGAAGCGGTGCGGATTTCAAACTCATTTTTCATTGGTAGACTCCAGACTACAAAGGGGCGCAGTGCCCCTTATCGTTAACCCGCTTTCGTGCCTTTGATTTCCAGCACTTTGATGGCGTTGGAATCGACCAGACCACCACCCAAATATTTATCCGTGTGTACTTTGTAGTACCCCGGTTCGGTGATATTGTCAGGACGGGTGCGGGTGCCGGTATCATGGTCAACGATGAAGTAACCGCGTTTGAAGTCACCCAGACCGATAGCATCATCCGGCATAAATTCGAGATAATGGACAGGCAAGCCCAGCAACATATCAGGATCACCCGCTTGCAGACGTTCGCGCCAGATGTAATCGCCATTGCCGTTTTTCAGCTTCTGCACTTTGGCGGCGGTCGTGGAGTTCATCACCCACACCGCATTTTTACGGTATTTGTTCCTGAGCAAGAATTTCAGGTCAATCAGGCTATCGGCTTCCAGTTTGGCAACTTCCAGCTTTTGCAGTGTACCGAACGCACGTACCTTGTCAGTTTGGGTATCACGGGGATAAGACAGAAAACCTTTCGCTCTCTTGCTGCCGTCACCACTCACGAGATCCGTTTCTTCGGTATCCACAAACGTATCTGCAATTTCTGAGGTTAACCAGCCTAAAATATCGACATCGCTAAAATCGATGATTTCTTGGGTGGTCTTCGGGTAGGCATAAATCGGAAACAGCTTGATGCTGACTTCTTCCATCGTCGGTGTGGCTGTCTCACTACGTGCCTTGCCTTCTTCCCCGTGGGCGACCTCTGCACCCCCGACCGAAACAAGCTGTTTATACTCATTGCTGCGTGTGGTCTTAATCGTACAAATTCGGCGCATAACCGACTCATCAGCCAGTTGCTGCATGATCTGCCTGTTCAGCTCCGGGATAACGGTATAGCCACCTTCTGAGGGTACGCCCGTAGACAAGGTGCGCGTTTCCCCGGTCACAATATAGTGACGCAGTTCGTCATTGCTGAGTGTTTTATTGGCGGGCTGATTCTTGGCCTGATTGCGTTCTTCATCAGACAGCGCCTCATAACGGGCGATTTCTGTATTGAGTGCCTCGGACTGCGTGCGCAGCTCGTCGAACTGTTTGGCTTCATCCGCATTGAGTGAGCGTTTTTCGTTTTCGGCTTTGGTGAGCAGTGAACGCATTTGGGTCGTTAAATCGGCTTTCTGTTGGCGTAATTCGAGAAGTTTTTTCATGAAATGGTTTCCATAACAAATAATGTTAAGACGTGAAACCAACATTGAGGGACAGGCCGAATAACCTTTTTCTGCGTCTCACAGGCTGCTTCGCGCAGCTTGATTAAACGGCCTGATGGCGGCTCACGTCTGAGTGCCATTTGTTACTATATACATGAAAAATAGAATAAAAAGACCTCTAAACAAGAGGTCTCAACAAGGGGAAACATGAGGACGGAATATTTACAAATCTTTACTCTGATATTCTTCGATACTGCCTATCCAATATTCTAATGTCGATAATGTATCAACTATGTGATTATGAATAGTTTGGCTAGGTTTAGCGCCTCTGCGTATCTTATCGACTCCTTTCATATAGGCATCTGTGATCGCGGGTTCAATAAAAGCTATTTCAAATTTTGATAATTCTCCATTGGCGTACTGTTTTCTTAATTGATTAGAAAGCTGTGAAGCTGAATCTTTCAATGCTGTAATTTTCTGGCTGATCTCTTCACTGGTTTCTTTATCAAAACGGTATCTTGGATACCCTGAATCTAATAATTCATTCAATTCACTGACTTTTTCTTTTAACTCTTGAACTCGGTTCATTTTAATCTCCAAATTGAGGGTAACTACTTTTGTGCTTTAACGTTTATAAAAAAATGTGCCGGGGTTATCTACCTTATCTACCCACTCACACTATCCCATGTGGCGCAAGGCGTTGAGTGGGTAGATGACTAACTTTTCGCTATCTACCCATTGTCTACCCATTTCGACCTCATCTACCTACTTTTTTCTTTCCTTTGGGTAGATAAGGTAGATAATAGGTAGATAATCTTCAAATAGTTATCTACCTAATTAACCATATGATTAATATATATAAATAACCATTAGGTAGACAAGGTAGATAACCAAACGCTATTTTTAGATAAACTCGTCCGCTTTATCGGTCAATTGCACATTAGTTTGTCGTCTGCCCTTGATGGTTCGTGTCAGATATTCAGCCTTATATTCCTTAGCTGCTTCTTTAACCGCTTTCCCGAACTCGGTTACACTCAGAGGACGGCCTAGCCCTTGATATTCCATGAATGAAAGATAAAGGTGATAAAGGTATCTTTTTGGCTGGCGCTCTTCTTCTGTTTTACGTCCACCGCCCATTTCTAACCCTCGCGGTTCTCCCATAAAAGCCAGTGCCGCACACAAATCTAAAACAGGGTTAGATGCCCGTTTAACCTCCAATGCTTCATCACTATCACGCTGCTCAAGTAATAGCACTTTGGCTTGTTCTGGGTCGTCAAATGTCGCCAGCAATCGCCTGACAATAACCGGAATTTCATGGGCTATTTTCTCTGACAAGTGCGGGTCTTTATCTTCTTCTTTCACTTTATTGTTAAATTGATAAATGACACGCCGACGAGCCACGCCACCCGCACGTTCAGTAAATATCATCGGGGTATTGTTAGTAGCGACAACCACTGCCCGTATGATTGTTGTGTATTGCTGTTCATGCTTGGGATCAATCTCTATGGCATCACCGCCCGTAATCGCTTTTATACCCGTACCTTCCCCGGTGTATTTGGGTTGATCGGGTAGCGTTATCATGCTCTTACCCACAAATTGCGCCCGGCCTCGTGCCGTGTCCAAAGCCACCATATTTCCGCTGGCTGTATTGTGCTGACCTGCTAATAACGTTGCTATCTGGGTGAAGACGCTTTTACCGCTACCCCCTTCACCCGTAATTTCTAAAAATAGCTGCCAGTCATAACGGTTAGCCAGCACCATATATAACGCTGCAAATATCCGCTTCATCTTGTACGGATCTCGGTCAGCGGCGTGGCTTATCCATTTATGGAAATTAGGCGCACCATCCCGCAAATTCTCATCCGGTTTTGCCGGGGTATACTCAATGCCATTGTGATTTAATAACCAATTTTCAGGTCGGTGAGGTGAGAAGACTTTTGTTTCAATATCAAAGACACCATTCGCAAAGGGGATCATGCTCTGACATGGCTCACCCATAACAGGCGCAACAATCTTTAATGCTTCCACCACATTATTGAGTGCGCGCTTACTAAAATTAGTGCCATGCAAGGTATACACTTTCCCCATTTCCCGGCTTAAATCCAGAAATGATGTTTTCTTCCAGACCCCCGATTGATAGGTATAGAATCCCTCGCTTTCTGAGTGAATAGCAATCCCTTCATACCGCTCTGTTAGCAATAAAGCCTTTTCATTATCCGCCAGTTGCGCAAGGTTGTTACCGGTACGTTTTTTCTTCTGCTTCTCTGGATTAATCGAAATAACGTTAGCTATTTCCACTTTCTTCTCCCCCTCCTGATACAACCCTTCACTGAATGCCTGCTTTGCTGCCTCAATGCCGTGACTCTGGCGATAATCATCCCAATCAGCCTTGTGTTCTGTCGGCGGTAATGTGATCCACCCGTCGATAGCTTTGGCTGTCTTCTCTGCTGTAATCTTGCCCACGTTCTTCTTGGGTTTGCCCTTGTCGTCTAATTCACCCAATTCATGCCAATCATTGTCAGCCGCCAGAATGATTTTTGCTGTCGGCCACCGCTCTCTCACCAGTCCGGCAACCGTCGATAAATTGCCCTCATCCAGCGCAGCCAGCACCAAGCCTTCATGCAATTGATTGACCGTTAAGGCCGTAGCATAACCCTCAGCAATAATGATTGTGTCCGGCGTTCCGGTGATGGGCGATAAAGGGATAAAACTCCCCTTTTTCTTCGAGCCGGGCACAAAGCGCTTTTCACCATTCGGCTTGATGACTTGAGCACCGGTGATTGTGCTGTCCAGTGCCTGAGTGACCAGCACTAAAGAGCCATTTTTCAATAATCGCTGATCGGGGCATGGCAGCCCCTTTTTGGTCAGATAGTCGGATTGTCCGGTAGTAGCCTGAGCCACCAGCTTGTTCACTTTCTCGGCTATCGGAGGAGCCTCCGATTTTGGAGCCTCCTTTCTGGCGGGCTTGGGTTCTGGTAAAGGAAGCAACAGCGCCTCAGAAACCATCTTTGCGGCCTCAGTGATCGTTATCCCTTTGCTTCTTACCAGTAAATCAAAGCCATCGCCGTGATTCGGGTGTTCACACTGGCGGCAATGCCAGTCACCGTTACCGTGGTCGTCTATGAAGTGAAAACGGTCATTCCCGCCACAGATGGGGCAAGCGCCATGCTTACCCTTTGCCGGAACATCCACCCCACAGGCAGACAATAAACCTTGCCACTGATTTTGCGCTGCCGCTTTCACCGACCGAATATCAATATGACTTACCATTTTGGGAATCCCTCGCGGTGATGGATTTCAAACTGAGCGTTTTGTTCCGTGTCGTTCAGCGCTTCGGCAATTCGGGGTAGGTACATCAGGGCTTCACCGATACGGCGTAAATCCTCTCTTGCCTGACGATTGTCATAGTTTTCGTTATCAACTGACCAGAAAGCCATTTCCCCCATTGCAGACATTGCCGCCATCACGCTACTCAATGCCCCTTCGGAGTTTTTGCGCAGATCTTTGAGTTCTTTGGTGCTCAGATCGTTAAAGCTGGTGCGTACCAAGTGGTTATAGATATCAGACATGATCAGGCTCTCCCTGCGTAGGTGTATTCTTTAGTGAATCGACTTAATGGCATGATGCACGGGGTGTGATAACCATCACGGACAAAGGTCACGCGATTAAAGGCCACTGATAGCACTTGTACGGCTTCCCCGTTCTTGTGGGTGTAATAGTCATGAGGTTCGGGGTTACGCATGGTTCGCCCCCTGAACCGTAGACATATCGCTACAGTTAAAAGGGGTATCGATACCGATATCCCATGCTTTACGGGAAACGAATATCAGGGAAGAGATGCCAGCCAGTAGACGGGCTTCTCCTTCACTATCCGCCAGCACAGTGATAAGGCGTACAGGGTGAAGATCCACCAGCCGTTGAGTGCCTGATGCAATTAGGAATGTAAATTTAAGGCGAGTTTGGTTATGCTGTTGTATAGCCATAATCGTTACTCCAGTTAACGGTTGTTGGTTAGACGCCTCGATAGTGTTTGCCGCACTTCGGGGCGTTGCTATTTTTACCCTCATATCGATGAAGGTGTTTAAATACATTACGTCATAATGTTTAAACACGTCAAGAGGAATTTGTTTAAACACTTTCGGAATTTTGTTCAATGGTGTATCTTTATAAGTGTTAAAACACTTTTTTGAGATGAGGCGTATGGCAACAGGGCATAAGAACAACAAATCAGGATACAAAGGAATTCGTTTCCCCCATGAATTAATCGAGGAAATAAACGATAGTGTGGAGGCGAGTAAGCCTTCTAACTCAAGTGCTAATTTTTCTGCATGGGTTATTGATGCCTGCGAACGGAAACTCAAATCAGAAAAGCGCAAAACCAAAGCATCATCTGAGTAATAACTAACTAATTGATTTAGCATGTAACTCAAATCTGAGTTGCGCCAAAGGGTAGCATTCGCCGTGCTATCCTTTTCTTTTTGTGACTGACTAAATGACGGTCGCAAAGTTTGTGCGTCGCTAAAAGCTCCGTGCAGATTATGACCAGACTGCATATTTGCAGTGTGATTAAATATCAATGAGTTAAGTAACCACCCCGAAATAATCGGGGAGCCTCCCAAATTACGACCAAACGCCAATCTGACGGTCAGCGATGAAATCAATGAGTTACTGAGGTGTCCGAAAATATTCGCATACCCATCAGCGAAATATTTCTCCGATTGGAACTGAGCGAAAAGTTTCTCTGAGTGACCAGCTAAAGTGAGAACTACGGCAATAGGACTCCTTAACCTCAAGGAATTCCTATAGTTAATTTTTCCCCGACTTGAGGTTAATTGTTCCATATTTGGTCTTTGATTCCCCCGTTTCGGGGGAACAGAGAATGTTTTATGACCGCTCATCAAATTATCCTCCAATGCGCCCTGTAGGGTTCATTAGTGTTGCGAACAGCTCAATACGGCGACTTACTTCCCTCAGTGCTTGTGTTGGTGATTGACCCGCGTTCCTTGCATCCTGAAAAGCAGCCTGTTCAATTTTCTGAATACAGACAAGTAACCCCAACTGTTGCTCGTCTGCGTTCTGGCGTTCACCATCCATTAAACCCGCAAAACGATTCTCAGTACGGGCAAGGTTGATATAGTGGTGACGCTCTGCGCCTAAATCCCTTAACGCATCACGTGACTCATGGTAGTTCGGCAAATATTCACGGCGAATAGGTTCAGCGGCTCGTTTCTTAGCAAATGCCTTTGTTACGTCTAATTTGAACTGAACCATCAGATCATGATTGCGCCCTCGAACAAGGCGGCACATAAAATCGAACTGGTTTTCATTGAGCAGGGCATACTTATGTTTGCGTTCACCAAGTTGCTCGGTATTTAATCGCTCCGTTTGAAACGGAAGGATTCCAAACTGCCGTAAACTTTTGGCATTCTTTTTAATTAACTCATAAAGGCTTTTATGCTGAATTCCGATGCGCTTAGAAAACATACGTGAATCAATTCTTGATTCAGTTCTGTGCTGAACTAAAATAGGTTCTTGGCTGTTTTCAGTGTGAGCGGGTCCCTGACCATTTAAGGCCATATTTTTAGATGTCATCGTTTTACCCTGCCTTAATTAATTTGATTTTCGGCTGTAGGGGTTATTTACGTTCTCTACTGTTGGCGGGTTACGCACCCACCATAAAACATCACTTAATAACCATGCACAAGAATTACGCCCAAAATGGCAGCGAGGAGGAAATAGACCTAATCCCTCTAATTTATGGCAATGACTACGAGATATACCGGATATTCTTTCTCGTTCCCTTTCTCTTATTCGCCTTTCAATTTCGCCATAGGCAGAAAGAATATATTTCCGCTGTTCGTCGGTAGGTAATATAAATTTTGTCATTACATTGCCTCGCTGCGAGATTCAGCTATACGTTGTGATATCCAGTCATCAATTTCTGACTCAACAAAAGCGACTGAGCGAGTACCAATCTTGACTTGCTTAGGAAATTTATTATCTGCAATGAGTTTGTAGATCCACGCTTTACCGTAGCCAGTTCTGCGTTGAACTTCGGGTAAGCGTATGAGGTTTTCTTTAGATATTGTGATTGCTGGCATGTAGCCCTCCTGTTATCGAGTCCTTGATTTTCTTTAGTGGACGTTTGTTGATGACAGGGGGAATATACAAAACTTATTTGGCGCTTTTTGTAATATTACAAACTCAAATGTAATATTACACGCTGATGTTTTTTAACCAGCCTGATACTGTGTTTCCTGATGGCACATCAAAACCTTTACTTTCAAGATCAATCCTTATATCACCATTATCAATATGAGAGCGTGGATTATTGGCTATATCTTGCCCATAATGAGCCGCTATTAGTGCATATATAAACTCTGCTTGCTTATTAGCCGTCTTGGATGATGTTTTTTTGCTAGCTGGCATACACATAGATACAAATACGTCTATGTCTTCTTTTTTAATTGCAAAGTATGAATTTTCCGGCAATCCAACACATGGCACAAAACTGTCATAGATATCACCTGTAATTTCAGCGTTCTTTATTTGCTTAAATCGCTCTATATGTGCCTTAAAAAATCCATTCTCTTCCTCTCTTTGAGACTGAGATAATTTCACTAATGCGATCAATTCACGTTCAAAGTCTATTTTTTGAACAACTTGAAATCTTTTTTCACCATCTGCCAATATTATCCCTTTCGTCTCATATAAAGATCTCTTGGTTTTTGGTAGCCCCTGCTCTTCACTGTATTTTTTTTCTGCTTCGTATTTAATGATTCCAATGTGCAGAGCAGACCAGATACCCTCGGTAAAGATTATTTTATCACCAATTGGGGTTGCGTGAATTATAGGAGTATCAGGCAATAGAGCTTCTTGGCTAAGAAGATGAATATTTGATGTGATAGCTGTCTCTGGTTCACTAAGCACATGGGATAATGGCTTGCTCGTGATTTGCACTTCACGTACAAAGCAGCAAGAGTGAAAAAAGATTGATGGTTTTAACTCACCGTCAGCAATCAGGCGAGCTACGTCAGAAACACTGATATCATCATTAAGTGTTTTCCGTAAATATTTTGCACATTCATTCAGATTTAACCATTTTCTTTTCCCCAGTATATCCAACTGCTCGCCTCCATGGTTTCCATGTTGTTATTTTGGTGTCTACTGGGGTAAATTCTACAACTTAATCATGCAGGTGCAAGTGTACAAAATCGGGTAGTTTTGTGGATAACTAGTGAGTATATTTTTCATTATTCGCAGAATTAAAGGGCTTGACTGATTATTTCTATTCACATTGAAATAGTCAGTCAGATCCCATGACTATCAAGCACGTCTAAACTTGCCATGCACCACATTTCCGCCTTGTTCTAATGCTTCCATATAGTCGGCATACCATTGAAGCATTTCCCTGCGCCCATCCAGATATTGAGCGTGATTGTAGGTTCCTCGAATGCTGTTCTTATCAACATGGGCAAGCTGAGTTTCAATCCAAGCAGAGTTATAGCCTTGTTCGTGCAATATAGTGCTCATGGTGTGCCTAAAGCCGTGACCTGTGGCTCTACCGCTATAACCCATACGCCTAATCATCGTATTTAATGCCATATCAGATATATGCTTTCTATAATCAGTACGGCTAGGAAAAATATATTGATAACTACCGCTGATTGGGTGTATTTGCTTCAGTAACTCAATAACCTGTTCAGACAATGGCACTATATGAGGGCGGTGCATTTTCATTTTTTCAGCCGATATTTCCCAAACAGCCTTATCTAAATCAATCTCTGACCATTCAGCTTTGCGTAATTCACCAGGGCGAGCGCCTGTTAATATAAGAATACGCAAAGCCGTTCTGACAATTTGACTACCCATATATTTATCAATAGAACACAGAAATTCAGGTAATTCATCTACTGAAAGGTAAGCGTAGTGTTCGCGTTGATGAGGGATAAAAGCACTCGCTAAATCTGGCGCTGGGTTATATTCTGCCCTGCCAGTAATGATTGCATATTTCCACACCTCACCGCAGCGTTGCCGAACTTTCTTCAACTTTTCTGTCGCTCCTCTCTTTTCCATAATAGAAAGGACTTCCAATAGTTCGAGTGGCTTTATTTCTGCAATCGGGCGATCGCCTATATAAGGAAATACATCATTTTCAAATGCGGACATCATATCTTCACGGTAACCAACCGACCACCTATCCTTGCGGCTGTTGTACCATTCAAGCGCAATATTCTTAAATGTGTGTTCCGTTTGATTAATGGCTGCCGTTTTTTCTGCTTTTCGGGCTTCACTCGGATTAATTCCATTAGCAACCAGCTTTCTTGCCTCATCGCGTTTGTTTCTGGCTTCGGTGAGTGTTACTACTGGATAAACACCTAATGAGATCATTTTGGTTTTACCTGCAAATTGATAACGGTATCGCCAACCTTTAGAACCCTTGGTATCGATTAACAAAGATAGACCATTACCATCCGCCAGCGTATAGGCTTTTTCCTTTGGTTTGGCTCGTTTGATTGCCAAGTCTGTTAGCCTCATAAACCACCCAATATTGTATAGAAAAAATGTATAGGGAATTTCTATACAAAAAATTATACAACAAATTGTAGAGATTTAGGAAGACGACAGTAGACCTTGATATAATGAGATATTGGTTTTTTGTTTGATTTTACTGAGAAAAGTAGACTTTAAGAGATGCTGCTAGAAGTGTAGATGGCGGAGGAGGAGAGATTCGAACTCTCGGATGGTTTCCCATCGGCGGTTTTCAAGACCGCTGCCTTCAGCCGCTCGGCCACCCCTCCGCGATGTCGAGCACTATAAACATCACAGTTACCAATGTAAAGTATTTATCTGTTCAACTGCGGTTAATTTACTCACAATACTGTCTGTTGGTCTATTTATTCGGCATGTTGAGTAATCTTTCTTGGGGATAGTGGTGATTTTTGCTAAATTGCGGCCATCGTTATTGGATGGTAAAAAGTTATGTTGGTATTTGAAGGTCGTGAGATCGAAACTGATGCACAAGGTTATCTAAAAAACTATCGTGATTGGCAAGAAGCTATGGCTCCTGTCATTGCCGAACAGGATGCAATCGCTCTAACCGAACAGCACTGGGAAGTTATCCGTTTTGTCCGTGAGTTTTATGAAGAATTTAATACTTCACCCGCTATTCGTATGCTAGTCAAAGCGATCGCCCAAAAATATGGTGAAGAGAAAGGAAATAGCCGTTATCTCTATCGCCTGTTTCCCAAAGGGCCGGCAAAACAAGCAACAAAAATTGCCGGCCTTCCCAAACCAGTCAAATGTATTTGATTTATTCATCCGTCACTAATGACGGATGCTAAAATCACTCATCTCTTCTACTTCACAAAACTGAGATTGAAAATGTTCTATTTTGGCGCCCGGAGGCCCACCCTGCTCCAGCCAATGTGTTAACATTTTGATTTGTGCATCATTGCCACAAGCGACAATCTTCACACTTCCATCATTCATATTACGAACATATCCCGCCAGCTTATTTTTCTTTGCCCAACGGTAAGTGTGATAACGGAATCCAACTCCCTGTACCCTACCGTAAACATAAATAGTCATGCTGCATTTAGTCATCGTTATATTCCTCCCAGATAAGATGGTAAGAACTTTGAAACGTTAAACCCACTTTTGTTATTGTATTTTATATACGCAACAGCTAATCTGAAATTATGAGATGGCGGTCACATGCCATCCTGATTTCAAAAATCATGCAAAATTCCGGCTACCGTCACCGGGTGCGCGCTTGAAATTTACCTTACCGCCCTTATATAAGAGTCATTGCAAGGTTTCTTTGGAGGTGGCTATGATGATCGCCAGCAAATTCGGTATCGGCCAGCAAGTACGACATAGGTTGCTGGGTTACTTGGGTGTTATTGTAGATATTGATGCTGAATATTCTTTAGAACAACCGCAGGAAAATGATATTGCATCTAATGCTACCTTACGTTCAGCGCCGTGGTATCACGTTGTGATGGAAGATGACAATGGTCAACCTATTCATACTTATTTGGCAGAAGCCCAATTGACTTACGAAACATCAGATGAACATCCAGAACAATCCTCTCTGGATGAGTTAGCCGAATCTATCCGCAGTCAATTACAAGCGCCACGGCTACGAAATTAAATACTTTTATTACCGTTAACCAATAACTCTAAGGTGGTGAATAATAAACCAATCGCTACCTTATTCACTTTTCCATCCCCAACCGCGGGATTTCAATTTTCGGACAACGATCCATCACAACATCTAACCCTTCATTTTCTGCCAATAATTTTGCTTCTTCATTGATAATGCCACTTTGTAACCAAAGGACTTTTGCACCAATGGCGATGGCTTCCTCCGCAACACCATAAACAGCTTCTGCGTTGCGAAATACATCAACCATATCGACGGGTTGTTTAATATCAGATAATTGGCTCACAACTGGCTGGTTCAATAAAGTCCGTCCTGCCAGTTTAGGACTGACAGGAATAACTTGATATCCCTGCTTTAGTAAGTATTCCATGACCTTATAACTGGGGCGATCTGTTTTCTCACTCGCTCCAACTAACGCGATGGTTTTTACTTTTCCCAAAATATCCACTATATATTGATCATTCATTTTGTCCTCCCATATTCTCCACAGCATTTTTCATCTGGTTTATCTGCTACAGTGTTTATGATAAATAATTCATTTATATAAAGGCATCTCTATGGAATCAACTGTTCGCACCTTACCTGAATCGAAAAAAATTGCGCTTGTCGCACACGATCATTGTAAAAACTCCTTGCTGGCCTGGGTTAATAACCACCATGCTTTGTTAGAAAAACATACTTTATATGCTACAGGAACGACGGGGCATTTAATTCAGCAGAAAACAGGATTGCCTGTAACGAGTATGTTAAGTGGGCCAATGGGAGGTGATCAACAAATCGGTGCGCTGATTTCGGCAGGCAAAATTGATGTTTTAATCTTCTTTTGGGATCCTTTGAACGCGGTTCCTCATGATCCTGATGTTAAAGCTCTGCTGCGCGTGGCAACGGTTTGGAATATTCCTGTTGCAACCAACTGTTCAACCGCCGATTTTCTTATCAACTCAGCACTTTTCTCTCAATGTGTTGATATTAGCGTGCCAGATTATCAGTGCTATCTCAATGAAAGATTGCGGTGATTTCAACACTCATCAGGGAGAAATTTAGGGCTTACGCTGAATCGGTACGCCCAATTGTGCCAGTTGATGAATGAAAATAGATGGTTTTTTCGGTTCCTGCATTAACCAAACCTGCTTTTTTGCTCGCGTTAATGCAACGTATAACAGACGACGCTCTTCTGCATCAGGGAAATTTTCAGGTTGTGGTAATAAAACTTGCTCTATCACAGATTCTCGTGCTGGTGCCGGAAAACCGTCTTGGCCCTGTTGCAATTCCAGTATAATGACATAATCCGCTTGCTGCCCTTTAGCTGCATGAATTGTCATAAATTCAATCTTCAAATTTGGCCAACGAGTCGGTGCTTTTTTCAATAATTCAGGTTTGAGATAGTGATAACGTGCCAATAATAAGATAGTTTCCTGCCTGGTCACATAACCACTCATTTTATTAAGTAATGCCTCTAACTGCTCTTCCGGTAAAATAACAACCGATTTTTTACTGCCTTTCGTCAGGCTATTAAGAGGCTTTTTAAATTGATAAGGATTTTGTTGCACAAATTGGTTGGCAATTTCCCCAATACGGTCATTAAGACGATACGTCGTATCCAATGTACACTCAACGCCTTTACCAAAATAGGTTGAAAATGCTGTCGTTAACGGTAATTCAGCGCCACTAAAGCGATAAATTGCCTGCCAATCATCTCCCGCCACAAATAAATGACTTTGCTTATTTTGTGCCTTCAATGCCGTTAGTAATCTGAGCGCCAAGGGAGAAATATCTTGAAATTCGTCCACCAGAATATGTTTCCACGGGCTGATAAATCGACCTTTCTGTAAAATATTCACCGCCTGATGGATCAAACCTGGAAAGTCGACGGCCTCCTCAGATTTCAGTGCCGATTTCCAGGCTTTCAGTAAAGGTGCCATCAGCCGTAGACGTTTTTGAAATGCATCAATATAAGCAGTAGGTGTTTGTTCAACCATCTCTTTTTGACTGCCACCTTGCATACGCATTAATTCCAGCCAACGTTCTAAACGGACCGATAAACGAATCGCCAATGACTTATCACGCCAATATTCACCTTCCGGCAATTGCCAGCCCAATTCTTCATTCAACCATTCTCGCCAACCTTTAGCCTGTGCTTTTTTTTCTCCGCACTGTTTTTGCCATTCTTGAACGAGAAAATCACGGCGCTTTTGCAGATTAATTTCCAGCTCGCTAATTTTTGGCGACTTATTACTGCCTTGCTGAATAATATGCAATGCCAGAGCATGAAATGTTTTTGCTTTTATTTCCTGGGTTCTCAAACGAGCCTGAATACGTTCATTCATTTTATCAGCAGCCCGACTATCGAAAGCCAACAACAAAATTTGCTCAGGAAGTGCGGATTGACGTAACAATAACCACCCTGCGCGCGCAATTAAAACAGCGGTTTTTCCACTGCCCGCCCCTGCTAATACCAGAATATTTTGTTCACCATTAATCACCGCCTGACATTGAGCGTAATCAAGTGGTGACGTTTCTATTGTCTGGAAAAATTGTCCATATTCCACCAGCATATGATCAACCCATTGTCGGTTCAGCGTTTGAATTATTTTTTCACCAGACTCTAACCAATCCAGACAAATCTCATAATTGTCCCGACAATTTTCAAATTGCGTGACTCGTTGTAATGGCAAAGGTAAAGCCTGAAATGTTTCCTTGATTTGTTGTTGTATGGAAACTAAATCAGCGGCTTTTAGCCAACGATTTTGTTGTTTGATTTTAGCTATTTCATTTACTTGAACAGCCAAAACATCAGCACTGACATCGCTCATATCGAGACTCCATTTTTGCCATTCTTTTAATAGATAATGGTAAAAACGTTGTGTTTGCTGCCATTCAGTACCATGCAAGCGAACGACTTTTCCTTCTGGCAGTTCAAATTCCAATTCCCCCCAAACAATCCCTCGCTTACACTGAATACCAATTAATTGATTAAATGGAATAAGGTACTGGTGCTTGTCACCGCTAACTTCAATGCCAGCATTCAGTAGACGTACCCGATTATAAGGGTGCTGAGCAAGGCGTTGGCCGATTTGCGTTGATTTTAGTTCCATTGTCGTGGCACCGTATCTGAAAATTGTTGAACGATTTCATCACGTAAATGTTGTTAGGAGTATTTTGTGCTAACGGTCTTGTCCCGCTCCCGCCATTTTCTGTATAACAGTCACACTCTCTATTATATCCGTATATTTATTGCTCTGACAGGAACCACTCTCATCCCCTGGCTATTGGGGAAAGAACTCAAAATAACAATTCCACTGCTGTTAGGTGTCGTTGCAGCGGCATTAACCGACCTGGATGACCGCCTGGTTGGACGATTACGTAATCTCACTATTACCTTGATTTCTTTCTTTGTTGCTTCAACTGCTATTACACTGCTGTTTCCCTATCCATGGCTTTTCATGCCTGGTTTAGCAATATCCACTTGTGGCTTTATTCTGCTTGGTGCTCTGGGACAACGTTACGCCACCATCGCTTTTGGTGCTTTACTGATAGCCATTTATACCATGCTCGGTTCGTCAATCTTCCCTGTCTGGTATCAACAGCCTTTGTTACTGCTTACTGGCGCTATCTGGTATAACTTGCTGACGTTAACAGGCCATTTATTATTCCCTATTCGCCCTTTGCAAGAAAATTTAGCACGCTGTTACCAGCAACTTTCAGTGTATCTCTATGCTAAAACCAGCCTGTTTGATCCCGATTCTGAAGCTGGGGAATATAAACAATCTGTGTTTGATGTCGCCATGGCGAACAGTGCGTTAGTCGCAACGCTCAATCAGGCTAAAAGTTCTTTGCTTAGTCGTTTGAAGGGAGATCGGGGACAACGAGGTACTCGCCATACATTGCACTATTATTTTGTAGCCCAGGATATCCATGAACGTGCCAGTTCATCCCATGTTCAATATCAAAAAATAAGAGAAGTATTTCGCCACAGTGATGTTATGTTCCGCGTCCAGAGATTGCTTTCCATGCAAGCGCGGGCATGTGAACAGGTTGCACAATCTATTATCCTGCGTAAGCAATATCAACATAACCCGCGGTTTGAAAGTGCGTTCAGCTACCTTGAAAGTTCGATTGAGCGTTTAAGAAATCAGCAAGGCACTGACACTAAGATTATGGCATTTGATAATTTGTTGAAAAATTTACGTGCCATTGACGCCCAATTAGCCGGGCTGGGTTCAGATCAATATCTGCTTTCCCAAACCGACGCCCCAAAAGATAAACAAGAAGAAACGCAGTTATCTGAAGAAGATTTAACTGGCTGGCGTGATATAGGGTTTAGGATCAGAAGCCACCTGACACCACAATCTGCACTATTCCGCCATGCTATTCGTATGTCCATTTTGTTGTGTACTGGCTATGCCATTATTCAGCTATTTGATTTACAGCGTGGGTATTGGATCTTGCTCACCAGTTTATTTGTCTGCCAACCGAACTATAGCGCCACTCGCCGCCGTCTGGCCTTACGTGTGATGGGTACACTGGCGGGAATTTTAATTGGCCTGCCCATTCTCTATTTTGTCCCTTCCATTGAAGGCCAATTAGTATTGATTGTTATTTCTGGTATGCTGTTCTTTGCCTTCCGTAATAGTCAATATGCACATGCAACGCTCTTTATCACGCTGCTGGTATTACTGAGTTTCAATTTATTGGGTGAAGGATTTGAAGTAGCGCTGCCAAGAATCATTGATACATTCGTAGGTTGTGGTATTGCTTTACTTGCCGTGAGTTTCATCTGGCCAGATTGGCAGTTCCGTCAATTACCTCAAGTAATTACCCGCACAATGGGAGCGAATTGCCGCTATCTTAGTGCAATTTTAACCCAATACCACCAGGGCAAAAGTAATAGCCTGAATTATCGGATCGCCCGTCGTGATGCGCACAATTGTGATGCTGAACTGGCATCAGTGATCTCAAATATGGCCTCGGAACCCAAAAATTATCGTATCTCCCAAGAGGCCGCTTTTCGTCTACTATGCCTCAACCACACTATGCTAAGTTATATTTCTGCATTAGGCGCTCATCGAGATAAACTTAACGATCCAGCAATCTTAAATATTCTTAATGATGCAATCTGTTATGTTGAATCCACATTAGAGCAAGACCAGATGAATGATGCGATATTGCAAGCTGCGGTGAATAGTTTGTTAGAAAAAATTAATCTGATACCTTCTGAAAGTAACAATAAAGTCCAGCTTATACTACAACAAATAAGATTACTCATTGAGCTATTACCGGAATTTGTTTATTTAAAAAAGCAAATTAGTGATCAAGAACCACACTAATCATTTGTCTCCAGGGGCGATACTGCCCCTGACTATAGGCATTAAACTTCAAGTTACAACACTCTATGAAACCTGATTTCTTCCCGCTTTGAGGGAAGAAATTACACGCATATTGAAGTTGGAGTGTTATATAAATAAACACCCATCAATTTTTAATAAAATCGATATTTACAAATATTAATATCATAATCATTCGTTTTTGATATTGATTATATGTGAAACTTCTGTAAAGTCGCAAATCTATAAAAAACAACAATCAATTATATTCATTTTACTTTTTATCAATAGCAATAATTATCACCTTTGAATTTATAAACAAATGGAAAATAATATGGAAGAGACAATTGCCATTGCTAAATACCCTATTGGTCTGGATCCGGAAGGGCTTTTTGCCATGCCTAAACTTAATTATGCATTTATACGCATAAATAATATTTGTAATGCACGTTGCGAATTTTGCGATGTGTGGCAAACCGCTCAGATTGATGCACACAAACAAATAGACATGATTAGACTTTGGCAAGAGTTAGAAGCTCTCTCACCACAAGAAGTGAATATTCATGGAGGAGAAGCTTTTTTATCAAAAGACTTTCTGGCTATTCTGGATTGTAATAAAAACACACCTATTTCCATTACAACCAATGGAACGGCTTTATCAAAAAAGATTTTCAATCGTGTACAAAACAAGAGTCACCTTGTCAGAAAATTTTATATCTCCATTGATCATGTAGAACCCGAAAAAAATGGCGAATCACGAGGCATTCGTTGGTTAACAAACAATCTTTATGATGCCATGAAATATATTAAGCAGGAAATACCAGGTTCTGTTATTGTTGTCAATCATGTTGTGACTTCATTAAATTACGACACTATCGATAAGTTCCTGCTTAAAATGGCCGAACTGAGCGTTGATGGTGTTAACCTTATCCCAATTAAAGATTATCCCCTGCTATTTTTAAATATGGCTCAAATTAAAGTATTTATGCAGAAAATAAATACCTTACTGGAAAGCAAACAGATTTCACGCCATTTATTTATGGATGCCAATTATGAAATTTTCGGCCGCAATGAAGAGGATTATTGCCGCGCTGAAATGGGACATTATAACGCTTCCGGCAAAAAAGCATGTGCTATTCCATTGACAACACTATTCATTGATGCCGTAACAGGAAATGTCTACCCTTGCGATACCACGATGTATCGGCCAAATCCTGAGCAATATATTATGGGGAATGTCTTGGAAAACTCACTACACGATATTTGGCATGGTGATAGATTCTCACTATTTCGTAAAAAAATGTATCCCGTAATCACTTGTAACTGCATTAAAGGCTGTGATCCTGCTAATAGGTTAAGGTAAGACGATGTCTCTAGAAATACACATCAACAATCAGGCTGGTTTTCATCGCGGGAAGCCAACTATCTTCTGTATGCCAGATATCAAAGATAGTGAACGTTTTGTTCAACTCTGTTATCAACATAATTTAAATCTTATTCTGTTGATCAAGAAAAAATGGCTGGACTCAACGGATTGTTCTTTGGCATTGGCCTATTTAATCGTTGATGAGCCGTTGGCTAACCACGCTTGTGAAAAAATAATAGATGCACTAAAACAAGCCAAAGAGACACTATCAATTACCACTGCTCCAATTCACATCGATTACTTTATCGCTTTTTCCGAGCTTCATGTTGAATTGATGGCAATCATCGCAGCCCATATTAACCAAGATACCCACATCATTAATGTAGCCCGATCATTTAGAGATAAATGGATAATGCGGAAGACTGCCAATGAACGTGGGCTATGTTGTCCCAAATTCACACTGGCTTCAGAAATGTTAACCTCACCTGAACATTTTGAGGTCTTTACTGAGTCCGTTGAAAATTCTGCCACACACAAAGGCAACCAGGTTGGTTTTATTGTAAAGCCACGCTCATTTTGGGGATCAATGGGAGTGGCCGAATATCCAGACCGCACTTCCTTGTTTTATGCCTTACAGCAACTTGATGCACCTGAAGAGTATCTGGTGGAAGAAAAAATCCAGGGTAAGTTACTGCATGTTGATACAGCAGTATTTCAGCATAAGATTATCTATCAAGGCATCGGCGTTTACGCCTGTTCATTACTCGCTTCCGATCACCCCAAACCCAGCCATTTTATGTGGCATACCATGCTGCCAGACTCGCCTGATAGCTACAGGCTGTTTGAATTTAATCGGCGGGTATTGCAGGCATTCGATCTCGAATACGGTTTTACTCATACTGAAATTTTCATTGAAGAAAATACCGACAATCTCATACTTTGCGAAACCGCATCACGTCCACCAGGACTCAGATTATTCGACCTTCATGCGCAAGCCTATAGTAAGCATGCCTTTGATGTCTTTATCAACGCATTAATTTCCCCAGCTTCGGGTGGCAAAGAACTTTCTTCCTCCATAGAGAACGCTGATCTCAATTGCATTGGGATGATCATTTTTAATCCGCCGATTGGAGAAGTAAAGTCCATAACACCGATAAAAGAAATTATAGATGAGCATGTGATTGAATGGCAGCAATATGCCGAAACGGGCAGTTATTTTTCCAATACCCATTACACGGAAAAAATGGGATATATTATTTGCTCTGCCAAAAATGAACATGAAACTTTGAAATATTTAAACAATTACAATAATAAATTCCATTATACAACCATAAAAAAAGATTAAGACGATGATAAGATATCTGTTCCTGATTTCTTTATTGATTAATGGTGTTGGCTCAAGTATTCTTGCCGTCGGATATCCCTATATATTATTATCTGAGAACACACCCACGACATATTATTATGCCAATATGGGTATCATATTTTTATTCACATCCATTGGTGCTTTGTTATGGGGTTATAAAATTGATTACTCAACAGATATTTGGAGATTCCGTATTGTTATATTGTTGATTGAAATCTTTAGCACATTGTCATTATTAATATTATTACTGAGCAAAATCACATTTTCTCCCATTGTGTTGCTTTTATTTATTTCATTATTAGAATTTCTTTTTGCCTATGAAATTCCATGGTCACGTGTTGCCTGGCATGAACTTAATGACTGGACAGCGCAACAAGGTGGTAAGACGTTGAATGTCTCTCTCTATATTGTTATTGCTACATCGCTTATTTCAGCCCTTGGCCCTGGATTTGGTGCTTTACTGGGTATTACTCAAGGAATAGATACGATTGTAACTATCAAATTATTCTCTCTGTTGCCTTATTTTTATGTCTGTTATCTTATGATAAAAATGCAGATAAAACGTACAACAGGGCAAAAATCCCAGTTATCCGTTGGGTTACGTTCTGTATTTCAACAGCATTATTATAAGACATTTGCCATTGCTATTGTTTTCGCAATTTTTGCCAATGCGTTTTTGATGGTGGCACTCCCTGTTGTTGTTATGGAAAGTTTGGCGAATGAAAGTTATGGATTGGTCACCCTGTTCTATTTGCTCAGTGCTTTGATACCTGTTTTCTGTACAACATTACTCAGTAAAACCCGCGTTGATAATCGTATCCAACGTTATCCCATTTCAATATTTATTGGCCTGTTTATATTTGGCATTCTGTTCTTTCAGCTACACATTTTTTATGCGAAATCCCTTTTCTATTTGCTCTATAACATCGCAATAATTTATTTCAATGTCTTAATTACCAAGACCATTTATCAAAAGGGATTGGAAATGCAACAAGGTCGTCTGTTTTCTTTATTTCAGATCACAATGAATTTTTCATTCCCAATAGCTGCCATCACCGTATCCATTGCTCCTGGCTCTACACACTCTTTTTTACCGGTGGCCGGTTTCTCCATACTGTCACTGATTGCAATAGCTGTTTATTTAATCATTCAAATGAATAAAATACCTGCTCCGGTTCACCATTGGCACAGGTAATATTAATAAAAATATTGATTATTAGGATTATACTATGTCATATCTTAGACCTTATCTCGGTAATACCAAGATTGCTGATAATATACAATACCGCTTGCAAACCGTTCTTGATAATAAAGCGGTGTTTAGATATGCCACAGAGAGCCAATATTGCCGTCAGGCAGAAAGGCTGTTACAAAATATTTTGCATACCCAATATGCCATCCTACTGACAAATGGCACTGTCGCGCTCAAAGCGGCTTTACTTGGACTTAGGCCCAAAATCGGGCAATGGGTGCTCATTCCTTCCATTTCATTTATCGCTACTGCCAATGCCGCGCTCAGTTGCGGATTAATCCCGATTCTCGTCGATGTCGATGACAATGGCATGATGTGTCCAGAGGCATTAAACAAGACGTTAAATCAAATGGATACCAAACCTCTGGCAGTCATTGCCGTTCATTTGGAAGGTACTGCTGCTTCAATTGCTGAAATCGCCCAAATTTGCCAACAACATAATGTGTACCTGATTGAAGACTGCGCACAAGCAATGGGAGTGAAATATCAACACCAGCCTGTAGGTACATTTGGCGAATATGGCTGTTTCAGTTTTCAGGCCAATAAATTAATCAGTAGTGGTGAAGGGGGTTTACTGGTTGCCAAAAATAATGCTCTGTTCATCAATGCCTGCATGATGACTGACCACGGTGCTGAACGTACAGCAGAAGGTTATCCAGATTGGAGCAATAGTATTGGTTTTGGTGACAATAATAAATTCAATGAAATACAAGCGGCATTATTGATTAACCAACTGGAAGATATTGAACAGTTTCGTGCCTTATTAACCGAACGTTATCAAGCGATCCTGCAACATTTGCCCATAGATTGGATCACCCCACGTCCGGAGGGTACGATACCCGTTTCTGTCTGGTTAAAACGCGGCAAATTACCCAAAGGTCGCTTCAATTCAACGCTGCTATATGATTGGCAAGCCTGGGATCTGGCTAACCATCCGATTATAAAAAATCAGCTTTCTCCCTACTCTGACCATTTTCCTTGGGTTCTACAAGCAAGTCCGCCCCCTGTATCAGCATTAGAGAAACATAAAACAATTGTGAGTGACCGTATTTGCCTGCCTGTGCCTATTGATAATGCGACTTACGAAAATGTTTTACAGTGGGCCAGGGAAGGAAATTTATCATGATATTAGGCAATAACTTTTTTACTCAGCTCAACGGGGATCATCAGCCTGTCCAATATGTGTTAGGAGGTTCTTGTATCTGTTACGCAAAAGGTGTACCAGCCCGACTTTCACTACAAGATTTGATCGATTCTGTGTTGCCAGCAATTATCGCTTCACAGCACAATGCCCCTGTTTATCTCTATTTTCAATCCTACGAAGCAATCATGATGGCCGACTTGTTGCATTTTGATCCTCAACAAGCTAACCACAACACAATGAGGGAATGGTTAGAAGCCGGCATTGTTTATACTTTGGCGCAGCTTAACATTCCTTTACCTCCAATTTATTGGGTAGATACCTCCGAAGATAAGATCCGCCAGCATATTGATCAATGGATCCCCCACATCAAGACGGTGTTGCCAACTTCAATGCTATATGGTCTTTACGCCAAAAAACCGGATGCCACTTATCCACAGGGGACAGATGAAGAACAGATGATGTTGGATGTGTATTACCGCAACATTACTCTTTATACCCCCGAATTTCTCAGCACAGCGCTAGAGATTTCTCCAGAGCAAACGTTATTTGTGGAAAATACCACGCAACAAAAAGCAATCCAGATTTACTATCATGCCACTGGCCAGAATTGCAATGTATTGCTCTACCCTCCACCACCAAATACGCAAGGAAAGGAAATGTGTTTGGGTAATAGCAATCATAAGATCGAGTTACGCCTCACCGAAAAACAGATTATGCACCGTGCCGCTAAAATTGGTCATGACGAGTATTATCAAACCGTCTTTAATCAGCATTCTATTGTAGATATCATGCGAGGCTGGCAATTAAAGGTATTAGGCAATGAAGCATAAAACTGTTGTTGTCATTAGAGGAACACCGGCAAGTGGTAAATCCACAACGTGCAACCGCCTGAAAGATGTCATGCTGGCGCAGGGGTTCACCGTCTCCTATTTACCCTGGGATACTTTTCATCATTTTGTTGAACCAAGAACGTGCCTTACGCCAAAAATTATCATGGAAGATACCTTGCGGTTGCTAAAGGTTGCTGAGGATTGCCTTGATACGGGTAGTGATTTGGTCATTTTGGATGGCGTATTCATTTATCCTGAAGAAATTGACGCTATTCATTCCCTATTGACGCGAAAAGGTGTTCGGATTCTGCATTATCGGCTCGTTGCGCAGGAACCAACGCTGATTACCCGTAATCAGGCGCGAGCGATAGAAGATCGTTTGCCAGCTTCCCGTATCAGAGAAGTCGCCCAAGATAGTTTGTGGGATTACAATGTACCTCATGAAACTTTGCTTGATAGCACAAAATATTCTCCAGACAGTATTGTGGCACTAATCAGCCAGGCAATTATGCAACAATCTGCACCAATAGCCCTTTTTAACAATCCAACCACTTCTCATTTATGGCGTTTAGGTACAGCATTGCGTTATCCTGAATTCAGGCGTTTTGAGCATGTTGATCTGGTTTGGCAAGAAAGCCAGCAGCAGTGGCAAAGCAATACTTTCTTCGATTTCACTTTTACGGCCCAAGAAGAAAAAGAATTACTCTCTTTTTTAAAGCGGCAACCGGTCTTATTTAAATATCTGAACGCACAATCCCGCGCCTATTTCTGCCTACATGATTTAGCGCAACAGCAGGGTTTGCAATGTCATGAAGAGAGCAAATGGTCAGCCCCGATTGTCAACATACCGCCTAAAACAATAGTCGCTGACTTTTTGATCCAGCACTCAACACGATTAAAACGCAGTCTTAAGAAAGCTCGCAGCCACCATACCGTCACACGTTACAGTGCTTCGAGTCAAATTGAGCAATTATGGCAAGATGCGTTATATGTGGATGCAAGAGGCTGGAAACCCCTTCAACAGAGTGATATGCGCAGCCTGAATCGTGAAGATCTCCAATATCTCCCTGGTCTGTTAGCCAAAAGTAACCAATATCATCTGGCAGTCACCTATGACGATAATGGTACTCCTGGTGCCTGGTCACTGATGATAAATAACGGTGCAGGTCAATGGTATGCCGCTAAATGGGGTTGTAGCTATCAGGGGAGAGAAAAATTGATGGGAATCAATTGCCTGATGAGTCATCTGGAAACGATCTATTGCCCCTATTCTGGCCTTCAACTTGATTTATGGGGCAGAGAGAATGAATTCTATAACCAGTTAGCCAATGAATACATTGAGCGTCTTCATCTCAGGATCACACCATGATATCTCATCGCAATCTGCTTTCTTTGCAAGGGGGCTCTTCCTTGGACACTATAGTGAACTATGGCTGTTCAGTACGAGGCTTTTTTCGCGCAGATCTACAAGCCGTGGCGAATCAGGGCTATTGCCTGATGCCAGAGTGGATATGTCAAAGCATGGTTGACTCTGTTTACGCTGCCAATTGGCAACCACTCTTCTACCCTGTTTTACCACCAGAGCAAGCCAGCATGATTTTGCAAGCAGATATCCAGGCTATGATGGCAATGTTAAGCTCTCTGCCACAACCCTGTGCCATACTTCTTGCCCATCCTTTGGGATATATCGATCCAGGATGTATAGAATTTTTGCGAGAAATTCAAAGCAGCCCCAATATTCATGTATTTCTGGATCTTTCTCAGGGTTATGGAAGGAAAGATTGTTTACAGGAACTCCTGCATGTTCATGCCGCTTATTATTCTTTCAACGGCAATAAACTTATCCATACCGGTGGAGCATTACGCCTTCGCTTAACAAACAGAAAGTACATATCCTCTTCTGTCAGAGATATTTTTACTACTTTTTATATCACTGCCGAGAAAAAATTCGCGGCATTGAGAGAATATCTGCAATCTCACTTTATTGAAGATGACATTCACAATGTCTCACTGTATGCGTCTTACCAATCAAGTCCCTATCGTACTGCATTAAATTGGGAGAAGTGTTCTCCCTCCCTGCAAACATTACTTAAACATCAGGGACTAGTTCAGCCGTTACTTGCCAAACCTCGACAAAAAAAAGCGCATTCCAGCTTAAATTATCATCAATGGTGTGAGAAAGTTATGTTGATGTTTAATTCACCAAGAGTTGAATGGAGTCAATAAAATGTTAGAACTCAAACAAGTTACCCCTCAATCTCCCTTGTGGAACTCATTTCTTCATCTTTATGGAGAATATTTTCAACGTCATTGGCCAGAAGTCTTTGGCGATCAGTCAGAAGAGGCTATTGCACGGGAAAATCATACTATCCTTGAACAACGCATCCTGCAAGGTGACAGGGGACTGTTTTTGTTGCTAACTGCCGGACAATTAGCGGGATTAGCGAATGTGTATCTTGAACGGGAAGAAAAAGTAACCCTGAATATTGCTGAATTTTATATCAGGGATGAATACCAGCGTCAGAAGCTGGGTTATGGATTATGGCATGCTATGTTGCAATGGGGACGTCGCCACGGTGCCACATATGTTCATTTGGAGACAGATGTGGGAAAAAATGCCAACTTCTTTTGGCAATCTCATGAGCTTTCAAGCCACCAAGTAGATGGACGCATACACTACAATGGCCCCATCCCCCCCTTAAAGATACTATGGATCAGACATGGGAAAATTATCCCGCTTGACCAGTTAGATTACTGCCCTGAAGATGATGTGATTGCCCTTGATGCCTCTTCAATCAAACAAGCTGGAGAAATTGGTAGACGAATATTAGGGAAACTTCCGTGGCAAAATATTTATACCTCATCTCAACGCCGGGCACTTGAAACTGCCAAAGCACTCAGCTCGGCATATCAGTCTTGTTCAATACAAGTAACTGATGCACTTTGTGAATTCTTTCCAGAAGAGCTTATTGGCATGAAACTGGCAGATATTCCGCATCGCTATGGTGAAGATTATGCTTATCGGTTACTGCATACTCCCCTTGATTCCCCTTTCAAAGATTCAGAACAGGTAACAAACGCGGCTGATAGGATCCATCGTTTTATGATGCAAATTGGCGATGAGCTTTCAATGTCTTCTATGCGGATTATTATTTCCCATCAAAATTTGCACAATATTTTCTTAGCTCATTTAATGACAGATGATCTCAATCTTTCTGGACGATTGCATCTTAATAACCTCCATGGCAGTACGTTTTTATATTGTCCTTATACTAAACAATTTGATATAGAAAATGTAAATATACCAATCTAACTTCAAGATGCGTGTGATTTCTCCCCGCGAAGCGGGGAGAAATCAGGTTTCATGTTGTAAATTACGACTTGAAGTTTAATGCATATATTCCTTTATGAGAGAGCAATATGTTAAAAAATATTCCATATATTATTTTTGACGCAGAGCCATTCTGTTTTGGCCCAATATCCACCACGTTAAATGTGGTGGAGAAATTAAAGCGCCGAAATAAATTAACACCGGATACTAAATTTATTTTATTAGGTACACTGACTTCTTCTCAATTAGGTCAAAAATCCGGCTTATTTGATGAAATTTATGAATGTGATACCACTTCGGCGACAGAACTTTCACGCTATTCTGAGCTTATTTCTGGTGCCAGTTTGTATATCATTAATACTAACCTTAACTCGATTGATTTCGTTTCAACGTTTAATACACCAATTATCTATATTGATACGCTATTTTGGATGTGGAATAATCTTCATGTTGATCTGCACAAAACTGAAAAGACATTTATTCAAGACTTTCATGGAATAGAACGCAATATTGAAAGATTCCATGATAAGCTTGGTAATTATCAAGTTATCCCCCCTATTCTTCACAATTCTCTGCAACGATGCATGATGGATGACCATCCTCCAGAAGGTATATTAATTACTCTTGGTGGCATTGATACAGTCTACGCCGATACAACCGATTTTTATTATCATTTCCTCAACGAGTTGTTGTCTATTCCCCAACTACAAAATGAAAACAACATTACTATTGCAGGTGGAGGCAAAACTATCGTAAATCTGGCAGAAATATTTGCCAAAACACATCCTCATATTCATATTGGCTGTTTCTCAAGGCATGATTTTCTGCAAAAATTACACCGTGCCCGTAAGGTATTAGCCAATCCGGGCCTGACAACATTTTATGAATGTGTCACTCTTCATAAAGACGTTTTTTTCTTACCACCGCAAAACTATAGTCAACAATTACAATTAGATGTATATCTCCAAAATTATTATAGTCATGAATACGGTTTCTTATGGCAACCGGAATATGGTTATCCTGATATACCCCCATATCTGCCAGAGAAAGAGGGGTTAGCATTAATTAAAAAATGCAATGAATTATTTATTAATAATCCTATAGAAAGAAAACGTGCCATCAATAAGATAAGTCAATTTCTTAAAAAAGAAGAAAACAACACTATTTCTTGTCATACTATTTCTCCAAACAACTCAGATGATATCATCGCTGATTACATTGAAAATAGAATATCCAATCAAAAATTGTAATAGAGAACCATGCTTTAGGTATAACACAATAATGAAAACATCATTTATCCCAATAATAATTTTTATGTTTGCATAAAGAAATAAATTATTATCATTTATTCATACTATATTAAAGCTTATTTCCATAAGAGGCGTACCTATGTCCATAATATTTTCTGATATTAAAGTATTTGTTGGTGGCCCTATCCAACACGCATTGAAATTCAGGGTACTAGACAATAACTTACAAGTTCACATTAAATCTGCTATTCACCATCTGGAGTCACTTGGTGCAGACGTTTTTTCAGCCCATCGTACAGAACAATTTGGCGGAACAACACACTTATTTACGCCAGAGGAAGTTTCCCAGCGGGACCGCCAATGGATGGAACAATGTGACATTTTTGTTGCCATTTTACCCGTTTGCCCCCAACAGAAACAGTTAATGAGAACAGATGGTACCCATATTGAATTGGGTTGGGCTTCCGCCTTAAGACGTCCAATCATCTTAGTCACCGAAAAACCCTTTGATAATTCGGCCAGCCATCTATTAAAAGGTTTGTCTGCTATTGCTCAAGTTCATCATATTTCCCTGAATGATTTTGTATATGATCCGGCTATATTAAGCCATACGATTCAATCTATTCTGGAAAAGGAAATTACCCCAAAATCTTCAGCCGTCGCATGAAACCAAGATATATACCAATCTCACTTCAAAATGCGTGTGATAGCTCCCCGCGAAGCGGGGAGATATCGGGCTTCATAGCGTGTTGTAAATTGCAACTTGAAGTTTGAGGGGCTAACGCCCCTATCCACTCATTATGGATGATTATCTGAATTATAGTGAAGCAGCTCGCTGTGCCAGCTAATTAATTCATCACGTAATTTTTCTGGTAATACCGCAACATGGCAGCCTTCTATTGCACCTGCTAATGCAAGCAACAAACTGATATTTGTTTTTTTTCGGTTCTGCTGGAGTTTAAGGTAAGTCGCTTTTGCCCCTAATATTCTTAATTCTTCGACTTTAGAAATACCTACTTTCCATAACTGCCTCTCTAAAACGATCCCTAAATTAGGGAGATCTTTAAGTCTAAGCGGTATTTTTTGTCTATTAATCATTTCTTTCATTGTGTATTGGTAGGCTAAATTTACATATTCAAATAATTTTGTTTGATCCTGCCAAATTGATTCATTAACACGGTAATACCGCAATGTTACAGGTATTCCTCTTTTTGAATAAATAAATTTTTCCATTCCCTTGGCTTTAAATAATATCTCAGCGTGACTATTTCCTCGTAAATAAAGCTCTCCATCAGAACTGATGGCAAATAAAACATCATCAATTAATAACCCAATACCGCCAAATTGAGATTTCTTCTTAAGTTTTCCCAGTGAAGATACACCATGTTGCAATTGAACAAAACGAGCTCCAGATAAAAACATTTTTATCACTCCATGAATCACATTCCAAAGTAATGTTTAATCATGCCTTCTATTAATAAAATAGATAACCAGAACAATTAATTAAAACCATACGCAATCTATTTTCAACTGCCAATCGTTAAGCCCGAAAAATCCTAATTTCTGTAAATTTTTGCGAAGCGCTTTGAAAAAAAGAGGCTTGCTTTTAATCAAATAGCGTTATACTGTATAAATATACAGTTTATTGTGGCGAGGAACATTATGAACACCCGATCAGCATGGAGATCTCTCACTGAGAAAAAAACAGCAGCAGCCAGCACAACAGTGAACGAACATAAAACAGACAAAAAAATGGTTGGGATGACCATGAAAAGCGTGTCTTTTGCACAACCACATCAATACACCTCACACACGATAAAGGGCATAGTCAGTGAACTGGTTTACAATGAACACCAGCCAGTCATTAATCACATTCTTCTTCCTTTATTGCACCAGTCAGGAAAGGAAAATCGTTGGTTACTTTGGCTAAATCCTAATAAGAAGTTAAGCCGCCAATGGTTAATAGATACCGGACTTCCCTTAAATAAAGTTGTCCAGCTAAACCAAATCCGTCCTGTTGCTTCAATTAGTGCCATGGAAAAAGCGTTGGCAAGCGGCAATTATAGTATTGTATTAGGTTGGTTACCGGAATTATCAGAATATCAATTAAATACGCTACAAATAGCCGCACAAAGGGGTATTACTCTCGGTTTTATTATGCGACCACAAAAATTATCACATCCGTTTATGGCACAAGCGAATAAGCTACAAATTTACTCATACTATTATCATTGACTTAAATTAGGATTAATCTCAATATTTTTTACGAAAAATAAGCTACTCATTGACAATGATTATTGTTTGTAATGAAAATCAATATATTAATACGGTAAGCATTGTAAATATTCGTCAAAAAAACTTATGTTTTGTCAGTCGTTAATTAAATTTTTTGTGTCATGAGTCACAGTGTACTTGTAACTTTTTAACTTCGTTGTAGACTTTACACAGTTTAGGGCATTGTGCTTACCGCTCTTATATTTCAGAACACATCTTCTGATTAAAGCATGGTAACCTAACAGAACATTTTAACCAGTGGCTAACAATAAGGCTTTTAAAGCCAATTGCCTATTTGGATGATAACGAGGCGTAAAATGAAAAAGACAGCTATCGCAGTGGCAGTAGCAGCTTTCGCAACTGTTGCTCAAGCAGCTCCAAAGGACAACACTTGGTATACCGGCGCTAAGCTGGGTTGGTCTCAATACCATGACGTAAATTTCTACGGTAATGGTTATGATAACCGAATTGGCAATGGTTCTCCCCATAAAAACCAGTTAGGTGCGGGTGCTTATGTCGGCTATCAAGCAACCCCATACTTGGGCTTTGAATTAGGTTACGATTGGTTAGGGCGCATCGCTTATAAAGGTAGCACTGATAATGGTGCTTTCCGTGCCCAGGGCATTCAACTGACGACTAAACTGAGCTACCCAGTGCTGGACAATCTGGATATTTATACCCGCCTTGGTGGTATGTTATGGCGTGCAGATTCCTCAGCGACCTACAATTCCAATGCATTAGCTGGAACCGGTCCAAAAGATCAACGTAGACTGAAAAACGATGACAAAGGTGTTTCTCCTCTGGCCGCGATTGGTGTCGAATACGCATTGACCAAAAATCTGGCAACCCGTCTGGACTATCAGTGGGTTAACAACATCGGTGATGCTACTACCGTTGGTGCCCGCCCAGATAACGGCCTGCTGAGTGTGGGTGTTTCCTACCGTTTCGGACAAGATGAAGCTGCGCCAGTCGTTACCCCAGCCGCACCTCCAGTTGTGCCAGCACCAGCGCCTGTCGTTGAAAGCAAGAGCTTTACCCTGCGCTCTGATGTTCTGTTCAATTTCAACAAATCAACACTGAAAGCAGAAGGTCAGCACGAACTGGACAACCTTTATAACCACCTGGCTAAAATCGATCCAACCCAGGGCAAGGTTCTGGTAGTCGGTCACACTGACCGTATCGGCAGCCAAAATTACAACCTGCCACTGTCTCAGAAACGTGCTCAGTCTGTGGTAAATTATCTGGTTGCTAAAGGTATCCCGGCAGATAGTATCCAGGCAGAAGGCCGCGGTAAAGAAAACCCTGTCACTGGCTCTACCTGTGACAAAATTAAAGTTCGTTCTAAACTTATCGACTGCCTGGCTCCAGATCGTCGCGTAGTCATCAACATTCAGGGCACTACTGAAGTTGTGACTCAGCCAAAAGCGGCTCAATAATGCTATTCTAATCAAGTTATTAAAAAACCCCATTTTTAATGGGGTTTTTTATCGGTAGACTTATTTCCCTAATATTGCTTCCAGATCTTGCTTTAAACTCGACATTTGGTGAGTATACTTTTCCCGATATTCAGCATCTTCCAATAGCTGTATGATTGTTTCTGACAGGGTATTGCCACGACGTCGGGATAGTGCTGAAAGCCGCTGCCAAACACGAAAATCCAGATCAATAGATTTCTTACGCGAGTGTTGGTGTTCAGCATTAAAATGACGTTTACGCCGTGCCCGAATCGTTTGTTTCATTCGGTTGGACAAATCCGGATTCATATGCAGAGCAATCCATTTCAGTACCTTGACTGGCTCACGTTCTAAATTCATCAATTCATTGATCGCATCTTGCGCAGCACTTTTTTCAATGTATTTAGTAATCGGCTCACCTTCACGGTGTTTTTTTGCTAAATAAGCCCATTTCCAGCCACATTCCAGATTTTCCAATTGTTGATATTTCATTTCATCTCTCAGTGACAGCGTAACTTAGATCAAGCATAGCAACTATTTCTTTAAATTGCCTATACCAATCTAACTTCAAGATGCGTGTGATTTCTTCCCGCGAAGCGGGAAAAAATCGGGTTTCATAGCGTGTTGTAAATTGCAACTTGAAGTTTAATGTGTATATAACAACAGAGAATATTGACATAGTTTACAAGCAATGAAAGCACTGGCTCAAATGTCGTTTATTACAAAATTCTGGCATGTTGGTTCATTGTCTAATCTTGTATAATAAACGTTTCCCTTTTCACTATATGATGTAGCTATCACTTTGACGAATATAAAACTAGACTGGCAGGCATTACAGCCAAACAATGCGCCTTATCAGGCACTCTTTAATTCTATCGCTGAATTGATCCCCATCACAGTGGATGTGGTTCAACCCAGGTTGCATAGTGGGTTATCCCTTTTCTGTCAAGCCTCCCTGCGTCAACCTTTTATGCTGCTGAAAGCAGAAGAGAGTGATGTTTATCTGTCTCTTTTATCCAATACTGTTTCTTCTTTGCTGCCGGAAAGCCGTGCCAATATCGGTGGTTATTACCAGATAGAGCATCAAACCATCACTTGGCACGCTTCCGGGGAAGGGATTTTTGCACCAACTGAACGCGTGGCTTACCGCGAATGGATTGAACCAGAGCAATTATTTGGCAATGTCTATACACACCAAGGAATACTTCAACTGCAACCAGGCCTTATCCATCAAGTCAATGGTGGTATTTTGATTTTGCCTCTGCGCACCCTGCTTTCTCAGCCATTGATGTGGGTTCGTCTCAAGCAGATGATTATTCAGCGCCGTTTTGACTGGCTGTCACATGATGAAAATCGTTCCCTGCCATTGCCGATACCGTCCATGGAATTGGATCTGCGTCTGATTTTAGTTGGTGACAGGCTCAGTCTTGAAGAGTTACAGGCCATTGAACCTGAACTCGCAAGCAGCGCATTGTATGGCGAATTTGAACTGGATATGCCCTTCCATGCAGAAGATGACCTGACAAGATGGTGCCAGTACGTTAATGGCATCATTCAGCAACAAAACTTGCCGCCATTAAGTAGCGATGCCTGGCCTGAGTTGATTAAACTTGCTACCCGTTACACAGAAGATCAATTCCGGTTACCTCTGGATCTTCAATGGATACAGCAAAAATTGGCAGCCGCAGCCAATTATCAGCAGGAAAAGCAGATCTCCAAACATTCTCTGCAACAAGCGGAAGATAATCGCATCTGGCGTCATAGTTATTTGGCTGAACGCAGCATAGATGAAATGCTAAAAGGCCAGATCTTGATTCACACGCAAGGTTCAGTTATCGGCCAAATCAATGGGTTATCCGTACTCGAGTATCCTGGCCATCCTGATCCAATAGGTGAACCTTCCCGTATCAGTTGTGTTGCCCATTTAGGGGATGGAGAATTTACCGATGTAGAACGCAAGGTTGAATTAGGCGGCAATATTCATGCAAAGGGTATGATGATCATGCAGGCTTATTTAATTTCTGAATTGAAATTAGAGCAACCACAACCGTTCTCCGCTTCGATTGTATTTGAACAATCCTATGGTGAAGTAGACGGAGACAGTGCTTCACTCGCCGAATTATGTGCTCTCATCAGCGCGTTGTCACAACAACCTATCGATCAACAAATTGCCGTTACTGGTGCTGTCGATCAATTTGGTTATGTCCAACCTATTGGTGGCGTCAATGAAAAAATTGAGGGTTTCTTCCGTATATGTCACTACCGAGGGCTAACCGGTCATCAGGGTGTCATTATTCCAACCGCAAATGTTCAACATTTGTGCTTAAATCAAGATGTTATTGATGCGGTAAAGAATGAGCAATTTCATATTTGGGCAGTCGAGCATGTTTCTGAAACGATATCATTGTTGACGGGTATTCCGTATTATGATCCACAAAAAGAACACTTGTTAGCTATAATACGTGAACGCATTACACAAGCTAATATTCAAGAACGACCTCGGCTTCCTTGGTTTCTCCGCTGGCTAGATTGACTCCATTGTTATCTGATCGGAGTTGTTGGGCGTACAAGTGTACGCTATTCTCTAGCCCTACATGATTATAAGGCTATCTGAGAATATGTTTAAAAAACAAGAGTCCTACACGAAAGAAGAACTTCAAGCCTCTGGGCAAGGTAAATTGTTTGGTGAAAATGGGCCACCGCTGCCTTCTGGTAATATGCTGATGATGGATCGTGTCACAAAAATGACAGAGACCGGCGGTATTTACGATAAGGGGTATATCGAGGCTGAACTCGATATCAACCCTGAGTTGTGGTTTTTCGATTGTCATTTTGTTA
This sequence comes from Xenorhabdus griffiniae, assembly GCF_037265215.1. NCBI lineage: Bacteria > Pseudomonadati > Pseudomonadota > Gammaproteobacteria > Enterobacterales > Morganellaceae > Xenorhabdus > Xenorhabdus griffiniae. The sequence continues at coordinate 1,839,069 of NZ_CP147737.1, read as the reverse complement.
ATGATCCTGTCATGCCCGGCTGTCTTGGCCTGGATGCCATGTGGCAGCTTGTCGGTTTCTTCCTGGGCTGGATCGGTGGAGAAGGCAAAGGCCGTGCACTTGGTGTTGGGGAAGTCAAATTTACGGGCCAGGTATTACCAACAGCCAAAAAAGTGACCTATCGCATTAATCTTAAGCGGGTCATTAATCGCAAATTAATTATGGGCCTGGCTGACGGTGAAGTTCTGGTAGATGGCAAACTGATTTATACGGCGACTGATTTGAAAGTCGGCTTGTTTAAGGATACTAGTGCCTTTTAATCAACGGTTATTATAGTTTCACCTCCGCAGTAGCGGAGGTGTTTTGTTCTTTTGCTTAACTCACACACGATCTTCTTGCGCTTGACGCCATCCCCCTAACCAATACGAACGGGCATCCAATGAATGATAAGGACAATGTTCCCGTGGCCGTCCCAAAATGCCCGCATGATAGCCTCTGGAAAGTGCTCTTGCTAAACGGTCTCTTTTCTGTCTTTTCATGCCTTACTTCCTCACTTGTTACTATGAAGATAAAACAATGATCGTTTTTATCCGGTTTTCTCCAAATAGCGTTTCAAAATGATAGGAGTATTATGAAAACCTATTTAGTGATTTCCCCTCATAAATGTATATCACACAAAGCTATGCATATTCGGTTAATGTTGCAAAGAGAGTTGCCTGGCTATGGATTTGACTAACTGGCTATAACCCTTAGCTAATGTAAGCACTAATTCAGCATAGCCATCTTTTTCCTGTTTCAACTTAAGGCTGAATGGCCGCCTAATTACTCGGTCTGGGTTAGATAATAGCCAATAGCCTTCAATTAATACCTGACCATCATAGCGCCCGTGAAAAGCAGTTATTGTGATATCCAGAGCATCTGCGTCTTTTTCTAATTCCTGCTGAGAAACCAAACGATGTGGAAATGCGGCACTCAGTTCTGAAATTAATATTTGTTGTAACTGTTGCTGCAACGGGCTGGCCCATAAATGGTTCGATGCATTGATATAGCTCACCTCTCCTGTCTGATATACAATGCCTGGAGCAGCAAGGTAGTCAGAAAGGCTAACTTTTTTTATCCATAACTGCCGTTCATGTTTGGCTCCCAATTTGCCTTCCTGCGATACCTGGTTAGCCAGAACCGGTAACTGATAATATGTTTTTAGTGGCTGGCTACCGCTGCATCCCGCAATAAGCCCACTTCCAACAATAATCACACTGGCGGAAATAAAAAATGCCAATTTTGAAATCAATTTTTTCATCAGTTAGGCGCCTTTTTGGGTTCAGGATCTTTTATCGCTTCGGCTTCAAATACCAATGCATTACTCTTGTTATTGAGCGTCTTCAAAACAGGTTGCAATTCACGTAATACCAGTTCCAACTGTTGCATATTATCCATCAGCTTACTATAAGCGGGTGAGCCTGGCTGAAGCTCCTGCATACTGCGGTTCAACTCATGCAATGTATTTTGTATATCTTTAGGGAGTCCCTGTGCTTCCTTACTCGCAAGAATACGATTTAATTCATCCATTGTTTTCTGCGCTGTTTTGATTGCTTTTTGACTTTCTTTAAGCGTCTGTGTTGCCTGAACAAGCGTCGGTTCAATCGGCATATTGTTGATCTTATCCAGCACCGCCATGACTTTTTGTTGAATTTGCGCCAAACCACTACTTACTGTAGGCAAGGTCTTATAACCCGCGATTTCATAGGGGCCTTTCCAGGGTTCCTCATTAGTGAAAAAGTCCAGATCAATAAACAACGCACCTGTGAGTAAATTGCCCGGTTTCAAGGTCGCTCTCAATCCCCTGCCGATAGTGTCCTTCAATTCTTTATCTGTGTTGAATCCATTACCTAACTCTTTCACAAATCGACCAGGCTCGATATGGATTAATACAGGAATACGGAAGTCATTGTCGATGCGCTGCTTAATATCTTCACTATAAAAAGGCACTCTTGCTACCGTTCCTACCCGGATACCACGGAATTCGACAGGCGCTCCTGGTTGTAAACCACGCACAGAATCAGAGAAAAACAACAAAAAGTCTGTATGTTCTGTATACAGTGCGTTTTGGATACTTTTCTCGCTATCGTAGAGTTTAAAGATCTCCTTTTCCTTTACTGGATCGCCCAGCTCCCAACCTTTGGGTACATCAAAACTAACACCGCCCCCAAACAAGGTTGATAATGAAGCCATTTCAACCCGTATACCTTGTGATGACATATCAAATGTGACGCCGCTGTCTTTCCAGAATCTGACATTTGTAGTCAGTAAAGCGTCATAAGGTGATTTAACGAAAATTTGGTAACGAACCAATCGGGATGTCGGATCAAAAGTACCGGCCTCAACTGATCCCACTCGGTATCCCCTAAATAGCACGGGATCTCCGGGAGTTAATCGCCCGGCGGCTTCACTGGTCAGAATCAGACGAATACCTTTTGCATCAGGGGAAGCCAGCGGTGGGGCATCAAGCAATGAAAAGCGGTTTTCTTCTTCGCCTTGTGTGCCGGGCTGTAGTTCGATGAAAACACCAGACAGCAATGTACTCAGACCAGAAACGCCTTCACGCCCAATCTGGGGTTTCACAACCCAGAAAGCTGTATCTGTGCGTAGCAAGCGACTCATCCCATCGTTTAGGCGGGCTTTAATGATAACTTGCCCCAAGTTTTCGCTCAAAGAGACACTTTCGACAACACCAACGTCAACACTGCGGCTTTTAATTTTAGTTTTACCGGCCTCAATACCTTCAGCATTGGAAGTAATCAATGTGACTTCTGGCCCCTGATGACTGAAATGATAAAACAGTATCCAAGCCCCAATCAGCACAGTGATAATTGGTACGATCCATACAGGTGACCAATTCTTCAGTTTACGAATTCTGGCCTGAGTCAGATCTTCTTCTTTATCCGTCACCTTACAACTCCTCATTCTTATGTCGCTCAAATTTACGATTGGCTTTGTCCCAAGTTAAACGCGGATCGAACATGATTGATGCAAACATCGTCAAAATAACAACCAGAGCAAACAGAACTGCCCCCAGAGCAGGATAAATACTCATCAGTTGTCCCATGCAAACCAACGCGGACAGGACGGCAATAACGAAGACATCAATCATTGACCAACGCCCAACAAACTCCACCATTTCATAAATAAAATGCATCTTTTCGGAATCATGGCTCGTTTGACTTTTTGCATCCCAGCATAACCAACCAATAGCTAACATTTTCAATAACGGTATCATGATACTGGCAATAAAAATAACCATTGCAACCGGATATGAGCCAGCGCCCCAAAGCAAAATAATCCCTTCCAGAATGGTGGAATTAATTTGCTGTCCCAGTGCCTGGGTCACCATGATAGGTAAAACATTCGCTGGAATATAAAGTATGACTGATGTTATCAGTAGTGCCATTGTGCACTGAAGACTATTGCGGCGGCGGGCGTCCCCCTTGGTATGGCATCGGGGGCACCGAAATTGTTGGGCGGGCAAGATAGCGGTACAACTCTGGCAAAGCCGGACACCTTGCACCAGGCCAGGTTTTCCGGCCTGCAAGGTATGGCAAACTTTAGGTGCCGGCGCAATTTCATTCCAAAACCAATGCCGGTCAAGACACTGAAATGCTCTGACCTGAAACAGACAAAACAGACAGTAAGGAAAAAAACTCAGGCCAATGCTGATTTCACCATGTGCCATAAGCTTAACAAAGCTGACCAACACGCCCGCAAGGAAGATTTCTGCCATGCACCATGTTTTCATTTTAAACAAAATGTGCGCCAACTCTATTTTTAAGCGACGCGCCATTTTGACGTTCTGACATAAGATGATGATGGCAACCATGCAAAATGTCGGCACAAGCTGAACGAAGATCAAAAAAATCGCAGCCATGCTGGAATAGTCTTCGTTGAACATGACGCTGGGGATCTGAGTCAACTTTATCTCACTCACCATCCCCGCCACACTCATGCTAACAAAAGGAAACAGGCAAGCGAGAAAAAGCATAATTAATGCGCTTAATGCATAGCCTGTTGGTTGATTACGCGGCTCTCTCCACCTTGCTGTCAATAACGTATTACACCGTGGACAAACCGCCTTTTTTCCTTGTTCCAAATCAGGCACAGCCACCAGCATGTCACACTGGGGACAAAGAACCAGCTTGTCATGCTGGTGGTTATTGGAACACAAAGTGTTTCTCCTTTAGCAAAACCCACAAGTTTCTTTTATGCGGCAGCTATTATCCATTTTTCATCATTTCCAATTCCTGCCAGCGATCAAACGCTTTTTCCAATTCTTGTTCTTTATTTGCCAGTTCATTTAGAACATGCTGCGTAATTTCATGTGATTGATTGAAGAATTCCGGGTCACTGACCTGAGATTGCAATGTATTGATCTCTTCTTCTAATTTCTCTAACAATAATGGTAGTTGTTCCAATTCACGCAGTAAATGGTAACTTATCTTATTGTTTGTTCGTTTAGGTGATTGTTTCGGCTTCACTGCCTTGTTTTCAACACTCACCTTTTTCTCTGAAGCTTGACGCAAGGAAACGGTTTGTGCCTGTTGCTGCTGGGCATCGTAATATCCTCCCGTATAATGGTTGATTTCACCATTGCCTTCAAAAATCCAGCATTCAGTGACTGAATTATCAACAAATTGACGGTCATGGCTGACCAAAATCACCGTTCCGGTATAGCTATCAACGAGTTCTTCAAGTAACTCCAAGGTTTCAACATCAAGGTCATTGGTCGGTTCATCAAGAATAAGCAAGTTGCTTGGTTTCAAGAATAGACGAGCTAGCAACAGGCGATTGCGCTCACCACCAGACAACGCGCGTACAGGGGTCATCGCCCGTTTGGGATGGAAAAGGAAATCCTGCAAATAACCCAATACATGACGGGAACGTCCATTGACCATCACTTCCTGCTTACCTTCAGCGAGGTTATCCATAACCGTCTTATCAGGATCCAGTGCGGCACGGTGCTGATCAAAGTAAGCCACTTCAAGTTTTGTACCACAATGAATGCGACCACTGTCTGCTGACAGATCGCCCAGCATTAATTTTAATAATGTTGTCTTACCACAGCCATTTGGCCCCACTAATGCAATTTTGTCGCCACGTTGAACTTGAGCCGAAAAATTTTTGACCAATGTTTTATCACCAATCTGGTAATTCACATTTTCCATTTCAAATACAATCTTACCGGAACGAGTCGCTTCTTCGACCTGCATTTTCGCTGTTCCCATAACATTGCGGCGTTCAGCACGTTCCATACGTAATGCTTTCAATGCCCTTACCCGACCTTCATTACGAGTACGCCGTGCTTTAATTCCCTGGCGGATCCAAACTTCTTCCTGCGCCAGTTTTTTGTCAAATTCGGCATTCTGCAGCTCTTCAACCCGCAGTGCTTCTTCTTTTCCCTCAAGATACTTATCGTAATTGCCCGGCCATGAGGTCAGCTTTCCGCGATCCAGATCAACAATACGTGTCGCCATGTTGCGAATGAATGAACGGTCATGAGAAATGAACACAAGACTGCCGTTGAAGTCTTTCAGGAAATTCTCCAACCATTCGATAGTATCAATATCAAGATGGTTAGTTGGTTCATCAAGAAACAACACTTTTGGAGAACAAACCAGCGCCCTGCCCAGTGCTGCCTTACGCAGCCAACCACCAGACAATGAAGAGAGTTTCGCTTCTGCTGGCAAGGAGAGTTGTTTTAATACATCACTAATCCGGCTATCCAATGACCATAAGCCACGGATATCCAGCACTTCCTGTAGCTCTGCCAAATGGTTGAGATTTTTCTCGCTAGGATCGGTTTCTACCAAACGCGAAACATGGTGGAACGCTTTGATATATTCAGCCTGCTCTTTTACCCCTTCCGCAACAAAATCAAACACCGTACCTTCTACGTCACGGGGAGGATCTTGCTGTAAGCGCGCAACAATCAGATCTTGTTCATAAATAACCAAGCCATCATCCAGTGGTTGTTCTTTTGCCAATACACGCAACAATGTGGATTTTCCCGCACCATTGCGCCCAACCAAACAGACTCTTTCGTTTTCTTCGATATGCAGTTCAGCATTATCCAACAGCGGTGCATCACTGAATGATAAGCAAGCACCGGATAAACTAATCAATGACATAATGTTATTTTTCCTCGCCAGCGTGATGCAGCAACCAGCAGTTATGGATCTGACGGTTACGGGCAAAATCCTGAGATAACGTTTTTTCTGTTATTTCGTTTGCAACCAGACCTAACTTATTTAATTCAGCAAAATCCATTTTAAAACCCCGTTTATTGTTGGAGAACATTAAGGTTCCACCCGGACGTAACAGACGTTTTAATTGTTTCATTAATTCGATGTGATCACGCTGAACGTCAAAAGTATTTTCCATTCGCTTGGAGTTAGAAAATGTTGGCGGATCAATAAAGATAACATCGAATTGTTCACGGGTCTGCGCTAACCATCCCAGACAATCGGCCTGAATCAAACGATGCTGACGTCCCGTTAAGCCATTCGCCTGTAAATTTTTCTCTGCCCATTCAAGATAAGTGCGGGACATATCTACCGTGGTTGTCGAACGCGCCCCCCCCAATCCTGCATGAACTGTCGCTGAACCGGTATAGGCAAATAAGTTAAGAAAATCCTTGCCTCGGCTCATTTCACCCAATTTTTTGCGGGCAATACGGTGATCAAGGAATAATCCTGTATCCAGATAATCGGTCAGGTTAACCCAGAATTTTGCACCATATTCGTTAACCAAAAGGAATTCTTGCTTCTCAGCCATTTTTTCATACTGGCTTTTGCCTTTCTGACGTTGGCGAGTTTTCAAAATCAGTTGGTTGGATGATAAGTTGAGCACATTCATTGTTGCACTGATCACATCAAACAGGCGCTGACGGGCTTTATTGGCATCCACAGATTTCGGCGGGGCATATTCTTGCACAACGATTTTATCGGCATAGCGATCAACAGCAACATTGTATTCAGGTAAATCTGCATCATATAAACGGTAACAATCAATACCTTGCTGCTTGGCCCATTTGCTGATTTTTTTCTCATTTTTACGCAAACGGTTAGCATAATCCTCCGCGATACCTGTATCCAATGACTGCGGTTTATCCGCTAGCTGTTCACTTTTCTGGATGACATAATTCTTTTGGATACAATCCAGAGGACCATTTTTAGCTTTAAATTCACGCTCTGCGCGTAATTGTAAACAACCCAACAATTCCGGCGAAGCACTGAACAGTGATAAACGCCAGCCAGGGAAGCGAGCTTTCATCACGCGACCAAATACACTATGCAACGCGATCAGTGCAGGTTCACTTTCAAGACGCTCTCCATAAGGCGGGTTGCTTAATACCGTTCCCTCTGGTCCTTCCAGCAAGGGATTTTCCAGTTTGCTGGCATCTCCTTGTTGGAACTGGATCAATTGGGATACCCCTGCCCTACGTGCATTTGAACGTGCCATATCCATGACTCGGCGATCAATATCCGTTCCAAAAAAACGGGAAGTCGTTTCCTGTAACCCCTTACGGAAACGGACCTGTGCCTCTGTAGTGACTTCACGCCAGATTGTTTCATTGAATTGTAACCATGATGTGAAGCCCCAATGCTGGCGATACAAGCCAGGAGCGCAATCTGCTGCCATCATGGCCGCTTCGATTAGCAACGTTCCTGAGCCACACATGGGATCAACCATTGGTGTTCCTGCCTGCCAGCCAGAACGTAAAATAATCGCTGCGGCAAGGTTTTCTTTCAGTGGTGCCTGTCCAGCCAGATCACGGTAACCACGGATATGCAGGCTATCTCCACTCAAATCGAGTGATACGATGGCCTTCTCTTTATTTAGGAAAACATGGATACGGACATCTGGCTGTTGTTTCGCAACATCAGGACGTTGTTTGATTTTGCGCATAAAACTATCGACAATAGCGTCTTTCACTTTCAATGCGCCATATTGTGTATTTCTGATCTCCTCATTCGTGCCGCTGAAATGAACAGAGAACGTACTATCAACTGAGAAAATCTCGCTCCAGTCAATGGACTGGACACCAAGATACAGATCCAAATCACTATAAACGTTAAATTCGTTAAGCGGCATCAGGATACGGGATGCCAGTCTGCTCCACAGCAAACTTTTATACATCACCCGATCATCGCCTTGAAAATGAACCCCACCTTGGGCAATCTTGCAAGATTGCGCTCCCAGGATTTCCAGTTCGTTCTTTAATAGTTCTTCCAGTCCACGTGCTGTGCTGGCAAAGAGAGAGTTCATCTTATTAATCATCACAAAAGTTCACCACCAAAAAAATTGTGGCACATTATAGCCAATACCTTCGACATGTCCTAAAGTTGCTGACACAATAAAGATAAAAATGCTTTAGCAAAGACAAAAATATTTGGGAGATAATGGATGTTAACGCTGTCGCGCCTCTATACCTACCCCGTCAAATCCATGCGTGGATCACAACTTTCTCATTCTCTCGTTAATGAAAGTGGCCTGATGTTTGATCGCAATTTTATGATCACCACAACAAACGGCACGTTTATTACTGCCCGCCAATATCCGCAGATGTTGCTATTTACTCCAACTATGCTGCATAACGGTCTGTATTTGCAGGCACCAAACGGAGAAAGCGCTACTGTACTTTACAATGATTTTAAAGAAGAGCGCCTCCCCACTGAAGTTTGGGGAAATCATTTTACCGCGTTAGTTGCTCCTGAGAGGGTGAATAATTGGCTCAGTGGCTTTTTTGATAAGCCGGTACAACTACGCTGGCTCAGTGAAGAACTAACTCGACGGGTCAAGAAATTCCCCGATATTTCTTTATCATTCGCAGATGGTTTTCCCTATTTAATTATCAATGAAGCCTCTTTTCATGCCTTGCAACAACGCTGTCCTGCCAGTATTAAAATAGAACAATTCCGTGCCAATATCATTGTCACAGGTGCCGCTCCTTTTGAAGAAGATAGCTGGCAAACTATCCAAATTGGCGATATTGTTTTTGATCTGCCAAAACCGTGCAGTCGCTGTATTTTGACCACAGTCAGCCCCGAAAAAGGCCGCAAAAATCCGCAAAGTGAGCCACTGGCTACCCTGCAATCTTTCAGAACAGCCAAAGAAAATGGTGCGGTTGATTTTGGACAGAATGCCATTGCCCGTAACAGCGGCATTATTCGAGTTGGGGATCGAGTTACCATTTTAGAAAAGAGAACACCACGTGAATATGGTAGTGGTGAACAAGCAACCGATTTACCTATAAAGGAAGATGCTCAACAGTCCGTTGCTATTGAATTCAATGGACAACGTTTTATTGGCAATAATCAGCAAATTATTTTAGAACAACTCGAAGATCAAGGTATTCAAATTCCCTATTCATGTCGTGCCGGAATTTGTGGTTCCTGTAAGATATCCTTGGTTAAAGGGGACGTATTGCCACTGAAATCGACATCCATTAAGGATAATGGAAAAATTCTGGCATGTAGCTGTATTCCTCAAAATGATTTAGTCATCGAACTAAGATAAACATTAATAATATATTACCAATCCAACCTCAAGTTGCAGCTTGCAAATCAATGTGATTGTTTATATCTCTCCACTACGTGGGGAGATATAAGACGCATCATATGAAACCTGACCGCGAAGCGGGGAGAAATCACACGCATCTTGAAGTGAGATAGGTATAAATAGTGTTTCAAAATGATAGGAGTATTCCTTACCCCGCGCTCCGCGCGGGGTAAGGAACGCCAACATCTGATACTCTCAGTATTATGAAAGCCTATTTATAACTAAAGGACATAAATATAGAATAATAAAAAATGAATACTCAACGTTTTTCTGTATTTTCATTTTTAAATGATGTCATTGTTAGAATTTATGTGCTTTTTTTTGAGTTTTTATCTATACGCATTAAACTTCAAGTTGCAATTTACTACACGATATGAAACCTGATTTCTCCCCGCTTCGCGGGGAGAAATTACATGTATCTTGAAGTTGGATTGGTATAAGTATTTTACAATAAAATTATAATATCCTCGTTTAAAACAAGATCTAATAAGACACTGTATTACTTTCAATAAATACATTAATAAAACAGTAATCAATAAATATTTCATTGATAATGCCTGATTTTCTATATTTATTAAACTTCAAGTAAATCAAACCATAGCATTCCTGAGAATAAAATATAAAACATATCAATCATTCGATAATACCTGCATAAGAATATCTTGAGCAGCTTTATATCCATTATTTTGTGACTATTCTGCCCTTCCGAGTCAGCCTTCTTTCTTCACTGGTTATAGCCCATTTTTGGCTAGTCCGGCATAAATTTCCATGGATAGAAACAACGCATCCCTTTAAAGGGAAAATAGATTTTTAGTATTACCTAATATGTTGAAGATAAACTGTTTTGAGATCAAGATAATAGCTTATGTGAAATAAGATGCGGATAACCGTGACTTTACAGAGAAGTGAAGGAAAACAAAATCCACGGAGTGATACTATAAATATCTCTGCACACAACAACCTGATGACACTAAATTGCCCTATGATATATCGATGACTGAGTTGGCTCAATATAAGGCATGATACGATCATTCATGACCTTAATAGGATCACAAAAATTCATAACACGATCGTGCATCTCTAGCTTTTGCTGCGCCAATAAACACAAGCTGGCATTGTCACCCACTTCTGCAACCATAAACAGTGCTTCAGTACCGCTATTCTGTAACTTAAGCTGAATAATTTCACCGTGTTCTGGTTTCTCTATCAAAGAAAAATGAGAAAAATACCAACTCTTAGGCATTTGTGGTTTCATAAAACGTAACGCAACCACTCCGTTCAAAGCTAATTCAGCGCTAAACGCAGGAGCCATATTGATGCGACGTAAATGTTCTTCAAAAGTGTAAAAAAGCGCGGCATCATCGACTGAAAATGACATTTCTTCCATTGTAACGGCGTAATCAGTCAACAGCCTGACAGGGAAACGGGAACGAAAAATCATGCCATTAGCGAGATCGAGCATGACACGGTTATGCTCAGGATCAAAATACCAGCGCCACTGATCATCAGGTCTAATTTTCATTGCTTACCCTTTTATGCTCAAAATAGCTTTTTTAGTTAAAATAAGCTTTGCCAGCGAAATAAGAAGTTAAAAATAAATGATAAAATTTAATCTATAAAACAAAATATAGACGAGTTGAGGACAGAAATAAACCCCTGCCCCCAAATTATCGCAAATATTCAGATATGATTAACAATATCTTTGATGATTTTCGGTCCTTTATAGATAAAGCCGGAATATATCTGAATTAATGAAGCACCTGCTTCTATTTTTTCCCTGGCTGCCACCAGTGAATCAATTCCACCGACACCAATAATCGGTATTTCACCTTTTAATTCTTGCGAAAGGCGGCGGATAATCTCTGTACTGCGCAATTGCACAGGGCGTCCACTCAACCCTCCTGCCTGCTGACAGTGATTCAAACCTTCGATAATCTTTCTATCCAATGTGGTATTTGTTGCAATAACCCCATCAATATGATGACGCATTAAACTATCAGCAATTTTTATTAATTCTTCTTCTGAAAGATCGGGAGAGATTTTAACAGCAACAGGAACATATTTTTGGAACTTTTGCTGAAGTTCACTTTGCTTATTTTTAATCGCAGACAAAAGATCATCCAAAGCTTCTCCATACTGTAATGTCCTCAAGCCAGGCGTATTAGGAGAAGAAATATTGATAGTGATATAACCCGCATGAGGATAAACTTTATCCATGCAAATTAAATAATCATCTTTTCCATTTTCAACCGGAGTATCTTTATTTTTACCGATATTGATCCCGATAATCCCGTCATATTTTGCGCGCTTAACATTCTCAACCAGATTATCTACCCCAAGGTTATTAAATCCCATCCGGTTGATGATCCCCTCCGCTTCAACCACCCGGAATAATCTTGGCTTATCATTTCCAGCTTGCGGGCGCGGTGTTACTGTACCAACTTCAACAAACCCAAAGCCCATTGCCCCAAATGCATCAATGCAATCACCGTTTTTATCAAGACCTGCGGCTAAACCCAGTGGATTTTTGAAAGACAGTCCCATGCAAGTCACGGGCTTAGTGGCAACTGATTGGCGGATAAGAAATTCGAAAGGAGTACCGGCAACACGTTTGAGTTGGCGGAAAGTTAGCTCATGTGCCTGTTCAGGATCAAGCTGGAACAATGCCTTCCGTACTAGAGAATAATACATTTAAATTAACCTATTGTTCTTTATGATTGTTTTTACGTGAGAATTGTCAGTGATACATTTTGAGTTATACGCAATCTCATACATATATAATTGCTGCATTGTGATAGCTGGAAGAGAGCGTTAATTTACCATTATATGAGTAAACAAAAAAGTCCTCTCTATATGTACTAAACTTCAAGTTGCAATTGACAACACGATATGAAATCACACGCATCTTAAAGTTAGATTAATATATATGCAGGTAAAAACAAACCCCGTTTAAAACAACAACGGGGTTTTCTCCGACAATCACTAAAGAATATGTTACATATTAACTTTCAAGTGCCTTGGTAATCTTTTCAAACAGGTCGCCAGATAAGTTCTCTATTCCTTTCAATTGTTCCAATGCCGCACGCATCAAAGCCTGACGTTTTTCATCGTAACGTTTCAAACGAATCAATGGATCAATCAAATGTGATGCTACTTGCGGATTTAGGTTATTCAGCTCGGTTAGCACTTCCACCAGGAATTGATAACCACTACCATCTTCAGCATGGAAGGCCACGGCATTTCTGCTAAAGAATATTCTCAACAGTGAATAAACACGGTTTGGGTTGCTCAAGCTGAAAGAACGATGTTTCATCAAGCCACGCACTTTCTCTAGTACATCGAAGGCTGGATTGGTGGCTTGCAGCCTGAACCATTTATCCATGACCAAACCATTCTGATGCCATTGCTTATCAAATTCATCCATTAATTGATAACTGCAAGGCAATTCAGCAAATACAGCCGCAGATAAGGCAGCGATGCTGTCAGTCATGTTATCAGCGTGATAATATTGTGCCGCCACTAATTTATCTGCCAACTCTTTGGTATCAATAAAGGCCAGATAGTAGAGGCAGGTATTACGCAAATCACGTTTTGCAATATCCTTATGCTCTACACGGTATACGCCTGTCTGGAGGCTGTGATAAACCGCAGAGAATTCATCCACCATTTCATTGGCCAGTGCCTTTGTCATAGCACGAATGACATCATGGATAGCTTTGGGATCTACCACCGTAAACAATTCTGCCACTTCATTTTCAGACGGCAGAGTCAGGATCAATGCAGCCAGAGCCGGATCGATATCTTTATCCAACAATACAGCACGGAAAGCATCAATGACATGCATTGGCAATTCCAGTGGCAGGGATTTTTGGTGACGGACAACATTCAGCTTCACATAGTTGGTTAGCAGAGCTTGCGCTGCATCCCAACGGGAGAACTCATTACGCGCATGTTTCATTAAAAATGAAAGTTGCTCATCACTGTATGGATAATCCAATTTCACTGGTGCAGAAAACTCACGCAGTAAAGAAGGGACAGGCCGTGATGGAACGTTATCGAAAACAAATGATTGCTCTGCATTAATAACATTCAAAACATGATGTACAGGCTGACCATGACGACGCAGCGGGATAACCCTTCCCTGTTCATCATAAAGTTCAATATCCAGAGGAATGTGCAGCGGTTGTTTCTCTTTCTGATCTGCTGTTGGTGATGTCATTTGACTGACATGCAAAATATATTGTTGCTTTTCTGCATCGTATTCGTCGCGGACAGTCAGCACAGGCGTCCCGGATTGGCTATACCAACGGCGGAAGAGGGTCAAATCGACATTTGATGCGTCTTCCATCGCCTGCACAAAATCATCACAGGTAGCCGCGCTACCATCATGGCGATGGATATAAAGCTGCATACCCGCCTGAAATTGTTCTTCCCCCAATAAGGTGTGGATCATCCGAATCACTTCTGCGCCTTTTTCATAGACGGTCAACGTATAGAAGTTATTCATTTCCATCACCTGATCAGGACGGATAGGGTGAGCCATAGGGCCAGCATCTTCGGCAAATTGTGCAGAACGCATAACACGCACATTCTTAATACGGTTAACCGAACGTGAACCCAGATCCGAACTGAATTCCTGATCACGGAATACTGTCAGCCCTTCTTTCAGGCTTAACTGGAACCAGTCACGACATGTAATACGGTTTCCGGTCCAGTTATGGAAATATTCATGTCCAATCACGGCTTCAATGGCAAGATAGTCTTCGTCAGTCGCCGTTTCCGTTTTTGCCAGAACATATTTGGAATTGAAGATGTTTAATCCCTTGTTTTCCATCGCCCCCATATTGAAAAAATCAACGGCGACAATCATATAGATATCAAGGTCATACTCCAGACCAAAGCGGGTTTCATCCCATTTCATTGAGTTTTTCAACGATGTCATGGCCCAGTCAGCACGATCCAGGTTACCCCGATCAACAAACAGCTCCAGTGCCACCTCACGGCCACTGCGGGTCACAAACGTGTCACGCAGGACATCAAAATCCCCCGCAACCAATGCGAACAAGTAAGCCGGTTTCGGGAACGGGTCCTGCCATTTTACCCAATGACGCCCATCCTCCAGCTCTCCTTGCTCAATACGGTTACCATTGGAAAGCAGAAATGGGTATTTGGTTTTATCCGCAGTAATGCGAGTAGTAAAACAAGCCAGAACATCTGGGCGATCCAAATAATATGTGATGTGACGGAATCCCTCTGCCTCACACTGGGTACACAAGGCATCGCCAGACACATACAGTCCTTCCAGGGCTGTATTTGCTACCGGGTGAATTTCATTCACAATTTTCAGAGTAAACTGGGCTGGAAGTTGTTCAATCAGCAACTTTCCATCCTGTTCCTGATAATGCTTCCACGCTTTATCATCGATATAAATGCTTTTTAATGTGAGATTTTCGCCATCCAAAACCAGTGGAGTAATGTCATTAACCTGACGTTTTACCTGACTGATTGCCGTCACCGTTGTTTTTTCAGCATCCAGATCAAAATCAAGATCAATGTTAGTAATTGTGTAATCTGGCGCTTTATAATCCAGACGGTGTTTAACGAGTCGCTGTTGTGTCATAGGGAACCTTTTCCATTATTTTTAAAAACATAAACGCTGCCATAGAGAAATCTTCCTTTCAATCAATAAGTCTCTTTTTTTAGATGTTAATAACTTATTAAGTAAAAGTATAAATGATGTAGTCAGCATATTAGTACTTTCGTGCTAATTGTCATCTCATATCTCATTTAACATGATATTATCTATAAACAAATTAACCTTAATCTTTAGATTCGGGAAAATATATGTAGCTATATGGCTTCAATAACCCAATAATCACGGTATACTCTCCCGACTTTATCGATTTAGCTGACACGAATATGCTCCGCGAGGATGCCTGACGCGCCATGACTTTAGACGCTACCCCGATTATCAAATCACTGCTTGATACTGATGCTTATAAGTTTCACATGCAGCAAGCAGTGTACCACCATTACAACAATATTCCTGTTGTTGCAGAATTTCGTTGCCGTGGTGATGAACTGCTCGGAGAATACGCCGAGCCATTACGTCATCAAATCGACATGATGGCAGACTTAGCATTGACAGAACACGAAGTCGATTATCTTTCTCGCCTGCCGTTCTTCAAAGAGGATTACCTGAACTGGTGCAAAACATTCCGCTTTAATCCTAAACAAGTCGACGTTTCTGTTACCTATGAAGGGCAATTAGCCATCCGCATTTCCGGTTTATGGCACGAAGTTATCTTGTGGGAAGTGCCTTTGCTTGCTCTGATCAGCGAATTGGTTCATCGTCATCACTCACCTGAAATCACGCCGGAAGATGCCGTTATTCAGCTGAGAAAATTGATTGAACTGTTTTACAAAGAGGCTGCGGAAAAAAATATCGATCTATCCGGTTTTAAATTAATGGATTTTGGTACTCGCCGTCGTTTTTCATACGCAGTGCAATATGCCATTATCAATGAGCTGAAAAATAGTTTCCCTTATTTGATTGGAAGTAGTAATTATCAACTGGCAGAACAGCTTGATCTTCCGCCTCTCGGTACACAAGCCCATGAATGGTTCCAGGCTCACCAGCAAATTAGTCCAGAACTTGCCAATAGCCAGAGAGCAGCGCTGCAAACCTGGCTGAATGAATATCCAAACCAGTTAGGTATCGCCCTGACTGACTGTATTACTATGGATGCTTTTTTGCGAGACTTTGACAAACCATTAGCAACTGCCTACCAAGGTCTGCGTCATGACTCCGGTGATCCTATTGAATGGGGTGAAAAAGCCATAGCACATTACCAATCACTGGGTATCGAGCCAATGACGAAAACATTGGTGTTCTCTGACAGCTTGGATCTGCAAAAAGCACTGGCGCTGTATCACCATTTCCACAAGAGAATTAATGTTGTTTTCGGCATTGGCACACGACTGACCTGTAATATTCCAGGCATAAAGCCACTGAATATCGTTATCAAATTGGTCGAATGCAATGGTAAACCCGTGGCAAAACTTTCGGATAGCCCCGGAAAAACCATCTGTGAAGATGATGAGTTTGTCAACAGGTTACGTCGGGCCTTCGACATTCCCTATATAGAGAAAGTGGTCTAGAAAAACGGCATAACTCGTCTGATTATCTTTTGCGTAACCGGCTTCATGCGGGTTACGCAAATAAAAAACAACTTTTCCCTCTGTTTCTCCATTAAGACGCGCAATTTCCTCTTGTTTCCTGAGAGATGACAAGTAAGATAGACGATCTGCTCCCTGATTAAGGGAGTATTTGGTAAATCTATCTAGTTATTAATCCACTATATACAAAAGAGAGAAATTTATGAGCGTAGCGCCTGTAGTCGATGTACTGCAAGGCCGGGTTCCGGTTGGCAACGAAGTCACCGTTCGCGGTTGGATACGTACAAGGAGAGATTCTAAAGCTGGTATCTCGTTCCTCGCCGTCTATGACGGTTCCTGCTTTAATCCATTACAGGCCGTCGTTAATAATAATTTACCTAATTATCAGGATGAAATATTACATTTAACCACGGGCTGTTCTGTTGAAGTCACCGGTACAGTGGTGGAATCGCAAGGTAAAGGACAGGATTTTGAATTGCAGGCCACTAAAGTTGTTGTTGTTGGCATGGTTGATGATCCAGATACTTACCCAATGGCAGCTAAACGCCACAGCATTGAATACCTGCGTGAAGTAGCTCATCTTCGCCCACGCACCAATTTGATCGGCGCCGTTGCCCGTGTTCGCCATACACTGGCCCAAGCCCTGCATCGTTTCTTCCATGAAAAAGGCTTCTTCTGGGTATCCTCGCCGCTTATCACCGCATCAGATACAGAAGGTGCTGGCGAAATGTTCCGCGTTTCCACTTTGGATTTGCAAAACTTGCCACGCACAGATAAAGGCGAAGTGGATTTCAGCCAGGATTTCTTCGGCCGTGAAGCTTTCCTTACTGTATCCGGTCAGTTAAATGGCGAAGCTTATGCTTGTGCATTGAGCAAAATCTATACCTTCGGGCCCACTTTCCGTGCAGAAAACTCCAATACCAGCCGTCATTTGGCAGAATTTTGGATGGTTGAACCAGAAGTGGCTTTTGCCGATCTGAATGATATCGCCAGACTCTCTGAAGACATGCTGAAATATGTTTTCAAGGCTGCATTAGAAGAGCGTGCAGATGATCTGGCTTTCTTTGCAGAACGAGTTGACAGCGAAGTTATCACTCGTCTGGAAAAATTTGTTGATTCAGATTTCGTTCAATTGGACTACACCGATGCGATAGAAATTCTGGAAAATTGTGGTCAGGAATTTGAAAACCCTGTTTTCTGGGGTGTGGATTTGGCATCAGAGCATGAGCGTTATCTGGCAGAAAAACATTTCAACGCGCCAGTGATCATGAAAAACTATCCAAAAGACATTAAAGCCTTCTATATGCGCATGAATGACGATGGTAAAACCGTTGCCGCAATGGATGTGTTAGCGCCAGGCATTGGTGAAATCATTGGTGGTTCCCAGCGTGAAGAGCGTCTGGATAGGTTGGATCAGCGTATGGAAGAAATGGGGCTGAATAAAGAAGATTATTGGTGGTATCGTGATCTGCGCCGTTACGGCACCGTTCCTCATGCTGGTTTCGGTTTGGGCTTCGAACGTCTGGTAGCTTATGTTACGGGCGTATCCAACGTTCGTGATGTTATTCCATTCCCGCGGACACCAAGAAACGCAAGTTTCTAATGAATAAGCTTAATAAATAAGCTAACAATCAATCCGATGAAAAGCCAACGAAAGTTGGCTTTTTTTATTTTATGGCGAAAAGCACACTAAAAAAGTTCCCTAAAATTTACATTTCGAAACATCTATTTTCATTTTGTTACTGATTCTGTGCTTTTGTAGCATTTTGAGGGTAGATAAAATTCATTACCAATGGAACACTGATCGCCGACTAATAAGACACTCGATACCCACAAATAGTTCCAAAATTTTTTAGTGTTCTATTTCTGGCAGTGGCAGGTGTCTAGATAACACCAATGAGGGTAATAATAATGAAACTCAATATTCTTGCAGTGGTAATTCCAGCTCTGCTGGTTGCTGGTACAGCAAACGCAGCTGAAATTTTTAATAAAGACGGCAACAAACTGGATCTGTACGGTAAAGTAGACGTTCGTCACCAAATCGCTGATAAAAGAAGCGGCCAAGATGGCGACGACTCTTATGCTCGTATCGGCATCAAAGGTGAAACTCAGATCTCTGACCAACTGACTGGTTTTGGTCGTTGGGAATACAATCTGAAGGCTAAGGGCGCAGAAGCTGATGGTGCAGAAACTGCTACTCGTTTAGCTTTCGCTGGTTTGAAATTCGCTAACTACGGTTCATTGGATTACGGCCGCAACTACGGCGTAAACTATGACGTTAACGCATGGACTGACGTACTGCCAATCTTCGGTGGCGACTCCATGTCTCACACTGATAACTACATGACTGGCCGTGCTACTGGTCTGTTAACTTACCGTAACACTGATTTCTTCGGTCTGGTTGACGGTCTGAACTTTGCCCTGCAATACCAAGGTCAAAACAGCGAGCGCACCAAAAATGGTCGTAGCGGCGATACAGCAAATGGCGATGGCTACGGTTTGGCTACCACCTATAACGTAGGTTACGGTATCACTGTTGGTGGTTCTTACGCTAATTCTACTCGTGCAAATGGTCAGTGGAATGATATCTATGCTAAAGGTGAACGCGCTGAAGCATGGAACATCGGTGCTAAATACGATGCTAACAACGTATACCTAGCAGCAATGTACGGCGAAACCCGTAACATGACTTCTGGTTCAGCAGTGATTGATGGTGTTAAAGCGAAAGGTATCGCTAATAAAACTCAGAATATCGAATTGGTTGCACAATACCTGTTCTCTGATTTCGGTCTGAAACCATCTCTGGCTTACGTTCAGTCTAAAGGCAAAGACTTGGGTGAAGGCGAAAAACGCCACAGCGCTGATCTGGTTAAATATGTTTCTGTAGGTACTTACTACTACTTTAACAAAAACCTGTCTACCTATGTTGATTACAAAATCAACCTGTTGGACAAAAATGAAGGTACAGACGCAAACGCTCGCAACGTATTCGGTGTTGGTCTGACTTATCAGTTCTAATTACTGTTGATACACTGTTTAGCGAAAAGCTAATCAGTCTATCTCAAAAAAGCAGCGCTCCGGCGCTGCTTTTTACATTTTACCTCTCTGTTTTTTCAGGCTCTTTTTTTCACTCCGTAAACTACTTCACAAGATTTTATTCTTTTTGCTACAAGTAGTTGGCAAATAGATTTCTTAAGGTTACCCTGAGCAGCGTATCACTTATTTTGGGCTTAACTCTCCGAGTCTTGGAATCAAAAAAATGTTTGAAAAAATCACAGCAGCGCCTGCCGACCCGATTCTTGGTTTAGCAGATAGCTTTAAAGCAGATCCCCGTGAAAATAAAATTAACTTAGGTATCGGCGTCTACAAAGACGAAACGGGTAAAACCCCTGTTCTGACTACTGTTAAAAAAGCAGAGAAGTTCCTGCTGGAAAACGAAACGACTAAAAATTATCTGGCAATTAGTGGATTACCTGAATTTGGCCGCGTCACTCAAGAACTGCTTTTCGGCAAAAACAGCCCTATCGTCACTGACAAACGCGCCCGTACTGTACAAAGCCCAGGCGGAACTGGCGCACTACGTATTGCCGCTGACTTTATTGCTAAACAGACCAATGCAAAACGTGTCTGGATCAGCAACCCAACCTGGCCAAACCACAAAGGCGTTTTCTCCAGTGCTGGCTTGGAGATCCGCGAATACAACTATTACGATGCAGAAAGTCATGCCTTAGATTTCGAAGGCATGTTGGCAAGTTTGTCTGAAGCACAAGCAGGTGATGTTGTTCTGCTGCATGGCTGCTGCCATAACCCAACGGGTATTGATCCAACCGCTGAACAATGGCAGAAACTGGCAGATTTATCTGCTGCAAATGGCTGGCTGCCCGTATTCGACTTTGCGTACCAAGGCTTTGCCAAAGGATTGGATGAAGATGCAGAAGGTCTGCGTATTTTTACCAGAAACCACAATGAGCTAATCGTTGCCAGTTCTTATTCCAAAAACTTTGGGTTGTACAATGAGCGTGTTGGTGCCTGCACCATCGTTGCAGCAGACAGCGATACCGCAGAAAAGGCATTCAGCCAGGCAAAATCCATTGTGCGTACCAATTACTCTAACCCACCGGCGCACGGTGCTTCTGTTGTGACAACCATTCTGTCCAATGATGACCTGAAAGCCGAATGGATTCAGGAATTGGCAACCATGCGTGAACGCATTCAGCGTATGCGCCAACTGTTTGTGAATACCTTGCAAGAAAAAGGCGCGAAGCAAGACTTTAGCTTTATTAGCACACAAAATGGTATGTTCTCATTCAGTGGATTAACTAAAGATCAAGTTGATCGCCTGCGTGAAGAATATGGGATTTACGCGGTTAGCTCTGGCCGTATCAACGTAGCGGGTCTGACACTGGAGAATATGGTTCCTCTGTGTGAAGCTATCGTTGCAATACTCTGAGTTTCTCAAAAGCCGCTGACAAAGCGGCTTTTATCTTCTTACATTATCTGGCAAGAAAGACGTTTGCGATTAATCCTGTAAAAATGGATTGGTCTTCCGCTCATGCCCTAATGTTGACATTGGACCGTGACCGGGAATGAATTGATACTCGTCCCCCAATGGCAATACTTTTTCCTTAATAGATTGGATCAACTCATCATAGTTTCCGCCCGGAAAATCCGTACGGCCAATACTGCCCTTAAACAATACATCTCCCATTGAGATGACTTTATCGGTGTGGTTAGCAAGGATAATATGCCCCGGTGTATGCCCCGGACAGTGCAAAACGGATAACTCAATACTGCCAATTTTTAGTGTATCCCCTTCATCGAGCCAACGATCAGGCGTAAAAGAGGGGCATGGTTCAACGCCAAACATTTGGCATTGAATTTCCAAACTTTCTATCCAAAAAGCATCTCCCTTATGTGGCCCGTAAACAGGCACACCAAAATGCTGCGCGACTTCGACAGTAGCACCAACATGATCATAGTGACCATGTGTCAGCAAAATTTGGGTGATTTTCAGCCCACGTCGCTCTATTTCAGCGATAAGTTGTTCAGCATTACCACCAGGATCAACAATCGCCGCCTCCTGAGTTGCTTCACACCAAATCAATGTGCAATTTTGCATCGCCATCGTAACGGGGATAATGTGGTATTTCATTATACTGTTTCACTCCACAATCAAGACTCATTGTTGGTAATAAGATTACCACGTCCTGACCGGGCCTGTATCAATATGAATAAAATTACTCTTTGGATAAAACCCTACTCCCCCTGCCCGCATTTTCAATGCAGCCTTACGAATATGCGTAAGCTGAACACCATCAATGTGAAAATCCATGGCTTGTCCACGGGTATGGTAACTGTGTTTTGCCACGCCACCACTGGTGTGACGCAACATATTATTTGTTGCCAAGGAACGATAACCCGAAACTAATTGAACATGTTTATTTATTCCCATCAGCATTTGCAATAAATAAATTTGATCAAATAATTTCGGATCAATGGTTTTAACCTTATTTTGCCGAAAATCGCGGAATAAATAATTCAGGCGGGCTAGTTCTGATTTATTATACCGATGACCATCAAAGAATTCGGCTTTGAGTGTTTCTCCGGTATGCAAGTTATCAAAACGTAAAATTCGAGGACGTGGCGTTGTCAATGCAGCTAAAACCGATTGAGGTAATAAACCTAATCCCAATGCGGCCACACTTATACCGAGCCACTTTCGGCGATCGTGGTCAATGTTATTCATGGATAATATGCCCTGCTATTCTTTAATGTATTAATATTGCCTATACACATTAAACTTCAAGTTGCCATTTACAGCATTCTATGAAACCTGATTTTTCCCCGCTTCGCGGGGAGAAATCACACGCATCTTGAAGTTATATTGGTATAAATGCTTTTATAACTCAACTTAATCGACTAATAAGACATCAGAAAATAAAAAATAGTTTCAAATGATTTTGTATTTTACTGTAAATTTATCGGCTTATTATTGTGATCTACTTAACATAATTAAAGTTATAATCAATAACAAAACAGCTCATTAAAAAAACCATAGTGAAAAAACACTTTTAAAATAATGGGTAACAAAAGATAACAGAGAATAAAACATTATTTCCTTCTCTATGTATACGCATTAAACTTCAAGTTACAATTTACAACACGATATAAAACCTGATTTCTCCCCGCTTCTCGGGGAGAAATCACACGCATCTTGAAGTTAGATTGGTATACAATATATATTAATGCCAATTTGATTTCTTTGCGTCTTATTAGTAACGGAAGAAATTATAAATCATTTCTGGCTACCAAGAGCCTGGAAAGTGACTCTGAATATCGCCTTGCATTCATATCGTAATCATAGATATCATCTCGATATTGTGCTTTCCCTCCCTTATCAACCCACGCTGTTTGATAATAGAGGAACACCGGAATTTTTTTGGGAATATTAACATATTTTGTTGACCAGGTTTTCAATGAACTATTAACTTTAGTTTTATCCCAACCTGCATCGCTCAACAGCATATTCGCCAATTCAGGTGCCTTATTGACACGTACGCAACCAGAACTAATGGCCCTCATTTCTCGGCTGAAAGAAGCTTGATTAGGTGTATCATGCAAATAAATGGCTTCTGAATTTGGCATGTTAAATTTAAAACGTCCCAATGAATTAGTTGGGCCTGGTGCCTGCCTAATACGATAAGGAAAATTATTTGGTGTTATTACGCTCCAGTTAATCGATGAAGGATCGATAACTTTTGCATCATTACTCCAGCTGGAAAATACCGTATAACCACGTGTACGAAAATAACTGGAGTCACGCATCGCCCTTGGTGCAATATCTTTGCGAGTCATGCTGGTGGGTACATTCCACGGAGGATTGATCACCACATTATTTAGTTCACTACTCATGATAGGTGTTTTTCGGCTGGGACGCCCAACAACAACTTTAGAACTCAATACTTCTTTACCGTCTAAGTAATAGAAAAGTGAGTAATTAGGAATATTCACTAAAATACCGGTGGGAACATCTCCAGGAATAATTCGTAATCGTTGGATATTCAATGCCATAATACGAGCACGGGTTTGTGGTGTCGTATTTAACCATGTTTTAGTGGATTTACCAATAACCCCATCGGCTGACAATCCGTGCTGGGCTTGAAAATATTTTACAGCCGCTGTTAATTCTTTTCCATAAACTCTATTATCGGATTTGGTAGCAGATAAATCCAATACCCCTAAACGAGACAATATATTCCTTAATGCAATAACACTTTCACTACTTTGTCCTGGCCTTAGAGTTCCTTGAAATGAAAAATCAGTCCATGGCTGTTGAGCAGATAATTGTGCCAACATCTCATTACGCATATTTTCATACAAAGGATGATTCGGTGATAAACTCGTAATATAAGAAAAAGTATTATTGTTATTGATATGCTGCTGCCATGTATTAATTAAATGGGACGGGGGTAATTCAATCTTATAAGGCGTTTGACTATATAACCACGAACTCCCTTTCTTATCAACATTACTAATAAAATGGAGATAACCTAACATAGCATCAGATAAGATAACATCACGCCCCATTTCACTTAATTCAGGAGAATGAAGTTGTATCAGCCATTTTTCAAATTGAGGTTGAAAACCCGCTAGCGACATTTCAACTAATTGATCTTCAAATTGCTTAATGGCTTTTTTATCTGACCATAATGGTTGCATTTTATTGTTAGCATATAAATTTGCCAAACGTTCAGGAAATATCGGTTTTACTTGTTGTGGCAACCAATTCTGTAACTGTTTTCGATTTTCATCAATAGAATTCACCGGAGAAATAGGAACTACTTTATCCGTCGAAATAACAGAACCTGCTTTTTTTGGCTCTGTGGGTAGTGGTTGTATACCACCTGATGACAGTCCATTTTGTTGATTTGCAAAAGTACCTTCTGATACCGCCAATGTGCTACAGATAAAAGAAACTTTCAGTAACCTGACCGTGTTCTTCACCATAAGAGCTCACCTCACCTTATTATATATGCAGCTATCCAATGACTTATTATAATTATCCGCAGACTCATTTTATCAGAAAGAATACTGGTAATTATATACCTAATTACTGCTTAAGATAGGATGACTCGCTAATCAAATTTTATTTCACCAGCTGAAATAAAATCTATACCAACCTAACTTCAAGATGCGTGTAATTTCTCCCCGCGAAGCGGGAAAAAATCAGGTTTCATATCGTGTTGTAAATTACAACTTGAAGTTTAATGCGTATAAGAAAATAAAATTTAAATTATAATGGCTTATACCCATCTCACCTCAAGATACATATTGTTGTCTTATAATGAGTAACTTGAAAGGTAACGCGTATAAAAAAAGAAAAAGGCACCTTTAGTGCCTTTAATCAGAGTATATTGCATTGAATTTTAAGATTAATACTCAGAATTAATAACGACTTCTTCTCCAAAGCGGCCAGCTTTAGGCAGGGGCTGATAAGACGAGTTTGATGCTCTCAGAATACGGATCCCACGAATATTCAATGCACGAGCGGCAGCAATATCAGTATCTGCATCGCCATAATAAATCTTCAAATTATGCTCTTTCATCCAACGAATTTTGTTATTTTTACCTGGTTCATCACCCGTAAAAATAACGGCATTCATTTTATCGGCTGGAATATGTAAGTCTTCCTGTAAGTATTTGGTCACTGCCTCTGTCTTAGTTTTTGTACGCGCTGTAATGAAATAAATATCATCCCCCCGCTTTAAGTGCATCTGAACCAGTTCAATGCCGATCTTCTTGGGTATACTGAATTTATCCCATTCATTATTCATTTTTTCCCAAAATGCCGGATTTTTCAGATAACTATTGTCATTAGGTGAGTACTCCGATTTACCACGATAAAAACCTGGACTTGAAAACAGTACGGTATCGTCGATATCAAAACCTACTGCCATTGCTGGCTGGTTTTGTAGGCTGCGCTTAATCTGCTCTACAGATACCCAATGTACCGCATGACGTTGAGCTAAATCTGCCACAGAAACACCTGAAGCAACTTGCTCAGGCATAAATACTTTTGCTTGTGCCATGCTGTTCAAACCAAAAGCAAGCACAATTGTACTAAATAGCAGGGTAACTTTACGCATCGTTATTCCTTTTTCACATTAGTAGTAACGGTGCGAAATAGTAAACTTTATCACCACATCAAAACGAGACATACCGCACAAGGAGACAAATATTCAAACAAGTTCTATCCCAATTAAGAAAGGGGCATAATACGCCCCCCTTCTTAGAAGAAATATCATTCAATGATAAAGTTATTCTTGTAACACAGGTTGTGCCTGTATTTGTGATTGCTCAGTAACCGGAATATCTTGCCCAAAACCACGCAACCCAACAACATGTACATGTTCCTGGTTATTGAAAATCTTACGTACCAGTTTATAAGTTGTCCCTTTTTCTGGACTGATATTTTCCGGTGCAGCGATAATTAACTGCATATGCAAACGTTCACATAACTCAAACAGCGTTGCAATGGATTTCGCATCTAATCGGGCAGCTTCATCAAGGAACAGCAGTCGGCACGGAGAAATATCTTTACCACGCAGACGACGTGATTCTTCTTCCCAGCTCTGTACAACCATGACCAGAATGGACATCCCCGTACCAATCGCTTCTCCGGTAGAAAGTGCCCCACTTTCCGCTTTTAGCCAGCCATCCGAACCTCGGTTGACTTCAACTTCCAGCTCAAGGTAATTGCGGTAATCCAGTAATTCTTCACCAATAGTCTGAGGCAAACGCTGTCCTATATCGATTTGCGGGTTCAGGCGCTGATAAAGTTTTGCCATCGCTTCTGAGAAAGTCAGACGCTGGCTGTTGAACAGATCTTGATGCTGTTCCTGCTGTTCAGAAAGCACATCCAACAACAGGGAATGACTTTCACGCACATTCACATTCAGGCGCACACCACCAACCTGTCCAAAAGAAACCGCCTGTAACCCTTGGTTCAGCATACGAATGCGATTCTGTTCACGTTGAATGGTTTTGCGAATGATATTTGCCACGCTCTTGGAACTGATTGCCAGTTTCTGCTCACGGGCGGTTAATTCTTCCGTCAAACGTGCCAATTCAATTTCCATCTGTTCAATGGCATCGACTGGATCATCCGTTCGAATAATATCCTGCCGGATACGTTCACGCAGATGCTGGTAAACCGCCACAAAGAATTGGATCTTACGCTCAGGACGCTTTGGATCTTCGGATAAACGCAACGCATCGCGCAGATGTTCATTATCGGCCACAGCCAGACGCAATGCCCCCAGCGCTTTATCCGACATTGAACGCAGCTCATCACCATCCATATAAGCCAGTTCGCGACGATGTAAGCGACGTTCAACGCCATTGTCTTTCACCATACGCATAACGGCACACCAGCCCGCCTTGGAAGAAACCACCTGCTCACATTTCTGGTAATAATCACGTTCAGATTTACGCAATTTTTTCTGGAGGTTTTCCATTTCCGCTTCACAGAACGCGATCTGTTTCTCAAGCTGGTTAATGCGGGAACGGTTAGCATTCACAGCGGCGTGAAGCTGATCACGGCGTTCACGGGCACGGCTTTCGGCATTAGCATCTGCCTGGACACCAATATCTTTCAGCTCCTGCTCAAGTTCTTTTAACATGTCTTGCTTGGTGTCATAAGAACTTTTCAGTGATGCCAAGACTTGGTTAAATTGCGCACATTGTGCTTGCTGCTGACGCAATTTTTCACGCGCACGGCTACGATCAGATTCTGCGTGTTCAAGGCGTTGGCGCAATTTGTCGTTCAAGTCGGCATTTTCGTTAAGCATACCGGCAGAGTCGCTATAGCTGAAATGCGCACGGCGTTGCACTACTTCCGTCAAGGCAAAGGTTTGTTGTTTAGCCTGATTCTGGCTCTGTTTCACGGCCTCATAATCCTTCTGCAACTGCTCATGTTGCTGTGGATCACTTTGCAAGACCGAAACCAACGGTTCAAGTTTAGCCAACGCATTACCGTGTTGTTGCAGGAAACGCGCGGCTTCCTGAGCCTCACTCATTTCTTCACGGACGGTTTCCACGCGCTCAAACAGGGTTTCATCCAACAAAATCGTCATTTGTGGAATCAGGCGATTTAATAGTGACAGGCTCTCTTTCACCTGAACCAGCTTCTGCTGATGTTGCTGAGCCTGGGTTTCAAATTGCGATAACTCACGCTCCAATTCAGTACGACGCTGACTCAGACGACGAATTTCTGCTTCTGGATCATCATCAAACACAACAGAAAGGTGTTTACCGACAAAACGACTGAAAGCCTGATGCGCACGCTGAACTTTTTGCACATCAAACGAAAGTGTCGCGTAGCGCTCTGCCAGCGTATCACGCTCAAGGCTAAGTGCTTCCAGACGACTTTCTCTTGCTGCCCGCCCAAATAATGGAACTTCAGGATAACGGGAATAACGCCACTGGCGATCGGATGATTTCACCAGAACCGCGTTTTCCTGCTCTTCAAAATGGAAGACGCTGTCATCAAAAGACTGTGGATCGCCCTCAATTAAATAGAGATCTTCCGGGCAATCTTCCAATGTTTCCAGATGTGGACGAAGTAGTGAGAGATCAGGCACGACAATTGCGTGACGTGCAGGACCATACAATGCGGAGAAATAAGGCGCGTCATCAATGGTAATGTCGTCATAAATTTCAGACAACAAAACACCACCAAAACGCTCTGCCAATGCGAGCAATCGGCTATCTTCGGCACCACTTGGTTGGCTCAAACGTTCAATCTGTTTTTCCAGTTCGCGTTTCTGTGCCGCAATATCATCACGTTCGACTGTAATTTCACGCTCTTGCTCAAGCAATTGCTGCATATATTCAGTCACATCGTGACTATTTTCGAATGTTTCATTGCATTGTTCACTCAGCTGCTGCAAGGCTTCCTGTGCCGCCAACCACACCGGTGCCCGTGCGGTCAGCCCTTGAATTTTTTGCTTGAGCTGTTCAAATTCCTGACGTATTTGAATACGACGTTCACCACTTTCATTGGCGCCCAGGCTCAATTCTTCCAACTGAGCTTCCAGTTCACCCCGTAACGCCTCCAGGTCTTCTGCCTGATGTTGCTGATTATGACGCTTACAAAACTCTTCCAACAAACGTTCTGCATTTTGCTGACTGTTCAGGCGTTGTTCCAGTTCGGTCAATTGGATACGCAAAGGTTGGACGCGCTCAGCCAGATGACGCTGGGATGGCCATTCACGCAATGCTTCACGAGCAGCTTGCCAGGCTTCACTACGGCTCACTTCACCAATAATACTTTTTACCAGTTGGTAAGCCTGCTCAAACTGACTATGCGCTGCGTCAGCAACGCTCAATTTCTGTTCCAACGCCAGCAACGTCTCTGTCGCTTGCTGCGCTTTGGCCTGATAGGTTTCCTGCCATTCGTCGGCATTTTCTATCGACAGTTCGGGAAGCTGGCAAAGTTCACGGGCACGCTCTAATGCTTGCAATGCTTGCTGGTATTGAATAGCGCGAGTTTGCTGTACATCCAACGCTTGTTGGTAGTCAGCAAGCTGGCTTTTCAGTTCATCAACTTCTTGTTCTGCCGCTTCACATGTGGCTTCATATTCCGCCTGAAGATCTCTCGCCTCTTCTACAACTTCGCTCTGCTCTTCCAGTCGGTAGATCAGCTCTTCAATATCAGATTGGTAGCGATCGATTTTTTCCTGCTGACGCATCGCCGTTTGAACCAGATTCAGGTGATCACTGGCCGCCTGATAATCCATTTCTAAATCAGAAGAGGCTCCGCTTTGTTCCCCCAGTTCCCGCGCCATTTCAACATGGCGATATCGTTCAGCGACCAGTTGGCGGCGGCTGCCAAATAATTCACTGCGCAAAGCCAATGCCTCATCCAGATGAACGCGGCGTTCGTTGGCATGACGCATATAGTCAGCAGACACATAAGCCGTAGCTTCTGTGATAAGGTGCTTGAAAAGATCACGGTCGGATTGGGTGACACGGATAGCTTCCAACGTAATGCGATTTTCACGCAATGCGGCTTCCATATCCTGAAATGCTTTTCTGACACCGCTGTTTTCCGGTAACAAGTAATCACGCAATGAGCGGGTAATCGCACTGGAAATTCCGCCATATAATGATGCTTCTATCAGACGATAAAACTTGCTGCGGTCACTCGCTGAACGCAAACGTTTTGGGATCACACCCAAATCAAACATCAGGGCGTGGTAATCGGTAATCGAGTTAAATTGTTTGAACTGAACGCCTTCCATCTTATCAAGGCGTTCCTTTAGTTCATTTAACGGCAGCACCCGCGCCTGACGTTCGTTGATATTGTCAGTCAATAACTGCGTTGGCTGAATCGACGCAGGAACGCCCTGAATCATAAAGGGTTTAATATCAACTTTTCGATCACGTCCTGCGACTTGCTGTAAACGGACTCCGGTGATGATCCGTTGATGGCGTGAATTAACCACGTCCAGCGTGGAGTAGCAAACACCTGCCCGTAACTTACCGTGCAACCCTTTATCACGTGAACCTGAAGTTGCCCCCGCTTCTGTCGTATTGCGGAAATGGAGCAATGTTAAATCAGGGATCAATGCAGTGACAAAGGCTGCCATTGTGGTTGATTTACCAGCACCATTACCGCCGGATAACGTTGTCACAAGTTCGTCAAGATCAAACGTTCTGGCAAAAAAACCATTCCAATTAACTAACGTCAGTGAGCGAAATTTACCGCGTTCAATCATGACTGCTCATCCTCCGTACCTTCTGCTGAATGCCCTGATGCTTCTTCATGTTCATTATCTTCCTGCGATGTTTCCCTTTCTATTGGCATGGCTTCACCATCACGGATCATCCGTAATTGTGCCTCGCGTGGGTCATCACCGCTGCGTACATCTGCACCGAAGCGAAATACCGCTTCAGTAATCGTAAATTTATTACTGTCGTTTTGCAGGAAATAAACCATACCCAGACGGCGTAAGCGGTTTAAAGCTGTACGCGATTTTTCCTGCAATTTCTGTTTGTCCAGATCTGAACCAGTCGAACGTTGGTTCACTAATTTCACCAACTTATTTTCGTCTGCCAATGACAATAATTCTTCGTACAGTTCCTGAAAGGTAAATATCCCCTGATTAGACAGGCGCTCTGGGCTAAGGTAAAGGTAGCACAGGATTTTACCTACCATCATATCCAATTCAGACAACACAGAGCGCGGGATCAGCGTCGTCGAACGGGGACGCAGGTAGAAAAAACCTTCTGGTGCACGGATTAACTCGACGTTATAACGCGCATAAAACATTTCCAACTCTTCCTGAAAATCCATCAGAAAAGCATGATTATCAAGATCATCCAGACTAATATGGCGCCCTGCACGCAGTTGACTGTCTAATTCAGGGAAAAGTGTATTGGATAATGCCTGAGCCAGTTTCACTGGCATAAGTTGTTCAATATGTGTCGATGACATGTGCCTGTACCTTGGCTCCGTAATCATTAATCGCTAACCATTCCGCCGGTAAACCAGAGAAATCCGCTTCTGCAACCCCCAACCTGACCGCTTGATCCACCAAGATACGTGCCACATCAAAATGGCGTTTACGTGGATACTGGACAAGGTAGTCGCGCAGTACAGCCCCCAAATCCAGAGGAAGTTTTGCCTGCTGGTAAACCGCCAGCGCCTGCTCTATCATTTCAGCTAATTGTTCATTGATTTCACTAAACTCTTCGTATTCCATTTCTGGCGGTAACTCTCCCATTACCTCTTCATTACGCAGAGTCAGCTCTTCATCACGCATATCCAGAAAACGTTCTGCGTTAGCGACTGTCAAGGTCCACGGACTGTCAAAATAGTGTTGAATAGATTGACGAAGGCGCTGGGCAAAAATGCGGTTTTTATCCATATCAATGGCAGTTCGGATAAATTTGTGAACATGGCGATCATAACCTATCCACAAATCAATAGCTTGTTGCCCCCAACTGATAATGCGATCCAGTTTGCTTTGCAAATCAAAAACCAGTTTATCGACCAACTCAGAACCGCCGCTGTCCATATTTGCGGCTTGGATACGTAATAGATTCGCCTGCAATTTATCGCCCGCCGCTTCCAAAGTATCCTGAAGTTCCCGCAACGTGCCGGAGGTTTCAGACAACAGTTGTTCACAATTAGCGATGGCCGCCTGCCAATCCTGATTGAGTAGTGCGGCGATATCAGTTTTTACACTGTTTTGCTGTTCATCCATCAAGCGCTGGGACATATCGATGCTGTCAAAAATTTCAGCGACAGAATATTTAAGAGGAGCAAAAACATTGCGGTGCCAATGCAATTCATCGCCCCCTTCTTCGGCTGCCTCCGCTGCCCTGTGCAATTCGTTAGCAACGATAGATAACTGCATAGAAAGACGCAACGTGGAGAATTCACGCTGGCGGATGTAATAATCACTGATGCCAATTCCCAGTGGAGTCAGGCGATAAATGGCATTGCCATCCGCCAATTCACTGGTAAAACGGTTAAGTAACTTCTGGCGCACCATATCATTAATGGCATTATTTGCCCTGACGGATACCGCTTCCGAAGTCTGCTCAAAACCTTTACAGACTTCACGAAAGGCATCCACCAGCTCCCCTTCACTCATTTCACCATCAAGCCGTTCACTGTTTAATACGGCAATAGCCAGCAAAAAAGCCAAGCGTTCTGGTGGCAACGAAATTGAAAAATCATTTTTTCTGGCCCAGGACACAAGTTCAGGAACCGTCTGGGAATATTCACTCATAATTCGCTCTTTAAGGTAGGCTTGCGTGCCATCACATGAATGTAACGCCCCAGGCTGATATAGGGCTCCTGTCTGCAATAACGCTGTTCAAGTTCAAGCAACGCCGGAAAATTTGTGTCTTGTAATTGACGACTTTGCAAATAATCGTGAAAAACTCTCACGCCTGTTTTACCTGTTATTTCCATCTTAAGTTCAGTTAGCCATTGATATACCTGTTCTGGTATTAATGGATTTTGTGGCGATAGAGAGCGTTTTCGACGACGCTGAATATTAGGCGTCGCCAAATGAAAGTTACCCAAGATAGCATTACGCATGACCAGCCCATTCGCATTATAAAACATTAATGAAAGTGCACCACCGGGCGTTATCATATCTTCCAATGTTTCTATTACATTTTTTTGGTCGGTGATCCATTCCAAGACAGCATGAAATAAAATCAGATCAACGGGCTGTTCAATATGCTGGTGAATTTCCTGTACCGGGCTTTGAATAAATTGCATCTGAGCGAGAACACCCCGTTCTTCGGCGTTATGTTCCGCTCTCTGGATCATCTCTTTTGATAAATCACAAAGTATGACCTGATGTCCCAATTCAGCTAACTGGCAGGCCATATTACCTTCACCGCCCCCCGCATCCAAAATGAGCAAAGGACGTTGAGGCAAATGATTCAGCAATTCGTTAATATCCTGCCAGACAACGGCCTGCCTGATTTTACCTTTGGTTGTGCCGTAAATATTACGCGAAAATTTGTCTGCAATATCATCGAAATTGCGATCCCGCATGAAAAACCGCCCCACTTATAAGCTAAATTTAATTTATCTATTGAGTAATGATGCTATCTACTGCTATTTTTACTACCGTTATTTTTACTACTATGTATTTTGGCACAGTAATCTTTTAATTAACTACTTTTAGCCTTAAATTTGCCATTGCGCGATTATAATTTAACCAACCCAAGGCCAATCAATGTTATTTCTGCTAAAAAAATATATCGGCTCACTATTAATGCCTTTACCGTTGATTATTATCGTCTCTTTTGCCGCCCTGTTATTATTGTGGGTTACCCGTTGGCAAAAAACAGGGAAAGCCATTTTATCACTCAGTTGGCTGGCATTACTTTTATTTAGTTTACAGCCTGTCGCGGATAAACTCTTACTCCCTGTCGAGGGAAAATATGTTCAACGCTATGAACCAGACACAACTCCTATCACTCCCATAAAATATATTGTGGTTCTTGGAGGCGCTTTTACTTATAACCCCCAATGGGCTCCCAGCGCCAACCTTATCAGTAACAGCTTGCCCAGAGTGACGGAGGGGATTCGGTTATATCGTCTCAATCCTGGCGCCAAAATGATTTTTACTGGCGGTAAAGGCGTTAATGCCATTAGCAGTGCCGAAGTTGCTGCTATGGTAGCACAATCTCTGGGAATTCCTGTAGAAGACACGATAGCATTAAAAAAACCCTTAGATACAGAAGAAGAAGCTGCTGAAGTTGAAAAAATCGTTGGGCAACAACCTTTCATTCTTGTCACTTCGGCCAATCATATGGAACGAGCCCTCAAGTTTTTTGTACAACGAGGTCTGCATCCCATTGCGGGTCCTGCCAATCAATTGGCCGTCACAACGCCTCTATATTCGTGGGAAAAATATCTTCCTTCTTCCTACTATTTATCACACACCGAGCGTGCCTGGTATGAGACATTAGGCCGCATCTGGCAGGCTATTAAACCGGTAAGTCAGGATATACGTATTGAACAATCAAAAGACCTTCAACCAAAAGAGGGTGAGAAATAACATCAGAATGAGCAGTGAAGTGTGACGAAAAAAGAGAATGCTGTATAAACGTTACGGCATTCTCTTTTAAATTTCACCCGATTTCAAACAAGAAGATCAGAGTGTGGCAAAAACTTTTCTGACGGCTTGTAGATCTTCCGGTGTATCAACCCCTGTACCAGGCGCTTGCAGGGCTTTTGCTACATGGATCTTTTCACCGTACCAAAGCACCCTTAATTGTTCGAGCATTTCGATACTTTCCAAGGGGCTTGGCGACCACTGGATATAACGTCGAATAAACCCCGCCCGATACGCATAAATTCCAATATGGCGCAGGAAATGCTCTCCAATAGACTCTGTTGATTGCATAAAGCGATCACGTTCCCATGGGATCGTAGCACGAGAAAAATAGAGGGCATAACCTTGCGAATCCATCACAACTTTAACAGCATTGGGATTAAATGCTTCTTCTGCATTCTGGATCTGCACGGCAAGCGTTGCCATTCCTGCATTACTGTCAGCTAAATTATCAGCCACTTGTTTGATGATCTGTTCTGGGATAAGGGGTTCATCACCCTGAACATTCACAATAATTTCATCATCAGCAAATTGGTATTTATCGATAACCTCAGCCAAACGCTCTGTACCTGAATGGTGATTTTCACGTGTCATGCAAGCCTCACCGCCTGCGGCAATCACTGCATCAAACACTTCTTGATGATCCGTTGCCACAATAACCCGATCAGCACCAGAACGGACAGCCCGTTCCATCACACGCACAACCATTGGCTTACCATGAATATCAGCCAATGGTTTTCCAGGTAAACGGGTTGAGGAAAAACGTGCCGGAATGATAACGGTAAACATGGGTTATTGATTTTCCTCTGTAGGCAAGACACGTGCTTCATTCTCTAGTAACACAGGAATGCCATCACGGAAGGGAAAAGCGAGACGATCAAACTTACAAATCAGTTCAAAGTTTTCTTTATCATAACTGAGCTTGCCATGACATAGCGGACAAGCAATGATTTCGAGTAAACGGTGATCCATATATCCCCCATCAAATTTAATGTGGCTCAGAATACCATAAGCAATGTATCACCGTTAACTTTGTTGCTTTGTTTAATTTCCCTTATTTTGCTTAGTATGGTGAGGTGAGAATAGCCTGGCATTATTAGCGAGTATTTAATGTTGGCAGTAAGGCACAGATATCATTCAACACCTTTTGCCCTTTTTCCTCAGGTAATTCAGCGTGTACAGGCAAATACCACCAGTTAGGTTGGGCAAATTGGAAACATTTAACCGCATCTTTTTCTGTCATCAATAAATTTTGATCACTATTTGCCAGGGCCAATAGTTGAGATTTTTCGTACGCCTGATGATCAGCAAAAGCGTATGTTTTCTGTAATTTCGCTCCTAATTGCTGCAATGTTGCAAAAAAACGTGGTGGATGACCAATTCCTGCCATCGCAACACCATTGGAAAGATCAGTCACCTTTCGCGTTTCCCCAGTCAGCAAATTAACCGCCAAATCGCCCTTTAGAGTCATTGGTAATTCACCCGATTCGGGTGTTCCACCATTAACAATGATGGCATTGACACTATTCAAGCGTCCCGCCAATTCTCGCATAGGGCCAGCAGGCAACCAGCAACCATTGCCAAAACGACGAACGCCATCAATGACGACAATCTCATAATCACGCTGCAAGGCATAATGCTGAAGACCATCATCGGTAATGACGATATCAACCGGAGCATGTGATAATAATGCCTGAATGGCTTCTGCTCGCTTTGGTGCCACTGCAACAGGTACACCAGTACGACGACGAATTAAAACAGGTTCATCCCCTGCTTGTGCCGTTGTTACTTCATCGGTAACCAATAACGGGTAATGTGCCGATTTCCCACCATAACCACGCGAAACAACGCCAACCCGATAACCTTTTTGCTGCAATTGTTCAACCAGCCAAATAACAACCGGAGTTTTGCCATTTCCTCCTGCCGTCAAATTACCGACAACCACAACAGGCACTGGTGCTTTCCAGGAGCGGCTCAACCCTAGTTTATAGCTTAAACGCCGCAAGCCGCTTATCAGCCCATAAAGGGCTGATAATGGCAATAATACGATGTAAAGCCGCGAGCGACCTGACCATATGCGTTCAATCATTGGCCAAATTGCATCCTATGTAACTGAGCATATGCCCCATCATGTTGCAACAAAGTCGCATGATTGCCCCTTTCTATGATATTCCCATCTTCAATGACGATAATTTCATCGGCATTTTCAATAGTAGAAAGGCGGTGAGCAATGACCAATGAAGTTCTGTTTTTCTGTAATTCATCTAATGCAGCCTGAATTGCCCGTTCAGATTCTGTATCCAATGCAGAAGTGGCTTCATCCAAAATTAAAATCGGAGAATCACGCAATAAAGCACGGGCAATCGCAATACGCTGACGCTGGCCCCCAGAAAGCAAAACACCATTTTCACCGATCATGGTATCAAGGCCATTATCCAGTTTTTTGATAAAGTCCATTGCATAAGCCATTTCTGCCGCCCGCTCTATCTCTTCGCGACTAAAGCATCCTTCGCTAGCGTAAGCAATATTATTGGCAACCGTATCATTGAATAGGTGGACATTTTGCGATACCAACGCGATTTGGTTACGCAGTGAAGCCAGGGTATATTCACGCAGGTCATGACCGTCTAATACTATTTCACCTTCATTCACGTCATAAAAACGCGTCATGAGATTAGCAATTGTCGATTTACCTGATCCTGAACGGCCCACCAATGCAATCGTCTTTCCCGCTGGGATCGTCATTGAAATATTTTTCAATGCAGGATGATCCTTGGTTGGATAACAGAAAGTAACATGTCGGAATTCAAGATTGCCTTTTGCCTTTTTGATTTCCAATTTACCTTCGTCTTTTTCCTGCTCCATATCCAGGATAGTAAATAAGGTCTGACATGCAGCCATACCACGTTGGAATTGAGCATTAACGTTAGTTAAGGACTTCAATGGGCGCATCAGGGCAATCATAGATGAAAATACAACAGTGATTTTCCCTGCGGTTAAAGCCCCCATAATTTCAGGAAAACTGGCTGCATACAGGATAAATGCCAGTGCAAAAGAAGCAATAAGCTGGATAATCGGATCTGAAATGGAATCAGCAGTGACCATTTTCATACCCTGCTGGCGCATATGGTTGCTGACTTTGTTAAAGCGTTCAGTTTCAACTTTTTGACCACCAAAAATTAAAACTTCTTTGTGCCCTTTCAGCATCTGTTCAGCACTGGTTGTTACCATCCCCATGCTGCTTTGCATATTTTTACTAATATTACGAAAACGCACGGAAACAAGACGAATAACTCCCGCAACTATCGGCGCAATGACGATCAAAATAAGCGAGAGTTCCCAACTGTAATAAAACATCAGTATAAACAGGCCAATAATTGATGCGCCTTCCCTGACAACCGTCACTAATGCACCGGAGGAAGATGAGGCAACCTGTTCTGAATCGTATGTAATACGGGAAAGCAAAGTCCCCGTGGATTGCTGGTCAAAGAAGGAAACAGGCATTCCCATCATATGATTGAACAGGCGGCGACGCATCTGCATGACCACTTTGCCTGATACCCAAGAGAGACAATAACTCGATATAAAACCAGATATGCCACGCAACAACATCAATCCGATAACAACCAGTGGCATCCACTTCAATACGCCAATGTCTGCCTTACCAAAACCCTCATCAAGCAAAGGCTTCAACAAGGAAAGCATCAATGTATCACCGGCAGCATTAATGACTAGCGCAACCGCCGAGACGATCAGACCGATTTTAAAAGGGGTAATGATCGGCCACAATCGGCGAAAGGTCTGCCAGGTAGAAAGGTCTTTATCATTCATTATTGAGTTACCAAAACCAAAAGAAATAGCGAATCATTCTACTCATGATCGCCATGAATACCAAACCACTGATGATACCATCGTGACACTATTTGTTGTCGATAACCTTTTAATTTAATGTCATCGCGATAAACATAGCCGGTTATCTGACCAGAAACCGCTGTGCTATGCCATTCAATGCCAGCATTTTTGTAGCGTTGTTTCACCTTTACTGAAGGCAATCGCCACGGGCTATAGCGTGCAACTGAAGCCAAAGCATATCGAGGCATAACTCTGCGCATAAATACCGAAGTAGAAGAGGTGTTACTCCCATGATGAGGTACTTGTAGTATTGTTGCACGCAGATGATCCTTCTCAAGCTCCAATAAGCGGTATTCGCCCGGTTTTTCTAAATCTCCTGTTAATAATAGACTGTACTTACCATCATCAATACGGATCACGCAAGATTGATCATTGCCAACTATAACTGACTTTTCTGGAGGCCAAAGAACGGCAAAATTTAATCCCTGCCATGTCCACTTTTCACCACGGACACAAGGTAAATGGGCCTGATTTAGAGAAGGGCTTCTAATTTGGATATCGGGATACTTTTCAGTTAGATATTCTATTCCTCCCGTATGATCCAGATGATCATGACTCAGGATTATTTGCCCTGGTGTTAACCGATGCCAACGCAAATAAGGTTCAATAACTTTTTCTGCCATGCTGCCCGTTTCCCAACGATTTCCTGTATCAAATACAATCGCTTCCCCTCCCTTATCGATGACCACAGCTAATCCATGCCCCACATCCAGCATGGAAAAACGCCATTGATAATCATTAGAACGTTTGGAATAACACGCAATAATTCCAATGCAAACGCCCAACAACCATTTATAGGATCGCCACCAATCTAAGCGCCAAATCACAACAAAAAACCAGCCGATTAACGTAATAACTATCGGATAGTACCCTGTTTCAAACCATGAATATGTCAAAATAGGTAAAGGTGCCAAAGCAAATAAAATACTGTAATCAACAAGCTGCCATAAAAAGGGTTGGATCACCGGAAGAAAGAGACAAACCATCCCCAACATAACCAACGGAACAGATAAAAAAGAGATAATTGGAATAGCCCACAGGTTAGCCACCAATGATGCAATATTAACGCTCTGAAATAACAAAAGCTGTAACGGTAACAACATTAGCAACATGCCCAACTGCATATGCAGTGCGCGCAGCCATGACCACTGCCACCCCTGACGTATCTTTTCTGGCAAAGGCATCCAATAAAACCAAAATAACAGTGCCATTACCGCAGTAAATGAGAGCCAGAAACTGTCAGAAAGTATTGCCAAAGGATCGAAAAATAAAATCAAGGCGGCACTCCATAAAGCCCATTGCCATGAAAAACACAGCCGGCTTTTGCACCGTAAATAAATCCATAAAGTTAGCCCTAATATTGCCCGAACGGCTGGAATTCCCCAACCAGACAACCACCCATACAGCATTGCGGTTAACCAGCCCATGATCAATGGAAAGCGAAATCCAATCCATTTTGCAGGAAAGAAAAACTGCGTCATTCTTGCAAAACTCCAGCCAAATAAGCTGGCCATTGCAATATGCAGCCCTGAAATTGCCATCAAATGCGCAATACCTGTCTGCTGTAATAGCAAGCGAGTGGATTTATCCAACCACGTCCTTTCACCAAACGAGAGTGCTAAGACAATACCCGCCTGTTTTAATGGTTGAATTTCTGGTAACAGCTTATTAATGAGACTTTGTCGGAGATTACAATTTTTATCGAGAGGTTTTGCCTCAATAATTTTTCCATTCAATGGCTGGCGAATAGAAAGTGAATATCGCTGGCTATCGAAACTACCATGGTTTAATTGAGCATGAACAGGTCTGAGTTTCATTGTCATCTGCCACTTCTGACCGGCACATAGCAACTCTTGAGAGTTCCATGATACTGACGCATATAAGGCAGGAATAATATATTTCCCATCACTCTCAATCAGCTTAATACGATAACGCGCCTTCTTATCTTCCTTCTTCGTATTATTTTCCAACGATACACTATCAATCATAACGATTGCAGTGCGGGATGTTTCGCTGAAATAGGTGACTTGAGCCAATATATGCTGGCCATGCCAACATCCGAAAATAAATGCCCATAATGCTAATGATACTAGTCGTATAATCTTATAAGGAAAAAATAATAAGCAAAACGCAAGGATAACCAGGTATTGAATGACTTTTTGTTGAGGAAGCTCTGCAAGGAATAATAAGGGAAAAACTCCCAATATAATGGCTAATGCCGCCCAATTTAGACTGATAAATGGCGTTGGTTTTCGCCAAATGGCAAATAAACAGGTAAAAAGAGAAAATATTATCGGCTGCATCCATTATGCCTCTGTGCTGACATTCCATTCACGCAAGAGAGCTTATGACATAGTAAATCTTACTGCCAGTTAGAGAAATGTTTTCGTGGAATCGCTTCGCAAATTAACTTTTAAACAAAAGAAACGATCTCAAAAAAATACGTCTATTCTCACAAAAACCAGAGATACATTAAATTAGATATATACCTATCTCACTTCAAGATGCATATTGTTTATCCCCGCTACGCTGGGAGATATAAGACGCATCTTGAAAGGCGATTAGTATATACAAAAAACGGCACCGTAAGGTGCCGTTAGTTTAATTAAGTAATAACTGATATCTTAGCTATCGCTATAGATATTCACGCGGTCACGTAACTCTTTACCGGGTTTAAAGTGGGGAACATATTTACCGTCCAATTCCACTTTTTCACCCGTTTTAGGGTTACGACCCACACGCGGAGCCCGGTAGTGAAGAGAAAAGCTGCCGAATCCGCGAACTTCAATACGTTCACCTGCGGCTAGTGTTTCTGCCATATGATCAAGCATTTCTTTCACTGCATCTTCAACGGCTTTGGCCGGCATGTGAGATTGCTGCTCTGCAAGTCTTTCGATTAATTCAGACTTGGTCATGGTACCTCCCTAAACTACCGTATTCGGGTAACATTCTCATTATAGAGAACATTACCCGCCGTTATTGACTTAGATTATTCGCCTTTAGCTGCTTTGAAAGCTTCAGCCATTGCGTTGTTAGCAAAGTTTGTGTCTTCTTGTTTGTTCACAGAAGCGATAGCGTCTTTTTCATC
The DNA here is from genome assembly GCF_037265215.1 of Xenorhabdus griffiniae. Classification (NCBI taxonomy): domain Bacteria; kingdom Pseudomonadati; phylum Pseudomonadota; class Gammaproteobacteria; order Enterobacterales; family Morganellaceae; genus Xenorhabdus; species Xenorhabdus griffiniae. Next base: position 1,797,645 of record NZ_CP147737.1, on the reverse strand, counting down.
AGCTTCGTCTTTTGCACGAACAGACAGGTTGATTACGCGGTTTTTGCGATCAACGCCAACATATTTAGCTTCAACTTCATCGCCAACGTTCAGAACTTGAGTTGCATCTTCAACGCGGTCACGAGAAGCTTCTGATGCACGCAGGTAACCTTCAACACCGTCAGCTAATTCAACTGTAGCACCTTTTGCGTCAACTGCAGTGACTTTACCAGTAACAATGACACCTTTCTTGTTTACAGACAGGTAATTGTTGAATGGATCTTCTGCCAGTTGCTTGATGCCCAGAGAGATACGCTCACGCTCTGCATCTACTTGCAGAACTACAGCAGCGATTTCGTCGCCTTTTTTGTATTCACGAACTGCTTCTTCACCTGCAACGTTCCAGGAGATGTCAGACAGGTGAACCAGGCCGTCGATGCCGCCTTCCAGACCAATGAAGATACCGAAGTCAGTGATAGACTTGATTTTACCTTCAACGCGATCGTTCTTGTTGTGAGTCTCAGCAAATTGCTGCCAAGGGTTAGCTTTGCACTGTTTCAGGCCCAGGGAGATACGACGACGTTCTTCATCGATATCCAGAACCATAACTTCCACAACGTCACCAACGTTAACAACTTTGGATGGGTGGATGTTCTTGTTGGTCCAATCCATTTCTGAAACGTGTACCAGACCTTCAACACCTTCTTCGATTTCAACGAAGCAGCCGTAATCAGTCAGGTTAGTTACGCGACCAGTCAGTTTAGTACTTTCTGGATAACGTTTAGCGATTGCTACCCATGGATCTTCACCCAGTTGTTTCAGACCCAGAGATACGCGAGTACGCTCACGGTCGAATTTCAGTACCTTAACTGTGATTTCATCGCCCACATTGACAATTTCGCTTGGGTGTTTAACACGTTTCCAAGCCATATCAGTAATGTGCAGCAAGCCATCAACGCCGCCCAGATCAACGAATGCACCGTAGTCAGTCAGGTTCTTAACGATACCTTTGACTTCCATGCCTTCTTGCAGGTTTTCCAGCAGCTGATCACGTTCTGCGCTGTTTTCAGATTCGATAACTGCACGACGAGAAACAACTACGTTGTTGCGTTTCTGATCCAGCTTGATGACTTTGAACTCAAGCTCTTTGCCTTCAAGGTGAGCAGTGTCACGAACTGGACGAACGTCAACCAGTGAACCTGGCAGGAACGCACGGATGCCGTTCAGTTCTACAGTGAAGCCACCTTTTACTTTGCCATTGATAATACCAGTGACAGTTTCAGCTTCTTCGTATGCTTTTTCCAGCATCAGCCATGCTTCGTGACGTTTCGCTTTCTCACGAGACAAGACAGTTTCACCGAAACCATCTTCTACCGCATCCAAAGCTACGTCGATTTCATCGCCAACCTGGATTTCCAGCTCACCTTGAGCATTTTTGAATTGTTCTACAGGAATTGCAGATTCTGATTTCAGGCCTGCGTCAACCAATACAACGTCTTTATCGATAGCAACCACGACACCACGAACGATGGCGCCTGGACGAGTTTCGATAGCCTGTAGGGATTCTTCAAAGAGTTGAGCAAAGGATTCTGTCATGTTTATGATCTTCAAGATTTTTAATTAACGTCCATTAAGCTTCCAGCCGAATGGGGTTGTTTTACATACCTCGCAACTTTTCCCTGTTACAAGGTGTTTTAGTGTACCAGAATATTTCACTACCAATACACTAGAATTCTATATACATCTTCTTGATACGCGACTGCAATAGTCTATTTGCGAAAATTAACGATTATGCGGGTATTTCCAGCGCGTTTTTCACATAAACCAGTGCTTTATCAATCACTTCTTCGATAGACATACTGGTCGAATCCAGGATCAATGCATCTTGTGCAGGCACTAAGGGCGCAACAGCCCGATTGCGATCGCGGAAGTCCCGTTCTTGTATCTCGGACAAAAGATTTTCAAAGTTAACACTAAAACCTCTCTCCTGCAACTGCAACATACGTCTGCGGGCGCGTTCTTCCGCACTTGCATCAAGAAATATTTTCACTGGCGCGTCAGGAAAGACAACTGTTCCCATATCACGGCCATCAGCTATCAGCCCAGGCGCAATGCGGAAAGCCCGCTGCCGACGTAAAAGTGCTTCACGGACACGTGGGAATGTTGCCGCTTGCGAAGCCGTATTTCCAACAGTTTCGGTACGAATTTCATTGCTGACATCTTCGCCTTCCAGAATGACGCGGAGTTTGCCATTTGCAGGCAAAAAACGAACATCCAGATTTGCAGCCAGAGGAACCAGTGCGTCTTCAGACTGGATACCCACCTGATGATGGATGGCAGCCAGTGCCAATACACGATAAATGGCGCCTGAATCAAGCAACTGCCAATCTAACGCTTCAGCCAATGCCTGACATAGTGTTCCCTTGCCAGCACCACTTGGCCCATCAACGGTTATTACTGGGGCTATCGCCGCCATCATTATCCTCCTTTTCGCATAACATTCGTATAACAGACAGGTCATTTACCGAATGCAAAAAATTGCTTAATTAGCAAGCAATAAAAACCGGTCCTATTATACGCGCTCAGCAGATGAGAGAAACAGGCAAAGCCCATTTTTATTTCTATCCCTACCGACTTTTGCGTCTCTCTCTACTTTACGTATTGGCTGAGCTTTTCGAGCTGATTGAAATAGTCTGGGAATGTCTTTGCTGTACAGCCTGGATCAAGGATAGTAACTGGAGTATCCGACAGGGCTACCAACGAGAAACACATCGCAATGCGGTGATCATTATAGGTCGCAATTTCAGCATGATTGAGCTTTTCTGGCGGAGAAATTCGAATATAATCATGTCCCTCTTCCACTTCGGCGCCTATTTTTCTCAATTCGGTTGCCATCGCATTTAGTCGATCGGTTTCTTTTACCCGCCAATTGTAGATATTGCGGATAACGGTTTCTCCCTGTGCAAATAACGCCGTTGTCGCAATTGTCATTGCTGCGTCAGGAATAGCATTCATATCCATATCAATGCCCGTCAATGTACCACGCTCGCATTCAACAAAATCGTCCCCCCACCGAATCGTTGCTCCCATCTGTTCCAATACATTGGCAAATTGGGTATCCCCTTGCAGGCTATTTCTGCCAATGCCCGTGACACGAACGGTTCCGCCTTTAATTGCCGCTGCTGCCAGAAAATAAGATGCCGATGAAGCATCGCCTTCTACCAGATACTGCCCCGGAGACAAGTATTGTTGCTGACCTTTAATGTGAAAAACCTGATATTGTTCATTGTCTACTGTTACACCAAAACTTTTCATCAGTGCCAATGTAATATCAATATAAGGTTTAGAGACCAAATCACCCTGTATGTGGATTTCCGTATCATTTTTTGCCAATGGTGCTGCCATCAACAAAGCGGTCAGAAACTGGCTGGAAACAGTGCCATCAACGGTGACTTTTCCGCCTAGAAATCCCCCTTTGATATGCAAAGGCGGGTAATTTTCCTGTTCAAGATAATCAATTTCTGCCCCACCTTGACGCAATGCATCGACCAAATGACCAATTGGACGTTCTTTCATCCGCGGTTCGCCGGTCAACACTACATTTATGCCGCTGTCTCCTAAACTGCTGTCCCCTAAACATAGAGCCGCGGCCAATGGGCGCATTGCTGTACCGGCATTGCCCAAAAACAGTTCAATATCACTTTTGCCCGTGATACGGCCTCCAATACCATCTACTTCACAGACAGTCCGATTGTCAGAGAGACGATAGGAAATACCCAATGCAGCCAGAGCGTTAAGCATGTACCGGATATCATCGCTGTCCAATAAATTGGTTAATCGGGTTGTTCCCTTAGCAAGTGCAGCGAGTAACAAAGCGCGGTTAGAAACGCTCTTAGAACCAGGCAAATTAATTGTCCCATTAATATGGGAAATAGGTTGTAACGTCAGGGATTGCATAAAGAGAGGAATCTCCAGATATGATTTTAGTTTTTAGGATAGATCGAGGATTTTGAGATCGGGAGGCGTTATCCCTCCCGACGGTAAAAATTATGCGTTGCGGCGTTCAAAATCAGCCATAAATTCAACCAATGCGTTTACGCCTTCATAAGGCATAGCATTATAAATCGAAGCACGAGCGCCACCCGCAACTTTGTGCCCTTTCAATGCATGTAGCCCGTGTGCATAGGCTTCTTCCAAAAACTGACCATCTAATGCGGGGTTAGCCAGTTGGAAAGGAACATTCATGATAGAACGGTTTTGAGGAGCGACACGGTTGATATACAACTTACTGTTATCAACGGCATGATAAAGGTGTTTGGCTTTAGCATGATTACGTTTACTGATCTCTTGTAACCCTCCCTGCTCTTTCAACCACTTGAATACCATGCCAGACAGATACCATGCAAATGTCGGTGGCGTGTTATACATAGAGTCGTATTGAACCTGCACAGTATAATCCCAAATAGATGGTGTATGTGGGTGTGCTTTACCCAGCAGATCTTCACGGATAATGACGACGGTAATCCCTGCTGGCCCGATATTTTTTTGTGCCCCAGCATAAATAACACCATAACGGCTAACATCAATGGGTGCAGAGAGAATGGTTGAAGAGTAATCGGCAATGACAATTTTATCATCGCCGAAATCAGGCTCTTCAAAAATGGCAACGCCTTCAATCGTTTCATTAGGACAATAATGGACATAGGCAGCATCACTGCTCAAAGCCCATTCACTCATCGGCTTCACGCTTTTGACGTCGTTTGTTTCTGTTCTGATATCAATGATGTTTGGCGTGCAATATTTTTCTGCTTCTTTCGCTGCACATTCAGACCAGTAACCACTGACGATATAATCTGCTGTCGATTTATCACCCAGTAAGTTCAGTGGTAACGCCGAAAATTGCCCACGAGCACCGCCGTGACAAAACAGCACCTTGTAATTCTCAGGTATGGCTAATAAATCTCGGAGGTCTTTTTCTGCTTCTGCCGCAACAGCCACAAATTCTTTGCTGCGGTGACTAATTTCCATCACAGATGTCCCCAAGCCGTGCCAGTTGCAAAGTTCCTGCTCTGCACGTCGTAACACTTCCGCTGGCAACATAGCTGGGCCAGCGCTGAAATTATATACCTGACTCATTAACTTCACCCTATCAATGGATACAATAAAATCGGACGCATTGGTTTTATCATTCTCGCCCTGCCACTGCAATAATTATTAAACATTTGTTACAAACGACAGTATCACTTTCTGATAGACCTTCTTATTATAAATAACGCAATGAATTATATACCAATCTAACTTCAAGATACGTGTGATTTCTCCCCCGTTCCGCGGGGTAAAATCACGTTTCATATAGTGTTGTAAATTGCAACTTGAAGTTTAATGCATATAATCAAAATAGCGAAAAGTCAGGAAAGGTAACCTGGATAATATCAATTTTATTTAATACCAAAGGTAAGAAAGGCGATTAGGATGTTAATAATGGGGAAAAAGTATACATCTGAAAATAATTACCTTACAAAACCCCGTAAAGTTAAAAATAAATTAATTTCGATATAAAGCCAAAGAATAAAAAGTCACTTAACAGATAATTTATCCAAAAATCACGGATAAAAAAAGAATATAAAAAGGCGCATTTAATGCGCCTTTTTATATTTCAATCAGGAATTAATACTTACTAAACATTTCCTGAATTTTTTCTACATCAGAAGTTTGCGTCAGAGCTAATTGCAGAAGAACGCGCGCTTTCTGCGGGTTCAAACGCTCTGAAGCCACAAAGCCATATTTGCTGTCGTTAACTTCTGCATTTTGGGTAGTGTAGCCGAAAGGAATACGGCTGGAACGAACAACAACAACACCTTCTTTGGCCGCTTTAGCTAATGTGTCAAAAATGGACTTATAGATGTTACCGTTACCTACACCGGCGCTGACAATGCCTTGATAGCCATTTTCAACGAAAGCTTTTGCTGGCAAGTCAGACGCATTGGAGTAGTTATAAACGATGCCAACTTTTGGCAATTTATCCAGTGTGCTCACATCAAAAACTTCTTTATTCGCTTTTACTGGTGCCGCAGAATAGTAACGCACTTTGCCATTGTGAACGAAGCCCTGTGCACCAGCATTCACAGCCTGAAATGCCTGAACTGCCGTTGTGCTCAGTTTACTGATATCACGGCCATGAATAACGGAATCATTCATGGCAAGCAGGACACCACGGTTTGCCGAGTTTTTATCCGCAGCAACAACCACGGCGTTGTACAGGTTCAACGGACCGTCAGCACCCAGCGCTGTAGATGGACGCATTGCGCCAACCATCACAATAGGCTTCTGGCATTGAGTGGTCAGATCGAGGAAATAAGCAGTTTCTTCCATGGTATCAGTACCGTGGGTGATCACAAACCCGTCGGTTTTGTCACATTCTGCATTGATTTTCTTCGCCAGAGCCAACCACACCTGATCGTTCATGTCCTGAGAACCGATGCTGACGACCTGCTCACCTTTCAAATCAGCAATATTTTTAATTGCCGGTACAGCATTCAGCAGAGCATCGATACCTACTTTACCCGCGGTATAACTAGATTGCGTTGCAGATTCACCACCCCCAGCAATTGTGCCCCCTGTAGCCAAAACAGTAACATTTGGCAAAGCGAAAGCAGAACCGCTAACTAAAGCCAGAAAACCAGCTATTGCTGTTATTTTAGTCTTTTTCATTATTCAACCTCTTGTAAAAAAAGCCATTTTATTATGTAAACCAAGAATAAATAAACTCTAATTAACAATAATTTTTGGGAATTGATAGAGCGGATAAAAAAAACGCCGTATGATATGCGCCTTTAACATAAATTGAAGTGAATCACGATGACGCAAACCTATATCCCAGGCAAAGACGCCGCGTTAGAGGACTCCATTAATCGCTTTCAGCACAAATTGAAGTCTCTTGGTTTTAATATTGAAGAAGCCTCATGGCTAAATCCTGTTCCGAATGTTTGGTCAGTACATATTCGCGATCGTGACTGCCCACTGTGCTTTACCAATGGCAAGGGGGCCAGCAAGAAAGCGGCATTGGCTTCTGCTTTGGGTGAGTATTTTGAGCGTCTATCGACAAACTATTTCTTTGCTGATTTTTATCTGGGTAATACCGTTGCCAATGGCGACTTTGTTCATTATCCAGATGAAAAATGGTTCCCGTTGCCAGAAGATGACTCTCTGCCAGAAGGGATCTTAGACGAACGTCTGCATCGTTTTTACAATCCAGATAACGCGCTCTGTGCTAGCCAGTTAGTGGATTTACAATCTGGCAATGAAGCGCGGGGGATCTGCGCCCTGCCATTTACTCGCCAGTCAGATAATCAAACGATTTATATTCCAATGAATATTGTCGGAAATTTGTATGTTTCAAACGGCATGTCAGCCGGCAATACCATGAACGAAGCACGTGTGCAGGGATTATCTGAAGTATTTGAGCGCTATGTGAAAAACCGCATTATCGCAGAGTGCATCAGTCTGCCTGAAATTCCACAAGATATTATGGATCGCTACCCAAGCGTCGTTGAATCAGTCAATAAGTTGCAGGAGGAAGGTTTCCCGCTCTATTGTTACGATGCCTCACTGGGTGGACAGTTCCCGGTCATTTGCGTTGTACTGTTCAATCCTAATAATGGCACCTGTTTTGCCTCCTTTGGTGCCCATCCTGATTTTGGTGTTGCATTGGAGCGCACAGTCACAGAACTGTTGCAAGGCCGGAGCCTGAAAGATCTGGATGTCTTCACGCCACCAAGCTTTGATAATGAAGAAGTTTCTGAACATACCAATCTGGAAACTCACTTTATTGATTCGAGCGGTGTAATCAGTTGGGATCTCTTCAAGCAGGATGCGGACTATGCATTTGCTGACTGGAATTTCAGTGGAACAACAGAAGAAGAGTTCTCCACCTTGATGGGGATCTTCAATAAACTGGATGCTGAAGTTTATATCGCTGATTATGAGCACCTTGGTGTTTACGCCTGCCGCATTCTGGTTCCTGGTATGTCAGATATTTATCCTGTCGAAGATCTGCACATTGCCAATAACATAATGGGAACTCATCTGCGTGATACCATTCTGGCATTGCCGGAGAGTCAATGGCAGCCAGAAGATTATCTGGCTCTTCTCGAACAGTTAGATGATGAAGGTTTGGATGACTTTACCCGTGTCCGTGAGTTATTGGGCATTGCTGTGGGTAAAGATAACGGTTGGAGCAATCTGCGGATCGGTGAATTGAAATCGATGCTGGCACTGGCAGGCAAAGATTTGGAACAAGCCTTGATTTGGGTGGAATGGACACAGGATTTCAACGCTTCCGTTTTCACCACTGAGCGAGCGAACTATTACCGCTGCCTGCAAACGCTGTTACTGTTAACTCAAGAAGAAGATCGCCAACCAGAGCAATATTATCAGGCGTTTGTAAAAATGTACGGTCAAGACACTGTCGATGCTGCTTCAGCAGCCATTGCCGGAGAAAACGGCTTCTATGGTCTATGGTCTGTTGATTCAGAATTAAAAGCATTACCAGCCCATCAAGCATTATTAACTGCTTATGAAAAATTGCAAAAAGCCAAGCGTGAATTTTGGAGCAATAAATAAGCTGTTGTATATGCATTAAACTTCAAGTTGCAATTTACAACACGATACGAAACCTGATTTCTCCCCGCTTCACGGGGGAGAAATCATACGCATCTTGAAGTTAGGTTGGTATATTGTTTATTAACCGTAAAAAGTAAAATACAGGTTAAATATAATTTATTTTGAAATAACAAATAAATGACAATTTAGCCTGTTATTTTACTTTTAAGATCTAAAAGGCTAAAACTGCTTATATAAAATATTCTTATAAATTTTAAAAAATATTTTTCTTTATAAATCATATCATTAATACCGTATCACCTCATTTAAGCGGCTATATCTCATTAGACTTTCGGTCTAATATGATCCATATCAAATTCAGGTCAATCCCCGTTTGTTACTATCAATGCGTGCTATGATTAATTAAGGATAAAGAGAGTGTTAGGATGAAAACTGACAACCCTTTCAATTTATTTTCACCTGCTGTAATGGCACAAATCGCTGATGACATTGGTGTATATAAAGTCAATAAACATCCCGCAGTGACTTATTTATCGGCAATCATGGCAGGTGTATTTATTTCCATTGCTTTTGTTTTTTATATTACGGCAACAACAGGGACCTCTTCCATTCCTTATGGGCTAGCTAAATTAACGGGTGGGATCTGTTTTTCCCTTGGTTTGATGTTGGTCGTTATTTGTGGCGTCGATCTCTTTACTTCCACCGTGTTGACGATCATTGCAAAAGCGACAGGACGTATTACCTGGTCTCAAATGTTCAAAAATTGGATTAACGTTTATATCGGTAATCTGATTGGCGCTCTGTTTTTCGTCGCTTTGGTTTGGTATTCCGGCCAATATGCTGTCGCCAATGGTACTTGGGGACTAAATGTATTGCAGACAGCCGATCATAAAATGCACCACTCCTTTATTGAGGCGGTATGTCTGGGCATTTTAGCCAATCTGATGGTATGTCTTGCTGTCTGGATGAGCTATGCCGGACGCAGTTTGATAGATAAGTTATTCGCGTTGATCCTGCCAATTGGCATGTTTGTCGCCAGCGGTTTTGAACACAGTATCGCTAACATGTTTTTAATTCCATTCGGGATCATTATCAAAAACTTCGCACCAGATGAATTTTGGCTGAAAACAGGGACAACCCCTGAACGATTTCCACAACTTAATGTTTCAAGCTTTATTACCGATAACCTGATCCCTGTCACGATAGGTAACGTTATTGGTGGTGCGATATTGGTTGGGTTGACTTATTGGTTGATTTATTTACGTGGCAGCAAAAAACATTAATTCGCCGCCAAGTCAAGTTTCTTAAAAGTTCCACTGTTAAAAGGTAGAAGTATCATGTCCGAGTTAAACGAAAAATTCTCAGTAGCATGGCAAGGCTTTAACGAGGGTAGCTGGCAGAATGAAGTCAACGTCCGTGATTTCATCCAAAAAAACTACACCCCATATGAAGGAGATGAATCATTCCTTGCGGGTGCCACAAAAGCAACAGACGCTTTGTGGGAAAAAGTCATGGAAGGTATCAAAATCGAAAACCGCACCCATGCACCGCTAGATTTTGATACTGACATTGCGTCTACAATTACCTCTCATGATGCAGGTTATATTGAAAAAGATCTGGAACAAATTGTTGGTCTACAAACCGAAGCGCCACTGAAACGTGCCATTATTCCATTTGGTGGCATTAAAATGGTTGAAGGTTCTTGTAAAGCCTATAACCGCGAACTAGACCCAAAACTGAAACAAATTTTCACTGAGTATCGTAAGACTCATAATCAAGGGGTATTTGATGTTTACACCCCCGATATCCTGAAATGCCGTAAATCTGGTGTATTAACTGGCTTGCCTGATGCCTATGGCCGTGGACGCATCATCGGCGATTACCGTCGCGTTGCCTTGTATGGTATTGATTTCCTGCGTGATGAGAAATTTGCTCAATTCACTTCCCTACAGGAAAACCTGGAAAATGGCGAAGATTTGGAAGCAACCATTCGCCTGCGCGAAGAACTTGCCGAACAGCATCGTGCTCTTGGTCAAATCAAAGAGATGGCGGCTAAATATGGCTATGATATTGCTAGCCCCGCTACCAATGCCAAAGAAGCCGTACAATGGACTTATTTTGCTTATCTGGCAGCCGTGAAATCCCAAAACGGTGCTGCAATGTCCTTTGGGCGTGTTTCTACCTTCCTGGATATCTACATTGAACGTGATATTCAAGCGGGTAAGTTGACTGAACAACAAGCCCAAGAACTGATAGACCATTTGGTCATGAAACTGCGTATGGTGCGTTTCCTGCGTACTCCAGAATATGATGAGCTGTTCTCTGGTGACCCCATTTGGGCAACTGAATCGCTGGCGGGTATGGGTTTGGATGGCCGTACTCTGGTCACCAAGAACAGTTTCCGTTTCCTGCATACGCTATACACCATGGGACCATCCCCAGAGCCTAACATGACCATTCTGTGGTCTGAAAAACTGCCTATTAACTTTAAAAAGTTCGCAGCAAAAGTCTCGATCGATACTTCTTCCCTGCAATATGAAAATGACGATCTGATGCGTCCTGACTTCGACAGCGATGATTACGCTATCGCGTGCTGTGTCAGCCCAATGGTGGTTGGTAAACAAATGCAGTTCTTCGGTGCCCGCGCAAACCTTGCAAAAACCATGCTATATGCCATCAACGGCGGTGTAGATGAAAAAATGAAAATGCAAGTTGGCCCGAAAGAAGAACCAATGAAAGACGCGGTGCTGGATTATGACAAGGTTATGGCGCGTATGGATCACTTCATGGATTGGCTGGCAAAACAGTATGTCACTGCCCTGAATATTATCCACTACATGCATGACAAATACAGCTATGAAGCTTCATTAATGGCACTGCACGATCGTGATGTATACCGTACCATGGCGTGTGGTATCGCCGGTCTGTCCGTTGCCGCTGACTCATTATCTGCCATTAAATATGCGAAAGTTTCCCCAATCCGCGATGAAGATGGCCTGGCGATTGATTTCAACATTGAAGGTGAATACCCACAATTCGGTAACAACGATCCGCGGGTCGATGATATCGCGTGTGATCTGGTTGAACGCTTTATGAAGAAAATTCAGAAGCTGCAAACATACCGCAATGCAGTTCCAACCCAGTCTGTATTGACCATTACCTCAAACGTGGTTTATGGCAAAAAAACGGGGAATACTCCTGATGGACGTCGGGCTGGCGCGCCATTCGGACCAGGTGCTAATCCAATGCACGGCCGTGATCAAAAAGGGGCGGTTGCTTCATTAACTTCGGTGGCGAAACTACCATTTGCCTATGCCAAAGATGGTATTTCATACACTTTCTCTATCGTACCGAATGCGCTGGGTAAAGATGATGAAGTCCGTAAAGCAAATCTGGCGGGCCTGATGGATGGTTATTTCCATCACGAAGCAGATATCGAAGGTGGTCAGCATCTGAACATTAACGTGATGAACCGCGAAATGCTGTTGGATGCTATGGAGAACCCTGAGAAATATCCGCAATTGACTATTCGCGTATCGGGTTATGCTGTGCGGTTTAATTCTTTGACTAAAGAACAGCAACGGGACGTTATCACCCGTACATTTACCCAAACCATGTAATTATTAAAAATGACAGATAATAAAGGCTCCTTTAATCTTGGGGCCTTTATTAGCTTGCTAGTTTTGGAGAAGTCCTTTCATGTCCGTACTTGGCCGTATCCATTCTTTTGAATCTTGCGGAACCGTAGATGGTCCCGGTATTCGCTTTATCGCGTTTTTCCAGGGTTGCCTGATGCGCTGCCTCTATTGCCATAACCGCGATACTTGGGATACCCATGGCGGAAAAACCGTAACCGTTGAAGAATTAATAAAAGAAGCAACGACCTATCGCCATTTTATGAATGCTTCAGGGGGTGGAGTCACCGCTTCCGGTGGTGAAGCCATTCTTCAGGCTGAATTTGTTCGTGACTGGTTCAGGGCTTGTCATGAAGAGGGCATCCATACCTGCCTGGATACTAATGGCTTTGTTCGCCGTTATGATCCGGTGATCGATGAATTATTGGATGCTACCGATTTGGTTATGCTGGATTTAAAACAGCTTAATGATGATATTCACCAAAAATTAATTGGTGTGTCCAATCATCGGACTCTCGAATTTGCACGTTATCTGGCAAAACGTAACCAAAAAACCTGGATCCGTTATGTTGTTGTTCCCGGTTGGTCTGATGACGATCAATCCGTTCGTTTACTTGGTGAATTCACCAAGGATATGAAAAATATTGAAAAAATAGAGTTATTACCTTATCACGAACTGGGTAAGCATAAATGGATTGCCATGGGTGAGGACTATAAACTGGAAGGTGTTAAACCTCCTCCAAAAGAAACAATGGAGAGGATAAAAGATATTTTAAGAAGTTATGGGCACCACGTGATCTATTAGATTCATTCCCTCTTACATTGCTTGTTCCCTCTATTAATTATTGCAAACTTTGATCATATCAGACTGGATATACCTGATATGATCAACATAACTTTAAATCAGAACAAGTTATACGCATTAAATAGGTTTTCATAATACTGAGAGTATCAGATGTTGGAGTTACTTACCCCGCGCGGGGTAAGGAATACTCCTATTATTTTGAAACGCTATTTAAACTTCAAGTTGTAATTTACAACACGGGGAGAAATCACACGCCTCTTGAAGTTAGATTGGTATACTCATAATGAGTGAAATATTTTATTCTAAAAACACACAATATCTGATACCAAAAATAAAATCATTTACTTTATGTAAAGATAAATTAGGAAATTAAGCCAAAATCACATCAGTATAATTAACAAAACAAACCGCACATATTCATTATTACCGATAGAAGCATCTCTTTCTCCACCCATAAGACTTAAAATCAATACTTGTTGATTAATAATTTTTATATGATAATCCTTCCGCTTTCTATGACTAATTATGTTAATGAAATAGAAATAGAGAAAAATCAATTCAGTAATTGCTATTCAGTAAAATAAATCGGAAAAATATGGATACTCAAGATATGAATCTCAATTCAGGAGAGAATAGCGTCTCTCTGAGCAAGGAAAAAGATACATTCATTCCAAGTGGGCGTGCTGTAAAAGCTGGGACAGCAACAGAATGGATTGGTAATGCCTGGGAAATGTTTAAAGCAAAGCCAATGAAATGGATACTACTAACCTTAATCTATTTTGCTATAATACTAGCCTTGCAATTCATGCCTATCATCAGTATTGCCGCAGCGCTGTTTGGTCCAGTATTTATTGCTGGATTTATTGTTGTCAGTGAAAAACAACGAACAACGGGTGATTCTGATATAGAATTACTTTTCTATGGGTTTAAAAATAAGCTTGGCTCATTAGTTGCTGTTGGTGCGCTTGCCCTCGGCATAAATGTACTTGGTATCATTGCTGCGTTTATACTTGGAGGAGCAAGCCTATTTCAAATACTTTTGGCAGGACAAGATCCAGATCCGATGCTATTCGTGGGTAGTTTTTCTAGTTTAATGCTGGCATTCTTGGTGGTTCTGTTCTTTAGCATCGTTTCTCTTGCATTTAGTTGGTTTGCTCCAGCCCTGATTATCATTAATGGTTTAAAATTCGGCGAAGCAATATCAATGAGCTTGAATGCAGTAAAGAAAAACCTGCTTGGTGGTTTCCTGTTCTTCTTACTGATGAGCATTCTGACGTTTATTTCGGCAATTCCACTTGGTTTAGGTTTGCTTGTTACTTTACCTATGTATATGGCAACTTATTATACCACTTATCGCAGTATTTTTTATGCACCGGAAACCCAAGAGACAAAATCTCACTTAATCAGTTAAATATATACGCATTAAACTTCAAGTTGCAATTTACAACACGATATGAAACGTGATTTCTCCCCCCGTTTTGCGGGAAGAAATCACGCGCATCTTGAAGTTAGATTGGTATATATGCAAAAAGCGCCACATTTGGCGCTTTTTTATTAAGAATAAATGGTATTAGCCAATGTATTCCAATCCATTCATGTAAGGACGCAATACTTCTGGAATTTCAATACGGCCATCCGCTTGCTGATAGTTTTCCATCACAGCAACCAGAGTACGGCCCACCGCAAGACCAGAACCATTCAGTGTATGTACCAACTGAGTTTTCTTGTCATCTTTACCACGGAAACGCGCTTGCATACGACGAGCCTGAAAATCCCACGTGTTAGAACAAGAGGAAATTTCACGGTAAGTATTTTGCGCTGGTAGCCAAACTTCCAAATCGTAAGTTTTTCTTGCGCTTGCCCCCATATCACCCGTGCACAGCAGCATCTTACGGTAAGGAAGATTCAGTAACTGTAATACTTTCTCAGCGTGTCCTGTCAATTCTTCCAGGGCTTCCATGGATTTTTCTGGATGAACAACCTGAATCAACTCAACTTTATCAAACTGGTGCATACGGATAAGGCCACGGGTATCACGGCCATAAGAACCTGCTTCAGAACGGAAGCAAGGTGTATGCGCTGTCATCTTCAATGGCAATACGCTTTCATCCAAAATTTCATCACGCACTAAGTTAGTGACCGGAACTTCCGCGGTTGGAATCAAAGCATAATGGCTGCCAGATTCTTCTTCCAATGGTCTGGTATGGAACAGATCTTCACCAAACTTAGGTAACTGACCTGTACCATATAAAGAATCATGGTTAACCAGATAAGGGACGTAAGTTTCCAGATAGCCATGCTGCTCTGTATGCAGATCTAGCATGAACTGGGTGATGGCACGGTGCAGACGAGCAATCTGCCCTTTCATTACAACAAAACGTGAGCCAGTCAATTTAACTGCAGCCGCAAAATCAAGGCCACCCGTCAGTTCACCCAGCGATACATGGTCTTTGATTTCAAAGTCATATTGGCGTGGTTCACCCCAACGACTCACTTCCAGGTTATCACTGTCATCTTTTCCGTCAGGAGAAGAATCATCAGGAATGTTCGGCATACTTAATGCGATACTACGGATCTCAGCTTGTAAAGTGTCCAGTTCAGCTTTTGCTGAATCCAATTTTTCTCCCAATTGATTCACTTCCTGACGCAGTGGTTCAATATCTTCACCACGCGCTTTCGCTGCACCAATAGCCTTCGATCGGGAATTACGTTCTGCTTGCAGGGTTTCAGTTTCAACTTGTAAAACTTTGCGGCGCTCTTCTAATTTGCGCAGCATCTCCACATCAAGGGTATAACCCCTGCGAGCCAGTTTTTCGGCGACTGCGTCTAGCTCATTACGCAGTATATTTGGATCGAGCATGCTAGTCCTGTGCTTGTTGTTATTGAAAAATGGTTATTGAAAAATTGTCAAAAACTACAGCTTTTCGCTGTAATTTAGCATTGTTGGATATAAACCAATCTAACTTCAAGATGCGTGTGATGCCTCCCTGCAAAGCAGGGAGGCATCAAATTTCATATCGTGTTGTAAATTGCAACTTGAAGTTTAATGCGTATAAACCTTACCGTATCAGGAAAATTAACGATAGCGTTTTATTGGGCTATTTTGATCCTGTTCCAGAAGCCAGTTTAACTTTTCACCTATCTTACCTTCCAGCCCTCTGGCACTCGGGTAATAATAACGTGTTTGTTGCATTTCTGGTGGAAAATAGACTTCACCGGCGGCATATGCATTCGCTTCATCATGGGCATAGCGATACTCGTCACCAAACCCAATTTCCTTCATCAGCTTAGTCGGGGCATTACGCAAATGAGCAGGAACATCATAATCTGGTTTGTTTTGCGCATCCGCCATAGCTGCCTTGAATGCGGTATAAACAGCATTACTTTTCGGTGCACAAGCAAGATAAACAATTGCCTGTGCGATCGCTCTTTCGCCTTCAGCCGCTCCTACACGCGTAAAACAATCCCATGCAGCAATAGCGATCTGCATTGCACGTGGATCAGCATTACCCACATCTTCAGAAGCGATAGCCAATAACCGACGGGCAACATAAAGGGGATCACCGCCTGCGGTAATAATTCGGGCGTACCAATAAAGCGCTGCATCAGGTGCTGAACCACGGATTGATTTATGCAAAGCAGAAATTAAATCGTAATATCGGTCACCTTTATTATCAAACCTGGCACTCCTTTCCCCGCTCACTTCTTTCAGTAATTCCGGCGTCAAAACCCGCTGCCCTTGCGCATTGGTTTCTGCCATGTCCGCCATCATTTCCAGCAAATTCAGTGAACGGCGTGCGTCTCCCGCCACAAGCTCTGCTATCATTTGGCGAGTATTATCTGGTAATACAATATGTTGCCCGCCAACGCCACGCTCAGTATCATTAATGGCCTGAATAAGCACTTGTTCAATTTCTGCCGTCGAAAGTGATTTCAATAAATAGACACGAGCCCGTGACAACAAAGCTGAATTTAATTCGAAGGAAGGATTTTCAGTGGTTGCACCAATAAATGTGATAGTACCGTCTTCAATATGTGGTAAAAACGCATCCTGCTGACTTTTATTAAATCGATGAACTTCATCAACAAATAAAATCGTTCTGCGCCCTGCGTTGCGATTTTGTCGTGCTCTTTCTATGGATTCACGAATTTCTTTTATGCCAGAAGTGACTGCCGAAATACGTTCAATATCAGCTTGTGCGTAATAACCAATAATTTCAGCCAGTGTTGTTTTTCCTGTTCCGGGCGGTCCCCATAAAATCATAGAATGAAGATGACCTGCCTGGATTGCGCGCGGCAAAGGTTTTCCTTCTGCCAGTAAGTGTTGCTGGCCGATATACTGATCTAATGTGACTGGCCGCATTCTTGCGGCCAGTGGCTGAAATTCATTTTGTGAAAAATCGAGAGAAAGAGTGTTCACTTAAACCTCACTGGCGTTGATCATCCAGCGTGACACCTTCCGGTACGGTGAATTTGAATTTTTCCGCACCCACGTTGACATTTTGCTGCCCTTTCAATTGGTAAGCACTTTTTTGCCCATCCTGTTCAACAGCAGTAAATTTTTGGATTGTTCCATCCGGTGTCACGGTAATTGAAAAATGTTTTAAATTGCCATTGGCATTACGAGGCGTCAGCTCAAAGCTATTACCGTTTTGCATAACCTTGTACTGTTTCCAGTCAGCAGGATCATTACGCGCAATCAGCATAAATGGCGTATTTCCCGTTGCTTCTTTTAACCAGTTCGCTGTCACCTGTTCAACAAAAGGATTATAAAACCACAGTGTCTTACCGTCAGAAACCAAAACACTCTCATCAGGTGACGTCATATGCCAGTTAAACAAATTAGGGCGTTTGATCCAAAGCTCCCCTTCCCCTTTTTGGATCGTTGAACCCTCATTGCTAGTCACTGTTTGAGTAAAACTGGCATGAAAACTATTCACTTTTCCCAAACGCCCTTGCAGATCCTGCGTCGCATCAGCCCAAGCAGAACCTATGCTCACACCCATCATCAGACAACCAATCAACATCAGTTTTTTCATGTGCGAGATACCTTCAATTCGTTTTATTATCAGCCATCAATTGCCGATACGGTTTACATTTCACAGCGATAATTAATGTTCATGGGGCGGAGGTGCCAAAACTTCACGATTGCCATTATGCCCAGGAGCACTCACTATCTGTTGTGCTTCCATTTGTTCGACAATCCGGGCTGCGCGGTTATATCCAATCCGAAATTGACGTTGCACGCCCGAAATAGAGACACGACGCTTTTCGACCACAAATTCAACCGCTTGATCAAACAGGGGATCGAGCTCTTCATCGCTATCAAAGCCCATACTGCCTTCATTCTCTTCTCCCCCTTTGACAATGCTGTCTATATATTGAGGGCGGCCACGAGCTTTCCAGTCATTCACAACTTCATGCACTTCTTGATCGCGCACAAATGCTCCATGAACACGTACAGGAATGGAAGAGTTTGGTGCCAAATAAAGCATGTCCCCCATACCAAGCAATGATTCTGCACCACCTTGATCAAGAATGGTACGGGAATCTATTTTACTGGATACTGTAAATGCAATGCGTGTCGGAATATTGGCCTTAATCAGTCCGGTGATAATATCAACAGAAGGACGCTGAGTTGCCAATACTAAGTGGATACCTGCCGCCCGTGCTTTCTGAGCCAAACGTGCAATTAATTCTTCCACCTTTTTCCCAACCGTCATCATTAAATCAGCAAATTCATCAACCATAACAACGATATAAGGCTCTTTTTTCAGCATAGGATGCGTTACATCCATACTGTCACCTGGTTTCCAGAACGGATCAGGGATCGGTCGCCCCATATTTTCGGCTTGCTTAATCTTGTCGTTATAGCCCGCAATGTTGCGCACTCCTAAAGCTGACATCAGCTTATAACGTCGCTCCATTTCATTTACGCACCAACGCAATGCATTGGCTGCATCTTTCATATCAGTGACAACTTCGGTCAATAAATGTGGAATGCCCTCGTAAACCGATAACTCAAGCATTTTCGGATCAATCATAATAAAGCGAACATCCTCTGGTTTCGCTTTATACAGAATACTGAGGATCATCGCATTGACCCCTACCGATTTACCCGAACCTGTCGTTCCTGCTACCAGTAAGTGAGGCATCTTACCCAAGTCAGCCACAACTGGCTGTCCTGCAATGTCTTTTCCTAAGACGATAGTTAACGGTGAAGGGTTATCACGGAATTTCTCACAGTCCAAAACTTCCCGCAGATAAACTGTTTGGCGTTTTTTATTGGGTAATTCCAAACCAACATAAGGTCTGCCCGGAATAACTTCCACAATACGAACCGCTACCGCTGAAAGTGAACGAGCAAGATCACGTGCTAAGTTAGAAATACGCGAAGCTTTGACCCCAGGCGCTAAATCTAATTCAAATCGTGTAATGACAGGCCCTGGAGAGAATCCAACAACATCCGCTTTAACGCGATAATCATTCAAACGCGCTTCAATTAGACGCGAGGTTTGCTCAAGCGCAAACATATCAACCGGTTCTTCTTCCGCCGGTGGTTCGGCCAAAAGATCCAAAGAAGGCATCGGCGTCGTTGGTTTTGGCAATGGCTGATCATTGCGTATCAAAAATGGATGGAACAAGCTATCTTGCTGCGGTTGCTGCGGTTGCTGCGGTTGCTGCGGTTGCTGCGGTTGCTGCGGTTGCTGCGGTTGCTGCGGTTGCTGCGGTTGCTGCGGTTGCTGCGGTTGCTGCGGTTGCTGCGGTTGCTGCGGTTGCTGCGGTTGCTGCGGTTGCTGCGGTTGCTGCGGTTGCTGCGGTTGCTGCGGTTGCTGCGGTTGCTGCGGTTGCTGCGGTTGCTGCGGTTGCTGCGGTTGCTGCGGTTGCTGCGGTTGCTGCGCAAAAATATGCTGATCTCTCGATTCATGAGAATCAAGAGGAGTCGCTATATTTTTTTCCTGAACTTGTTGATTCAGTGGCTCTGTTGGCATAAATACAAATTCAGCAGGCTCAGGTTGATTTAGTTGGTAACGTTCACGTTGCTGTTGCTCAAATGCTATCCGCAACGCTTCTTCCTGCGCTTTTTGTTCATCGATTATGGGCTGTTCGTTTACTATTTGTTCGTCTATGGTCTGCTTATCTACGCTATTTTTTGTAGGCTCATCAGCTACCACTGGTTGCTTATGTATCAGCGTACTTGCTTCACGAGACTCTGACTCTCTGTTTCCTTCCTCAAAATCAGCACCATAGCGCTCACGTTGCTGCTTGAGGAATTGCTGACGCAACATGTCTTGCTGTTGGGCATCCATTCGCTGTTCATTAGCTTCTGCAACCTGCTCATTCTGCCTCTCTTTTTCTTTCCGTTGCATGTGCTCTGCCAAACGGTGAGAAGGCACTTTAATACCATACAATTCGCGACGGGTTGGGATCCTTACAGGATTAGGGCGTGGCATTTCAGGCCCAATACCTTGTTTAATCTGTGGATTTTTCGTCACAACCGCAGAGGTCGCGATATCCGTTGCCGCATCTTTTAAATTGACATTATCCTTTGCAGGAAGAGTAAACGTATCTGTTACATTATCATCTTGTAAATGCGTATTCGTGCCAGCAGAACTGTTTGTGGATAGATTTGAAATAGCCTGAGAAAAGTCATCGGATTGTGGATTTGTATCTGATTGGTCATCATCTGGCAATTCAAAAGAATAGTGAACAGGTTCTTGTTCCTGAAGTTGATCCAATGCTGGCGAGGTTGATGCAGGCTGTAACGCTGAATCTGTATCAGCTAATTCGGCTAACGTTGGAGCTGTCAGTAATACATCATCTTCATCTAGCGTTTCAGTAGATATAACCATTTCATGTTTATCTGCCTGCTCCGCATGTTTTTGTTCACTGGCTGAGCGTTCGGAAGCTAACGTATTTTCTAAATCATTTTCATCATATTCAGCATTATTGCGACCACGATTGACGACAAAACTCAGCGAATCCAGAATCACTGCACCAATTTTTTCTGCAATCGTAAGCCATGACCATCCGGTAAACAATGTGAACCCAACGCCCCACATACCAAGCAGAGCCAAAGTTGCTCCCAGGATGTTAAACCAAGGCAGAATCGCATTGCCGAACAAATTGCCAATGACGCCACCAGCAGCAAAATCATTTAAATCATCAATATTGAGAGCAGCCAAACCACATGATGTCAGTATCAGGGCCAAAGCACCAATGACACGTAATGCAAGTGTGAAGAAATCAATGTACTCTTGCCTATCTTTCTGACGGAAAGCATTCCAACAACCTAACAACATAAACGGCGGGACTGCATAGGCAAGAATACCAAATGCCGAGAATAGCGTGTCAGATAACCAAGCACCAACACTGCCACCCCAATTGTGGACGGGTTCATGCCATGATGTCTGTGACCAACTGGGATCAGATGGATTAAAGCTGATAAGCACTACCATCAAGTACACAGCACAGATAGCAATAACCAACAGAACGGCTTCCAGAAGCCGGCGGCCACTGCTTATCTTCTTTAACTTAACACGTTTGTCTTCTGTATATTCCTGGTTCAAGAAAGGCTCTCCAGGTTTTTCTGTTGATTAAACGGAACAACGCTGAGGGGAGCTCAGCGTTGAAACTGTATGCATAAACAGGAGTGTACCTAAGTTTTTCCTGTTTTGCATCTGTACATTTTAGATGAAAGCTTAACGAGTCTTAATCACTAAACGATTACTCTGCTTCACTTCTTCCATTACAACATAAGTACGGGTGTCATTAACACCAGGAAGACGTAACAGAGTTTCTCCGAGCAATTTACGATATGCAGACATATCTGGCACGCGTGTTTTCAGCAAGTAGTCAAAATCACCAGAAACTAAATGACATTCTTGGATTTCTTCTAGTTTCTGAACAGCAGTATTGAATTGTTCAAATACATCTGCTGCACCGCGGTTCAGCGTAATTTCAACAAATACCAGCAATGATGCATCCAAATAATGAGGATTCAGCAAAGCCGTATAGCCAGAGATAAAACCCTGACGCTCTAAACGACGCACACGCTCCAGGCAAGGGGTTGGTGACAAACCAACTCTCTTGGATAATTCCACGTTAGAAATACGGCCATCTTTTTGCAACTCGTTAAGGATATTACGATCTATACGATCAAGATCTTTTCCTGGACGCTTTTTATTATCTATCATCTTATTGCTCTCTCTTTAATATTCCTACACCTAAAACATTTTCCCTATCTCTTTCAACCAGTTGAGCTGGAAAAGATGTCTTCAAAGGTTAACGCTTAATCTGTAACCAAGGTTTAAGGACTACTACAACTCTAGAAACAATCTTCCAGAATACAATTTCCCAGACCATTATCTCCCAGAATTCGATTAATTATCCCTTTTGCTTTCCAAGTTGCTGCTATGTTAGCTGTGCTCACTCACCCCAATCACTCAGTTACTCATATATCAGCCACTCATCACTTATATTAGTTTCTATGCGCTTGAGGTTTTGTTCCCTTGCCGCCGCACTACAACTTGAAATCCATTAGGAATACGACACGATTACCAGAACTTTGTCTCTCAGAAACATCATTTCCCAGAACACTATCTCTCAAGATACTAGCTCCTAAAACACTAGGTTTTTCAGAAACAGCTTAACGGCAATTTTTATATTCTATGAGAAAATCACCCACACTAGTTTGTCTATTTTATAGAAACAATTGATTAGCAAGAGAGATAATTATCTCTTACACAGATGTTTTCGCAAATGCACAGCCGATTGTCAAAGTAAATGAACAAAAATCAGAACAACCTACCAAATAAATTTTCAGTAAATCGTTTCGATAGCTTGTTTTATGTCTCATATGTATAAATGGCGTTCAATTCAGAAAGTTAAACAATCATTTCTTACAATACGATTACATCATAGTTACTATCTATCGGTAAAATCGTTAATAACATGAATATTTTATCTGATAATCGCTTTTTTTAACTTATTATTTCTCCTACAATCCCCCAAATCTGCAATATGCGATAATGGAAATGAGGTATTCATGAGCACAGCCAAACACAGTAAACTTATCATTCTTGGCTCAGGTCCTGCTGGTTATACCGCTGCTGTGTATGCAGCCCGCGCTAACCTAAATCCCGTCCTCATTACTGGGGTTGAAAAAGGCGGCCAATTGACCACCACGACTGAGGTTGAAAACTGGCCCGGCGATCCTGAAGGGCTGACTGGCCCTGGCTTGATGGAGCGCATGTTCCAACACGCCGAAAAATTTCAAACAGAAATTATTTCTGATCATATTCAGAAAGTTGATTTCTCAAATAGACCATTCCGCTTATTTGGTGATGATCAAGAATATACCTGCGATGCTTTAATCATCGCGACAGGTGCTTCAGCCCGTTATCTCGGATTGCCTTCGGAAGAAGCTTTCAAAGGCCGTGGTGTATCAGCTTGTGCAACATGTGATGGATTTTTCTATCGCAAACAAAAGGTTGCCGTAGTCGGTGGAGGCAATACTGCCGTTGAAGAAGCACTGTATTTGGCAAACATTGCCTCTGAAGTACATTTGATTCACCGCCGTGATACTTTCCGTTCAGAGAAAATCCTGATTGACCGTATGATGGAAAAAGTGAAGAACGGCAACATTATTCTGCATACTGATCGTACGTTGGATGAAGTTCTGGGTGATGATATGGGTGTGACAGGCATCCGCATTCGTGATACGAAAAGTGATAATACCGAAGAACTGGATGTTACCGGCGTTTTCATTGCCATCGGCCATAGTCCAAACACGGGTATCTTTGACGGTCAACTGGAACTGGAAAACGGCTATATCAAAGTCCAATCTGGCTTGCATGGTAATGCCACCCAGACTTCTATTCCAGGTATCTTTGCCGCTGGAGATGTTATGGATCATGTGTATCGCCAGGCCATCACCTCAGCAGGTACAGGCTGTATGGCGGCACTGGATGCCGAACGTTTCCTTGACGGGCTGGCAACCAAATAATCTATCTTTCCCTAAAGCGCTATTCCGGTAGCGCTTTTTAACAGGTAACATACAGCTTGTTTTGATATTCCGTATCATCACCCGCTAATCAGAAATTTTTCTTATGGACAAAACAAGACAATCTGAACTTGTTCGATGGCTAAAACAGCAAACTGCACCTGCCCGTCGGTGGCTTCGTTTATCAATGCTGCTTGGCTTAATCAGTGGATTGCTGATTATTTCCCAAGCCTGGCTCTTGGCGACAATTCTGCAAGCCCTGATTATGGACAATGTTCCCCGTGAAAACCTTATTGACCAATTTCTCATGTTGGCTGCAACTTTTACATTACGGGCGATTGTCAATGCCGTTCGGGAACGTGTCGGATTTATTTGTGGCAAAGTTGTACGCCAACAAATTCGCAATATGGTATTGGATAAACTTGAACAACTAGGCCCTATGTGGGTTAAGGGGAAACCCGCCGGCAGTTGGGCAACCATTATCCTGGAGCAGATAGAAGACATGCAGGATTTCTATTCTCGCTATCTACCGCAAATTGCTCTTGCTACCATGATCCCTATCTTAATCCTGGTTACTGTATTTCCAATTAATTGGGCCGCAGGATTGATTTTATTTGTAACCGCGCCATTGATTCCGCTATTTATGGCATTGGTGGGGTTAGGCGCCGCAGATGCCAATCGGCGCAATTTTGTTGCCCTCAGCCGTTTAAGCGGTAATTTTCTCGATCGTTTACGGGGTTTGGAAACTTTACGCCTGTTCCATCGAGGAGAAGCGGAAGTTGAACAAATCACCGAGTCAACAGAAAGTTTTCGCCGCAGAACGATGGAAGTTCTGCGCATGGCATTTTTATCTTCGGCGGTTTTAGAATTTTTTGCCGCAATCTCCATTGCCGTTGTTGCTGTTTATTTTGGTTTTTCCTATTTGGGAGAATTGCACTTTGGTAGCTATGGTGTGGGGGTTACGTTGTTTGCCGGTTTCCTTGCGTTAATCCTGGCACCTGAGTTTTTTCAACCACTGCGCGATTTAGGTACGTTTTATCACGCCAAAGCCCAGGCAGTCGGCGCGGCAGAATCGCTCTTCACCTTACTTAGCAGCGATGGAGAACAGGCAGCAAGTAGCGGTGAGAAAACATTATCAGATAATGAACCCGTTACCATTGAGGCCAGAGAACTGGAAATTATGTCTCACGATGGACATCGTCTTGCTGGTCCTTTGCATTTTACCATTGATAAGCGTCAGCGGATTGCTCTGGTTGGAAAAAGTGGGGCGGGCAAAAGTTCGTTGATCAATGTATTGCTGGGATTCTTGCCTTATCATGGCTCCTTGAAAATCAATGGCATTGAGTTGCGTGAACTCAGTCTCGCTAAATGGCGTGAACGCTTAAGTTGGGTTGGACAAAACCCATACCTGCCAGAACAGACTCTGCTCGACAATATTCGTCTTGGCCAATATGACGCAACGCAAGCACAACTCCGTGATGTGATGGAACGGGCTTATGTCAGTGAGTTTATTAACGACCTTCCAGATGGCATCAATACGGTGATAGGTGACAACGCTGCTCGTCTGTCTGTCGGACAAGCCCAGCGGATTGCGGTAGCACGAGCATTGTTAAATCCTTGCCAATTATTGCTCTTAGACGAACCCGCCGCCAGTCTTGATGCCCATAGCGAACAGCGTGTGATGATGGCTTTAAATCAGGCCTCGCATCAACAAACCACATTATTGGTCACTCACTTGCTAGAAGAAACACTATCATATGACCAGATTTGGGTAATGGAAAATGGATTGCTTATCGAACAAGGTGATTATCAAACTTTAAGCCAGTCTCAAGGTGTATTTTCTCGTCTGTTATCTCACCGTAGTGTGGAGCTTTAATCATGCGTGTATTACTCCCATTTCTCGCACTCTACCGCCGCCATTGGTTTCTCATCAGCTTAGGTATGGTATTGGCGATTGTGACGCTGCTAGCCAGTATTGGATTGCTAACACTCTCTGGTTGGTTCCTTGCTGGCACAGCCCTGGCTGGGTTCGCGGGGTTATATACATTCAACTATATGCTGCCTGCCGCCGGTGTTCGCGGGGCGGCCATTTTTCGTACTGCTGGTCGTTATGGTGAACGGCTGGTCAGCCATGATGCTACATTCCGGGTATTAGCACATTTACGTGTTTTTGCGTTTCAAAAAATACTCCCTCTTTCTCCTGGCGGTATTGCTCGTTTTCGTCAAGGTGAGTTGTTAAATAGGCTTGTTGCGGATGTCGAAACATTGGATCACTTGTATCTGCGGGTTATTTCCCCTGTCCTCGCCGCATTCGTCGTCATTCTCACTCTAACCTTTGGCCTGAGCTTCCTTGATACCCCCCTCGCCTATACTATTGGCGGTATTATGTTAGGGATGTTGCTGATATTACCTTATGTGTTTTATCACGCAGGAAAACCTTATGGCAGAAACATTACTCAACAACGCGGCCAATATCGTACATTACTTACCAGCGCCTTACAGGGGCAAGCTGAATTAAGCGTGTTTGGCGCACTCAAACGCTTTCGTCAATCCATGGCAGAGATTGAAAATGACTGGTTGAAAAGCCAGCAAAAACAAGCCAGTTTGACCGGCCTTTCACAAGCTATCATGATTTTTTCCACCGGTATGACAGTGACGCTGATACTGTGGCTAGCGGCGGCAGGTGTGGGAGAAAATAGTCAGGCAGGTGCATTGATCGCACTGTTTACATTCTGCACTCTTGCTGCGTTTGAAGCACTTGGACCAGTCAGCATGGCATTCCAGCACATGGGGCAAGTCATTGCATCTGCAACTCGGGTTTCTCAGTTGATGCACCAAAAACCGGAAGTCACCTTCCCTTCTCATGGACCGCAAGCAAATAGCGAGATAAGCCTTGAAATAAAAAATGTTGATTTCACCTATCCAGGCCAGCCACAGCCAGTATTGAAAAATATCTCTCTGTCCCTGACATCAGGTGAACATATTGCTTTACTGGGAAAAACAGGATGTGGTAAATCCACGCTTTTGCAATTATTGACGCGTGCCTGGGATGTCAATAGCGGTGAAATTCAACTTAATCAGCACTCTATCTCCCATTATGATGAGTCAACATTACGTTCAATGATGTCTATCGTTCCCCAGCGGATACATGTCTTTAGCCATACTTTGCGTGAAAATCTCTTATTGGCAAAACCAGATGCTGGTGACGATGAAATAACAACCGTACTGCAACAAGTAGGTTTAGGGCACTTGCTAGACACTGATAAAAAGCTAAACTGTTGGATGGGTGAAGGCGGGCGTCAGCTTTCCGGTGGAGAACAGCGTCGTTTGGGTATTGCCAGAGCATTATTGCACAATGCCCCTTTAATGCTGCTGGATGAGCCAACTGAAGGACTCGATGCAGATACAGAACAGCAAATTCTGTCGCTGCTACACCATAGTTGTCAGCATAAGACTTTGATTATCGTTACCCATCGCCTCACTGGCTTGCAATTCATGGATCAAATCTGCGTTATGGATGGAGGACGTATTATCGAGCAAGGTCAGCATAATGCGCTACTGGCTCAACAAGGGCGTTACTATCAATTTTACCAGCGGCAACAATTTTATCAGCTACAGAGCTATCCTGAGCAAAGGTGATTCAACTTATGTCGATAGCTCAATTGGGTAACTCATATGAATTCCCCCATCCCACTAATGCGCTGGTTGAACCCAATGGTTTATTGGCATTTGGCGGAGATCTAAGTGCAGAACGTTTGCGAGTAGCGTATCATGAGGGAATTTTTCCGTGGTATTCGCCTGATGAACCGCCTTTATGGTGGTCTCCCGATCCAAGGGCCGTGCTGATCCCAGGAGAATTGCATATTGGCCGAACGCTACGTCGATTTATTCACAAACATGCTTACCAAATTACGGTAAACTATGCTTTTGATGAAGTGATATATCATTGCGCTCAACGACAAGAAGGTACCTGGATTGGACCAGACGTTCAAAAAGGTTATCAAACCTTACATAAAGAAGGATTAGCTCATTCAATTGAAGTCTGGCATGACCATCAACTTGTAGGTGGTTTATACGGCGTTTGTGTCGGTACACTATTTTGTGGTGAATCGATGTTTAGCAAAATGGAGAATGCTTCCAAATGTGCTTTTGTCGCATTCTATCACCATTTTTTACGTCACGGTGGCCAACTATTTGACTGTCAGGTATTAAATCACCATACAGAATCATTGGGTGCTAAAAATATTCCGAGAGAAAAGTTTCTCCAGCATCTTTATCAATTGAGAAAGCAGTCATTGCAATCAGGCTGCTGGTCTGTACAAAAGCTGGATTTATAATCGTCTCTTAGAAATAAATGCTGTTCATGGTGGGAATGTCATTAGCCATCATATTACCGTATGTAAAATGATGGCTTAAAATACGACATTCCTTTACATAGTGATGGTTTTTCGGCATTATCTTGCCGGTTAAAAACTATGGTTGTTACATTTAGAGGATTAGATGGCCAAAGAAGACACTAATTTTGAAATGCAAGGTACTGTTTTAGAAACACTGCCAAATACTGTGTTTCGCGTTGAATTAGACAACGGACACATTGTCACTGCTCATATCTCAGGAAAAATGCGCAAGAACTATATCCGCATCCTGACAGGAGACAAGGTTACAGTTGAGCTAACTACATATGATCCGGAAAAAGGACGCATTACTTTCCGTAGCCGCTGATTAAGATACCTTAGCACCACAGGTGATCATATTTTTCAAAAGTCACCTGTGGTGTAGCTGTTAATGGTTACAATACAGCATCTTCTGATTTCTTATTATTCGATTTTTGGGCACTCTTGAAATCATATACCAATATCTGTTTAGCTTTATCAAGTTCAATCTTGACTGAGCCTCCATGCACCAAAGAGCCAAATAACAATTCATTCGCCAGTGGTTTTTTGAGGTTGTCCTGAATGACACGGGCCATAGGTCGTGCTCCCATCGCCTTATCATAACCTTTGTCACATAACCATTGACGTGCAGCTGCACTGACTTCCAAAGAAACGCCTTTTTCATCTAGTTGGGCTTGTAACTCAACGATAAATTTATCAACAACTTGCTGAATAACTTCAAGAGAGAGTGCATCAAACCAGATGATGCTATCAAGACGATTGCGGAATTCAGGTGTGAAAAGCCGCTTTATCTCTTCCATACCATCCGGGCTGTTATCCTGTTCAGTGAATCCAATGGATTTACGCTGTATTTCACGCACTCCTGCATTGGTTGTCATCACCAAAATAACATTGCGGAAATCCGCCTTGCGGCCATTATTGTCAGTCAATGTACCATTATCCATAACCTGTAACAGCAGGTTAAAAACATCAGGATGGGCTTTTTCAATCTCATCCAGTAACAGTACAGAATGAGGATGTTTGATGATTGCATCGGTCAATAATCCTCCCTGATCATATCCAACATACCCCGGAGGAGCACCGATTAAACGACTGACAGTATGACGTTCCATATACTCTGACATATCAAATCGCAATAATTTGACATTCAAGACCTTAGCAAGTTGGACCGTGACTTCGGTTTTCCCCACTCCCGTTGGCCCTGCAAACAAGAAAGATCCCACAGGTTTATGATCTTGTCCCAATCCAGCACGGCTCATCCTGATGGCTTCCGTCAAAGCAGCAATCGCTTTTTCCTGACCAAAAACCAACATTTTCAAACGTTCATCCAGTGACTTCAATACATCTTTATCGCTGGCTGACACCGTTTTTTCTGGAATACGGGCTATGCGAGCAACAACAGTTTCAATATCGGCAACATTGATCGTCTTCTTACGGCGGCTAGCAGGCACTAATCTGGTCCTTGCTCCAGCCTCATCAATAACATCAATGGCTTTATCCGGTAAATGACGATCGGTAATATACTTCACAGATAACTCAACCGCCGCTCGAATGGCCTTCGCTGTATAACGAACATCATGGTGTGCTTCATATTTAGCACGTAGTCCATTGATAATTTGTACCGTTTCTTCAGAAGAAGGCTCAAGAATATCAATTTTTTGGAATCGACGAGCCAAAGCCCGATCTTTTTCAAAAATATTGCTAAACTCGTGGTAAGTCGTTGAGCCAATTACCCGTATACGCCCACTGGACAACAACGGTTTGATGAGATTAGCTGCGTCCACCTGGCCACCTGATGCGGCGCCTGCACCAATAATAGTATGGATTTCGTCAATGAAGAGAATGCTTTTACTGTCCTGCTCTAATGTTTTTAACAAAGACTTGAAGCGCTTCTCAAAATCACCGCGATACTTTGTTCCCGCTAACAATGAGCCAATATCAAGAGAATAGATGGTACAATCCTTCATCACTTCAGGGACATTCTTTTGCACGATACACCATGCAAGCCCCTCAGCAATGGCCGTCTTACCTACACCCGATTCGCCAACAAACAGAGGATTATTTTTACGGCGACGGCAGAGTACCTGAATCGTTCTCTCCAATTCATTCTGACGGCCGACAAGCGGATCAATTTGTCCTTTCTGTGCCAATTGATTCAGATTGGTCGTGAAATTTTCCAATCGATCTTCACTAATTACCGGTTCTTCCTGAACTGGATTGATACTGTGGTGAGCATCATGGTCTGATTCATCTTTGCGCGTTCCATGAGAGATGAAGTTCACAACATCCAAACGACTGACGTCATACTTACGCAATAAATAAGCAGCCTGCGATTCCTGTTCACTAAAAATGGCAACCAAGACATTCGCTCCCGAGACTTCCGAACGCCCCGAAGATTGAACATGAAATACCGCACGTTGCAAAACACGCTGAAAACTTAATGTAGGTTGTGTATCCCTGTCATCATTTTCAGATAACAAGGGGGTGGTTTGTGCTATAAAACTTTCTAATTCTTGGCGTAACATCGCCAAATCGACTTTACAAGCCTCCAGTGCTTCTCGCGCTGATGTGTTACTTAACAACGCCAGCAACAGGTGCTCCACAGTCATAAATTCATGTCTGTTATCCCTTGCTTTGGCAAAAGCAATATTGAGACTAAGCTCCAGTTCTTGATTGAGCATAAGCACCTCCTCCTAAATTTCAGTAAGCCAGATCAGACTTTTTCCAGCGTGCAAAGTAACGGATGCTCGTGCTCCTTAGCATACATGTTCACTTGCGCAGCTTTAGTTTCTGCGACCTCTGCCGTATAAATTCCGCAAACTGCTTTCCCTTTGTAATGGACATCCAGCATTAGTTGCGTTGCTCGTTCAACATCATAAGAAAAGAACTTTTGCAATACGTCAACCACAAACTCCATAGGGGTATAATCGTCATTGTTAAGAATAACCTTATACATTGATGGTGGTTGTAGTTTTTGTTTTACATCATCCTCAATAAATTCTTCAACTTTCAAATCGTTATAAAACTCAGTCATTATTCTTCCGCTGGGTATTCACTGTCCGCAGGATTTTAGTATGAACTAATTCATTCTACTGCTATATATTTTATCACTTCATAAAGCACTCTGCTTACCCCTTCCTTGATTAGCAGATCAGGATCTTGCCTAAAAATCGGATACCGTTATCTATATCAAACTTTAGTCATTTGAGACAGCCTGACGTTGCTTATATGCTTGACGACGTAATGAATTTCACTACAGTATATTTTATGAACACCGCTTTCTGTCTGGGCGTTTGTTCATATTTTGAAATTTTTAGTGACTCCTAAACCCGAAATCGTGATACGAGGGATAGAGAAGTATGGAAACAGGTACTGTTAAATGGTTCAATAATGCAAAGGGCTTTGGATTTATTTGCCCAGCCAGCGGGGGCGAGGATATATTCGCTCACTATTCAACCATTCAGATGGATGGTTATAGGACGCTGAAAGCGGGGCAAAAAGTGAACTTTAACGTTCATCAAGGCCCCAAAGGTAACCACGCCAGTCTTATTGTACCTCTGGAAGATGGTTCAAAATCAAAAAAATAGTGGCCCGATAAATTCGTAATTTCCACGCCACAAATAGACAATAAGCTTATTTGTGGCGTGCTATTTATTCCCTTGCCAATGCTTCTATAGGATCGAGGTGAGCTGCATTTCTTGCCGGTAGGAAACCGAAAATTATCCCTATTGCCGTTGAACAGCCAAATGCAATGATAAATGCAATGAAGCTATAAACGAAATTCCAGTTCGGTAACATCAATTGCACCATAAAAGAAATGCTGTATGACAGAATAATCCCCAATATCCCCCCAATTAAACAAACCAAAACAGCTTCAATAAGGAATTGCTGCATAATGTCACTGGTTCTGGCCCCTACTGCCATACGAATACCAATTTCCCTTGTACGTTCGGTGACAGATACCAACATGATATTCATGACACCAATCCCCCCGACAACCAAGGATATTACTGCAATTAACGTTAAAAATATTTGCATCGTCCGGGTTGTTTTATCCATTATTTTAATGGTCTTATTCACGTTATAAGTGTGAAAATCTTTTTTGCCGTGACGAAATATCAACAATTGATTAAGTTTTTCTTCTGCTTCGTTGGATACATAGCCATCTTTCAACCTAATAACAATCGAATTCAAGTAATTTTGATTCATCAAACGGCTATTCATCGTACTGTAAGGCACCCAAACTTGTAACGTATCACTGCTATAAAGCGTTTGCCCACTAGCAATTACACCAATCACCGTCAAGGGCATATTTGCTAACAGTAACTCTTTGCCTACCACATTGTCCTGGTAAGGAAAGAATTTCTTACGTGTATTATCATCAATGATAACCACTTGCGACTGACGTTCAATCATGTCTGCAGTAAAAGGAATGCCTTGGGAAAACTTCATTGCATATACCTGAAAAAAGTCATTTCCTACCCCCAATATTTGTGCTTTAGCATCCATATTGCCCTGACGCAAACGCCCGCTATTTATAAATTCGGGAGAAGCAGCCAAAACATAAGGCTGAGATTTTATTGCTGTAATATCAGTAAGTTTCAGTGCCTGCATATCCAAAGCATTATCACTGCCAAAATCTTTTCCTGGATAGATTGATATAGAGTTAGTGGCAATCGATTTAATATGTGATAACACCATCGATTTTGCCGCATCGCCAATCACTACGATCGTGACGACAGAAGCAATGCCGATTATAATTCCAAGCATTGTCAGCAGAGTCCGTAGCTTATTCACATTCATGGCACGCCATGCCATCAATAAAGCTTCATTAAAACGTCCCCAGATTTTTTGCACTGAGGAGGTTTTTACATTGACAGTTTTTGTATCTACAGACGAAGAGATATGAGGTAATTTTTGATGTTCAGAAGAACGCACCTCTCTCATGATACGTCCATCTTTGATTTCGATCACCCGTTGAGCCTGTGCAGCAATGTTAGGATCGTGGGTAACAATAACAACCGTATGTCCTCGTTGACAGAGTTTCTTCAAGATATCCATCATTTCCTGGCCGGAAGTGCTATCCAATGCGCCGGTGGGTTCGTCAGCCAGGATGACCTGACCACCATTCATCAGAGCCCTGGCAATACTAACCCGTTGTTGCTGTCCACCTGAAAGCTGGGTTGGTCGATAATCAATCCGGTTTCCCAATCCAAGGCTTTTTAGCAATTCAATAGCCCGCTCACGACGTTGTATTTTGGAAACACCGGAATAAATTGCCGGAATTTCAACATTTTGCTCGGCGGTTAAATGAGCCAATAAATGGTAGCGCTGAAAAATGAAGCCAAAATATTCCCTGCGTAACTCAGCCAATTGGTCACTATCCAAATCAGCAATATTTCTTCCCGCAACCCAATATTCTCCACTGCTGGGTTTATCCAAACAGCCAAGTATATTCATTAAAGTAGATTTACCTGAACCGGAAGCGCCAACAATAGCCACCATTTCCCCTGCCTGTATAGATAACGAAATATCATCCAAAACGGTGACTTGTCCATCTCCAGCGGGATAATTACGACTAACGCCTTTTAGTTCCAGTAAGGTACCCATTATTACTCCTCTACGCTACTATCACTGCGACTGGTGATCACACGTTCGTTTTCCTTCAATCCAGAGAGCACCTGAACATTCGCGTTATCAAAGGCCCCGATTGTGATTTTACGTTTTTCTGCTTTACCATTATGTAAAACACTCACTTCATATTGCGTAGAAAGTACATGCTGAGTTGAAGACGTATATTGACGAGAAGCTATTTCCAAAGCTGAAATGGGGATCATCAATACATTATGCAAAGTCTGAAGTGCTATTTTTACTTGCGCAGTCATCTGCAAACGCAAAATATGTTCGGGATTAGGTACTTCAAAGCGTGCATAGTAGAAAATCGCGTTATTCTCAGCTTGGGGTGTTGGCAGGGTATCTTTCAGGACGCTGTGAAATTGCCTTCCTGGTGCGCCTAAGATGGTAAATGAAACTTTCTGTCCAGGTGCTAAATTGATGACATCGGCTTCCGATACTTCTGCATTAACAATCATGGTATCAAGGTTTGCGAGTGTCAAAATAGTCGGTGCTTGCTGTGCAGCAATCACGGTTT
Organism: Xenorhabdus griffiniae; assembly: GCF_037265215.1. Lineage (NCBI taxonomy): Bacteria > Pseudomonadati > Pseudomonadota > Gammaproteobacteria > Enterobacterales > Morganellaceae > Xenorhabdus > Xenorhabdus griffiniae. Next base: position 1,763,054 of record NZ_CP147737.1, on the reverse strand, counting down.
GTCCCTGGAATGTTTTAATATCTGTCACTATGCCCTCAATTGGGGCAGTAATTCTGGTATATTGTAAGTTCGTTTTTGCCGTATCAAGTTTAGCCTTATTTTGCTTAATTTGCGCCACCAAGTCGTCAATTCTGGCGGCCTTAGACTGCATATCTGTTACGCTTGAATCCAATTCTTGCTGAGAAATAACATGTAATTTAAACAAATGCCTCAAACGATTGACTTTAAGCTGTGCAAGTTTTAGTTCAGCCCGCGCTCCACGGAGATTAGCCTCCAATGATTTTGCTGTTTCCTGAATTTCAGCCACTGTGTTTTTTGCTGTCTGTGGATCAATCAAAGCCAATAATTGGCCTTGCTTAACCTTATCCCCCAGTTTCACATAAAGCTCTTTCAACTGACCGCTAACCTGAGCCCCGACGTCAACTTTACTGACCGCATCCAATTTACCCACCGCCAGGACATTTCTTTGGAAATCGCCCTTTATCACTGCACTCGTCTGATACGAGACAGGCTTCGGCAGATAGAAAAAATAGGACCACACAGAAGCAATAGCTATGAGAACAAGCCCTGCTCCAATCCAGCGATACTTGGCAAAAAGAAGTTTCATCAACAAATACCTACCATTAAAATATGCAATCTAATGACTTAACTTGAACTTTACTGTATAAAACATAAACAAACCCTATCAACGGGATATTTCTGATATGTATTCTTTTAAAAAACTTTCCATGTCCAATACAGGTAAGGCAAGCAGAGCCTTAATTCCTTTTTTAAGATTTAACGTGACATTATGCTTGCGGTATATACCCATTAAACTTCAAGCTGCAATTTACAACACGATATGAAACCTGATTTCTCCCCGCTTCGCGGGGAGAAATTACATGCATCTTGAAGTGAGATTGGTATATATGGGATTAATATGCAGCGCCTTGTTATACGCAAAACGGATTGCACAAACCGAGCGATTAAAAACTCAGCTTATAAAATGACAGGGGATTAGTAAAGCTGGCTAAGAGGCTGGATTTGTCCTGCGCATTTTCACCAATCAGAATCGTATTTTCGTCAAGTACGAATGGTAATCACATACATTTCCTCTCTTTTCCATACAAATTTACTTAATTTTATTTATAACATCCGTCCTATCAGAGATTTAAAAATGCGTTGAATTTCAGTATGTTTCCCTTTATCCTACTTGTTATTTCAATGTAACTTTTTTGTTTCTTTATGTTCGCTGGTTTTTGTGTCTATACCCATTAAACTTCAAGTTGCAATTTACAGCACTCTATGAAACGCGATTTCTGCCCGCTTCGCGGGGGAGGAATCACATGTATCTTGAAGTTAGATTGGTATAGTTTTCGTTATTAAGATTAAGATAAAAAAACGTTTTTTTATTGGATAAGGATGTGGATCATGTATTCAGGATTAATCATTATTCTCCTGCCTTTGGCCTTGGGCTACCTTATTCATCTGAGTGATAAATCGATGCTAACCTTCGTGCATCAGCTACTCAATGTCATGGTCTATATCATTCTCATTTTGATGGGGATAAGCCTTGCGATGCTGGAAAACTTGGGTAGTCACTTACTTTCTATCTTGCTGTATGCAACAACATTTTTCCTATGCACCTTTATAATTAATATGCTAGCGCTTTTCCTTTTAGATAAGCGAAATCCGTGGATTATTAGTGCACACAAACAGGAAAAACCGCCTTCCCGATTACATATGGCTCTGGATTCCGTCAAATTATGTGGTGCATTAGTATTGGGGTTTCTTATTGGATTAATAGGCTGGTCAGGGTTTCATCTTTCTAGCCGAGCCAGCGAAATTGCCTTGATTTTTTTACTATTTCTAGTGGGTATTCAACTGCGCAATAACGGCATGAGCCTAAAGCAAACCCTGCTGAATCGCCGTGGTATGATTATTGCCATCGTGGTTGCCATCAGTTCCCTGCTAGGTGGCGTACTGGCTGCATTTTTGTTGGAATTACCGACCAAAACGGGTCTTGCCATTGCATCAGGATACGGTTGGTATTCCCTTTCCGGCATTTTAATTTCCGATGCTTACGGACCTGTGCTTGGCAGTACCGCCTTTTTCAATGACTTAGCTCGTGAATTGGCATCCATCATGCTTATTCCCATGCTAATAAATCGTTATCGTTCAACCGCATTGGGTTTGACCGGAGCGGCTTCAATTGACTTTACCTTACCGATCTTACAACGCTGTGGTGGTATCAGTATCGTACCCGCAGCTATCGTTCATGGTTTTATATTGAGTTTATTAACCCCTTTATTCATCGCATTGTTTACCCGGTAAATTATTTATACGCATTAAACTTCAAGTTGCAATTTACAACACGATATGAAACGTGATTTCTCCCCGTAAAGCGGGGGAGAAATCACACGCATCTTACAGTTAGATTGGTATATACAATAAAAGCTATCCTGGTTTAATGCATAAACTGAATAAAAAAGATTTTTCGATATAAAAATCAATCTACCAAACTAATATAAAAAACAAAAAAAGATCTAAAAAATGCCGAAAAATTGATTAGTTAACTAACAAATTCGATTAAAACAACAATTTTATGCAAATATCATTGCATAGTTATTCTTGTGGGATTAATATCGACCAGTCAATTAACTATTCACATTTTTCGCATGAGCATTCAATTAAAAAACATAAATTGTTTCTATGGCTCACAACAGGCTCTATTCGATATCAATTTTGAATGTACATCGGGAGAAACTGTCGTGTTGCTAGGTCCCAGTGGAGCAGGAAAAAGTTCTTTGCTGCGTGTCTTAAATTTACTGGAACTGCCTCGTTCTGGATTACTCAATGTGGCAACGCACCAGTTTGATTTCAAACAGCAACCTAACCACAAAGAAATTCTCGCATTGCGGCAAAAAGTTGGCATGGTTTTCCAGCAATATAATTTATGGACACACTTGACCGTGATGGATAATTTGATTGAAGCACCTTGCCGAGTATTAAAGCAATCTAAGCAACAAGCACGGGAAAAAGCGGCCAAACTCCTTTCCCGACTTCATTTGGGTGAATTCGCCAACCGTTTTCCACTGCACCTTTCTGGTGGACAACAACAGCGTGTTGCCATTGCACGCGCATTAATGATGGAACCTCAGGTTCTATTGTTTGATGAACCCACTGCTGCACTCGATCCTGCAATCACTTCCCAAGTCATTGACATTATTAAAGAGCTAGCAGAAACCGGTATCACTCAGGTTATCGTGACTCATGAAGTAGAATTTGCTCGCAAAACAGCAAGTCAGGTTGTATATATGGAACAAGGGCACATTGTCGAAAAAGGTGATGCAACTCATTTTATGCATCCTCAAACAGAAGCCTTTGCTCACTATTTATCACACTGAAATACCATATTGGATCTACATACGCGTTACCTTTCAAGTTGCTCATTATAAGACAACAATGAGCATCTTGAAGTGAGATGGGTATATATTCGATAAATTTCAATCTACTACTTCCCTATAAGGGAGCAGGTTGAAAGATGACGCAGAGATATCGATAGTTGATTACAAAAAAACATTAAAGCAGTTATCAACCGTGACATTCATAAACAACAGGATATTGCTATGAAGAAATTATTGTTTGCCGCTTTATTGAGTGTAGTGACCTTGTCAGCAACCGCAGCAGAGAAAGTAACGCTCCGTTTTGCGACGGAAGCAACCTACCCTCCATTTGAATTTATTGATGCAAATAATCAGATTCAAGGATTCGATGTCGATTTGGCGAATGCCATATGTGCAAAGCTCAACGCAGAATGTACATTCACCAACCAGGCTTTTGATAGCCTCATTCCCAGCTTAAAATTCCGTCGAGTTGATGTTTTGATGGCGGGTATCGACATCACACCGGATCGGAAAAAACAAGTTGATTTCACCCAAACTTATTATGATAACTCTGCCATTTTCGTTGCTATCAAAGGGAAGTTTGCTCAAGTTGCCGATCTCAAAGGTAAACAAGTCGGTACTCAGAATGGTACTACACACCAGAAGTATTTGATGGAGCAACATAAAGAGCTGAAAACCGTACCTTATGATAGCTACCAAAATGCAATCCTTGATTTAAAAAATGGTCGTATTGATGCGTTGTTCGGTGATACAGCTGTCGTCAATGAATGGCTGAAAAAGAATAAAGAATTAAGTACGGTTGGCGAAAAAGTGACAGACAAAAACTACTTTGGTATCGGTTTAGGTATTGCGGTTCGCAAAGGCAATACTGAGTTGCTGGATAAACTGAACAAAGCATTAACGGAAGTTAAACAAGACGGTACTTACGATACCATCTACAAAAAATGGTTTAAACAATAAACTCAATTCTAATGAATGAACTTCTCTCTTTAATCAGTGCCGCCGGAGTCACCGTCGGCCTCGCTATTTCCTCGCTTGTCGTCGGTTTGGTTCTGGCAATGTTTTTTGCTGCATGGGAATCCATTCGCTGGAAACCGATTGCTTTTTTAGGCTCCTGTTGGGTTACCTTGATCAGAGGATTGCCTGAAATTTTAGTTGTTCTCTTCATCTATTTTGGCAGTTCCCAACTCCTCATTACGCTGTCGGATGGTTTTGATATCAATCTCATTGTTTGGCACTTTAGAATACAGATGGAAATTGACAACTTTGATGTCAGCCCTTTTCTGTGCGGTGTTATTGCGCTGTCTCTGCTCTATTCTGCTTATGCTTCACAAACGCTGCGGGGAGCATTAAAAGCTGTTCCGACAGGGCAATGGGAAGCGGGTCAAGCTCTGGGATTAAGCCAACGCCGTATCTTTTTTCGCTTGATTATGCCTCAAATGTGGCGCCACGCCTTGCCAGGGCTTGGTAATCAATGGCTGGTTTTATTAAAAGATACTGCCCTGGTTTCGTTAATCAGCGTTAATGATCTAATGTTACAAACCAAAAGTATCGCTACCCGAACTCAGGAGCCGTTCACATGGTATATGATTGTTGCTGCTATCTATCTGATCATCACCCTGGTAAGCCAATTTATTCTCAAACAGCTTGAAATACGCGCCACCCATTTTGAACGGAGTGCTTCATGATGTTTGAATATATCAAAGAAATTTTACCTGGCTTACAAACCAGCCTCAGTTTGACTTTCTCAGCATTGCTGGCCGCATTCATGCTATCCATTGTCTTGACCATGATTCTGACAATGAAACTGCCTGCACTTTCTCAATTGGTCAGAGGCTATATCACACTATTTACCGGGACCCCGCTCCTCGTTCAGTTCTTCTTAATTTACTATGGGCCGGGGCAATTTCCATCACTCAAGGAATATCCGTGGTTCTGGCAACTTATATCAGAGCCGTGGCTCTGTGCAATGGTCACACTTACATTGAACAGTGCAGCCTACTCAACCCTGCTATTTTACGGCGCTGTTAAAGCAATTCCTGCCGGACAATGGCAATCTTGTCAGGCTCTTGGTATGTCCAAAATGCATTCTATGCGCATCTTGCTACCTTATGCTCTTAAGCGAGCACTCTCTTCCTATTCCAATGAAGTCGTGTTGATTTTCAAGAGCACTTCACTAGCCAGTACAATCACCTTATTAGACATCATGGGATACAGCCAGCTTCAATTTGGGCGTAGTTACGATGCAACAATATTTATTGCCGCAGGCATTATTTACCTTTGCATAAATGGTCTTTTGACACTGCTGATGCGTTTAATTGAACAGCGTGCTTTATCATTTGAACATCGCAATTAATCAGCATTCACACTTAATTATCTGATTTCACCATTCTTACCCGTGATAACTTACCATTATCACGGAGTAACCAAGATATCAGATTGTTAGCTTACATTAAGAACTAACAGTGCCAGTGCTTCATAATGTTCAGTATGAGGAAACATATCGAATAACTGTACTTTTTCTATTCGATATTGTTTAAGCATCGTGATATCTTTCGCCATCGTCTGAGCATTACAGCTCGAATAGAGAACAAATTTAGGTGCCATCCGGCTAAGGTATTCACATAGCTCTTTACCAATTCCTCTTCTCGGAGGGTTTACCAGCACTAACTCAGGTAATTGTGATTTATCAAGGGCAAAATGAGTGGAATCTAATGCCTGAAAATCCACCTGCTCCAACCCCAGGCTTTTGGCAGAACTTCTAGCACAACTAATTGCTTCAGCACTGATCTCAATCCCTGTCAATCGGGTTTTTTGGTCTGCACAATGCAAACCAAAACCGCCAGCACCACAAAACAGATCCCACATACTGCTAATGTTTAGTTCCCTAACCCAGCGCCCCGCTGTGGCATACAGCGCTGAAGCAATATCTGGATTTGTCTGGAAAAAACTACGCGGGCGGATGTACAGCGGAATACCGTTAAAAGTTTCCTGTAGCATCTTACGTTCGGTAAAAATGATTTCCTTCTCACCTTCCAGAATTGCCATATGGGTTGGCTGAATATTAGCGGAGATCACTGTTGCTTGTGGCAATTGTTCCTTCAGCCAAGGCAAAACCTGCGCTAATTGAGCCAGCTTTGTTTCCGAACGCAAGACAAAGCGCAGCATTATTTCGCCATTAGCGCGGCTTTCCGTCAGAAGAATATATTTTAATTCCCCTTTCCGACGTTCAACGTTGTACGGAACCAAACCAGCTTTGGCGATAAATGTTTTTATGACTGCAAATACCGTCTGAAAGTATTTTGGATACAACGGACAGTCACAGAGATCCACCGTTCTGCCATCACGATGCAACATACCAAGCAATGGACGTTCAACACTGCCACTGACCACCATCTTGGCTTTATTACGGAACTCACTTGTTTTGCTACTTACTGGTGGCAACCAATGTAATACTGATCCTTCCTGTAAAAGTTGCTTTAAATGTTGTTGTTTATCATATAATTGCTGTGAATAGGACTTATCGAGCCACTGGCAAGAGTGACAATGCCCCGCGGTATACTGCGCACATTGCATCGTAAAAAACCATATCAAAAAAAATATTAGTGCAAAGTAAATGTTGATGTTTTCGTTGAAGTTAAGGATTCTTCATCTTCAACTTCCACCTCACTTTCCATATCACTATTGACATAGAGAAGATTATTGCTGTGAATTTCAAAAATTACATTCGCAATTTGCTCTTCACCCTGCTGCATGAAATTGGAGAATTGTCTGAATGTCATGCCAGCAGCAATAGGGAAAGCCTGACAAACAATCAATTTAGGCAAATTTTCATCCTGAACATCGATAAATGCCTTCACAGTCAGAGAACACGCATTAATCTGACTCAAATTAGCAACCAATGGAATTATCGCAGTTGGCCTGACTTCGGCCAAAGCAGAAAGCAATACAACATCACCCAACAGATCGATCTTGGCATCAAACAAGCCATCAATATTCTGCATATGAGGCAAATGCAAGACTGTGCCTGAATCATTCTCAAAATAAGAGATCTTGAGCTGTTCAAGCCACGTGCGCAAAATTGACAAATCGGGAGTAACCATAGAATCCATCGAATTAACCTCATATGACCGAGAAGTTACACATGCTACCTAAGGGAACTTCCCAGCAAGCAGCCGCATGTACAATAATTAATCTATTTTGTTTTTTCATCATCAGTGACAATCTGATGGCTTTTATCTGCTTTCTTATGATCAATTCCCAAAAAGGAAAGATTATAGACTGCACGACAGATAATATGGATAGCTGCTGGAATCAAGCAACCGATACCCAATAAAATCATAGCAATGTGTGCTTCTGTCGTCATTAGTAAAGGCGATAGAATTATGCTATCAGTTATTGACAAGTAAGCCAGAATCAACAGCCCCACGCCAAATATTTCCAATAAAATGACTAACTTAGGCATGTCAGCCAATGAGCGCATCTCTTTTGATGGGTTCATTTTCATTCTTTAACCTGTTCCAGCTTAAAAATAGAATTTCCGTTACTCAATAGATTTCTGTTACTGAGTAAGTCTATCATATCTAAATTCCGTTTATCGGCAGGGCTAATTACAACAAAAGGTAATTCCTGCTTTTTTTTGTTAACATTTACAAGCATAGTAACTTCAGATGACATTCTATGAAGTTCATGATCATTACCACTAAGGAGTTTGTATGTACACTGTCATTTTTGGCCGCCCTGGTTGTCCTTATTGCGTTCGTGCCAAAGAACTCGCTGAAAAACTAAAAAAAGTACGCGACGACTTTGATTATCGCTATGTCGATATCTGGGCTGAAAACATCACCAAAGACGACTTATCAAAAACGGTGGGTAAACCTGTTGAGACTGTTCCCCAGATCTTCATTGACGAGAAACATATCGGTGGCTATACAGATTTTGAAGCTTATGCTAAAGACAATCTGGAACTGTACCAATAATTAGCTGTAAAATCAGTTGACAAAAAAACCGCTATCCAGCCAGAAACTGTCTCCCTCCTGGATAGCGGGAGCCTTAACCATATTTGCCCTTCGAAAAATGCCACCTTCTTGAAAAAATTTCGCGATTTTTTTCTCAAGGATGAGAACTTTCACATCATAATGCAGTCTTAATTATTGCCACTGCTTTTCTTTGATGTCCCCATATTGAGGAGCCCGATAGTCACCCACTTTGGTTAAAGGCTATCGGGTTTTTTGTTAGTCACGAATGACTTGCAAGATAGTGGTTATCTTTCATTATTATTGCAATCCCTATATTATTTACTCATGCAACATCAACAAACATTAAATAAAGTTATGAATCAATGTAATTCGCTTTTTTATGTGAAATTATAATTGTTAACAATGAGTTGATAAAATAAAATCACCCTGTTTACGTAAATATCTCGCTTGTGAGGCTGACTTTGCTAGAACAACTTAACCACAATTTGTTTACTTTTATCAATGCAACCCCAGATTCACCACCAGCAATGATCTCGCTTGCCATCTTTATAGCGAAATATTGCGTATTTATTTACCCTATCACATTGGCCATTTGCTGGCTTTGGGGAAAAGAAAGAGCCATCACATCTCAACGCATTGTTGTCAGTAAATCTTGCATTGCTTTTGCTTTTGGCATGGCGACCTCCTATATCATCGGAATAATCGTTCCACATGCCCGGCCATTTGTTGAAGGTTTTGGCTATAATTTTCTCTATCATGCTCCTACAGAATCCTTTCCCAGTAACCACGGCACAGCAGTCTTTACTTTTGCTCTGGCATTTATATTTTGGCACCGCATTTGGTTAGGTTTATCTCTGATGATCATCGCCTGTGCCATTGCCTGGTCTCGTGTCTATGTGGGCGTTCACTGGCCAATCGATATGATTGGAGCACTTTTGGTCAGCCTGTTGGGGTGCGCTTTCTCCCAAATATTTTGGAACCAATGCGGAGCTCATTTACAAAACAAACTTACCCGACTCTACCAATTTTGCTGCGCATTTTTTATCAAAAAAGGCTGGGTAAAAAATTAATCCAATGTAAATATGCACCAGCCATATATCTCTATACCAATCTAACTTCAAGATGCGTGTGATTTCTCTCCGCAAAGCGGGGAGAAATCAGGTTTCATATCATGTTGTAAATTGCAACCAGAAGTTTAATTCGTATATGATAGTTGGTGTAACTGATATCCATAAAAAAAGCGTGGTATTATTTTGCTCAAGAAATTTTTTAACATTTATTCTACGCTTTATCGTAGCTTTAAATATCAGGATAAAATCCTTCGTTATATTTAACAATATATAACCATAAAATGATTACTGTTTCTTCATAAACACAGAGTTAAAGAACACATTTCACACACAACAATTGATTACCCTTAAAACGCTTATTAAGGCATAATCAATACTCAACACATTTTCATTCAACAAATGAATGCCATATTTCATGCACAAAAATTCACATTATTTATCAAAAAGTTAATGTAAATTAGGCTATAAATAGAGGTATATCAAGATAGAAATATTGGCATTTATAATTCAATTACAGGCTATTCAAACACCAAAAAAGAAAACTTCATTAATATGTAAATATTATTAAGCAATAAGTCAGATAGGTATTAGAATTTAAAATAAAAATAATGATATATTCTTTAACAAAAATCGCATTTTATTTTATTTAATATTTATTCAACATTTAGATAAATATCTGTAACAATTTTCCTTTTTTATATAAATCTTGCAATTGCGAGAGTGATCACGGTACATTTCACTGAAAATAACTATATTTCCCCTACCAAAAGTCAGGGGTTAAGTTTTTTTAGATTTATACCAATCTCACTTCAAGATGCATGTAATTTCTCCCCGCGAAGCGGGGAAAAATCAGGTTTCATATCATGTTATAAATTGCAGCTTGAAGTTTAATGCGTATAGACAAAGCTGATGAGTTGAAGATCCTTTGTTTTAAATGAACATATTTTAGGCAACTTATTATTCATATAAAAATCCAACTCGTGCATTTAATTAATGTACGGGTTTAGTAGTTTTTAAATTTTACTTTACCGCGTTATTTCGGAGATACTTATGGACACATCTCAAGCAGGTTCGATAGCATCCTCTGCTTCCAGCAAAAGCAATCACACTACCTGGCGTAAATCAGACACAGTATGGATGCTGGGATTATATGGCACAGCGATCGGTGCCGGTGTTTTATTTCTTCCCATCAATGCAGGTATTGGTGGTTTAATTCCACTCATTATCATGGCAATTCTTGCTCTTCCCATGACATTTTTTGCGCATCGTGGAATGTGCCGTTTTGTTTTATCTGGTAAAAGCAGTGGTGATGATATCACCGGCGTGGTAGAAGAACATTTTGGTAAAGTTGCAGGCTTTCTGATCACTGTCCTCTATTTTTTTGCTATTTATCCTATTCTGCTCGTGTACAGTGTTGCACTAACCAATACGGTAGAGAGCTTTCTTGTGCATCAGCTACAGATAGATGCTCCGCCACGTGCATTGCTGGCACTAGTATTGCTCCTGGGAGTGATGAGCATCATCCGTTTCGGCGAAAAAGCCATCGTTAAGGCCATGAGTGTCTTAGTATTCCCATTCGTCACCGTTTTGATGCTGTTAGCCTTGTACTTAATTCCTCACTGGAACACTGCCATTTTTGATAACCTGTTGCAAGACAGTACCCTGTCTGCGACAAGCAATAATGGTCTGCTGTTTACCCTGTGGCTGGCAATCCCTGTTATGGTTTTCTCTTTTAACCATTCCCCAATCATCTCAGCATTCGCAGTGGCAAAACGTGAAGAATATGGTGAGCACGCAGAGAAAAAATGTTCCCGCATTCTGGCCTATGCCCACATCATGATGGTACTGACAGTCATGTTCTTTGTTTTCAGTTGCGTACTGAGCTTGTCACCAGAAAATCTGGCAGAAGCAAAAGCACAGAACATTACTATTCTGTCCTACCTGGCTAACCACTTCCGTGTACCAACTATTGAGTATATTGCGCCATTTATCGCTTTTATTGCTATAACCAAGTCTTTCCTCGGCCACTATCTGGGCGCTCGTGAAGGCTTTAACGGTATTGTGAACAAAGCAATGATGAACACGCGTGGTAAGACTGTTCAGCATAAAACGCTGAATCGAATCACTAGCCTCTTTATGCTCGTGAGTGCCTGGCTCGTCGCGACACTTAATCCAAGTATCCTGAACATTATTGAATCGCTGGGTGGGCCAGTTATTGCGATGATCCTGTTTATCATGCCAATGTACGCAATCAAAAAAGTTCCAGCTATGCGCAAATATGCAGGTAAACCAAGCAATATTTTTGTTATTGTGACCGGTTCAATTGCTATCTCAGCGGCGATTTACTCCGTCATGTAATCAAAATCCATGCGCTGATTTTTTCAACAGCAGCACCTAAAAAAATGCCAGTCATCAAAAGATCGACTGGCATTTTTTCATTTAGATATTAATCGGTACAGGTTAACCAAAGATTGAGTTAAACCAGCCACTAACTGTTTTTACAACGAGATCCCACATACGTCCGAAGAAGCCACTTTCTGCCACGGCTTCTTTAACGACCAGAGGGCGCTGGTCAATAATTTTATCATTCAGCAGGAAATTCACCGTACCCACTACTTGGTTCTGTGCTAATGGCGCCTCAAGAGAAGCATTATCCAGAGTAAAGCTCGCTTTCAAATTCCCTATTTGTCCACGAGGAACTACCACGGAAGCATCTTTTTCCACGCCCAATGCGACTTCTGGACGAGTTCCATACCAGACTTTCTCCGTCACCAAGGTATCACTGGCCTTCAACGGTGTTGCCGATTCATAAAAACGAAATCCCCATGACAAAAGTTTTTCACTGTCAGAAAAACGTACGCGATCACTAGGCGCACCCAATACCACCGAAATCAAACGCATTGGTCCTTCAGTTGCCGACGCAACAAGATTATAGCCAGCGCCACTGGTGTGTCCGGTTTTGATACCATCCACATTCATGTTTTTATTCCACAACAGACGATTGCGATTAGGCTGGCGGATATTGTTAAAAGTGAACACTTTTTCTTTATTCAGGGCGTATTCTTCCGGCACATCACGGATCATGGCCTGACTTAAAAGTGCCATATCATAGGCTGTACTATACTGCCCTGCTGCATCCAGGCCATGCACTGTTTTGAAATGGGTGTTCGTCAACTTTAGTGTTTCTGAGTATTTATTCATCAAATCAACGAAAGCATCCTGACTGCCTGCAACATAATCTGCAAGTGCAATACCGGCGTCATTGCCGGATTGGATAACAACACCGCGGTTCAGATCAATCACCTTAACCCTGTCACCCGGTTTCAGAAACATAAGCGATGAACCCTTAAGTATTGGATTCCCTGTCGCCCAGGCATCTTTACCAACCGTTACCTGATCTTCTGTGGTAATTTTTCCTGACTTGATCGCCTGCCCGACAACATAACTGGTCATTATCTTCGTCAAGCTGGCAGGATCTAACCGCTCATCCGCGTTATTTGAGGCCAGAATTTTTCCACTGGCATAATCTATCAACACATAGGCTTTTGCATCAATTTCGGGCGCTGCGGGTTGTTCCATTGCATATACACTGATATTCGCCAACCAAAAAACACCCAAGCCAAAAGTAAAAAATTTAATTATCGATATCTGCTGTCTTTTTTTCATCATCGCTCGCCCTTTTTCTCTGCTAAAACTCTATTAATATAGGATGTTATAAATGAAGACTCCAACCCAATAACGTAAAGATTTTTCTGTTATTCAATCAATTTTATTGTCATATTATCAAGTATTAAAAGTGTACTGTTCTCAAGGAGAAAATAATGTTGACAATTTGGGGCCGTAAAAATTCATCAAACGTGAAAAAAGTGCTTTGGTGTCTGGAAGAGCTAAATGTGCCATATCAACAAATGGATGTTGGTGGCAAATTTGGCAAACTCAACGATCCTGAATACCTGCGTATGAATCCCAATGCAGTTATTCCTTGTTTGCAAGAAGGCGATTTTATCTTATGGGAATCCAACGCGATTGTTCGCTATATTGCGGCGAAATTCGGCAAAGACACGCTTTACCCCGCCGATCTTCAAGAAAGAGCCAGTGTTGAAAAATGGATGGATTGGGTTGGTTGCAACTTCTTCCCTCCGACTAAACAATTTATGATCAACTTTGTCAGAACACCGGCAGATCAACGTGACCCTAAAATCATCAGCCAATTGTTAGCAGAGATTGAAAAATGGCTAAGAATTGTCGATGACACTCTAAGCACTCAGCAATACCTTTCCGGCAACAAATTTAGTATGGCTGATATTGCCCTGGCACCACTGGCTTATTTATGGCTAAACGTAGAAATAGAGCGTCCATCCCTGCCAAACTTAGAGCGCTGGTATCAATTGCTGACCGAAAGACCCGCTTTCAGAAAAATTGTTATGATAGAAATAAGCTGAGGTTTTACCTGGTATTTCATTAACTCATTGGCATTCTGCCGGGATCTGGAAACTGATACTCAAATCCCAGTTCCCGACAGATACGGCTACCATCAACGATTTTCTCTGCCTTACTTTCGATTTCTGCGTTTTCTGACTGTAAAAATTCTGGCGGCGTCAGATCGAGCTGGCGACTGGCTGACTGATAAAACTCGGCTCTTTTTGGGTGTATTGGTGCACACAAATTAAAAAGATGCCCGCCTTTTGGTTGTTGAATAAGAAGCTTAATGGCAGAAATAGCATCGTCTTGATGTACCAAATTGACCGCACTTTCTCCTCCACTGAGTGCCTTCCTTCCAGCGAGAAAACGCCCTGCATGACGCCCATTTCCCACCAGTCCGGCAAGACGCAAGATATCGACCGATGTATTAGGTAATTGATGCAGCCAGTTTTCCAATTCAACCAGTGCCTTGGCTGACTCAGTTTCAGGGGACACAGCCTCATCTTCATTGAGATAACCCACAGATGAACCATAAACTGAAGTAGAACTGGTGAAAATAATCCGTGGAACCGAATACGAAAGTGCAGTATCAACAACCAGTTGTACTGCTTTTACATATTCCTTCCCACCACCAGCAACACCACTAACAGGCAATGTCAAAACCAGCACATCAACAGACATCAGCTGATCAAGATCATCTGCACCGCACACAAGCTGAGGCTCCAAATTTAGTTGGTAACAATCTATTCCACACATACACGCCGCTTCAACACCATCTGGTGTTGTTTTGCTACCAACTACCTGCATTCCCTCGCTTTGTAGTGCTTGTGCCAATGGCATTCCTAACCACCCTAATCCAATAATGGAAACTTTTCTCACCCTACCCTCCCAAAAGCAATGCCATTTTGATTTTTAGGCTATTACATAACCACGGCTAACATTACTCATATATTCGTTTAATAGCAACAAAACACATTTTTATTTAAAAACAATGAGTTATTAAGAAACAAACATCTCCTTTAAAATAAAGTTTGCTTTTTATACACAAGATCGTATAGGTTAAACAACAAGCAACCAATCCTTAGTCACAAACATAACGTTACGTACCGCCATTATTCAGTACAGCATATTTTTGTATAAAACTTTTTTTGTAAGAAAAATAGAGAATTCGCATATATGAACCGTATTCAGTTTAACCATCATCATCACCATCATCCTGACTAGTCTTTCAGGCTGCTGTGTGCTGGAAGACATTTGACCCGTCTTCCGGTGGTGCGAATACGATAAAAACCCTCGGAAGATTTTCCGGGGGTTTTTTGTTTCCGCTTTTTAGGAATTAATGACTAACTGAATCTTGAGATAGGACAAAACATGCTAGATAAAACACGCTTACGTATCGCCATTCAAAAATCAGGCCGTCTGAGTGATGACTCCAGAGCATTGCTGGCGAGTTGCGGCATCAAAATTAACTTACAGCAACAGCGCCTGATCGCATTCGCTGAAAATATGCCTATCGACATTCTGCGTGTCCGTGATGATGATATTCCGGGCCTCGTGATGGATGGAGTTGTCGATCTGGGCATTATTGGGGCAAACGTGCTTGAAGAAGAGCTACTGACTCGCCAGGCACAAGGAGAAGATCCTCGCTATCTGATATTACGCCGCCTCGATTTTGGCGATTGCCGGCTTTCCCTGGCAATGCCTTTCGATTGCGATTATACCAACGTGGAATGCCTGCAAAATGCCCGGATCGCAACCTCTTACCCACACTTATTGAAACGTTATTTAGACCAAAAAGGCATTTTCTTTAAACCTTGTCTTCTCAATGGTTCAGTCGAAGTTGCCCCCCGAGCAGGGCTTGCAGACGCTATCTGTGATTTAGTTTCCACAGGTGCCACGTTGGAAGCCAATGGCTTACGGGAAGTTGAGGTTATTTATCGGTCAAAAGCCTGTTTGATCCAACGTGACGGAGAGATATCAGAAGCCAAACAGCAGCTTATTGACAAACTGATGCTCCGTATCCAAGGCGTCATTCAGGCACGAGAATCCAAATACATCATGCTACATGCTCCCAACGATAAGTTGGAAGAGATTATCTCCCTGCTGCCAGGTGCAGAACGCCCCACGATCTTGCCGCTGGCAGGCGCCCAAAATCGCGTGGCCATGCATATGGTCAGTAGTGAAACCCTGTTTTGGGAAACAATGGAGAAACTCAAAGCATTAGGTGCCAGTTCTATTCTGGTGCTGCCAATTGAAAAAATGATGGAGTAACTTTGATGAACACTAATTTTAAAACCATCATTCGCTGGCAAGCATGTACGCCAGAACAACAAAAAATATTGCTGACCCGTCCGGCTATTGCCGCATCCGACGATATTGCCGATACAGTGAAACAGATTTTGGCAACCGTGAAAACACGAGGCGACCAGGCATTACAAGAGCTTAGCCAACGTTTCGACAAAACCATTGTTGAAACCATCCGAATTTCTGCCAACGAAGTGGATGCAGCCGCCGCTCGTCTGTCCCCAGAAATTAAGCAAGCTATGCAACAGGCTATGAACAATATCCGGCAATTCCACGAAGCACAAAAACCGGCAGAAATTGACGTCGAAACATTGCCCGGAGTTCGCTGCCAACAAGTTACACGCCCAATAGATTCGGTTGGACTCTATATTCCTGGCGGATCTGCTCCCCTGCCCTCAACCGTATTAATGTTAGGTACGCCCGCCAACATTGCAGGTTGCCGTAAAGTTATCTTGTGTTCTCCTCCCCCTATTGCCGATGAAATACTCTATGCTGCGCAACTCTGTGGGATCAGCGAAATATTTCAAATCGGTGGTGCTCAGGCGATTGCCGCAATGGCATTCGGAACAGGATCCGTTGCCAAAGTAGACAAAATTTTTGGTCCCGGAAATGCATGGGTAACAGAGGCCAAACGTCAGGTCAGCCAACAGCTTGACGGCGCGGCAATCGATATGCCCGCAGGCCCATCCGAAGTATTGGTTATCGCTGACAGCGGAGCCAATCCCGTATTTACCGCAGCAGATCTACTTTCACAGGCAGAACACGGCCCCGATTCCCAAGTGATATTGCTAACTCCCGATGAAAATTTAGCTAAAAAAGTTATCTATGAAATTGAAACCCAACTCATAGCCTTGCCACGCCAGCAGATCGCAATTCAAGCCTTGCAAGCCAGCCGGATAATTATTACGCAAGATCTCGACCAGTGCGTCGCAATCAGCAACCAATATGGTCCAGAACACTTGATCATCCAAACTCGTCAGCCTGAACAACTGGTTGAGCAGATTACCAACGCCGGTTCTATTTTTCTTGGCGACTGGTCGCCTGAATCCGCCGGAGATTACGCTTCCGGCACCAATCACGTTCTGCCTACCTACGGCTATACTTCAACCTATTCCAGTCTCGGTCTGGCTGATTTCCTGAAAAGAATGACCGTCCAACGGATCACGCCACAAGGATTAAAAAAACTCGCCCCCACTATCGAAACACTGGCACAGGCCGAACAGCTTATCGCGCACAAAAATGCCGTTACATTACGTATGGCAGTCTTGAAGAATGCAGACTGAGAACCACGGGGTTTGATAGCCATAAAAAATTAAGGAACAATCATGAGTACAGTTTTTGATATCAATTCATTGGCAAGAGAAAACGTTCGCAAATTAGTCCCTTATATGTCTGCCCGTCGTCTGGGTGGTCGTGGTGATATTTGGTTAAATGCGAATGAATATCCCATCGCCCCCGATTTCCAACTCACCGAAAATACACTCAATCGCTATCCTGAATGCCAACCAGCAACCGTCATTCAGCGTTATGCCGATTATGCTGGCCTGCAACCGGAGCAAGTTCTTGTCAGCCGTGGAGCCGATGAATCTATCGAACTGCTGATCCGCGTTTTCTGCGAGCCAGGACGCGATGCGGTCCTGTTTTGTCCACCAACCTATGGTATGTACAGTGTTAGCGCCGAAACTTTCGGTGTAGAACAGAAAAAAATTCCTGCCAGCGCTGACTGGCAACCAGATATTGCCGCTATCAAAAATAATCTGGATCGCGTCAAGCTAATCTATATCTGTAGCCCCAACAATCCAACAGGCAACCTGATTGATCCTGCGGCACTACGCCAGATCCTTGAATTAGCCCGTAACCGAGCCATCGTTGCTATTGATGAAGCCTATATCGAATTTTACCCACAATATACAACTACCCATGCTACCACCCGTTGGCTACATGACTATCCTCACTTAGTTATTTTGCGAACTCTCTCGAAAGCTTTTGCTTTGGCTGGATTACGTTGTGGATTTACGCTGGCCTCTGCCGATATCATCGCACTGATGCTAAAAGTGATTGCCCCTTATCCACTGGCGACGCCTGTTGCTGATATCGCGGCACAAGCACTCACTAAAGCAGGCATTGCAACAATGAGAAATCGTGTGGCAGAGATCATCAACAATCGGGCTTATCTCCAGCAAGCCCTCAGTAAACTGGCGTTGGTTGAAAACGTATTTCCAAGTGAAACCAACTATATTTTGGCGAAATTTACCGATGCAGGGCTTGTATTTAAAACGCTATGGGAACAAGGGATCATCTTGCGTGACCAGCGTAAACAGCCAGGATTAACAAATTGCCTGCGTATTACCGTCGGCAACCGGAATGAATGTGAACAACTGGTTCGTGCCATTAGTGCACTTTCCAACCAACCTCAACAAATCAAGGAAACTGAAAATCCATGAGCCAGAAAATGCTTTTTATTGACCGCGATGGAACATTGATCACCGAGCCACCCAGTGATTATCAAGTTGATCGCCTTGATAAATTGGCTTTTGAAGCTGGTGTGATCCCTGCCTTACTCGCCCTGCAAAAAGCCAATTATAAGTTAGTGATGATCACTAATCAGGATGGGTTAGGTACAGCTAGTTTTCCACAAACGGATTTTGAGCCACCTCATGCCTTGATGATGCAGGTTTTCACTTCACAAGGTATTCATTTTGAAGAGGTGTTGATCTGCCCACACAAACCAGAAGATCACTGTCACTGTCGTAAACCCAAACTTGGGTTGGTACAAAAATATCTGGCAGACAATGCCATTGATACTGACAACAGTTACGTCATCGGTGATCGGGAAACCGATCTACAATTAGCCCAAAATATGGGGATCAAAGGCATTCGCTACCAACCCGAATCACTAGGATGGCCGCTCATTTGTCAACAACTGACCCGTAAAGATCGCCATGCCCATGTTGAAAGAAAAACCAAAGAGACCGCTATCAATATTGAAATTTGGTTGGATCGTGAAGGAGAAAGTCGTATCAATACGGGCGTCGGTTTTTTCGACCATATGCTGGATCAAATCGCAACTCATGGCGGCTTCCGCATGAATATCCAAGTCAAGGGTGATCTCTATATTGACGATCATCATACTGTTGAAGATACCGGCCTCGCACTGGGAGAAGCTTTAAAGCAAGCACTGGGGGATAAACGCGGTATTGCCAGATTTGGTTTTATGCTACCAATGGATGAATGCCTTGCTCGCTGTGCTCTGGATATTTCCGGTCGCCCACATCTTGAATATAAAGCTGAATTTAAACACCAACGGGTTGGTGATTTGAGTACAGAAATGATCGAGCATTTTTTCCGTTCTCTCTCTTACACAATGGGATGCACCTTACACTTGAAAACTAAAGGCAAGAATGATCACCATCGGGCGGAAAGCCTGTTTAAAGTGTTTGGCCGAACGTTACGTCAAGCTATTCGCGTAGAGGGCGATATCTTGCCGAGTTCCAAAGGTGTTTTATAGGAAAGGCGTAAAGGAAACTATGATGAACGTTGTTATTCTAGATACAGGCTGCGCTAACCTCGCTTCCGTTGCCTATGCCATCCGCCGGTTAGGTTATGAGCCGACGGTGAGTTTAGATGCGGATATTGTTCAGGCAGCCGATAAACTATTTCTACCGGGAGTGGGTACGGCGACTGCCGCAATGAAACAACTTGAACAACGACAATTAATTCCCTTGATTAATTCGCTTACCCAACCCGTATTAGGTATCTGTCTTGGCATGCAATTGCTGGCCCGAATCAGCGAAGAAGGTGATAACATCCCTCTCTTGCAGCTCATTGACGCCCGCGTCAAAAAAATGGTGACCACAGATTTGCCATTGCCACATATGGGCTGGAATCAGGTGAAAGCGCAGACAGATAATCCACTGTTTCGCTCTATCGCAAATAATTCCCGTTTCTATTTTGTTCACAGTTATGCCCTGCCTGTCGGTGAATATACGATTGCTCAAACTGAATATGGCAATACATTTAGTAGCGCCATTGCAAAAGATAATTTCTTTGGGGTGCAATTCCACCCTGAACGTTCAGGGGCAGCTGGCGTACAACTACTAAAAAACTTTTTGGAGATGTAACCGCATGATTATACCTGCATTAGATTTAATCGATGGCAATGTGGTGCGTTTGCATCAAGGAGATTATGACCAACGTCGAGATTATGGCAGTTCTCCACTCTCACGCTTACAGCAATATGAACAGGAAGGCGCTAAGTTACTGCATTTAGTCGATCTAACCGGTGCCAAAGATCCTGCCAAACGCCAAATTGCACTCTTAAAAGAGCTACTGGCTGGCGTTACTGTTCCCGTTCAAGTTGGCGGGGGTATTCGTTCAGAGGAAGATATAACAACCCTGCTTGAAGCAGGTGCAAGTCGGGTTGTTATTGGTTCCACGGCAATTACACAACCTGAATTAGTCAAACAATGGTTGCGAAACTACGGGGCAGAAGCCATTGTGCTGGCACTGGATGTTCGCATCAATGCAGATGGGGTAAAACAAATCGCTATTAGTGGCTGGCAAGAAAACAGCAACGCTACCCTTGAGTATGTCATTGAGCAGTATCTCCCTGTCGGACTAAAACATGTTTTATGTACCGACATTTCCCGTGATGGCACATTAAATGGCTCTAATATTGTGCTTTATCAGGAAATCAGTCACAAATATCCACAAATCCAATTTCAGGCTTCCGGCGGCATTGGCAGTCTCACTGATATCTCTTCCCTACCTGCTTCTGGTGTGGCAGGTGTCATTGTCGGGCGCGCACTACTGGAAGGAAAATTTACCCTGACGGAGGCTATCCAATGTTGGCAAAACGCATAATTCCATGCCTGGATGTCCGTGATGGACAAGTCGTCAAAGGCGTACAATTCCGTAACCATGAAATTATTGGTGATATTGTTCCGCTCGCTCAACGCTATGCTCAGGAGGGCGCTGATGAGTTGGTGTTTTACGATATTACCGCCTCTTCCGACGGTCGCGTGGTAGATAAAAACTGGGTGGCAAAAATCGCTGAAGTTATCGATATCCCTTTCTGCGTAGCGGGTGGCATTAAATCCGTCGAAGAGGCGGGACAAATTTTAGCATTCGGTGCAGATAAAATTTCCATTAACTCCCCAGCCTTGGTTGATCCAAGTTTAATTAGCCGCTTGGCTGATCGCTATGGTGTGCAATGTGTTGTCGTGGGTATTGATACATGGTTTGATGAAAATACCAACAATTACCAAGTCTACCAATTTACCGGGGATGAAAAGCGTACAACCGCAACCCGCTGGCAAACATTGGATTGGATCAAAGAAGTGCAACAACGCGGCGCTGGTGAAATCGTCCTGAATATGATGAATCAAGATGGTGTCCGCAATGGTTATGATCTTACCCAACTAAAATTAGTGCGTGATGTCTGTTCTGTACCACTGATTGCTTCTGGAGGGGCTGGAGCACCAGAACACTTCCGCGATGCTTTTCAGCTTGCAAATGTTGATGGCGCTTTGGCTGCCTCCGTTTTCCACAAACAAATCATTAATATCAACGAACTCAAACAATATCTTGCTACACAGGGCATCGAGGTTAGGACATGTTGACAAAACGACAATTAACAACCCAGGAAATAGAGAAACTGGATTGGAAAAAAGTGGATAATCTGATGCCCGTCATTGTTCAACACGCCATCTCTGGAACCGTGTTAATGCTGGGATACATGGATCAGGAAGCGCTAAATGTCACGCTCAACTCTGGCAAAGTGACCTTTTTTTCCCGTACTAAACAGCGATTATGGACAAAAGGCGAAAGCTCCGGCCATTTTCTGAATTTGGTCGGTATCTATCCCGACTGTGACAACGATACTTTGTTAGCCTTAGTAGAGCCTATTGGTCCTACCTGTCATACAGGCAGTGAAAGCTGTTTTGCGCCTGCACAAACCGAATGGGGTTTTCTCTATGAATTGGAACAATTATTGGCAAGCCGAAAACATGCCTCGCCAGACAGTTCTTATACTGCTCGCTTATATGCCAGTGGCACAAAACGCATCGCCCAGAAGGTTGGCGAAGAAGGCGTCGAAACCGCGTTAGCCGCCACAGTCAATGATCGGGAAGAGCTGACCAACGAAGCCGCAGATTTGCTCTATCATCTGCTGGTTTTACTCCAGGATCAAAAGCTCGACCTCAGTAGTATCATTCGTCAATTGCAGCAACGGCACTCAGCCAAAAAGTAATTTTCAATACTGGAATTGAGATCTTGAAAAGTAGCAGCCACTTCACCACGCTATATGTACATGTACGAAGTGACTGCTAGTTGTCCGATCATACCAATCCAACTTTAAGATGCGTGTCCCGCGCTGCGGGAAAAGAAATATAAGGTCTCGCTTTAGCAACCACAACTGCTTAATGCATATATGGGATCAACTGAGGCGGCAAATTTACTTAGCGTAGTTTTACCGTTAAAAACGCCATAGTGTGTACGACCTCCACCTACCACACTAAACAAGCTGTGGTATCGGCTTTTGCAAATAATATCTGCTGTATTTCGACATATTGGCACCACTTTCCCTGTTTCAAATACCTGTTCTTGATCAAACATAAAATGAGTGGGAGCACCAGGGAGATTACCTTTGTATATGGCAGCTTGACCATAATCTTCACAACTATCTTCTAGCTCAATCTTGAATAACCTGAGAGTCATTGAATACAGCCTTGCATTCCCCAGCTTTTCTTCAATGGATTTGTTACAAATAGTTTTTAAATGACTTGCAACAATTCGTATATCCCGAAAACCTGCATCACGCGCTATTCGTACAAAATCGCCGTAATACAATACATCACCAATACATTCTCCAATCAGCAAGGGATCATTTTTCAATTCTTGGGAAAGTCTACGATCAGAAAAAATATCAGCAAAATAAATTTCTCCACCAGGTTTGAGCAATTGAGCCATTCCCTGAAGCACATCAGATTTTGCAGTCGCCAGGTTAATGACACAATTGGAGACTATGACATCGACACTATTCGGCGGTAAATTGAGTAGATCCAAGGACTCAATATTACCGTGTATAAGATGTACATTACTTTTGTTGTAACCATAGGCTTCTCGGTGATATTCGACGTAACTCTTGGCAAATTCAATTTGTTCAAGAGTCGTATCCACACCAATGACATTTCCTTCTGGCCCTACCAACTTAGATAAAATGAAGCAATCTCTCCCACCACCACAACCTAAATCCAACACAGTTGCTCCCGTCAACAAAGGAGGAAAAGGAGTACCGCAGCCATAAAAACGCTGCTGCACATCTGGATGGACTATCTTTAGTATGGCTTTGATCTCATCAGAAGGTGGTTTATCTACAGTACAAACATTAGTTACCAGATCTTCTTTGCTCGAAAGCGTTGTACCATAATAGTTTTGTACATTTTCAACTCGCTGAGATAATTGTTGTTCTTTAGTTTTCATCATTCTATTCCTATAACCTCTAATAAAACCCAATCTTAGTCCTGACATATACGCATGAAACTTCAAGTTGCAATTTACGACACGATATGAAACCTGATTTTTCCCCGCTTCGCGGAGAGAAATCACACGCACCTTGAAGTTAGATTGGTATAACTCTAATAATGATCGACCTGATACGTTTATTGGATGAACATTCAGAAAAATAGTAACGCCGCGTAACCTGCAATCATTGCCATCGCAAGGATAACTGCGACAAAGGCAGCCAAAAGCTTAAATGTGAATAGGGAACGTAATAAAATCAGCTCAGTCAGGCTGGCGCCAGCACCACCGATAATTAATGCCAGAATCGCGCCAGCACTGACACCTTTTGTCATCAAAGCGGCTGAAAGCGGTATCAAAGCTTCGGCGCGAAGATACAGTGGTATTCCAATTACAGCAGCAACTGGGATAGCAAACGGATTATCCGAGCCAGCATGTTTTTCAAGCAGACTAGTCGGAACATAGCCATAGATCACACTGCCTATTGCTATACCAATGAATAAATAAGGTAGTACGTTCTTAAAATCTGCCCAAGCATCCTGCCACAAACCGCTATATTTACTTTTTGGGCGAACCACTTTAGTGGTTTGGCTATCGCAACAACCTGTAGATTGCGAGGTCATTTGGGTAGCAGAACAACAAGGAGCTTTCATTGATTCACAACTGTTTGATATTGTTGGTTTAACGTCGCAACTACTCCCAGAAACTCCACAACCAGATGTCTCTTCGTAGCGTACATAACGTTCAAATCCCAATACTTGTAGCAACCATCCGGCCCCCAATGAGATCAGAAAGGCAGATAGTACGTAAATAGCGGTTAGCGTCAGACCAAAAGTAGCAACAAGCAATACAACGATGATGGGATTCAATAGCGGGGAAGAAAATAAGAATACCATCATTGGACCAAAACCAGCTTTGGCACGGATCAGTCCCTTCAACATAGGAATAGTCGAACAACTACAAAAAGGAGTGATAGCGCCGAGGACAGCAGCGAGAAAATATCCCCTTTTCCGGTTAGCACTCAGTAACGCTTCTACCTTAGATGGAGGTATATGCCGCTGGAGAATACCAACCAACAAACTAATACCAATAAACAAGGCTGATAACTCTATGGCAAGGAAGACAAACATGTTTAGGGTTTCTTGTAATTGCGAAGACATACCTGCTCCTTATATATCTATATTTCTAGTATTATAGAAATAATACGGATGATAGATTGCCATTACAATTCCTGTCAAGTATATTTCTAGAAACATAGAAATTTGGGTTCAGAGACACGTATGAAACACGAAGAAGTCGCAGCAAGTCTGGCGGAACTGGGGAATTATCACCGATTAGCTATATTCCGGTTTTTAGTTAAGGCAGGTCATAAAGGAGCCTCGGTAGGGGACATTCAGAAAGCTCTAGGTATTCCCCCTTCAACGCTGTCACATCATCTCAACCGTATGGTGAATGTCGGGCTAATCCATCAGGAGAAACACAGCCGTACTATCGTATGTATACCTGATTATCAGCATTTGGGTAACCTGATCAACTTCTTACAAGAAGAATGTTGCGTTGGGATTTAACTCGAACATTTCATTAAGAGATTTCAACCCGCTGGCAAATCCCCTGGAAAATAATGGGACTTGTCAGTGGATCGTGATGTGACCAGAACATGCAGTGAATCACATTGCTGCCTTAAAGATAGCAACAATTTCTTCATGTGATGCTTGAATCGGGTTAGTGAATCCACAGGCATCTTTCAACGCATTGGTCGCTAATGTTGGCAAATCTTCCTCTTTTACGTTCAACTCAGTCAAACCAGACGGAATATTCACATCTTTTGCCAATTCACTGATTGCATGAATACAAGCTTCAGCACCTTGCGTATCGTTTAAAGCACTAACTTCAACCCCCATAGCCACCGCAATCTCTTTCAGACGTGCAGCAGAAACTTTTGCATTGAATCTCTGTACATGTGGCAATAAAACCGCATTACAGACACCGTGAGGCAAATCATAAAACCCACCTAACTGATGTGCCATGGCGTGGACATATCCCAAAGAAGCATTATTGAACGCCATGCCAGCCAAAAACTGGGCATAAGCCATGTTTTCACGCGCTTCCATGTCATTGCCATCTTCAACAGCGCGACGTAAATAATTGCTAATCATTGTCACCGCTTTCAATGCACAAGCATCAGTAATAGGATTTGCCGCCGTAGAAACATAAGCCTCAATAGCATGAGTCAACGCATCCATCCCCGTTGCGGCAGTCAATCCTTTTGGCATCCCTGCCATCAATGCAGAATCATTGACTGACAAAATAGGCGTTACATTTTTATCTACAATTGCCATTTTGATATGACGTTCAACATCTGTAATGATACAGAAGCGTGTCATTTCAGAAGCTGTCCCTGCGGTAGTATTGATGGCAATCAAAGGTAACTGTGGTTTAGCTGAACGATCGACGCCTTCATAATCACGAATATCCCCGCCATTCGCTGCCACCAATGCAATACCTTTTGCACAGTCATGCGGTGAACCACCCCCCAAAGAGATCACACAATCACAGTTATGCTGGCGCAGAATTGCCAAACCTTCTCCAACATTAATCGTAGTTGGGTTTGGATTGGTTCCATCATAAATTGCACTTTTTATTCCAACATCTGCCAGTAAAGCCTGAACTGTTCCAACAACACCAATCTCGTTTAACACGCGGTCAGTGACAATCAAAGCCTGCCTGTAGCCATAAGTTTTTATTAATTCGACGGCTTCGTCCATGCATCCCATACCGATTTTATTCACTGGCGGGATAAAGAAAGTTGATGCTGCCATTTGAAACTCCTTAAGTTTTACTGAAGTATTCCAAACATGAATGTAAAAAAATGGAATTACAATGTGACACTTATCTATTTTCGTCATTTTGATCAAAATCAATAAGTGCCGAAGCAAGCATGAAAAAATAGGTATCATTTACTTTAAGCTTATGTAGGAGAATATTTTAGTGACAAACGACATCTTTGCACGCCTCACTACCCTATTAGACACTAACAATGCCCGCTATCGCGTTATGGAACACGCGACTGGCGGCCGTTCAGAAGAAGTGGCAAAAATACGAGGAACCCAGCTAGGGCAAGGCGCTAAGGCCCTGGTTTGCCATGTAAAAGGAAAGGATTACCGACAGTATGTCCTTGCTGTCTTGCCTGCTGACCAACAAGCCGATCTTGCTACTCTTGCCAAACAAGTTGGCGGGAGCCGGGCATCTCTGGCAAGCCCAAAAGAAGTTTCTGAATTGACTCGTTGTGTTTTTGGTGCCATCCCTCCATTTAGTT
The DNA here is from genome assembly GCF_037265215.1 of Xenorhabdus griffiniae. Taxonomy (NCBI): domain Bacteria; kingdom Pseudomonadati; phylum Pseudomonadota; class Gammaproteobacteria; order Enterobacterales; family Morganellaceae; genus Xenorhabdus; species Xenorhabdus griffiniae. Next base: position 1,736,056 of record NZ_CP147737.1, on the reverse strand, counting down.
TTCACTCAGATCTGAAATTAGTTGCCGATCCGTTTTTATTCGAACGTTATGAGGAATTGGCATTTAATGCAGGTAGTCTGGAACGTTCGATTATTTTGAATACAAGCGATTATCTTCGCATCGCTACACCGGAGTTAGTTGCTTTTCGGAAAATACTCAATAAATAAAAGACAATTTAAAGTTTGCTATAATTTAACCAGGTAAAATGGGTGATTATTATATGAATAATATTTTTGTTCTGGTAATACTCAGCCTGACTATCTTCTGCCTCACCATATATCTTTATCTTCACGATGCGGAGATAGCACACTGGTTAGAGAGATTTGCCCAACGATTGCTTGCGTGGCAACCTCTAGATTGATGCTTTAATTTTATTTCACATCATTTCTTATATACGCATTAAACTTCAAGTTGCAATTTACAACACGATATGAAACCTGATTTCTCCCCGCATCGCGGGGAGAAATTACATGCATCTTGAAGTTGGATTGGTATATACGCATTAAACTTCAAATGGCCATTTTCAACACGCTATGAAACTTGATGTCTCCCCCGCTTCGCGGGGAGAAATTACATACATCTTGAAGTTGGATTGGTATATACGCATTAAACTTCAAATGGCCATTTTCAACACGATATGAAACTTGATGTCTCCCCCGCTTCGCGGGGAGACATCACACGCATCTTCAAGTTAGATTGGTATAAAGATATTTAATGATTAGTCCAACCATTCAGTGTGGAAAACACCTTCTTTATCAGTACGCTTGTAAGTGTGCGCACCAAAGTAATCGCGCTGTGCCTGAATCAGGTTAGCCGGCAATACAGCCGAACGATAGCTATCGTAATAAGAGATTGCCGCCGAGAATGTTGGCGTTGGGATACCATTCTGCACACCGTAAGAAACAACATCACGCAGAGCTTGCTGATATTCATCTGCGATTTGTTTGAAATAAGGTGCTAAAAGCAGGTTCGCAATAGCTGGGTTTTCATTGTATGCATCGGTGATTTTTTGCAGGAATTGCGCACGAATAATACAACCCGCACGGAAGATCTTGGCAATTTCGCCATAGTTCAGATCCCAGTTGTACTCATCCGATGCCGCTTTCAACTGCTGAAAACCTTGCGCGTAAGACACAATCTTACCCAAATACAAGGCACGGCGGACTTTCTCGATAAATTCAGCCTTATCTCCGTTGAACAGCTGAACGTCCGGGCCTGACAGAACCTTAGAGGCAGCTACGCGCTGATCTTTCAGAGAAGAGATATAGCGTGCAAAGACAGATTCCGTAATAAGTGTTACTGGAACACCCAGATCCAGCGAGCTTTGGCTGGTCCATTTACCGGTACCTTTGTTAGCGGCTTCATCCAGGATCACGTCAACCAGGTATTTTCCCTCTTCATCTTGCTTACGGAAAATATCAGCAGTAATTTCGATCAAATAGCTGCTTAATTCACCCTGGTTCCAGTCACTGAATACTTCAGCCAACGCCTGATTGTTTAGGTTCAATGCGCTTTTCAACAGAGAATAAGCTTCTGCAATCAGCTGCATATCACCATATTCAATGCCATTGTGAACCATCTTCACATAATGACCTGCACCATCTGCCCCGATATAAGTCACACAAGGTTCGCCATCAACCTGAGCTGCGATCTCTTTCAAAATTGGGGCTACCAACTCATAAGCTTCTTTCTGACCACCTGGCATAATTGAAGGACCTTTCAACGCTCCCTCTTCGCCACCAGAAACCCCCGTCCCGATAAAATTAATGCCCTGTGCAGACAACTCATGATTACGGCGAATAGTATCCTGAAAATAGGTGTTGCCACCATCGATCAGAATGTCACCCTTATCCAAATGTGGCATCAGCGATGCAATGGTTTTATCCGTAGCTTCACCAGCCTTAACCATCAACAGAATACGACGTGGCTTTTCCAGCGAATCGACAAACTCTTCAATGGAATAACTTGGAACTAATTTTTTCCCTGGATTTTCAGCAATAACTTCATCTGTTTTATCGCTGGAGCGGTTAAAAATAGATACAGAGTAACCACGGCTTTCAATATTCAACGCCAGGTTGCGCCCCATTACCGCCATACCGACAACACCGATCTGTTGTTTGGACATGAATAACTCCCGTCTAATAATGACTGCCGCCCGCCCAAGATGCTATACGTGATACCGAGTGTGTACATACCGTATGCAACAAAACAGAGCGGGCAATTTGTTAATGAAGTCACATGTTAACTCAGGAATGGTCATCGGTGATAGTTATTGATGCAACCGATATCGTCGTGACGTTTTTTTGCTGAAAAAATTTCCAACTGAGATAAATCATCTATTGATATTTCGCATTTCAATCCTCATTATTGAATAGTCGGCAAATGCCGTCCCACTAAAAGGTAAAACAAATTATATGGAATGGATCGCTGATCCGACGATATGGGCAGGTCTGGCCACACTTATCGTTTTAGAAATTGTTCTCGGAATAGACAACTTAATATTCATTGCCATTCTGGCAGATAAACTACCTGAAAAAGAGAGAGATAAAGCTCGCCTGACAGGGCTTTCCTGTGCCCTTGTCATGAGGATATTGCTGCTATTTAGCCTATCCTGGCTCATTTCCCTGACTAATCCATTGGTTACTTTATGGGAGCACCGTTTCAGTGCCCGTGATTTAATTATGTTGATAGGAGGGATCTTCTTGCTGTTCAAAGCGACCATGGAATTGAATGAACGGTTGGAAGGAAAAATGTTACATACTCATCAACAACGCAAAGGAGCCAGCTTCTGGGCGGTTGTTGTGCAAATTATCGTCTTAGATGCGGTATTCTCTCTGGATTCTGTTATCACCGCCGTAGGAATGGTCAACCATATTGGTATCATGATTGCTGCTGTCACCATTGCCATGATCCTGATGATATGGGCCAGCAAGCCGCTGACAAAATTTGTCAATGCGCATCCCACAATCGTGATCCTGTGTCTGAGCTTCTTGCTCATGATCGGCTTTAGCCTGGTTGCAGAAGGCTTTGGTTATCACATTCCGAAAGGCTATCTCTATGCGGCCATCGGCTTCTCCATCATGATTGAAGCACTAAACCAGTTCGCTCAGTTCAATCGCCGCAAATTCTTGAGCGCTTCTCGCTCCCTGCGCGAAAGAACCGCAGAAGCGGTTCTTCACATTTTAAATGGCAAACGTGAAAACGCTGCGCTGGATAACCATACTTCTGACCTGATTGCCGATCATGAAGATAGCAAAGAAATCTTTGAGCCTCAGGAACGCCAAATGATTGCCCGCGTTCTTAGCATGGCACAACGTACCGTCAGCAGCATCATGACGTCACGCCATGATGTGGTTTATCTTGATGTCCATTCCCCTACGGAAAAATTGACTAAGTTATTGGAACAAAAGCCACATACACGCATTGTAGTCACAGATGAACAAAGTGGTGACGAACCGCTTGGCGTTGTACATGTGATTGATATCCTTAATCAACAACTGATGCATAACACTTTCGATTTAAGGAAGTTAGTCCAGCAGCCGTTGATTTTCCCGGAATCGCTTTCCTTACTACAGGCGTTGGAACAATTCCGTAAGGCGCAAACGCATTTTGCCTTTGTTGTCGATGAATTTGGCTCTGTCGAAGGGGTGGTTACAGTCACTGATGTGATGGAAACCATTACAGGTAATCTTCCTGTCGGTAGCGGAGAGATCGATGCCCGCCATGATATTCAGGTCATGGAAGAGGGATATTGGATCGCCAATGGATTTATGCCACTGGAAGATTTAGTGCTTTATGTGCCGCTACCATTGGATGAAAAACGGGAATACCAGACACTAGCAGGCTTGTTGATGGAACATCTGCAACACATTCCACAACAAGGCGAACAATTGAAAATTAGTGACTATCTGTTTGAAGCGCTGGAAATCACCAGCCACCGCATCAATAAAGTGAAAATTACCCCGCTGACTGTGGAAGAAACGGCAGAAATATAACCTACGATATCACCCACTGAGAAAAAACCGGCATAAGTCCGGTTTTTTTTATTCCTATAAGTTTTATCAGTTTAATTTAATTTTTAAAGTATTTGTTCATGATTACCCTAAGTACAATAAACCCGTCCAATGGTCGTTAGCGGAGATGTCGCACCGCCTTCATCGGGTTCAAGAGCCTTACGCAGTGTCTCTTGTGGCTGAGTTAGCAATACTTCTATTTATTGTTGATAAAGTGAGGGTTTATATGAGTACAAAATATTTTGCATTATTAACACAGGCTGGCACAGAAAAACTGGAAAGAGCCGCCTCATCAGGTGTCAAACTTGAAATTACCCATATGGCTGTAGGTGACGGTGGTGGCAGTTCACCCACACCCAATGTCAACCAATCAGGATTGATTAATGAAAAACACCGCGCTGAACTTGATGCCTTAATCGTCAACCCCCAAACACCTGGCCAAGTTATTGCCGAACAAATACTTCCTGAAGGTGAAGGTAATTGGTGGGTTCGTGAAATTGGCCTATTTGATAAAGACGGTACATTGATTGCGGTAGGAAATTGTGCCGAACTCTACAAACCAGAATCCCAGGAACAAGCTATCCGTATGGCGCTGACGGTTAGCAACAATGGCCTGACAGGGTGGATAAAAGAACTGCTTTCCGGTTTTGCCTCTCGCAATTATGTGAGAGAAAAAATTAAAGAACACGCTGAAAGCCGTAATCACCCAAGCGCCACTTTAGGAAAAAAAGGATTTGTTGCGTTAAGTAATGAAGTCGGCAGTGACAGCGAAGTTCATGCTGCAACGCCCAAGGCAGTCAAAACAGCATATGAATTAGCCAATCAAGCCAATGAATCGGTTAATTTGGTACTCTCGACAAATAAATATGTACCATCAACACGTAAAGTTAACGGTAAAGAACTGTCCAAAGATATTGAACTGACAACAACAGATATCGGCGCTTATGACAAAATTCAAACCGACACTCTTGTTGATGAAGCCAAGCAATCAGCCAAGAAAGCTGCTGAGCTGGCAAACACTAAGGTTCCATTATCCCGTAAAATAAACGGAAAAGAGTTGTTAACCGATGTCGAAATTACCGCACATGATGTGAATGCCTACACCAGACAGGAAGTCAATGGGCTTATCGCAAACGTTGAGAAATCGGCTAACACAGCTAATGAGAATGCCAACGACGCCCTGAAACAGTTGGACAAAAAAGTCCCAACAGATCGCAAGATCAACAACAAAGAGTTAATAACAGATATACAGTTAACCGCAAATGATGTTGACACTTACGATAAAAAAGAAATTGATGATCGAATCAACACAGTTCAGAAAATAGCTGACACGGCTAATAACACCGCCAATACCGCGACTCAAGAACTTGGCAAAAAAGTCCCTGAATCCCGCAAGATCAATGGCAAAGAGTTAACAACAGATATTGAATTAAGTGCGGCGGATGTCGGTACTTATAATAAAGTAGAAATCGACGATCGTATTAGTAATGTTGAAAAGCTAACGGAAACGGCCAATAACAACGCCAATACCGCTATTCAAGAACTTGGCAAAAAAGTCCCGGAATCCCGCAAAATCAATGGCAAAGAGCTATTATCTGACATTGAATTACGCGCAGTTGATGTTGGTGCCTATGGTAAAGAAGAAACTGATGCCATCATCAAAGATGTCAAAGTACAGATCGACAATGTTAATAACTTAGCTGAAAACGCTAATAATAATGCCAATACCGCGACTCAGGAGGCTAAGAGTAAGGTCCCGTTAACCCGTAAGGTTAATGGTAAGGAGCTGTCAGCAGATATTCACCTGACTGCCGCAGATGTTGATACTTACAACAAAGCAGAGATTGATGATCGCATCGGCAAGGTTGATAAACTGGCAGAAACGGCCAATCAACGTGCAAGTGAAGCTCTTAATGAGGTTGCTCACAGCGTCCCATCAACTCGCAAAGTTAATGGCAAAGCGCTGACCACTGACATTGAGCTAAGTGCAGCGGATGTCGGCACTTACAATAAGGTGGAAATCGACGATCGTATTGGAAAGGTAGATAAGCTGGCGGAATCTGCTAATAACAACGCAAATACCGCAATTCAAGATGCCAAGAATAGAGTCCCATCAACCCGTAAGGTCAATGGCAAGGAGCTGTTAACGGATATTGAACTGACAGCATCCGATGTCCATGCCTACAACAAGAAGGAAACGGATGACCTTATTAGTGGTGTCAAAACACAAATTGATAATGTCCAACAATTAGCTAACACCGCCAATGATAATGCCTATAACGCCATCCAAGAGCTTGACCAAAAAGTTCCCAAATCCCGCAGAATCAATGGCAAAGAGCTATCAGCAGATATTCAACTGATTGCGGCGGATGTTGATGCCTATAACAAAGGCGAAACTGACGCTCAGATCAAGGATGTTAAGGCCCTGGCAGATATTGCCAATCAGAACGCAAATGAAGCTCTTAAAAAGGTTGATAACAGAGTCCCATCCATTCGCAAGGTTAATGGTAAAGAGCTGTTAACGGATATTGAGCTGACTGCGGCTGATGTCGGTACTTATAACAAAGTAGAAATCGATGATCGTGTCGGCAAGGTCGATAAGCTGGCGGAATCTGCCTATAACAAAGCTGAGACAGCCAGTAAAGATGCCAATAGCAAAGTACCATCAACTCGTAAGGTAAACGGCAAAGAGCTGTTAACGGATATTGAGCTGAATGCCGCTGACGTTGGTACTTACAATAAAGCGGAACTCGATGAGAGTATCGACAAAATTGACAAACGGGCTGATGCCGCCAATCAGACAGCGAATTCGGCTGTTCAACTTGCTGACAGCAAAGTGCCATCAACCCGTAAGGTCAATGGCAAAGAACTGTCAACAGACATTGAACTCACCGCAGCCAATGTAGATGCCTATAACAAGGCAGAGATCAACATCCTTATCGATGAAGTCAAGGAGACAGCCAATAATGCCTATAACACTGCGGAGCACAAAGTCCCATTGACTCGCACTGTGAATGGCAAGGCTCTGTTATCCGATATTGATCTGACGGCCTCTGATGTGAATGCCTATACTAAAGTAGAGGTAGAAAATCGCCTTGAAGATATCAAGAGTCTGGCAAATAAAGCTAATAACAATGCAGATAGCCGAGTGCCACTTACACGCACTGTCAATGGCAAGGCACTATTATCCGATATTAAACTGACCGCTTCTGATGTAGGCGCTTATAGCAAAGTCGAGGTTGATACTCATATCAACAAAATTGAGGTATTAGCGAGTGATGCCAATACCAATGCGGTGGCAGCCAAAGCTGACGCTGATAGCCGACTGGCGAAAAGCAAAAACGGGGCGGATATTCCTGATAAACAAGCCTTTGTAAGAAATTTAGGCTTGGGTAATCTGATTGGATTAGGTATTGAGTCACGTCGAATCACGGACGAGCACACCATCATCAAGCTGGGTGAAATACTTATGATAAATGGGGTGGCTGTAGGCAGTGAACCCATTGGGGATTCTCATGCAGCCGAGATCGGTGGAGTGACTTACTATACCCATTTCTATAAGATCCAACTGCCCACGACTTTGCCAAATGGCATCATCTCATGCCAGGCAAGTGTCGTCGGAGATAATTTTGATAATCAACGCCCCAGTTACCTGGCTGATGTCAAAACACAGCGAGGCAATGTAAACGGTGATGGTTTGTCGAAGGATACCTTCACAATATCCGTCACAACACCTCAATTAGGTTGGGTTCCAAACTTCTATTACCAGGTTGTAGGGTATTAATAAAAAAAACAGTAAGTTCGGTAATTCGGGTGATCGCTTCGGCGATCACCTATTTTTTCTTGAGCAGATCTTCTAATGCCTTAATGTTTTCATTATTGCTGTTATTTTCGAGCCAGCTTTTCGCCTTCTGCTGTAATTCATCACGCAACATGGGTTCTACGTTCAACGCATATTGCAGATTGTTCCAGTCACCATAAACCCGCAATGGGATTTTTAACTGCGCCAGACGACGTACAAACTCGTTCTGCTTACCCCATCCATTGGTTAATTGCACCCATAATGAAACATCGGTGTTCTGTTTCAGTAAATTAGCTTTTCCCTGCCCTTTAATATTGAATATGCCTGAATTCGCTACAAGCTCACTAATTTTAACCTCACCGTGCTCCAATTGGGCTTTCACTGACATATTTTTAGCTTCAGTGAAATCATTTGTATTTGTCGGTTGGCCGACTTGATCTGTTGCCCGCGCAAAAGATTGTTGAATAAGCTGAGGAATATTCAATCCTTCCAGACGCGCGTTTTTTAGATCGATATTCAAATCACCTTGCCAATAATGAGAAATTGCGTACTCATCGTAACCCTCTCCCAAAAGATCACCATCAACATTAAGCTGACCGCTGAATATCGATGGCAATGCCAATGCAGTTAATAAAGATTGTATCTCAATCCGTTGCAAGAACAGCTTTGTGTGCAGTTTTGCCGGAATAACCGTGGCATCAATTGATGTCGGCAGCGCAAAATGCCCACCAAACACGTTGCCACTTAATTTAGTGATTTTCGCCAGGCCACTGTTATTGATAGCTTGCAGACCAAAATGGTCAATATCCATGCCCTGATAAATGAATTTATCTGCTGCCAATGAAATATCAGCATTAAACCCTTGTAAAAAGCTAAGGTCATAGTTAGACAATGGCGAAACCGACGTTGCAATCACCGGTTTTAAGGAATTATTTTCAATCCGATAATCATGTTTTGCCTGCGGCGTATTTTTCGGTAAGGCATCCCACCCCAACAAGTTATCCAAATTGAATTTGGCTGAACTCAAGTTGATAGCGTATTGCGGTTTATCTTGCAAAACGGCAGTAATATTCCCTTTTAGTTCACTCCCATCATTCATTGTCAAGGCTATTTTTTGCAGCGCAATTGATTCAGGTGCCGCCTGATATTTTACTATACTACTGCCCGTTCCCTGGATACCCGCAGATGGTAACCCAACGCCCTGTAATTGGTATTCAAAGGAATGAATGTCGGCCGATAGCTGCTGGGGATAATCAGAAATATCTACTGACGAATTAAGCTCAAATGACAGCTCTTGCTGATTTTTATTGATTTTACTGCGGAGGTTAAGGTTAACGTGATCTTGATCACCGCGTTCCAGCAATAAATTGAGATCACGAACATTTAATTGGGCATGTGCGTTGGTTTGCCAGATCAGTAAGCTATCCACTAATCTGATTCTGGCAATATCCAGTTTCCAAGCCTGGCTTCCCGTGACGCCTGGATAATGCATATCACTTTCCGGCGCAATTGGGGCTTCTGGCTGCTTTTGCGGCTGACTATCCGGCGTGAACCGCAAAACAGCGCCTTTCAACATCACCTCTTTGACTGAAAGTTGATGAGACAGCAGTGGCAACAACTCCACATCCAGACGCATATTTTCAGCCACAATGGTTGGTACCTTGGCATTCTCAGCAGTCAACGAGATCTCACCGGTAAGAATGCTTAACTTGGGCCAAACATGCCAACGCAAGTCATCCTGCAACACAAGCTGGTAGCCACTCTTCTTTTGTACTTGTTTGATTATGTAGCCACGAAAATCATTTGGATTAACCAGCATAACCAATGCCGTCAGGCCAGCTACAATGACTACTAACAAAATAATGAGTGTCGTCAACAATCTTTTCATGACTTCCCCAGTCTCATGTTCACAAGAAGACTATTTTTTCACCATAAGGCTTTTACCAGAAAAGATTAATCCTCACTGATTCGGCTACCTACGGCTCCCTGCTGATTTTTATATTTCGCATCCTGACGCCGATTATAAGGTCGCTCAGCAGAGCCAGAAAGCGGTTCAAAACTCAATGCCCCTATTACCATGCCAGGACGCAAGGCTAAAGGCAGTTTGCCTGAATTGTAGAACTCCAGGACAATTTGCCCCTGCCAACCTGGATCAATGCGATGCGCAGTAACATGGACCATCAAACCAAGGCGCGCCAGAGATGAACGACCATCCAACCAACCGACTAAATTATCAGGCAGTGTGACAGATTCCAGTGTTACTGCCAAAGCCAATTCGCCAGGATGGAGGAAAAATGCTTCGCCATCCGACAAAGTAATTTCATCGCTCATGACACGGTCAAGTGCCGCATTGACTTCCGCCTTAGGGCCACTCAAATCAATATAGGCGGCAGTATGACCACGAAAAACACGAAACTGATTCCCAAGGCGCACATCAGCAGTTGCCCCATTAATACGTTCAACAGGGGGACGAGGGGTAATTACCAGCTTACCTTCATCTAGCCATTTAATAATGTCACGGTCACAGAGTCGCATTATTTCCTCTCAAATACGATGATACTTATGAATGCCTAAACAGCAGATTATTCGCAAAATTGGCCAATCTTGGCTTTTAAGATATCAATGGCCACGCGGTTTTTCCCACCACGAGGCACAATAATATCGGCATATTGTTTTGATGGTTCGATAAATTGCAGGAACATTGGACGCACGGTTTCCTTATACTGCTCCATCACGCAATCCAATGAACGTCCACGTTCATTCACATCACGTTTGATACGGCGCATCAAACAAATATCCAGTGGCGTATCGACAAAAATGGAGAAATCCAGTTCTTGGCGTAGACGCTTATCTGTTAATAGTAGAATACCTTCGAGGATAATAACTCTTTTCGGTTCAAAATGAATGGATTCAGGTTTGCGGGTGTGCTCAACGTAGTCATATTGCGGCAATTCAATGGATTTTCCAGCTTTCAATGCCTGAAGATGTTCAAATAGTAGATTGTGATCCATTGAATTTGGGTGATCATAATTAACTTTATAACGTTCTTCTATCGGGGTGTCAGTTTGGTCTTTATAATAGCAATCTTCTGGGATAACACCGATATTGTGATCACCAACCTGAGCCCGTAATTCTCGATAAAGTGTGCTGGCAATAAGGCTTTTGCCTGAGGCGGAGGCACCTGAAATACCTACGATTGTACACTTATGTGCTTCATCAGCCATACTAAAAATAACCTGGTTAAAAAAGAAAAAAATAAAATAGAAATATGGTATTCGCTAATACCATGTTTGGCGGATTATAGGGAGTTAATGACTTCTATTCCAGAGTAAACAAGATAAGTCTCGTTTTTTTCGATACGTTTCGCATAAAAATCCCGCGATTTTAGGTCTCTGATAGAAAATATTCTGCAAGTAAAAAGCGTAGAAAACACCGAGCACTGATCAATGACTCTGTATCAATTGAGCCATTGACCAACCTTTTCTACACAACCGCGATTACATACGGTTAAACTCATTAATTAAACTGCACGAAAAGAAATTTCAGTTGGGATTTTTTCGCCCTGCCAATACATCTTCGCAGAAATATTCGCAGCGATGTCACGATAAATATCCGCAAATTCACTGTCAGGCTGACTGCTTACTGTTGGTTCACCACGATCGAGATCTTCACGCAGTGAAATATGCAGCGGGATCTGTCCCAGTAATTGGCAATCATATTTTTCTGCCAGCTTTGCCGCCCCACCCGTACCGAAAATTGGCTCATGATGACCGCAGTTACTGCAAATATGGCTGCTCATGTTCTCAATAATACCCAACACTGGCACATTGACTTTCTGGAACATGACAATGCCTTTCATCGCATCGATCAAGGCAATATCTTGTGGTGTCGTGATAACCAACGCACCTGTCACCGGAATATTCTGGGACAACGTTAGCTGGATATCACCTGTTCCTGGTGGCATATCAATCACCAGATAATCCAGATCCGGCCACAGCGTATCTTGCAACATCTGCATCAAGGCCTTACTTGCCATCGGGCCACGCCATACCATCGCGTTATCATCGGTAACAAGATAACCGATGGAGTTGGTTGCCATGCCGTGAACCATGATGGGTGCCATATGCTGCCCATCAGGGGAAGTCGGGCGCTCTTTGGCTGTACCAAGCATATTGGGGATGGATGGCCCATAAATATCCGCATCCAAAATTCCCACTTTTGCGCCTTCCTGTGCCAGCGCCAGCGCCAGATTCACCGCTGTACTGGATTTCCCTACGCCGCCTTTTCCTGAACTCACTGCCACGATATTACGCACACCATTAACACCAGGCAGATTATTGGAACGGCGTAATGTGCTGATATTGTGGCTTAATCGCCATTCAACGGATTTTGCGCCCGTCGCGGATTGCAAGGGCTGAGTGGTTTCTTGCTTTAATATTTCGAAGGCGCGTTTCCAGACAAACGGCATGGTTAATTCAATATGCAATATTCCATCCAGCATAGTGCAATGATGCAATGCTTTCAGGGCAATCAAATCTTGTTCTAAAGTCGGATGTTTGAATGTTGCTAATATCTTTGCAACCTGTTCTTTCAGCAGATCAGGATTGGTCTGCTCCGGGGATTGTGAGTTCATCCCAGCTCCTTTTATTTATCTTTCTCAAACCTATACGCGTTACCTTTCAAGTTGCTCATTATAAGAAAACATAACTCATTGTTTCTCCCCGCTTTGCGGGGAGAAACAATATGCATCTTGAAGTGAGATGGGTATATACGCATTAATTTTGAAGTTAGATTGGTATAAAACTGTTCAGCCATCATAACAGAAGCTAACCACTTCGGATAAAGGCAACAAGTAAAAGTGACGAAGATCTCGCGTTACCCTAGCGACAATGCTCCTTATCAGGTAACATCAAAAACCCTTTTCACTTTATGGAAGTCAGATCCTAACTATGTCTCAAGTCGCGAACAAATTATTGGTGACCTGTGCGTTACCTTATGCTAACGGTCCAATTCATCTCGGTCATATTCTGGAACACATTCAGGCTGATATTTGGGTTCGTTATCATCGAATGCGCGGCAAAGAGGTTCACTTTGTCTGTGCCGACGATGCCCACGGTACACCAATTATGCTGAAAGCCCAGCAAAGTGGTATCTCTCCAGAAGAGATGATTGCCAAGGTGAGCCTAGAGCATCAGCAGGATTTTGCCGGTTTTGCCATCAGCTATGATAATTACCACTCCACGCACAGCGAAGAGAACAGAGTTCTTGCCTCCAAAATTTATCTGGAGCTGAAAAAGAACGGTTACATTAAAAACCGGACAATTTCTCAATTATTTGATCCAGAAAAAAGCATGTTCCTGCCAGACCGTTTCGTCAAAGGTTCCTGCCCAAAATGTAAGGCAGAAGATCAATACGGCGATAACTGTGAAGTCTGTGGCACCACCTATTCCCCAACGGAATTGCTTAACCCTCGTTCTGTTATCTCTGGGGCAACGCCAGAAATGCGTGATACGGAGCATTTCTTCTTCGATCTGCCTGCTTTCAGCGATATGCTGCAAAAATGGACGCGTTCCGGCACCTTGCAAGAACAAGTGGCTAATAAAATGCAGGAATGGTTCGAAGCTGGGCTACAGCAATGGGATATTACCCGCGATGCACCTTATTTTGGTTTTGAGATCCCTGATCAGCCAGGTAAATATTTCTATGTCTGGCTGGATGCCCCAATTGGCTATATGGGCGCGTTCCAAAATCTGTGTGATAAACGTGATGACCTGAATTTCGATGAGTTCTGGACGAAAGATTCCAAAGCCGATCTCTACCATTTTATTGGCAAAGACATCGTTTATTTCCACAGTCTGTTCTGGCCTGCCATGTTGGAAGGCTGTAACTACCGTAAACCAACTAACCTGTTTGTCCACGGGTATATCACGGTTAACGGCACTAAGATGTCCAAGTCCCGTGGCACCTTTATCAAAGCCAGCACTTATCTGCAACACCTTGATGCAGACTGCCTGCGTTATTACTACGCAGCAAAACTCTCTTCCCGCATTGACGATATTGATCTGAATCTGGAAGATTTTGTTCAGCGAGTCAACAGCGATATCGTTAACAAAGTGGTTAACCTTGCTTCACGCAATGCAGGCTTTATCAACAAGCGCTTTGGCGGCAAACTGGCAGGACAACTCGCTGATCCTGCGCTATACCAGAAATTTGTCGATGCTGCACAAAGTATTGCAGAAGACTTTACCAACCGTGAATTCGGCAAAGCAATCCGTGAAATGATGGCACTGGCTGATCTGGCTAACCGCTATGTTGATGAACAAGCACCGTGGGTTGTGGCGAAACAAGAAGGCCGTGATGCTGATTTGCAAGCAATCTGTTCAATGGGGATTAACCTGTTCCGCGTGCTGATGACTTACCTGAAACCTGTACTTCCAAGTTTAGCTGCACGGGCAGAAGCTTTCCTGAATACCGAATTGACCTGGGACGGCATCCAGCAACCTCTGTTGAACCATGACGTTTCACCATTCAAGGCACTGTTCAACCGCATCGAAATGGCGAAAATTGAAGCGATGGTCGCTGATTCCAAAGAGAGTATCGAACCACAAAAAACCGTAACAGGTCCACTGGCTGATGATCCCATTCAGGACACCATTGCATTTGACGACTTTGCCAAGGTTGACCTGCGGATCGCACTGATCAAACAGGCTGATTTTGTCGAGGGTTCAGATAAGTTACTGAAACTCACGCTTGATCTCGGTGGTGAAACTCGCCAGGTCTTCTCTGGTATTCGTTCAGCCTATCCTGATCCCAAAGCACTGGAAAATCGCCTGACAGTGATGGTTGCTAACCTTGCACCACGCAAGATGCGCTTCGGTATTTCAGAAGGTATGGTGATGGCGGCAGGTCCAGGTGGCAAAGATATCTTCCTGTTAAGCCCCGATAGTGGCGCCCAACCAGGTATGCAGGTTAAATAATAGCTGCATATTTTTGATAAACATCATTAATTATCAAATAGATAACAAGGCGGGCTCCAAAAAAGGCCCGCTTTTTAATGTGATGTATGGCACATTTATAATGTTAGTCGTATGATGAAACCCTCGTTATATTGAGGAATTATTGATTATGTCTTTCCAAAATGTGCTGATAATAGGTTGGCAATACCTGCGCGCATTTGCGCTGCTTTATTTGTGCCTGATCGCGGGGAATATCATTTCGGCACAACTTCCCTTCTCTCTCCCCGGTAGTATTATTGGCTTACTGCTCTTGTTTGGCTTACTCGCATCTCAAATTATTCCCTCACACTGGGTAAAACCAGGCTGTAGCCTGTTGATGAAAAATATGACACTGCTCTTTTTACCCATTGGCGTAGGGATCATGGATTATTACCCACAGCTTAGCCAACAAATGCTCCCTATTCTGCTCTCTTGCATCGTTAGCACCGTGATTGTGATGGTCGTTGTTGCCTACAGTTCACACTATATTCATCGTGAACGTATCATTATTGGCACTCATAACCCGACGAATACTAAGCAGCAAGAACTCACCTCTCCCCCCACAAATCCATCACAACAGTTATCACAAGAACCGGAAGAGAAAGAAAAATGTTAAGCCATATCTGGTGGTCACTACCACTAACCCTGATTGTATTTTACTGCGCTAGAAAGCTGTCAGTGCGACTCAAACTGCCTATATTTAATCCGTTATTGATATCAATGGCTGTTATCATCCCCTTACTGTTGCTGACACATACACCATATGGACACTATTTTGCCGGCAGCCGGATACTGAACGATTTGCTGCAACCTGCCGTTGTTGCCCTGGCTTTTCCGCTGTATGAACAGCTACATCAAATCCGGGCCCAATGGAAATCTATTATTAGCATCTGTTTTGTGGGCAGCATTGTCGCAATGGTGACAGGGACTGCTATCGCATTATGGGCAGGTGCTACGCCTGAAATTGCCGCTTCTGTTCTCCCCAAATCCGTGACAACGCCAATTGCTATGGCTGTAGCCAGCTCCATTGGCGGTATTCCTGCTATTAGCGCAGCTTGTGTCATTATGGTAGGGATTTTGGGGGCTATCTTTGGTCACAATCTATTTAACGCCCTGAAAATAAAAACCCAGGCGGCACGAGGGTTGGCAATGGGTACAGCATCCCATGCGGTGGGAACGGCTCGCTGTGCGGAGCTGGATCATGTCGAAGGGGCATACAGTTCACTGGCCTTAATGACCTGCGGCATTATTACTTCACTGATTGCACCTTTTCTATTTCCGGTATTGCTGCATCTGTTTAGCTGATCATTTTATGGTTTCACTGGTTACAAAAACGTAGCGAAAAAGTAAATAAATATCATAAAACAGTGAAAATTTGACATAGGTTAATAAAATTTCACCTTTATTTCACGAATTTCATTAATTATATGCTATTTATTACATTGCAAACCTGAACAGACGTCCTAGAATGACCTTCAATTAATTTGGAGATCATTCTATGCAAGTTCGTTTTCACGCTATTTGGTCAGAAATCACACCTGAACTACAAAAAGCGCTATTACCTTATATTGGCAACGACGATTTTCCAGCCATGCTGACAGCAGAGCAAGCGGAGTCAATTAAACAGCTTTGCGGATTGGATGATCAGGCACTGGCGTTGGCCTTATTGCCACTTGCTGCGGCTTATTCGCTTGCTCCTGTTTCCCATTTTTATGTTGGCGCAATTGCACGGGGAGAAAGTGGCAATCTCTATTTCGGTGCTAATATGGAATTCGTAGGCGTTCCATTACAACAAACTATCCACGCCGAGCAATCGGCCATTACACACGCCTGGCTGCGTGGTGAAAAGAAGTTGGTTACCATCACTGTTAACTATTCACCTTGTGGCCATTGCCGACAATTTATGAATGAACTGAATAGTGGAACACAATTGGAAGTTTGCCTCCCCAACCATTCCTCATTAACTCTGGCCGATTACCTGCCAGAAGCCTTTGGCCCACACGATTTAGCTGACACACCATTGTTACTGGATGAGGTTAATCACGGCCATCAATTAGCTACCAGCGACGAATTGGTGCAAGCAGCATTGGATGCAGCGAACCGCAGCCATGCGCCTTATAGCCAATCCCATGCAGGAATTGCCTTACAAGATGAACAAGGGAAAATTTATACCGGCCGTTATGCAGAAAATGCTGCATTCAACCCAAGCTTACCACCATTACAGGCAGCACTGATTTTCATGAATATGGCAGGTGGTAATTTTAAATCCATTAAGCGAGCAGTCTTGGTGGAAGGTGAAAATAGCCATTTATCACAATGGAATGCGACAGAATGCACATTAGCGGCTCTCGGTTGTACAAAAGCAGAACGGTATACATTTTGAAATGCACTTCATCCAATAACATTTTATTAGCGAATTCTGTATGTTATCTCTCACTTTTGCTCATAATAATCATATCTAAGTAACATTTACTGTACTTATTGTTTTTATCTTCTTAGGATCTATGGCCGATTTTGTTATTGATAAGTTCAAAGAGTAAGCATCATGGAACTGGAACACGAAAGTAAACGTCCTCTCTATATTCCCTACGCTGGCCCTATCTTGTTGGAATTTCCTCTGCTGAATAAAGGCAGTGCCTTTACCGAAGAAGAACGCAGTAATTTCAACTTACATGGCTTATTGCCGCAGGCCGTTGAAACAATAGAAGAGCAGGCCGAACGCGCCTACCGTCAATATTGCGATTTCAAAAACGATATCGATAGACACATTTATTTAAGGAATATTCAGGACACCAACGAAACGCTGTTCTACCGCCTCCTTGATGCTCACTTAAGCGAAATGATGCCTATTATCTACACGCCAACCGTTGGTGCAGCGTGTGAACACTTTTCTGATATTTATCGCCGTGCCCGTGGTTTGTTTATCTCCTATCCAAATCGGGCTTACATTGATGACATGCTGCAAAATGCCACCAAGCAAAATGTAAAAGTTATCGTTGTTACCGATGGCGAGCGCATTCTTGGTCTGGGTGATCAGGGGATCGGAGGCATGGGGATCCCGATTGGCAAACTGTCACTGTACACTTCCTGTGGCGGGATCAGCCCTGCTTATACCCTGCCCGTGGTTTTGGATGTAGGAACCAATAACCCACAGCTCCTCAATGATCCGCTGTATATGGGATGGCGACATCCACGCATTACCGGCAAAGAGTACGAGGAATTTGTCGATGAATTTATTCAGGCTGTGAAACGTCGCTGGCCTAACGTACTGCTGCAATTTGAAGATTTTGCTCAGAACAACGCCATGCCACTGTTGAACCGCTATCGCGATGAGCTTTGCTGCTTCAATGATGACATCCAAGGTACTGCAGCGGTTGCTTTAGGTAGTCTGATTGCCGCCAGCCGTGCCGCAGGCCGCCAATTGAAAGATCAAACTGTGGCATTCCTCGGTGCCGGCTCTGCTGGCTGTGGTATTGCAGAGCAGATCATTGCTCAAATGAAATCTGAAGGATTGAGTGATGAACAAGCTCGTGCCCGCGTGTTTATGGTTGATCGCTTTGGTCTCCTGACTGACAAGCTGCCAAACTTGCTGGACTTCCAAAGTGCTTTGGTTCAAAAAAGCGTCACCTTGCAATCGTGGGATGTCACCAGCGATTCTCTTTCATTGATGGACGTGGTTCGCAATGCCAAGCCTACCGTTCTGATTGGTGTTTCTGGTCAATCAGGTCTGTTCAACGAAGGGATCATCCGTGAAATGCACAAACATTGTGAACGTCCCATCGTGATGCCGCTGTCCAACCCAACTTCACGTGTAGAAGCTCGTCCAGAAGACATCATCAATTGGACGGAAGGCAAAGCATTGGTCGCTACAGGAAGTCCGTTTGCACCCGTAAAATATAACGGTCAGGAATATCCAATCGCACAATGCAACAACTCCTATATCTTCCCAGGCATCGGCTTAGGTGTTATCGCTGCCGGCGCCAAACGTGTTACCGATGATATGCTGATGGCTGCCAGCCGCGCATTAGCGGATTGTTCACCACTGGCGCAAACAGGCTCTGGCCCATTGTTGCCACCGATTGATGACATCCAGGATGTTTCCCGCAAAATAGCCAAAGAAGTGGCGAAAAAGGCCCAAATTCAAGGCGTAGCGATTGTTACATCGGAAGATGCGTTGGATGAAGCGATTGAACGCAATTTCTGGAAACCAGAATATCGCGTCTATAAACGCACTTCATTCTGATATTAGTAATAAGCCTGCCAGTCATATTGGCAGGCTTGAAAAATAATCCAATATACCAATCCAACTTCAAGTTGTAGCTTGCAAATCAATGTGATGGTTTATCTCTCCCCGCTTCGCGGGGAGAGATCACACGCATCTTGAAGTGAGATTGCTTATATTTTTAAATTGAATCAGTTTAGTTCCGGTATGATCCCTCCCAAAACTTGCTTCGATATTTCAAGTCAAGTAGCCTTTAGGCCATTGGTTCATCAGCACATATAAGGCAAACAAAAAAATCATGTGGAAGCGCTTGATTACTGGTCTCATTTTTATCATTGCTGTCCTGATACTGGCAGCCATTATGCTTGACCGTTGGGTTAGCTGGAAAACCGCTCCTTACATTTTTGATGATGTCAGGCAACTGCCTGAGCGAGAAGTTGGTATGGTACTCGGCACGTCCAAATATTATAAAACCGGTACATATAACCAATATTATTTCTATCGTATCCAGGGAGCAGTGAATGCTTACAACAGCGGTAAAGTTAAGTACCTGCTATTAAGCGGAGATAACGCCCAGCATAGTTATAATGAACCCATTACCATGCGGAAGGATTTAATCAAGGCAGGCATTCCGGCCAGTGACATTGTGATGGATTTTGCCGGATTCAGAACATTAGATTCGGTTGTCAGAACCCGCAAGGTATTTGATACCAACGATTTTACTATCATCACTCAACGCTTCCACTGCGAACGAGCCTTGTTTATCGCTATGCATTTTGGTATAGAAGCGCAATGTTATGTGGTTCCCTCCCCCAAAAATATGATGACAATCCGTTTCAGGGAAGTCTTGGCTCGTCTCGGCGCCTTAACTGATCTCTATATTTTAAAACGTGAACCGCGCTTTTTAGGCCCATTATTGCCTATCCCTGCGCAACATACCGCACCAACAGGAATTCAAGGTTACCCTGCGGTATCACCAGAAGAGTTACAGGAATTAGAAAAGAAGTCACAGAGAAAATAAGAATGGATGTACCAATCTAACCTCAAGATGCGTGTGATTTCTCCCCGCGAAGCGGGAAGAAATCAGGTTTCATCGAGTGTTGTAAATGGCAACTTGAAGTTTAATGCGTATAAAAATTGCAGTTTAGCGACAAAACTAAACCTTACCGGCCAATTTTGCGGTTAAGCTACGCCAGAGCTTTTCCATCGGCCCCTGAGAATAACGTTGCAACCACCAGCAAGCAAACCAAATATTGAATGCCCAGATAAAAGGAATAAATGCCATTAACTCCAAACGACTAAACTGTCCAAATAACTCAAAGCGATAAAAAAGTGTGGTACAAATCAGTGTTTGTAACAAGTAGCTGCTCAGTGCCATTTTCCCGACCTGCCGGAGCCAAAACGCGATTTTCCAACGTGAAATGACAGGCCAAAATCCATAAATTAATGCAATATAAGCCAATGCTAGCAACGGTGTCGCCAATTCAGTAATGGTGTAGCGGACGGTCCAAGATGCGAAATAGCTGTAGGGATATAAATATTGTATCGACAAGGCAATCCCCTGAACCAGCATACCAACAGGGATCAGACATAATGCCAATCGGCGGTAATGATTATGGCTAAATTCCCCTTTCAACCAACCATTGCGTAGTAACATAGCGCCACAAAGCATAACCCCCATTATTTGCCAGCCATATTGCACAATCACCACAATCATCGCACCGCTTATCTGACGAATACGGTATTCTATGGCTAATAATCCACCATACATTTTCCAGTAGCTTTCATAAGAAATATCTTCCGGTGTCGGCTGCCAAAATGCATTATTTTCCCCTACAGGAAAGAGTCCTAAAAGGTAAAACATCATTATGCCGAATAAATAAAAAGTCGCCGCTGTACCAAACAACTTTTGACGGGTATTGATAAAACGCCATGCCAATAAACCAACAACGCCATATGACAACAAAATGTCGCCATCCCATAGCAAAACACCATGCAGCAAACCAATAACAGCCAAAACCAGTAACCGGGAAATATTCCAATCACGTCCCCGCTGCCGAAGCAATTCAAGTGATGCGCCGAACAACAGCGTCAAGATGAACAGGAATTTTCCCTGAGTAAAAGTATTCAATACAGACCATGTCATCACGTCAGAGAACGAGACTGAATCTTTATAAAACAAATTCATAGAGGCTGCATATGGCAAAGCAAAACTGGAAATGTTCAGCAATAATATTCCCAAAATGGCAAAACCACGCACACTATCAACTATCTCAATTCTCTGACACATTACCCCATTACAACTGTGTTTCATGATAATAAAAGTTCATCATGACAAATGCAGGTGACGCACAGCACGCAGGAATTCCTGTCGTGTATTCTGGCTGGTTTTAAATAACCCTCCCAGAGAAGTCGTTGTCGTGGTACTGGTTGCATCGCGAATACCACGTGCTTTCACGCAATAATGGACAGCATCAATGGAAACAGCAACATTGTTTGTACCAAGCAAAGTTTGCAGAGCAATCAGGATCTGCTGTGTTAAGCGTTCCTGCACTTGTGGACGCTGGGCAAAAAACTGAACAATGCGATTAATCTTCGACAAACCAATAACTTTATCTTTAGGAATATAAGCAACCGTGGCTTTGCCATCAATAGTGACAAAATGGTGTTCACAAGTGCTGGTCATCGTAATATCACGCACTGTTACCATTTCATCCACTTTCATTTTATTTTCTATCAGCGTAATTTTCGGGAAATTGTTATAGTCCAACCCTGAGAATATCTCATCCACATACATTTTCGCGATACGAGCGGGCGTATCTGCCAAACTGTCATCACTCAAATCGAGATTTAACAGCTTCATAATTTCTGTCATGTGTTCCTCAATGCGTACTTTACGCACCTCTGGCGCCAAAGTTTGTCCACGCAATGGGGTTTCAAGACCACGGGCAACCAGTGCCGAATGCACCAGCGCAGCTTCTGTACTTAGGGATGACATCAGTTTCTCCAAGGTAAATATTTCCGTTACTTGACGGGAAATCGGGACGCTTATTTTACGCAGATATCAGCGAATGTAATACCACACAATATCGACTTTATTATCTTGTTCTACGCATATATCGTTTGCACGAATAAGCGCATAACTATACCTGTATATCATCAATGCACCAAATCAGGATGGCTCACGATGAGTATTGGTGCGATAAAATACCAGCAAACCAGCAATGAGCAACCCAATAAATGCGATATACAACGCAGGTTCCAGTTTGCCTGTCAGCCATGTCGAAGTAGCGGATAACATTGGCCCGACCAATTGTCCCAATGCATAGCCCGTGGTCAGCAATCCCGCCATATAACGGGCATGATTGGGCGCCAATTCACGGCCATACTGCAAAGCAAGCTGTACTACACACATAAATCCACCGCCTATCAGCAATGCCCCAATCATCAAACCACTAATGCCCGGCAACATTTCCGCAATCAGGATACCTAGTGCCTGAAGCCATAACGTCACCGCCAGACGAATTTGGGATGTTGATACATTACGCAACAAAATTCCTAACATAATGCCAATGACCGAAGCACCACCAAATATTGGCCAGACAAACTGGGCAAACAAGCTATCAGGAAAACGCACTGTCGCCATTTGGGAAAGAAATGTCGCAGGCAAAATATAGCCAAATCCAGCCAGGCTATAACACCACACTAATCGCTTGATTTTCGGTGTCAGACTCAAGGTTTGGATTGCCGTCTGCGGACGGTGCAATTCACCGCTGCGGGGCAGATAACGACTGACATAAATGCTGAATAACAGCGCCAGGATGCCATATAACATCCACGCACTGGCTGCGCTCATCTGCCAGGACTGGAGCCCTATTGCTACCATGCCACTGATAAATATCCCCACTCCGGTCCCTGAGAAAACGGCTGCACTCAACCCCGGACGATTCAATTTTGCCAATTCATCATTCGTCCATGCGGCAACCAATACCAGCGTCCAACCACTGGCCCAGCCAATAAAAAAGCGGGCAATACTGTGTAATATCGGGCCATCCAACAATGCAGAAAGCAAGGTGATAATGACAGATCCCCACAAACCGCTCCACAAACGGTATTCTACAAAACGTTGCGCCCGCATGGCATCATAAGAACCCGCCAGATAGCCGAGGTAATTGAATGCTGCAACTATCCCCGCACTCGTTAACGTGAGTTGTGACTCAGCGATCATTAATGGAACTTGTGGGGTAAAAGTAAAGCGTCCTATTCCCATTGCAACAACCAAAGCGAGGAAGCCACTTAATGCAATCTGAAAAGCTTGATAATTACGATGAAGAGATGTAACAGTTTGATTTTTCATAGTGATTAAATAGTAATAAAATTAATTAGTTTGGAGGGCATCATCCAGTTATAACAAATCATGAATATAATATACATCTTTTCTTAACAAACCTCTCTCTGTGGCAGTCACCATCGCCTGTCATTCCCCAACAATGCAATCTTTGCCATAATGCATCCCCTACAAGAATAAACAGTTGCCCGCAATTTGCGGCGTATAGGGAGTTTCTTATGGATCACTGTCATACCTCACTTGAGCAAGCACTAGAAACATTACTGACACACACCGTTCCCCTCACTGCTACCCCTTTGATCACGACAGAAACCATTAACCTGACTGAATCTGCGAACCGAATTACCGCCACTGATATCATTTCCCCGATCAACGTACCCTCGTTTGATAACTCAGCAATGGACGGTTATGCCATTCGCCTGGCAGATCTGCACGAAAACCACATCTTACCAGTGGCAGGTAAGGCGCTGGCTGGTATGCCGTTTCAGCAAGAATGGCCGAACGGCAGTTGCATCCGCATTATGACTGGTGCCCCCATTCCTCCTGGCACTGATGCTGTTGTGATGCAAGAACAAACGGAGGTTACCGAAACAGGCATTCGCTTCCCCCATCCGGTAAAACCAGGGCAGAATATTCGCACCATTGGGGAAGATATCAGCCAAAATGCGGTGGTATTGCCAAAAGGGATTAAGCTCTCCACAGCACAATTACCGCTGATTGCTTCGCTAGGTATTGCAACGATTGATGTTGTCCGCAAACTGAAAGTTGCCATTTTTTCTACCGGTGATGAGTTACAAGCCATCGGTAAACCCTTACAGGCAGGCCAAATTTACGATACCAACCGATTTGCTATTCGCCTGATGCTGGAAAAACTGGATTGTGAAATTATCGATCTTGGCGTAATCCGCGATGATCCTGATGCATTGCGCCAGACCTTTATTGAAGCAGATAAACAAGCAGATTTAGTGATCAGCAGTGGTGGCGTTTCTGTCGGTGAAGCGGATTACACCAGACAAATTTTAGACGAAATAGGAAAAATTAGTTTTTGGAAACTCGCTATCAAACCGGGAAAACCTTTCGCTTTTGGAAAATTGGAAAATGCCTGGTTCTGCGGCTTGCCAGGTAACCCTGTGTCTGCCGTACTCACGTTCTACCAATTAGTACAACCATTGATTGCCCATTTAGCGGGTTTTTCTGCATGGCAACCACCTATGCGTCTCACAGCCAAGACGACAACACCTTTGAAAAAATCCCCTGGCAGACTGGATTTCCAACGTGGTATTGCTTCACTTAATGAACAAGGTGAATTAGAGGTACAAACTACAGGGCATCAAGGTTCCCATATCTTTAGTTCATATAACCTCGGCAACTGTTTTATTGTGTTGGAACGGGAACGTGGGCATGTTGCTGCTGGTGAAACGGTACAAATCGAGTTTTTTAACTATTTATTGAAATAACCAGTAATTGAAAAACTAATATACCAATCTAACTTCAAGATGCGTGTGATTTCATAGAGTGTTGTAAATGCAACTTGCAGTTTAATGCGTATAACTAAGAAGATAATGAAACATGGCAGTCGAACTTACTGATGAAGAAACGTTGCGTTATAACCGACAAATTGTCTTACGTGGTTTCGATTTCGACGGGCAGGAAAAATTAAAATCAGCCAAGGTGTTGATAGTGGGAGCTGGGGGGCTGGGTTGCGCTGCTTCCCAATATCTTGCAGCGGCAGGTATTGGAACAATCACCCTGCTGGATTTTGACACGGTTTCCCTTTCCAATTTGCAACGGCAGATCCTCCACCGCGATGAGCGTATTGGTATGGCAAAAGTGCATTCCGCGGCGCTGACCCTGCGGGAGATCAATCCACATATCGCCATCAATCCCATTGAAGGACTATTGGATGATCCGGCGTTAGATGAGTTAATCAGCCAACATGAAATTGTACTCGACTGTACAGATAATGTTGCCATTCGTGAACAACTCAATCGTCTGTGTTATGGCCGTAAAATAACATTGGTTTCGGGTGCTGCGATCCGCATGGAAGGCCAGCTTTCCGTCTTTACTTACCAACCGGAAACCCCCTGTTACCGTTGCCTGAGTCGTTTGTTTGGCGAAAACAGCCTGACTTGTGTTGAAGCAGGTGTTATGGCGCCATTGGTAGGAACTATCGGCTCATTGCAGGCAATGGAAACAATTAAGCTACTGACCCAATACGGGCAAACCTGTCACGGCAAAGTATTACTTTTTGATGCAATGACAATGCAATTTCGCCAAATAACGTTGCGGCAAGATCCTTTATGTGAAGTTTGCCGGTCGCAGTGAATATGTCGTTGAAAACTTATTTTGATAAAGAAACATCCAGCCCAATTGAGCCGGATGTTTCTCTGTTAATATCAAAGTCTTATTCGCCAATACCTTGACTTCTCAGATACTCATCATAAGTACCTTTAAAATCAATAACCTTGTCAGATTTAATTTCCAAAATACGGCTAGCCAGTGAACTCACAAAGGCACGGTCATGGGAGACGAAAATCAGCGTTCCCTGGTAGAGTTCCAACGCAAGGTTCAAAGACTCGATAGATTCCATATCTAGGTGGTTAGTCGGTTCATCCATGACCAGAATATTCGGCTTATGCATCATCAGCTTGCCAAACAGCATCCGGCCTTGCTCACCACCGGAAAGCACACCCACTTTCTTCTTGATATCATCCTGCCCAAACAACAAGCGACCAAGAATACTGCGTACAGCCTGTTCATCATCGCCTTCGCGCTTCCATTGGCTCATCCACTCAAACACCGTCATATCACAGTTAAAATCACTGGCATGATCCTGCGCATAATAACCAATCGTGCTATTTTCAGACCATTTAATGGTGCCGCTATTTGGCGTTTCCTCACCAATCAGCGTCTTCAGAAGAGTCGTTTTACCAATACCGTTTTCACCGATTACCGCCATCTTTTCGCCGACTTCCATCAGCAAATTTAGATTTTTAAACAGGGGTTCGTTATCGTATCCCTTGGTTAATCCCTCCAATTCCAGCGCATTACGGAACAGTTTCTTCTCTTGCTCAAAGCGGATATAAGGATTCTGACGGCTGGAAGCCTTTACCTCTTCCAACTGGATCTTGTCAATTTGGCGGGCACGGGAAGTTGCCTGTTTAGACTTAGAAGCATTAGCACTAAAACGGCTAACGAATGCCTGCAAGTCAGCAATCTGTGCCTTTTTCTTGGCATTATCGGCCAACAGACGTTCACGCGCTTGCGTTGCGGCAATCATGTACTCATCATAGTTACCAGGGAATAGACGCAGTTCGCCATAATCCAGATCGGCCATATGTGTACATACCGTATTCAGGAAATGGCGGTCATGGGAAATAATGATCATGGTGCTGTTACGTTCGTTGAGCACTTGCTCCAACCAACGGATAGTATCGATATCCAGGTTGTTGGTTGGCTCATCGAGCAGCAGAACGTCAGGATTGGAAAACAAGGCTTGTGCCAGCAATACACGCAATTTCCAGCCCGGTGCTACTGCACTCATCAAGCCATAATGCTGCTCAACGGGAATACCGACACCCAGCAACAATTCGCCAGCACGCGCTTCTGCACTGTAACCATCCATCTCACCATAAGCGACTTCCAGATCCGCGACACGATAACCATCTTCTTCGCTCATTTCTGCCATCGCATAAATGCGGTCACGCTCCTGTTTGACTTCCCACAGTTCCTGGTGCCCCATGATGACGGTATCCAACACGGTATATTCTTCGAAAGCAAACTGATCCTGGCGCAACTTACCCATACGCTCGTTAGGATCAAGGCTGACATTACCGGAAGTTGGGGTTAAATCTCTGCCCAGGATTTTCATGAAAGTAGATTTACCTGCCCCATTCGCCCCAATCAAACCATAGCGGTTACCGTTACCGAATTTGACAGAAATATTTTCAAACAGTGGCTTACTGCCAAACTGCATAGTGATGTTGTTTGTACTTAACACAACTGTTGCTCTTATAAGTGAATAAAAGGGAGATGATAAAACTGATAGCCGCGCATTATGCCACAATAGAAGAAAAGTATCGCCAGAATGCGTTACCCACTTTCAAAATCAGGGCATCACCTCAAATAACACACTGAATATTAATCATTTTTCCATAAAATAAACTAATCTATTGGACAGAGAAATATAGAATAGAAAACGGTACTGTTATAAACTTTCCTCTATATTTTACAAATCATCAAATTGATATACCGGAAAAACACAATGCAAAAAGTAAGATGGGGTATTATAGGTTGTGGTGACGTAACAGAAGTAAAAAGTGGCCCAGCTTTTTATAAATTAGGGAATTCAGAATTAGTCGCCGTCATGCGTCGCAATGCGGATTTAGCCAAAGATTTTGCCGAACGGCATAATATCCGAAAATGGTACTCGGATGCCGAATCGTTGGTTAATGATCCGGAAGTTGATGCTGTTTATATTGCAACCCCACCTTCTACCCACAAAAAATATACTATTTTAGCAGCACAAGCTGGCAAAAGTGTTTATGTCGAAAAACCCATGGCATTAACCTTTGAAGAATGCAACGAAATGATTGCTATCTGCCGATTTCAAAAAGTTCCCTTGTTCGTCGCTTATTACCGCAGAGCATTACCAAGGTTTATTAAAATAAAAGAATTAATTGATTCTGGCGCAATTGGTACACCACGGATAGTCAATTGTATGCAATTTAGGGAAATGGCGTCTATCTATCAAGATCCCAATAATTTACCCTGGTTTGTACAACCAGAAATATCTGGTGGTGGTTTATTTGTTGATTTAGCGTGCCATACACTGGATATATTGGATTTTCTGCTGGGAAAAATTATCTCAGTCAAAGGACATGCCAATTCACAGGCAAAAGCCTATCCCGCCGAAGACTGTGTTTCCATGTCATTTATGTTCGAAAATCATGTTCAGGGAGTTGGCATTTGGAATTTTGTCGCCAGTTCTCGTGAGGATAAAGTCGAAATTATCGGTACAAAAGGCAAAATCGTTTTTGCCACATTTGGTGATTCCCCCATTTCACACTATGACGAAAATAATCAATTACACCAATATCATTTCGAAAATCCAAAACATATCCAAATGCCATTCATCCAGACAATGATTAATAACATACAAGTAAATGGCAATTGTCCATCCACAGGTGAATCTGCCGCCCGCACCAGTTGGGTTATGGATGAAGTATTAAAAGAATATCGGACTGCTGCAAATATTATTTCCTAACTGGCTTAATGTTACTGTTTATACCAATCTAACTTCAAGATGCGTGTGATTTCTTCCCGCGAAGCGGGAAGAAATCAGGTTTCATATCGTGTTGTAAATTGCAACTTGAAGTTTAATGCGTATATTATTTCTGTTCACAAAATAATTGCCATCGTCCTGCTGACCTCTTGATACCCTTCTCTGATATAAAAGCGTATCGCATCAACATTCTGGGATAATACACTCAGCTCAAGATGTGAATAATGATTTTCTTGCGCCCACTTTTTCATACCAGCCAGTAACTTCTGACCAACACCAAGATTTCTGGCATCCTGACTTACCATTAAGTCAAAAACATGACCATAAGTTCTCGGAACCAGGCAATTGAAGGGGGGTGTTTTTTGCTCCTGAGCAATAGCAAAACCTTTAATATTGCCATTCCCATCTTCCGCAACCAGTAAATGAAACTTATCGTTATTGATGTTGGAAACAATAAAATCTCTCTCTTGTTCAGCTGCTTGCATTCTATCCGGCTGCAACACCACCATTTCACTAAACAATATGCTATAAAGAGATAAAATAGCTTCAATATCCCGCATAGTAGCCGTTCTTATTATCATCAGTTTTTCTCGATTACTTTCAGTTAGTATAAATTTCAACCAACAGGATAATGTAATTATTAAAATGGTCAAGCATCAGGGGAGCATCGTCTGCTAACAAGCATACAACTGATAATACTGTTGAGTTATATCCATTTCACTGCGAAGATGGCGCCCTTAAATAACACGTTGTAACTGAGGTTTCTTTAAAATGTCTCTTTCCAAGCATCGGGCAGCGTCTTTTTCACTGCTTCCTGTGATTTTATTGTTACTGTCAATGACATCAATTCAAGCCGGGGCTTCTCTGGCTAAAACAATATTTCCTGTCATTGGCGCGCCCGGTGTCACAGCCCTGAGACTTGCATTAGGCACAATTATTCTATTTCTGATTTTCAAACCGTGGCGGTTAAAGTTTCAGCGTTCTTCATTGTTCCCGCTTTTCGCCTACGGCATTTCTTTAGGGGCGATGAACTACCTGTTTTATATGTCCTTATCCCGAATTCCGCTCGGCATTGCCGTTGCACTTGAGTTTACCGGACCTTTAGCGGTAGCCATGTTTTCTTCCCGCCGTCCTCTGGATTTTCTCTGGATTGCCTTGGTTATTGCCGGATTAAGCTTCCTGCTGCCAATCGGAAATAGCGTCAATACACTCGATCCTATCGGTATTTTGTATGCACTGGGAGCCGGTGTTTTTTGGGCGCTCTATATTATCTTTGGACAACGTGCTGGAGCGGGCTATGGTGCCGCGACAGTGTCTATCGGCTCACTTATTGCAGCCTTTATCTTCTTCCCAATCGGATTAATACAGACAGGTCCTGAACTCCTGTTCGATGCTTCTCTACTGCCGATAGCCCTGGGGATCGCCATTTTATCCACCGCGTTTCCTTACACTCTGGAGATGATTGCCCTTACTCGCCTGCCAGCCAAAACATTCGGGACATTAATGAGCCTTGAACCTGCTTTGGGCGCATTATCAGGCATCATTTTCCTTAATGAGCATTTGGCAATGTCTCAATGGATTGCCCTTTTCTGTATTATTTGTGCTTCCATAGGCTCCACTTCGACCATTAAGAGAAAAACTAAAATAGAAAAAGTAGAATAACGACTTTAAACATATATACCCATCTCGCTTCAAGATGCGTGTAATTTCATATCATGTTGTAAATGGCAACTTGAAGTTTAATGCGTATAGAGATAATTCATTGAAACCGGAGAAATATTTACTCTCCGGTTTTTTATTTTTATGGATTATCAAAGTGTTACCGATCAACACAATAACTATCAATTCAATAGAAGTAATCAATATGACTTCCGGCAAATGATCAGCTAAATTTATTCTATCTAATGAGATAACTCATTACTCAGAATTAAGGGAGCAATATTATGAATACTGCAAAATTACTCAAAACCAAACCTTCTGGTCTTATTTATACCCGAAACAATCTTGATGAAGGTATTAAACAAAGAACGATTACGACCTTAAATCATATGGTGAGCCAATTTATCGACCTATCCATGCTGACTAAACAGGCTCACTGGAACATGCGTGGTCGCAATTTTATCGCCATTCATGAAATGTTGGATGATTTTCGTAATTCCATCACGGAACACCTTGATATATTCGCAGAACGAGCAGTTCAATTAGGTGGAACCGCGTTAGGTACTGTTCAGGAAGTGCATAAACGTACCATCCTGAAAAGCTATCCAACGGATATTCATGAAGTACAGGACCATCTAAAGGCACTGGCAGATCGCTATGCTGTCGTTGCTAATGATATCCGTCAGGCGATCATTGATGCAGAAGATGAAGACACTGCAGATATGTTTACTGCGGCATCCCGTGATCTTGACAAATTTTTATGGTTTATCGAAGCAAACATTGAGCAATAAAATAAAAATATTATTCTTCATTAACTTAAGGCCACAAATGTGGCCTTTTTAACATCAATGTCCATAACTGATGGAAAAAGCATAAAAAAAAGAAGCTATCCCCTTAAAAACCCCACAAACCTTTAAAAAAATCATTTTTCTCTCTATAATCCCTGTTTGATTCAAAATTAAACATGAGGATTCTATAAGATGGATATCGAAGTCAAAGATTCTAACGGCGCATTACTGAATGACGGTGACTCAGTTCAGGTTATCAAGGACTTGAAAGTTAAAGGTACTTCCAAGACACTGAAACGCGGTACACTGATCAAAAATATCCGCCTGACTCACCGCGAAGACGAAATTGAATGTAATGCCAATAAAATTAAGGGATTAGTCCTGAAAACCTGCTTCCTGAAAAAAGTAGATAAATAACGGTTACAACCCTATTTTTACTTAAAGGATAAATAATATTAATTTTTATATTATTTATCCTTTTTTATTAATGGAATTAAAAATTGAATAACATTGATTATATGCAGTCAGACAACTGACCGTTATCCTTACCAACTACAAAAAACAGCAATACCCTTTGGAAAATCAATCCATTAAATATGCCATTCACACACCCAGCCCAGAAAAACACCAAATAGATTGGAATTTCAGATAAGAAAATTTATTATAAATATGTTTTTGTTCTGATATATACCAATCCAATTTTAAGTTGCAGCTTGCAAGTCAATGTAATGGTTTATATCTCCCCACTACGCGGGGAGATATAAGACGCATCTTGAAAGGCGATTGGTATAGAGCAAAGATATTAAAAATATTAAATTTTATATAGAGGTTACAAGATGAAAACTTCACTGACTCTATGCACAGCTATTTTGCTATTAGCCTCATGGAATACATTTGCAACGGAAGCACAATTGAATAATAAATCTGAACAATGCAAAGAAGTCGCACGTATCAGATGTGCCAAACATATGAAACACCCTAAAAAATATCAATTTTGTCTTAAAGAGATATATAGCATATGTATGCACCAATAGATACGATATAGCTTCAGCTTTGTTAAACAATAATTTCAATAAGTTGTAAGTTCAAGCCCGGTTTTTTTAGTTTTGGCGATATCCCCGTCATTATTAGGGTACTGATATCTTCAATAGTGACGGGTATTACAAATTCCTGCGCCAACTTGTAGGTGGTAGGAGCAGGGGGAGCTAATCAGTCGCCTCCCCTGTCTCCACCTCGAATCACGTGTAACACATATTATCTGAATTCACGATCTGACAATTTTTATTAATAATCTATTGACCTGAATTCGCGACTATATATGGTTCTATTAATAGCAGCTTGGTTAATTCCTTGGATGAAGGCTTACTTTCTTCCCCTTTAGGTACCACAAAAAACTCACCTTGCTTTATTATTACGTGATCATTTTTAAAATCTATACGAAGTTCACCTTCAATAACCATAAACACCTTGTCTTCATCTTCATGTGTATGCCATATAAAATCACCCTCAGCGAGCAATATGATTATCTTATATTCGTTTGTTTGAGCTATCACCTTAGGTGACCAGATTTCTTCTATTAAATCAAATTCTTGTTTTAAGTTATTAACTTTTCTCAATGCGGCAATATGGTTCATATTATATCTCTTTCCTTATATATGGTTTGCTTGATTAGAGGCCAGAAACAACATGACTTTGGCTATTTCATCGGGCTATGCGATTTTCCCGAGTGTAATACCGAGCTCATAGCAACGTGTGCGCAGAGTAACCAACCCAAATTTTGGGTAAAAAATCGACGAGAAGCCTGTTCCTGGAGCAAAGTTTTGGTACACACCAAACAGCTCTGGGGAGGAACGGGCCATGGACAACTTAGTTGAAATCTTCTGTAATGTCGATGATTTTTGTCGTTTTTTTATCCCACAGTAGGCGCAATTTTGTCTTGATAATGGATATCGCCTGCGCCACAGGCAAGGTCTACATCAAGTTAGAATATTGATACAGCGCAATTGAATAAATAACCCATCCTTGAGTTATTTATTCCTTTTCCGCTGGCACCTTCGGCCGTTCAATGGGAAATACCGGCAAAGAATTCAATAAACGTGAACCATAACGTTTGGTAAATAACCGAGTGTCATAAATGACCACATCACCATAACACTCATGGCTACGGATGAGCCTCCCCACTTGTTGGATCAAATTAAAGGAAGCGCTGGGTAAACTCTGTACTTCAAATGGATAACGTTTTAAAGATTTCAGCCATGCGCTTTCAGTAATTATCACCGGATTAGTTACGGGAGGAAATGCGATTTTATGGATATGGACTTGTGAAAGATAATCACCTTTTAGATCCAGCCCTTCTGCAAATGACTGTAACCCAACCAAAACGCTAACTTGTCCTTCATCAATACGCTTGCAATGTGTTTCTACCAATCGATAACGAGGCTGATCACCTTGTACTAATAACATCAACCGCAGGTCTGTAACAAAAGTGAGGAACCCTTCCATTGCTCGTTGACTGCTAAAAAGTACCAACATTCCCCGATGTTTTCCTGCTATCACTTGAGAGCGGAAATAACGCGACATTTCCTCAAGATGCTGCATTTCATTCTGAATGGTCGGTTCCTGTGTCATTTGCGGTATAACCAAACGCCCTTGTCGTACATGTTCAAAAGGTGATGACAAGCTAATAAAACGATCACCATAATTTTCGTGTAATCCGGTAAGCTCCTGAATGCGGGAAAAGCTATTCAGTGAACACAACGTGGCCGATGTCACTACAACATGGGGAATGGTACGCCATAGTATTTGGGTTAATTGTTCGCTAACCCGAATTCCAGCACAATGAAAATAAAGGTGCGATTGGTTTTTCTCATTGCGTCGCGTTAACCATTTGGATATTGGCGCATGGGAAGACTCTTCTTGTGACGCCAAACGCCACAGTTTTGTCATATTCTCAAAATAACCCAATGTTCGGCTGATTTGCAAAATAGCCCGATGCAAGCGGACGATATCTTGTTTGGCCGTCTGATCACTTAAATCATTCAAAATCGCTTCTGCTAAACTACGTAATCCATCAGTGAGTTTAAATAATTGCTGGCAGCATAACAGCAAACTAGCCGGTAACTTTCCCAGTTCGAACAGATATTCTTCCGCTTCACCACGCTCAGGCAAGAGCGCCTGTGTTATCTCCGCCAATTCCTTAAAGTATTCACGGATTGTTGCACAATGGTTCTGTAATCGAGGGATATTGGCCAAAGCAGGCGGTTTTGCCGGCCGGAATTGAACCAGGTATTGTTCTACATGGCGGACAAAGGTATCTAATTGCCCATGAAGCTGGAATAAGGTGATTTCTCCTTCAACTTCCAGCGCATCCCTTGCCACTTCGGGAATATGGTGTCCTTCATCCAAAACTAACAACAGATTTTTTGCATCCGGTAAAACCGATTCGCTTTCCAACGCCGCCATAACCAAAGAGTGATTGGCAACGATAACATCTACATCTTCAATTTCCCTGCGCGCAAGAAAAAATGGGCAACGGTGGTAAAACTGGCAATTGCGTGCCAGGCAGTTCACCTTATCCGTACTGATTTTTGCCCACAATGGATCCGCCAGTGCCAGTTTATGATGATCACGTAAGCCATCCCAGACAAACATCGTATAATCACTGCGCAGTCGGCGGCACAGTTCCCGCTCTTCACTGTTCGCAATTTCAGTCTGATCTTCGACTAGAAACATCAAGTCAATCTGCTCTCCTTCTGCGGCACAAATGGCCTCCAGATTGCGCGGGCAGACATAACGCGCCCGACCAAAAGCGCCCGTAAATTTCAGGTCAGGAATAATTTTACGCAGCAGTGGCAAATCCTTGCTATAAATTTGATCTTGTAAGGCAACATTGGCTGTACTGACTACCAATGGCTTCTGTTCTGCCCGGCTGATGGCAATCCCTGGGAGCAGATATGATAACGTTTTTCCTACTCCTGTTGGCGCTTCTATCACCAAATGCCGCCCTTCTTCATTTGCCAATGTCTTTGCAACTTCGGCGATCATTTGACGTTGCGGAGCACGTGGAATAAAACCATCAATATGGGTAGATAATGATTTATACCACTGACTAATCTGACTTTTTACTGAATTAGAAAGAGCCATGAGTTTTACTGCTTAAAAATGGGGGGGATATTTTTTTCATCATACTTCTGTCTTTACTGTTCAAACGCATAAGCGCAATTTGGTAAGAAATAATTTTCCCATGGAACTGATCTCAAAGCAGCTTTATATGATCATTCCTGCGAAGCGGTTTCCAGTCTTTTTATTGTCAATGTAAGAAAACCGGTTATCGCTTGTCTGAAATGTAGAAGCCGATATACTTTTGGATTTTTATAGCCGTTATATACCAATCTAACTTCAAGATACGTGTAATTTCTTCCCGCGAAGCGGGAGAGAAATCAGGTTTCATAGCGTGTTGTAAATTGCAACTTGAAGTTGAATGCGTATAACTCTT
Source organism: Xenorhabdus griffiniae (assembly GCF_037265215.1). Taxonomy (NCBI): domain Bacteria; kingdom Pseudomonadati; phylum Pseudomonadota; class Gammaproteobacteria; order Enterobacterales; family Morganellaceae; genus Xenorhabdus; species Xenorhabdus griffiniae. The sequence continues at coordinate 1,700,450 of NZ_CP147737.1, read as the reverse complement.
TATTAAAAACCTTATTGGATACAGAGATGAAAAAAATCCTGCTCATTATCATCATATTATTTTCCATCGGCTCAATTGGTGGGAACCTTCTGGCAGGGATGAATATATACACCCGCTCAACCACACCAACAGAAGCGCCACAACAGACTCAGCAGGAAAATACTCCAACAGGGCAACAATAAATACGTTGGCTTGTATCGTAACACCAGATGAGGAAGCTCATGAAAAATGAATATTTTGTCAGTCCACAATGGTTAAACGAACATCTTTATGATGAGAATATCGTTATCGTTGATGCCAGTGCCCCAATGCCTACCCAATCTATCAACTATCACCAACTTTGGTTAGAGAAACACATTCCGGGCGCACAATTTTTTGATCTGGATAAGGTCGCTAATCTACAAACCAACCTGCCTCACATGTTGCCGGCGCCGGAAACTTTCCGTCAGGCTGTTAGCAAAATGGGCATCAGTGAAAATCATCTGGTGGTAATTTACGATCAAGGCAATATGTTTTCCGCCCCACGGGCATGGTGGACATTCAAAATTTTTGGAGCCCAGCATATCCGTATTCTTGAAGGGGGCTTACAAGGCTGGCAGCAAGCCGGTTATCCCACCGAATCCGGTAAAGTTATTCGCTCTCCCGAAGTTTTCAATATCCAGTTTACCCCTGAAAAAGTCTGTTCTCAGGCGCAGATCCTTGATGCTCTCCGTAACGATGTAGGGGTTCAATTTGTTGATGCCAGAGCAGAAGAGCGTTTTCAGGCAAAAGTGCCGGAACCCCGTCCAGGTCTGAGGATGGGGCACCTGCCCGGCGCTAAAAATGTTCCGTGGACAGCCCTGATCGATAATGGATGCTATAAGCCACAAGAAGAAATTGCAGCAATATTTCGCAAACAGGGCATTGATTTAAGCCAACCTATCATTACCAGTTGTGGCTCTGGTATGACAGCCGCGGTTTTAGTTCTGGGGCTTAATATGATTGGTCATGAGGAAACAGGATTATACGATGGCTCCTGGGCTGAATGGGGCGCTGATGATTCACTTCCGTTAGAAAAATAGCTAATGACAACAAAGGGCATCAAAATAACATGCCCTTCATTGTACTATTGATTAGAAATTTTATGGTATACAAACAGGACTATTATTGCGCCAATAACGGCAATAACGAAACTCCCCAAATTAAAGCCGTCCACTTTTCCCATACCAAGAAACGTACTGATATATCCACCAACCACAGCCCCCACAATACCCAGAATAATCGTCATTATGATGCCACTGCTGTTATTTCCCGGCATAATCCATTTAGCAAGGATTCCTGCAATTAAGCCAAAGATAATCCATGACAGAATCCCCATACACCACCTCCAAAACTGATTAGGTTATTAGTCCACTGGTTCAATTATTTTTCTCTGTTTTAAGTTAAGACACCAACAAAAAAAAATTGCAACCTGAAGTTTAATGCGTACATAAGGCGAATTTTTTTAATCAGTATTCTTCTAAATAGCATTTCAAAATGATGGGAGTACTCCTTATCCCATACACCGCGCGGGATAAGGAGCTATAACACTTGATACTCTCAATATTATGAACAAGTATATAGACTAAGTTAGGCAAATCATTTTCAATGTCACCACCGTCATTAACATTATGACTTATGAAAACAAATCTCAGAACAAAGATTGAAAGGTTATTATTTAACTTATAAATAAAACAATCATATTAATTTTTTAATCACTTGATACTTAATTAATAACTCCATATGAAAAATATGGTAAATATATTTATATTTTTTCAAAGCGCTCAATTGAAAATGATGAATATGCCTGCACAATGACCTTTACAGTACCAATATAACCCAACCATCCAGTTTTTCCAGTAGTTGCAAAGAGTTTTTTATTACATCTGAATTATCCATGCATGTAACCCAAGTTCTAAACATCAATACTATAAATATATTTTATCTTCATAACCACCAGCAAATAATAAATATATACTAATCTCACTTCAAGATGCGTGTAATCTCTCCCCGCAAAGCGGGGAGAGATCAGGTTTCATATAACGTTGTAAATTGCAACTTGAAGTTTAATACATATATATATATAACAGACAAATTACTTTTAATTAATAGATTAAACTGTGTGATTTAAATTTCATTTAGCTCTTATATTATAAAATAAAAAATGAAGATATTCATAATCAAATTTGATCGACTCCCCATATTATCCTGAGATTTCGAATGACATGCTGATTAAAAAATTGAAAGGCATTATCACCTGACTCTATATTAGGTGTGAAAATTAGATTAGGAGCTGCATTTCGCATAGCATAGTACAGCCACTCATTTACACTAAAATGAAAATGCCCAACGTTCCCCCACATAGTTCTCATCAGCTGGATGGTATTAGCATTAAGTTCTGATAATTCTACTACGTGAGAAGTTACGATATAGCGAAGAGCATTGACCGTGCTAATAACAGGATCAGCTATATTACGAGTATTTAGTATGTTGGCATCTACGAAGTGCAAATATAATACTTCAAAATCTATATTTCCAATCTGGATTGGAGATTGAGTCCCATCTTCTAATGGGACAATATTGTCAACAATTTCTATACTGGAGCTATCTCCCCTTGGCCTAAAGAATGCTCTTCTCAAGTATTCTATTTCGCCATTAGCAGACGATAATCCACGCGTATCCAGCCCAATAGTATGGGTATTGCTTCCGATAGGATTTTCAACTGCTACAATCCTATTTTCATTAATAGCACGCCTGAACGCGAGTACATAATCACTACTAATACGCCCCCGTAATTGACTATTTCCAATTCCAGGAAGAGCCATGTTCATTCGCCTTGGTTCCCCGTGGCTAAACCTGACACCAAACCCTTCACTAAACGCGGCCGGACGTTGGCTCAACCGCCGCAAACCGCTGGCAAGGCCGCCAAGGGCACCGGCTCCCAAACTGAGCACCCCAAATCCCAGCGAGATCCAGCCAAGGCTAGCCGAGACTCGAGGGTTACTGTCTGCTGTGGCGGCGCTGGCAATCCCAGTCACATCCGCGAGCAGCCCCGCAAGAATCGCGGCATCACCCGCCAGTGAGGCCCCACCGGTAGGGATAGCCAGCGCCAGACCAATCACCAGCCCAACGGCACCCCCAATAATCCCAAGCAAGCTGCCCAGGCTGATATGCCCCGTCGGGTCAATACGATTGATGGGGTCACCAAGGCAGTAGGCATACGGGTTCACTCCCCCTGCACCAAATGGACTCCAGCTATCGGGGGCATTAAAACGCATCAGCACCGGATTATACGCCCGATACCCATTCCCCAGATGATAGGCGTCCGCCGCCGGATCAAGGCGTTCGCCATTATAAGCCGGAATATCCGGATGGCGCTCGGCCTCAGCCTGCTGTCCATAAGGTGAATAACGATAGCGGGTTTCGCTGCCCTCGTTCTGATGGCTCACCAGCACACTATGACCATCCGTGCCCAGTAAATGCGTATCAGTGCCCGTGATGGCCGCCACCACTTCCCCCTGTGCCCGCAATAAGCGGGTCGCCACACCGCTTTCACGCAGAATTTCTGTGACGCGCGTCGCCCCCTGATAATAAAGTTCATGGGTCTGGTCTGGCCCTACCCGCTGCAACACCAACCGGTTAGCCGCATCATAGCCATACGCACTGGTGGTGTCACTGAGCTGGACAGCCGACAGCCGGCCCAGGGCATCATACGTTAAATGACGGCCCGCCTCATCCTGTATCAGGCGGCCCGCGGCGTCATACGCCAGGGTGATCGTGGCCGGATACCCCGGGTGCGTATGGGTAACGGTGTGTAACTGACAGGGTTCTGACGGATTAGTGTAGAGAAACGTGGCCGTATCACGCTTTCCATCGTCGAGGGTAGTGATACAGGTCTGGATATTCCCCAAACGATCGTAAGTAAAACTCTGATGCGCAATGCTAAAGCCGTAAGCATCCCGCGGGCATTCTACACCAGTACAATCATACTCCACCAACCATTGGCGGGCAGGATCATAGGTATAAGTTTCCTGGCGTAGCTGATGACCGGCCTGCTGTGAATACAGGGTGCGCGAGGCGATCTGGTGCCTGATGGTATACGTTTGCGTTAGGGTTAGCGTATCCGTGGCGGTCTGGATTTGACGTGCCGTCTCTCGCCCAAACTCATCAAAACTGAGCGTGGTGGTAATGGTGTTATCATGCTGTTTGTCGTGAACCGTCCACTGTTTGACGCGGCTGGCCGCATCATAGGTCAATTCGATATCAATCTCTGCATCCCGCGCAGCAATCGGCCGGCTAAACTTATCAAAACTGATACCCCAGTTTTTCCCCGTAACATCCTGGTAAGCCGTCAGCTGGCCGGCAGGGGAATAGGTGTAGTTTGCTTTTCGTGCAGCCCCTGCCCCCGTATCATCAAAACGGCAGGTCTCCTGTTGCAAACGGCCGGCAGCGGTATATTCCAGACTGCGGGTGGCCTGCTGTGCCGCGCTGGCGGTGGTCGGCACACCGGTCCTAGAATCAAAAGCAAAGTCCTTCTGGATGTCACCGGCATCCACATGGGTCGGCACATTACCTAACCGCGGTTCATAGCAATAATTTACCGTCTGGCCCCGCGGATCGGTGATCTGGCTGGGATAAGGGGTCTCTCCCTGGTAAGACGCACGGTAAGTCCGCCCTCCACAGGTGGTTGTAAGGGGACGATACAGGCTGTCAAAGCAACGCGTTCCCAGCACCGTTTCATTCACCGCAATTTGCGCCACCAGGTTGCCTGTTGTGAACGGTGCATAGGATTTTTGGATCACCGTCCCGTCACTGTGACTTACCGTCAATACCCGTCCCCATAAATCATAGGTGTACTCGGTTTTCTGTCCCTCAGGATCAACCGTGGCCCGTAACCGTCCCAGACCATCATAGTAATGCTGCTGTTGACTATGGAAGTTGCCTTGGCTGTCATAGAGGGTGACCGTGACCGGCTGGTGACGGGTATCATACTCCACCGTACATTGACTAAAAGACAGCCCTTCCGCCTGTCGGGTCACCTTCGCCGTGCGGGTTACCGGATCATAATCGTGTTGAATGCTTTCGCCCGTAGCCTGGATAATCCGCTGCAAGTTCCCCCAGTCGTCATATTCCATCCGCTGTCTGACCGCAACCGGCACTGCACGGTCAGATGCATTTTCCACCGGTAACCAATCATACCGGGTTTGGGCCACAACTCGCCCCCAGCTGTCCCGCTCAATCTCTGAGACTAAACGCCAGCCCTGATCTTCCTGTCCTTTTGCCAATATTTCCTGCTGATAGACGTGCCCCTGCCCATCAAAGCGGGTGCGCACCTGGTTACCCCACACATCGGTTTTCGTGGTCGTCACCGCGCCTTCCTCTTCAACGGCATAGGCATACTGTACCCTTTGGGCATAGCGGGTATTCGCATTACGGGTATGCGCTGAGATACGCCCAAGATCATCATAGTCATAGTGGGCCGTGCAGCCCTGGGTATCCACTTCATGCCATAATTTACCGCTGACCTGTGATTGGGTACGCTGGGTCGTGAGCTTCAGCTGGTCATGCCCGGTCCATTGGCCACTTTTTACCAATGCCTCCCCCTGCAGGGTATAGCTGAAGGTTTGCTGACTGTGCCACGTCTTACCGGCCGCCTGTTCCTCTCCGGACAGGGCATACACCGTTTCATCAATATGCTGAATGCGCCCATGATCGGGAGAATTGACATCGTTAATATAGCCAGACTGACTTTCATGCAGTAACTGTCCGGCGCTATACCCGCCCTGATAGGTGCAGACCACAGCGTAGTCTGCGGGAGCTCCGGCAAGCGCCGGTAACGACGTATAGCGATAGACCATCCGGTGGATTGGCGCATCCTCATAGGTACCTGCCGGTGACGCCTTGCCGGGGGTGACGGTTTTGGATTTGACAAAACGCACGAAGCCATGCGGTGAAGCGGGACAGGCTCCGGCTTCCCCCTCAGCCGGATAATACACCCAGTCCGTGCGGGTACCATCCGGCGCAATTTGCACGGTCGGATTACCCGCTTCATCAAACGCCGTCTGGATCACCTCCACGTCAGGGGTATCATTAAAGCTGATGCGGGCTGTTTTCGGCAACTGAAACTGGGGCGGCTGGTCGTCAAACGCCCTGCCCACCTGCGCATAATAGTCAGTCTGATGCTCCCGTTGGCGCCCGTTCTGCACTGTCGTCTCGCTCACCAGCAGGTGGTACTGGTTATAGCGGCGGGTGATATGGCGCTGCGTGGTGCCATTGTCCCACTGTTCGGTTGAGCCATACAGGTAATCATTCAGGACCCCGTAGAGATAATCTTCATCCGCATACCAGTGTCCCTTCGCTCCGTACCCCAGAAAATTGGCCGCGGTATATTGATAGGTGCGCACAATATCCGGGCCGTGGCCGGGCGACTGGGTATGCTGGGTGACATAGGGTAATGCAGACAGGGGGGCGCCTTCGGGGAAGCGGTGGCCATCAAGATGATAATTGACCCGCTCCGTCAACCCCGTCGGGGCATCCACCTGATTCAAAAACCGACACTCGATGTCATACCCCAATGCCCAGGTCAATGTTTGGCCGGCCGACGTCATTTTTTTCACCGCGCTCACATAACCGTTCTCGAACAGCAACTGGATATCATAGGCTTCCGCCGTGCCGGGCCAGACCGTAAAACGGGTATAACTGCCGTACTCATAGTGCACGGTTAACAACACCTGCCCGGTGTTATCGGTGACGGTCGTCAGGTACAGGTCAGGGCCGGCATCACTTTTCCAGTCCAGGGTCAGAGAATGCCCCAGGGGGGTAAATATTTGGGTCGGTACTTTGAGGGGATAGGCATTGTCCGGCCCGGTTAACACTTCCACCGTGCCTGATTTATGGATCACCCGATAGACATTCTGAGCGACATCCTTTTCAAACCGTACCACGTCCTGCTTATACTGTTTCAGGTAAACCTGGTCCGTATATTCATCCACCTTATAACGCTCGCCGGTGGAGAGACTTAATAACCGTTGCTGGCTGTCATACTGGGTCAGCCCCAGGGAAAAGCCAATACCGAACCCCTGGTTGTCGGTATTGAGCGGGTTATAGGCCAGGGAAAAGGTTTGGGTGGGGCCAAGGTGTCGGTTACCAGTTAACCGAGCCACCAACATCGCATACGTATACAGGCCGGTGCGGGGATCAACACTGCCCATGGCCGCACTTTGAAAGTTGTGGGCCTGAGAGAAAAAATCATTCTGCATTTTGGCGCCTCTCTTTCTGTATTATTTTATGAAAAATCGTTTGAAAGAGGGATGTACTCATCCTCCTTCTTTAAATATCGATTTATATCTCAATAAAATGAATGTCTTCTTTCTGTGCGTTACTATCATTATTTGGCACTATCGCAAAAGTTCCTTTATTTCCATATTGGTCATAGATATCAATGTAAAATTTTATATACCATTCATCCTGTTTCTTAGGAAAAGTCGGATCACCCACTACCATTACCGTAAAGCAAAGAGCACCATCTTTTTGCCTAATTTCTATGTCTATAGGAAACGTAATAGGCAGCTCAAACCACTCGGTATTACCTATGGAAACCGTCGTCTTTTCTCCTAAGGACCAAAGAAAATGGGCATAATAATATCTATACCCGTTGTCGTCATGATATAGCTGATGAACAGCATTAAGTAGAGCACCAGACTGTTGTAATTTTGTAATCCTCCGTTTTCCATATATATCATTTATTTCAAGTGTTACATATATATTAGTTTGTTCCCAACTTGCATTCTCATGACCCGGAATCGAGTATTGACTGGCAAAATCTCCTTGTTCCTGTTTTAGATGGGGAAGTTTATAATATATTTCTTCGTGCGCAGTTAACATAATAAATTCATCAAAGGGTTTTCCATATCCTGAAGAGTAATTTTTCTTATCTGGCGCCTCGACCAATACAGCTATTTTTTTGATCTCCCTAACTGCCGCAGGTGAACAGTATATATAAAGTCTCACTCTGCTTAGCTTTAAATTACCATGATAATGAACGTCATCAGTAAAAGATGAAACGTTTGGTGTCATAGTAAATTCATTAGCTTCATCCGTATAAGACCATGTAAAATTGTCTTCTTCTTTTGTGCCTGTCTAGTCAGTTTTTCCCCTGTGTTATAGTCAATAAGCCAGGTATGTTGAAAAAGAATATCACTTGGGACTACTACCTGATTATTTTTAGAATCAGCTCCTTGAATATAAACATCGACAGCCACTCTATTTTTTCCGTTAGCAAAAATGTAAGCTTCATTACCTTTACTCTGTGGTAGTAGTATCTTCAACTCAGTTACCCCATTCCAGAGTTGATCGTTATCTTTAAAATTGTTCATATGTTTTTCCTGTAATTTAATAAAGTTATTTATAAATTTGTGAGTTCCATTAAAATAATGAATGATTAAAAAAATATAAAAATGAATACTTGAAAACTATTATTTAACTTATCAATAAAACACGTTGTATTAACTTTATAATAGCTTAATGCTTGGATGATGACTCTATATACCAATCTAACTTCAAGATGCGTGTGATTTCATAGCGTGTTGTAAATTGCAACTTGAAGTTTAATCCGTATATGAAAAAATAGGTAAATATTTTTATGTTTTTTCAACATTTTCATTTGAAAGTAATAAATATGCCCGAACAATAACCTTCACAATACAAATATAACCCCATCATCCAGATTTTCCAGTGATTGCAAAGAATATTTTTCTTATGCCTGAATTATATATGCATCACCTGATCGCTAAACTATTAATTCAATAAATATATTTTTACCATTACAACCATTTATAAATAATAAACATATAAATCTGTTTAAATAAAAATAAAGTCAAATCATAGATGATTTTATTTATTATGTATAAAATCAACCATAAAATTAGTCTACCTTCATATAATTCTGACATCAATATAAGAAAAACTCCTCTAATGGAATTAGATTTTATAGATATAATTTATTATTTATAAAAAAATGAGATGTATTTTACTTATACCCGATAGGTTTTAAATTATAAAAAACATGCATTCTCCCCCAGAAATAGAGAAACACTCTATCACGGGAGGGAATAAATGCGACTAACAGAAGATGGAGGATTCTTGGATGGCATGTCGCAGTAGACATTCATCTACGGCAGAAGAAATAACTTTGGCAATCTCAGCAGATGTTTTTAATCCTCTGATTTGCATAAATAACTCACCCGCTTCATTATACTCTTTGCGTAAATACCCCAACCATTGTTTGATACGGGCAACATGATAAAGCCCCGTATCTCCTTGCTTTTCCAGATAAGTATATTTTTGCAGTAATTTGAGTACGCCGCTCCACGGCATTTTGGGTTCGTTATATTTAATAACACGACTCAAATTTGGCACATGCAGAGCACCACGGCCCACCATCATGGCATCACATCCTGTCGTTTTGACACACGCCTGAGCGCTTTGCCAATCCCAAATTTCACCGTTGGCAATAACAGGAATAACAAGGCGATGCCGAATTTCACCTATCGCCTGCCAGTTAATATGCTCCGCTCTATAACCCTCTTCTTTGGTTCGTCCATGCACAACCAATTCGGTTGCCCCCGCTTGTTGAACAGCATCCGCAATCTCAAACTGATGTGAAGTAGAATCCCATCCCAGACGTACTTTTACTGTTACCGGCAAATGGGCGGGCACCGCCTCACGCATGGCTTTAGCTCCCTGATAAATGAGTTCAGGATCTTTCAATAAGCTAGCGCCACCACCACTGCCATTGACCGTCTTTGACGGACAGCCACAGTTTAAATCGACACCCCATGATCCTAACTCAACCGCCCTCGCCGCATTTTCTGCCAACCATTCTGGATATTGCCCAAGAAGCTGGAGCCTGACTGGAGTTCCCGATGGGGTACGGCTCTGATGATGCAGTTCAGGGCACAGCCGGTAAAAAGATTTTACCGGCAGTAAGCTGTCAACCACACGCAGGAATTCAGTAACGCACAGGTCATAGTCATTGATTTCACTCAACAGTTCCCTAACCAAAGAATCCAAAACCCCTTCCATCGGAGCCAGCAAAACGCGCATTAAATTACTCTCCCGCTACCGAAGCACGTGAGGTTTTGGTTGCGCGTTCTTTATTTACCCGATTTTGTTTGGAATGACCCTGTTTGCCATTTCGATGAGGGTTATTGCCGCGAGAATGATTACCGCGCGAGCTGCTATTACTATGAAAGTTATTACCACGGCTATTACGTCCATTTTGGATAGGTTCAGCTTTGATAGAAGGATCAGGCTCATAACCCGAAATAGCAATGCGTGGAATTTCTCGTTTCAATAGGCGCTCAATATCTTTCAGAAGCTTGTGTTCATCGACACACACCAGCGATATCGCCTGTCCAGTCGCCTCAGCGCGCCCAGTACGACCAATTCGATGCACATAATCTTCGGCAACGTTTGGTAATTCGTAGTTGACGACATAAGGCAATTGATCAATATCCAGCCCACGGGCAGCAATATCCGTTGCCACCAACGCACGGATTTGCCCTGTCTTGAAATCAGACAGTGCACGGGTTCTTGCTCCCTGACTTTTGTTACCGTGGATCGCAGCCGCAGTCACACCATCTTTATTTAATTGTTCCGCCAGCCGGTTTGCACCATGTTTAGTACGCGTAAATATCAGTACCTGTTGCCAGTTCTGGCTACCTATCATGTAAGAGAGCAATTCACCCTTGCGCTTTTTGTCAACAAAATGGATGGATTGATCAATTTGCTCAGAGGCCGAGTTACGCCGTGCTACTTCTACGCTGACTGGCTCTTTCAGTAATTTATTGGCGAGGCTCTTAATTTCATCAGAGAATGTCGCCGAAAAGAGTAAGTTTTGGCGTTTTGCTGGCAGTTTGTTCAACACCCGACGAATATCGTGAATAAAACCCATGTCCAACATGCGATCTGCTTCATCCAAAACCAGAATCTCAACGCGTGAAAGATCGACCGCATTTTGGTGCTCCAAATCCAGCAAGCGGCCTGGCGTTGCGACCAGAATATCGACACCACCACGCAGTTTCATCATCTGCGGATTAATGCTGACTCCGCCAAAGACAACAAACGAACGTAATCTAAGATATTTGCTGTAATTACGTACATTTTCTCCCACCTGAGCCGCCAGTTCTCGGGTTGGGGTTAAAACCAACGCCCTGACCGGACGGCGGCCTTTTGCCTGAATCGGGGATTCACTCAAGCGTTGCAGAATAGGCAAAGTAAATCCTGCTGTTTTTCCTGTGCCTGTCTGGGCACTGGCCAGTAGATCTTTGCCGGATAACACAACAGGAATGGCCTGCTGCTGAATAGGGGTAGGTTCCACGTAGCCTTGTTCTTCAACGGCACGCAAAATATCAGCCTTCAAGCCGAGTGACTCAAAATTCATAAATAAGAAATACTCCAGACTTCATCATGCCTGATATCAATTCAGGACTACACAAACTGCAATGCAGCCTATATAAATAGGGCGTGATTATAACAGATATGTCTTTTGGACGATTATTTTTTATGGGTGACTATTAAAAAGACAATTTGAGTTAACTTTACATCGAATTACTTTAGTTTTAAAGTTAATCATACGATTGATATATTTTCAGTATTCCCAAAAACTCTTTATCACAGGAAATATTTTGACATGGCAGCAAAGAAGGCCCAGACATTACGCGGCGAACAAGCCAAACAACAACTTCTGGAAGCAGCGATAGAGATTTTTGGCAAATCAGGTCTGGATGGTGCGACTACCCGCAATATTGCCCAACATGCTCAGCAAAATATCGCAGCTATCGCATACTATTTCGGTTCCAAAGAGGGATTATACCTCGCCGTCGTACAACATATTGCCGATAAACTGAAATCAGAGTTTGCCCCTCTTATTGAGGCCATTGATCATTTTTTTGCTACAACAGCGAAGCCCTACCCCAAAAACCCAATATTGGCATTTATTCATCAGGGAATGGTTAGCTATAACCGCCTGATTTTCGAAAAAAGCAGTATCAATATCAGCCGGATCATGTCCCATGAACAATTGACGCCAACAGAGGCTTACAGCGTTATGCATGAGCAGGGGCTGGCTCCAATTTATTCTCGGTTGAATAAGCTCATCGCCAATTATATCGGCGCTGATGAACGCCAAATTTCAACCCAAATTCATACCCATGCTCTATTGGGTGAGATCCTCTCTTTCCGACTGGCCAGGGAAGCCTTATTACGCCAAACCGGATGGGACAATATTGGCACCAAAGAATACGAATTAATCAATCAGGTTTTATCTCAGCACATCAATTTGTTACTTGATGGGTTAAGAGAAAAATCAAAAAGGTATACCCAATAGCGCTTAAGCAATGGCATAACCAACGAAGCCACCACTTGAAAGATAACGGGTATAAATTGAACAAGGCATAAGGGATAGTATGAACAGTAAAAAGTTTGCTCTTGCCCTATTGGCACTCATTGTTGTTATCAGTGCTATTGTCGGTATCTACTATTATCAGGAACAAAATAGCAGGGAGCTCACCCTGTATGGCAATGTTGATGTCAGAACTGTTAACCTCAGTTTTCGGGTTGCAGGTAAGCTGGCTAATTTGCAGGTGGATGAAGGTGATGCCATTACTGTGGGCCAAATGATTGGCCGCCTTGATGATGCCCCCTTTATCAATGCCTTGAATCAAGCCAAAGCAGCTCGTGATGTTGCTAAAGCAAATCTTGCCAAAGCCGAAGCGGGTTATCGCAGCGAAGAAATCGCCCAGGTACGTGCTGAAGTCAAGCAAAAAGAGTCAGCATTCCATTTTGCCGATAGTTTCCTGAAACGCCAGCAAGGGTTATGGCAGAGCAAAACAATCTCAGCCAATGATCTGGAAAATGCCAGAACCGGACGCAATCAAGCACTGGCCGCTTACCAGGCAGCAAAAGATAAATTGCGTCAGTTCGAAACTGGTTATCGTATAGAAGAAATTGCAGCGGCAAAAGCCCAACTTATTCAAGCAGAAGCAGCCGTGGCACAGGCTGAACTTAATCTAAAAGATACTCAACTCACTTCTCCCTCGGCAGGGATGATCCTGACCAGAGCCATTGAGCCAGGCACCATGCTGGCGGCTGGCAACACGGTTTTTACCCTGTCATTGACCAATCCTGTTTGGATCAGGGCATATATTGATGAGCCTAATCTTAATCAGGCTATCGCAGGACGGGAGGTCTTGATTTATACCGATGGGCGGAAAAACCAGCCTTATCATGGCAAAATCGGTTTCGTTTCTCCAACTGCCGAATTCACCCCAAAAAATGTCGAAACCCCTGACTTAAGAACAGACTTGGTCTATCGCCTGCGCATTATTGTCCTTGATCCCGATGAAGGACTGAAACAAGGAATGCCTGTTACTTTGCGTTTTACTGAAACAAATAAGTAGGCGATAACATGACCAGTTCAGCTTATACGATAAAACTGAACGGCGTGGAGAAAACTTTTCCAGGATTAGAGGTTCCTGCTGTATCTCATCTGCAAGCAGAAATTCAGGGCGGATCAGTGACGGGACTTGTCGGTCCAGATGGTGCCGGAAAAACCACGCTGATAAGAATGTTGGCCGGATTATTGAAGCCTGATAGCGGCAATATTGAAATCATGGGGCTTGATCCCATCAAGGACAGTGTTCAAGTCCGTTCTGAGCTCGGTTACATGCCGCAGAAATTTGGCTTGTATGAAGATTTAACCGTAATGGAAAATCTCACTTTATATGCCGATCTGCGCGGTGTTCTTGGTGAAGAGCGCAAAGCCACCTTTCAGAAATTACTTACTTTCACAGACTTAACCCGTTTTACCGGACGGTTAGCCGGAAAATTGTCCGGTGGCATGAAACAAAAACTGGGGCTGGCTTGTACATTACTAGGTAGCCCGAAGGTCTTGCTACTGGATGAGCCTGGTGTGGGCGTTGATCCCATTGCCCGTCGTGAATTATGGCAAATGGTTCATGAGCTCGCTTCTGACGGTATGTTGATCTTATGGAGCACCTCTTATCTGGATGAAGCCGAGTTATGTCGTGATGTTTTGTTGATGAACCGAGGTGAGCTGCTCTATCGCGGCCAGCCACAAGATTTAACCCGCAATATTGCGGGCCGATCTTTTTTGCTTGATGTCAAACAGGATGCACGGCGCAAAATGTTGCAACATGCCCTCACCTTGCCGCAAGTGACTGATGGTGTGATTCAAGGAAAATATGTTCGCCTGATCTTAAAAGAAGAGGCAGATAAGAACGCCTTACTCCAACAAATAGGGGGACATGAAACCAATCTCATCGAAGCCGAACCCCGTTTCGAAGACGCATTTATCGATTTATTAGGTGGCGGCCCGTCCCATCGCTCCGAATTAGCGGAGATAATGCCTCAAATCCCACCAAACCCAACCGAAACCGTGATAGAAGCTCGTAGTCTGACTAAAAAATTTGGCGATTTTGCGGCGACTGACCATGTCGATTTTCAGGTGAAACGAGGGGAAATATTCGGCCTATTAGGGCCAAATGGCGCCGGAAAATCAACTACCTTCAAAATGATGTGTGGTTTGATGATCCCCACTTCAGGCAAAGCCTTGGTTCTGGATATGGATTTAAAAACCAGTTCAGGCAAAGCCCGTCAACGCCTTGGTTATATGGCGCAAAAATTCTCACTTTATGGCAACCTGACCGTTGGACAAAACCTTAAATTTTTCTCTGGTGTTTACGGCCTGAAAGGTCGTCATCAACAAGAAAAGATGTCTGACATGATCCGTGCTTTCAATCTTGGGCCAATCTTACACCAAAAGACGGATAGCCTGCCGCTCGGATTTAAGCAACGACTTGCCCTTTCCTGCGCATTGATGCACGAACCTGATATTCTGTTTTTGGATGAACCCACTTCGGGCGTTGATCCATTAACCCGCCGAGAATTTTGGCTACATATCAATGGCATGGTGGATAAAGGGGTAACTGTGATGGTCACAACTCACTTTATGGAAGAAGCAGAGTATTGTGATCGTATCGGGCTGGTATTTCGAGGCAAATTGATCGCAGCCGGAACACCCGATGAACTGAAACAACTGGTCGCTACGGATAACTTCCCTAACCCTTCCATGGAAGATGCTTTTATCGATCTCGTGTTGAACTACGATAAGGAGCCGCAATGAGTCATCCTGAACATACAACACCTCAGAAAGCCGTCAGTTTCTCATGGCGTCGATTGAAAGCGCTCTGCATCAAAGAAACTAAGCAGATTGTCCGTGATCCCAGCAGTGCTTTGATTGCCGTAGTTATCCCATTGATGTTGCTGTTTATTTTTGGTTACGGTATTAACCTAGATTCCAGCAAACTTCGCCTCGGTATTCTCATGGAGCAGCAAAGCAAAGATGCCAGAGAGCTAGTGCATGTATTTACGGGATCACCCTATATTGATGCTACCATCAGCGACAACCGCCAGTTCTTAATCAAAAAAATGCAGGAAAACCAAATCCGCGGCATTATCGTCATTCCTGTCAATTTTGATACCCAGCTCGCCCGCGCAGGGAGCCATGCTCCGATTCAGGTTATTACCGATGGCAGTGAACCCAATACCGCCAATTTTGTGCAGGGTTATACTAAAGGCATCTGGCAAGTTTGGTTACAGCAACGAGGGCAAAATCGTGGAATTTCAACGACACCCTTGATTGATACACAAATCCGCTATTGGTTTAATCCCGCCGCCATTAGTCGACATTTTCTTATTCCCGGTGCGGTTTCAATTATTATGACTGTGGTAGGCGCAATTCTTACCTCACTCGTGGTTGCCCGTGAATGGGAACGCGGAACTATGGAAGCGCTACTTTCAACTCAGGTTACCCGCACCGAACTGTTACTTGCCAAATTATTGCCCTATCAGATGCTGGGATCTTTTGTCATGGTACTTTGTATGCTATTCACGGTGTTTGTGCTGGAGGTGCCCTATCGCGGCTCACTCTGGATACTAGCATTAGTCTCCAGCCTTTATCTTGCTACCGCCCTGGGGATGGGGTTACTGATTTCTACCCTGACACGTAATCAATTCAATGCGGCGATGATTTCTCTCAATGCCGCTTTTTTGCCTGCCATTATGTTGTCTGGTTTCGTTTTCGAAATAGACAGTATGCCTGCGCTTATTCAGGCTTCGACTTATATCATACCTGCACGTTACTTCGTCAGCAGCCTACAGACGCTCTTTCTGGCCGGGAACATTGGCACTGTGTTGATGACAAACCTACTCCTGTTGATTGCCAGTTCCATCGTCTTTATCGGCCTGACCGCGTGGAAAACACGTCGACATCTGGATTAAAAAGGAAAGAGCATGTTTTATCGTCTGTACACACTCATTATGAAAGAGTTGCAGTCTCTTCTGAGAGAGCCGCAAACACGGAACATTTTGATTTTGACCGTGATTATACAAATGATCCTGTTCCCGTGGGCAGCAACGCTGGAAGTCAAAAATGCCACCATTGCCATTTATAATGAGGATAATGGACAGGCATCGATTGAGTTAACCCAACGACTGGCAAAATCAAAAGCATTTCCTGATGTTATTTTGCTAACCAGTTCGCAAGAGATCCGCCCTACTCTGGATAACCGCAAGGCACTATTACTGGTACGCTTTCCGCAAAATTTCAGTGCTAATCTCGCCAACCATAACCCGACATCAATTCAAGTTTTGTTGGATGGGCGTAATTCAAACAGCGCCCAAATTGCAGCCAACTATATCCAGCAGATTGTGATGGATTACCAAAAACAACTGTTGGGAAATACCCCTAATTTCAATAATAGTGAACTCATTGTGCGTAACTGGTATAACGCCAATTTGGATTATAAATGGTTCGTCGTGCCGTCTCTGGTTGCCATGATTACCACGATTGGTGTACTGATTGTCACAGCGTTGTCAGTCGCCCGTGAGCGGGAACAAGGAACGCTGGATCAATTACTGGTTTCTCCATTGGCGACATGGCAAATTTTCCTTGGCAAAGCGATTCCAGCATTAGTTGTGGCGACGATGCAAGCAAGCATTGTTTTGCTGATTGGAACGCTGTTCTATCAAATTCCTTTCGCGGGTTCATTGCTGCTATTTTATGGCTGTATGTTGATTTATGGCTTATCCCTGGTGGGTTTCGGTTTGCTGATTTCTGCTGTCTGTTCCACCCAGCAACAAGCATTTATTGGTGTATTTGTGTTTATGATGCCCGCTATTCTGCTTTCTGGTTATATCTCTCCGGTCGAGAATATGCCTGTTTGGTTACAAAATATCACCTGGATTAATCCAATCCGACATTTTACTGACATCACCAAGCAGATTTATTTGAAAGGCGCTGATTTATCCGTTATCTGGCCAAATTTATGGCCTTTATTGGTAATTACTGCCACAACCGGAGGGATCGCTTATCGGCTGTTTCGGAGTAAGATTGCTTGATAATAATCCAATCAAGAGTTCGGTTAATAGAAAAGAGAGCAGATGAACATTGATAGATTAAGCTCTCTTTCTCAATTTTCTCTTTTCAGGAAACATCTCAGTTCGAGTACTGAGTAATATTACGTCGCATCAATCGATAACCCCAAGTGGCTGCCAAAAATACAATAACGCCAGCAATCAGCGTAACCAAAAATCCTGACTGAACGCCCATTTCATCTATCACCCATCCAGCAACCGAAGCCCCAAATGCAACACCAATACCTAATCCTGTCACCATCCAAGTTAAACCCTCAGTTAGGTTGCGAAAAGGCACTATATTTTCCACTAAACTCATTGCAACTATCATTGTAGGAGCGAAAAATAAACCAGAAACAAACACCATCGCAGCAAGTGTCAAAACATCATAAGCCAGCAACAATGGTATAGTTGTCAGCATTGTCGCTAATGCTGTAATCATAAACATACGCGGTAAAGGGATAGTTATTTTAATGGCTCCATATACTAAACCCGCAATACAAGAACCAATGGCATACACTGATAAAACAATGCTTGCAGCAACAGTTTTCCCTTGTTGTTCGGCAAAAGCCACACTGATAACATCAATAGTTCCAACAATTGTACCTAGTGCAATTAATGACAAAATCAATATCTGTATTGAAGGTATTTTCAGAACAGTGCTTTTATTTTCAGCGAGATGGGGGTATACGGGTGGTTCCGTTTGTTTTTGTAATACGAAAATCGTTACTCCAACAGCTAATAAAATCGCTGCAACTAATGGCCCTGCTTCAGGCGCTACAGCGACACTCAATCCAACAGCAATCGGAGGACCAATAATAAAACAAATCTCATCTAAAACAGTTTCAAAAGAAAAAGCGGTATGAAGCCGCTGTTCTCCCCGATATATTTCAGTCCATCTTGCCCTAATCATTGCTGGCATACTTGGCATACCTCCCGCTAAAGCAGCAAAGACAAATAATGTCCAATCCGGTGCCTGAAAATGAGTACAAAGTAAGAGGATAAACATTGATATAACGCTAAATGCAGTAACGTAAGGTAATACGCGACTTTGACCAAAGCGATCGACCATCCGTGAAATTTGTGGTGCTAATATTGCCATAGAAAAAGTAAAAGTCGCCGCAACAGCACCAGCAATCCAGTAAGATCCTCTTAATTGCGAAAGCATAGTAATTATGCCTATTCCTGCCATTGAAATTGGCATTCGTGCAATAAATCCGGCTATAGAAAATGCAAATGTTCCAGGCGTGCTAAACAACACTTTATACGGATTAGCCATAATTACTCCTGAGTAATTTATGAAATCAGCAAATTTTTTATAAAATATAGGGTTTACAAAACACTTACATACTTGACGTATGTTAATCTAATTGACATACATTGCGTATGTCAATTATAAAAACCTGACAACTCAAACTTGGAATCGTGATATGGTCCGCAAATCCAGAGCAGAAATGATTGAAGAAACCAAGCGAAAATTAATCGCAACTGCACGTCAACAATTTGGCACCATAGGATATGTAAATACTGTTATGGACGATTTGACGGCTAAAGCAGGGATGACTCGTGGTGCGCTATATCATCATTTCGGAGATAAAAAAGGATTGTTTCTCGCCGTATTACAACAAATTGATGCTGAAATGAATGCACGTTTGACAGAAATCTCCAGGCAAGAAATAGACACGTGGACAGCATTTACAAAACGGTGTCATGCATATTTAAAAATGGCAATAGAGCCAGAGATACAACGTATTGTCTTATGCGACGCCCCTGCCATTTTAGATGCTGAATGGCTACAAACTGCCAGGCTGCAATGCATTACATCTATCACCAGTATGTTAAATATTCTCATGGAAGAAGATCAGATCACCTCTACCTCCCCCGAGATTTTGGCTCGCCTAATCAACGGAGGGTTGATGGATACTGCTTTGTGGATTGCTAAAAGCCAACATCCTAATACAGCCTTGTTCGAAGCCTTACATGCTCTTGATATGTTACTAAATGGATTAAAGAAAGCATCAGCAGAAGATAAGAGCTTTTAATTCATTATTTGATTCGATAAGGTGAAATGATTGTAAGAAGTCACCTGCATAACAGGTGACTTCAGAGTGATAATTCAATCTATCAGTAACTATCGACGATCACCCAAAATACGCAACAACATTAAGAACAGGTTAATGAAGTCCAGATACAGAGTCAGTGCGCCAGTAATTGAGTACCTACGCAGGTTTTCTTTATCGTTAACATCCAATTGTTCACCCATTTCTTTCAGTTTTTGGGTATCGTATGCCGTCAAACCAGCAAAAATCACAACACCGATATAAGTGATTGCCCACATCAATGCTGGGCTTTTCAGCCAGATGTTTATCAAAGAAGCCAGAACGATGCCGATTAACCCCATAAACAGGAAGCTACCCAAGCCACTCAGACTACGCTTAGTGGTATAACCATAAACGCTCAAGGCACCAAACATCCCCGCTGAAACAACAAATGTGCTGGCAATAGAGCTACTGGTATACACCACAAAGATACTGGAAAGTGTCAAACCCGTTAGCATGGAATACAGCATAAACAGCCCTGTCGCCAGTGCTCCACTCATTTTATGCACCAAACCAGACAGCACAAAGACTAACGCAAGCTGTGCAATGATTAGGCCATAGAAAACAATAGAGCTACTGAAAATGGCGTATAAAATTTCAGGGGTATTTGCCACATACCATGCAACAAATGCGGTTAACAACTAACAACAGGCCACAAGTCATCCAACCGTAGACTTGTGCCATGTATGTTTGTATACCAGAACCAGCTTTCTGGACAATCGAATCATTAGAACGTTGATATCGATCCATGATGATTACCTTTTCATGACAATGTTTAAGGATTAAGAATGTTTAAAAATAAACAATCTATTCAAAAGTTATACATTAGCATAGAACATTAATAAAACCATCCGCCAATTAATAGCAATTTCAGTGACATATTGTTTATTTGTCCAGTTTTCGAGATAGTCCGCAGAACGATCTACCGAACACTGTTTTGCCAACGACTTGCCGCATCCTGGTCACTTTGCCTTGCTTCTACCCAGCGTTCACCCTCAACAAGCAATTCCTTTTTCCAAAATGGGGCCTTAGTTTTCAGATAATCCATAATGAATTCAGCCGCCATAAAAGCTACATTGCGGTGAGAGCTGGTAACACCAACAAATACAATCTCATCCCCTGGGTACAATTCGCCAATGCGATGAATAATGCAGGCTCGTTGCAAAGGCCAACGTTGGCGGGCTTCGTCAACAATTTTCTGCAACATTTTTTCTGTCATACCAGCATAATGCTCCAATGTCAGGGCGTTAACATTATCTCCCAAGTTATGGTTGCGAACTTTGCCGGTAAAAGTCACAACAGCACCATCTTCATCACATTGCGAGAGCCATTGATATTCTTCCCCAACACTGAATGTCTCCTGCTGGACACTGATCCGTGTATTTTCCATTTTTATCCCCCCGTAACAGGCGGGAAAAAAGCCACTTCATCACCGTCCTTCAAAGCATGTTCAGCATGGACAAAAGATTGATTTACGGCAGACAATACCTTACCTTCTTCCAGTGCCAGCGCCCATCGTTCCCCCTTTTCAGTCAGTGCGTGACGAAGATGCGCTACAGTTAGGTAATCATTAGGTAGTTCAAGTGAATCCGTTCCCAACAATTCGCGGACTTGAGCAAAAAACAGTACCTTTATCATGACTCCACCTTAAAATTTCCTGATTTGCCACCACTTTTTTCCAACAAACGCACAGGCCCAATGACCATATCTTTTTGAACCGCTTTGCACATATCATAAATGGTCAAAGCGGCCACAGATGCCGCCGTCAAAGCCTCCATTTCCACACCTGTTTTCCCCGCCAGGCGGCAACAGGATTCGATTCTAACCCGACTATGTTCCGTTTGTGCTTCCAGCCGGACTTCCACTTTACTCAGCAGCAGCGGATGGCAAAGCGGGATCAATTCCCACGTCCGTTTCGCTGCCTGAATACCTGCAATACGGGCGGTTGCAAAGACATCCCCTTTGTGGTGATCACCTGCGATAATCATGGCTAAGGTTTCAGCCTGCATTTCAACAAAGGCTTCTGCCCGTGCTTCACGCACTGTTTCGGCTTTGGCAGAAATATCCACCATATGAGCTTCACCCGAAGTATTGATATGGGTTAATTGAGACATTCTTTGCTCCTGAAAATAAATCTTGCAACCAAGCTAACCGCCAATAAAAGAAAGGTTCGGGGTGAGCCCGCTATCCCCTTGATGTAAAAAGTGAGCCTCGCGCTTATGGCGCAATCCACCTTGAATACGCAATTTCAGGGCATCCAATGATGCATCATCAGACAATAAATCACGCAATGGAATGCCTTGCTCACCAAACAAACATAAATGGAGATTGCCAATTGCAGATACCCTCAGACGATTGCAGCTTTGACAAAAGTTTTTTTCATACGGCATGATAAGGCCAATTTCTCCCTGATAATCGGGATGACGAAAAACCTGAGCCGGTCCATCACTACGCGAACGTTGCTGTTGTTGCCATCCCTGTTGTAACAGTTGATGACGGATCACTTCCCCAGAAAGATGATGTCGATGAAAAATGTCACTGCCTTCTCCCGTTTCCATCAGTTCAATAAAACGCAACTGGATAGAACGGCGTTTAATCCAATCAAGAAAAGCAGGCAGGTGAGTATCATTCACATTCTTCATCAACACGACATTAACTTTCACTACGTTGAATCCCGCCTCAAAAGCTGCCTCAATACCACGCATAATCTGGAAAAATTTATCTTGTCCGGTAATGGCGTAAAATTGGCGAGGATCCAAACTATCAACACTCACATTAATCGCGGTCAAGCCAGCTGATTTCCATTGGGAGACATCCCTTTCCATGCGGTAACCATTAGTTGTAACAGCAATTTTTTTAATTTGCGGATTTTCATGAACCGCTGCGATGATGTCGCAAAAATCACGACGCATGGTGGGTTCTCCCCCTGTCAGGCGGATTTTTTCTGTGCCAAGTTCGGCAAATACTCGGCTAATACGACGAATTTCTGGCAGGGAAAGAAATGATTTATGGCCATGAGACTGATATCCATCAGGCAGGCAATAGGTGCAACGGAAGTTACACACATCAGTAATAGACAATCTCAAATAATAGAACTTGCGTGAGAATACATCTACGAGTTGTTCCACAATAACACCTTCCAAATACGGGAGATGCCGGCATTTCTACCTGACATCCTGGTGACTCAGGAGTCACGGCCAGAGCATCATATCAATCTGGTATCCATTTGATAGAACAGCGACTTAGACACAGAGGCTAGGAGTTAATATCAGTTAAATTTTATATGAACCTAAAATAAAAAGCTAATTCCCGTTCCGATATATATCTTATTATACAACGAGTTAACTAATCGCGATAACAGCAGCTTCCCGCAGTGTTTCCAGGTTATCAGGCGCAATGATTGCATAAAATCACATCAATTTCTGAAAGCATCATATTTTGTGATAAATTACATGCGTTTTATTAAAGCCCCTATATTTAGCCAGTAACAGGAATCCTATGCGAAATCGCACATTAGCTGATTTGGATCGCGTTGTCGCCCTCGGCGGCGGCCATGGACTTGGACGTGTTATGTCTTCCCTTTCTTCCCTTGGCGCACGCCTGACAGGCATTGTCACGACAACGGACAATGGGGGTTCCACCGGCAGAATACGACGTTCAGAAGGTGGAATTGCGTGGGGAGATATGCGCAATTGCCTCAATCAGTTAATCACGGAACCTACCATTGCTTCTGCCATGTTCGAATATCGGTTTAGTGGCAATGGCGAATTGTCTGGCCACAATTTAGGTAACCTGATGTTGAAGGCCCTGGATCATTTAAGTGTCCGTCCGCTTGAGGCAATTAACCTGCTCCGCAATCTGCTGAAAGTCAATGCACAGTTGATTCCGATGTCAGAGCAGTCGGTTGATTTGATGGCTGTCGATGATCAAGGCAATACTGTGTATGGTGAAGTGAATATCGATCAACTGAATTGCGTACCACAAGAACTATTGCTTTACCCTCATGTCAATGCCACTAAAGAAGCACTGGATGCCATTGAGCAAGCAGATTTGATTTTGATCGGCCCTGGCAGCTTCTTTACCAGCCTGATGCCGTTGTTGCTATTGGAAGATTTAACCCAATCCTTACGGCGCAGTAATGCAAACATGATTTATATCGGTAACTTAGGAAAAGAACTCAGCCACGCTGCTGCCAATTTATCATTAAAAAATAAACTGGCAATCATGGAAAATAAGATTGGCCGCAGGATGATTAATGCGCTTATTGTCGGCCCACGTACTGATATCAGCCCTTTCAGTGACCGCGTTGTGACACAACAGGTTTTAGAAGCGCAGGATGTGCCTTACCGTCACGACCGTGAATTATTGCGCCAGGCAATTGAGCATACTCTGCAAAAATTGGGTTAGCATTTCAGTCCACTGACAAACTCTATTTAAAATAATGGAGTTTGTCTTCTTTATGATAGCAGCCATAAACCCTCCCCAAAGACCTGCTAATCGGTCTGAAAAAGACCAATTAACCAGTCACGATGGCTCACATAAATTTTCAGGAATTAGGGCGTGTTGACGTTTCGTGGAGGGAAGTTTGAACAGCATGATGATCTGGTATCATTGTCTTCGCGAAAAAACCATTACCCCAGCTCATCATGCCAAGAACAATGTTATCAAAATCTTTATGGAATACGCTAGCTGTATTAATGCAACAACATGGATGTATTTACCACAAAGACGCGCATTACCTGACTTTCGAAGGGATCCTTTATCGAATGAGAACGGGATGTCCGTGGCGGGATTTACCCGATGAATTTGGCAAATGGAATACGCTTTTTAAGCGCTTTAACGCCTGGTCAAAGAAAGGTGTTTTTGAATTATTATTCAAATTGTTATCTGAAAATACAGACACCGAATGGTTATTCATTGATGGGAGTATTATCCGCGCTCATCAACATAGCTCAGGGGCAGCTTCAACAGAAGATGAAGCCATCGGTAAAAGTCGAGGTGGACGTTCGACTAAAATTCATTTGGCCGTAGACAGTTATGGTTTGCCTGTCCATTTTGAGCTGTCAGGGGGTCAAACGCACGACATTGTACATGCAGAAAGTTTGGTCACCCATTCACCCGCATCCGATTTTGTGATCGCGGATAAAGGTTACGATAGCGGTACTTTCAGAGATTTCGTTGAAAAACAAGGTTCAAAAACGGTCATTCCCTATCGAAAAAATAGCCGAAAACCCGATAAAAGTATTGATGAAGTTTTATACTGTTATCGGCATTTGGTCGAAAATGCGTTTGCCAGAATAAAACATTTTCGAGCTATTGCGACAAGATACGATAAATTGGCGCGAAATTACGCCAGTATGTTGGCACTGGCGTTTGTCATTATATGGTTACCGATGTGGGTTGAGTAAATGGTGAACTCAAAACGTCAACAGCCCCTAGTAATAAATTGCGTCCGCAATGCCTGAACCTGGTCACGAATATTGGCTGCTTGTTCAAATTCGAGATCCCGTGCATGTTGGTACATTTTCTCTTCCAGTTCACGGATTTTTCTCTCCAGCTCTTTCGCTGACAGGTTGCGGTAATCATCTGTACCCAAAGTAACTTTATTTTTTCCTTTAGCCTTCCCTTTACCATTAACCGGCTGACCAATTTTCAGGATGTCACCAATTTTTTTCTTTAAACCTTGCGGTACGATGCCGTGTTCCTGGTTAAATGCCTGCTGTTTGGCTCGACGGCGTTCTGTTTCTTCAATAGCTCTTGCCATCGAATTCGTTATTTTGTCGCCATATAAAATGGCCTTACCATGCAGGTTACGTGCTGCACGGCCGATGGTTTGGATCAGGGAGCGTTCTGAGCGAAGGAAACCTTCTTTATCTGCGTCCAAAATTGCTACCAGGGAAACTTCCGGCATATCCAGTCCTTCGCGCAGTAAGTTAATGCCAACCAAAACATCAAATTCACCGAGACGAAGATCACGGATAATTTCCACCCGTTCTACAGTATCAATGTCGGAATGGAGATAACGCACTCGCTCACCATGCTCTTCCAAATATTCAGTCAGATCTTCCGCCATCCGTTTGGTTAAGGTGGTGACCAACACGCGCTCATTGTTTGCCGCACGAATACGAATTTCAGACAGAAGATCATCTACTTGGGTTGCCACTGGGCGAACTTCAACTTCAGGGTCAATGAGTCCCGTTGGACGCACAACTTGTTCAACAACTTCATGACCGGATTTTTCCAATTCATAATTGCCGGGAGTGGCTGAAATATAAATGGTCTGTGGTGCCAGCGCTTCAAATTCTTCAAACCGCAATGGACGGTTATCCAACGCTGACGGCAAACGGAAGCCATATTCCACCAATGTTTCCTTGCGGGAGCGATCCCCTCGGTACATTCCGCCAATCTGTGGGATAGTAACGTGGGATTCATCCACCACCAGCAAGCCATCCGCCGGCAGGTAGTCAAACAGCGTTGGAGGGGGTTCACCGGCAGAGCGGCCGGACAGATAACGGGAGTAGTTTTCAATACCAGAGCAATAACCTAATTCATTCATCATTTCGAGATCAAATTGGGTTCGCTGGGTAATACGCTGTTCTTCCAATAATTTGTCTGACGCCAATAGGATCTTGCGCCGTTGTTCCAACTCCAGTTTGATCTCCTCCATCGCCTGGAGGAGACGTTCACGTGGCGTAACATAGTGGGTTTTGGGATAGATGGTATAACGCGGCACATGGTACTCGACCTGCCCTGTCAGCGGATCAAACAGGGAAAGGCGTTCGACTTCATCATCAAACAATTCTACACGCAAAGCACGTTCGTCCGACTCTGCGGGAAAAATATCAATGACTTCACCACGTACCCGAAATGTTCCGCGCTGGAATGCCTGATCATTGCGGGTATATTGCAGTTCCGCTAAACGACGCAAGATGGTACGTTGATCAATTAACATGCCTTCGGTTAAATGAAGCATCATTTTCAAATAGCTATCAGGATCACCTAAACCGTAAATCGCGGAGACAGAAGCCACCACAACAACATCACGGCGTTCCAGCAAGGCTTTCGTTGCGGACAGACGCATCTGTTCGATATGTTCATTCACTGAAGCATCTTTTTCGATAAAAGTATCGGAACTGGGCACATAGGCTTCTGGTTGGTAATAATCGTAATAGGAAACGAAATATTCCACTGCATTCTCAGGGAAAAACGCTTTCATTTCGCTATAAAGCTGAGCCGCCAATGTTTTATTGGGGGCAAGTATCATGGTGGGTCGATTTAAGTTTGCGATAACATTGGCAATGGTGAAAGTTTTACCCGAGCCGGTTACCCCCAGAAGAGTTTGATGGGCTAGTCCATCTTCCAGCCCTTCCTGTAATTGTCTGATAGCCGATGGCTGATCGCCTGCCGGTTTAAAATCAGAATATAACTTAAATACCTTATTTGTTTCTTTGCTCATTTTCCCCACGCCATCCATACATCGACAAAATTATTTTTATCATACTGGATAAAAAACCAGCTTCAAGTCAGTTTGGCAAAATAATGTTATTGCCCGGATGTTATTAATCTTATGATATTAACCTTTGTTTAACATCAAGGATGACTATTTTTATCCCCAGATAATGATCTGGCTCTTTTCTATTTTTGTATTAATGACTGAAATGATAAAGCACGGAATAGCAAAGAGATGCAAAAAGGAATTGATTTTATTTAACATATTGATTTTGATTACAAAAAAATCCAAGTAGAGAATAACAGCAAATCTGGCGCAAGCCGCGTATGGCCTTGCACGAGGATACTTTTCTAAAACTAATACACAAGGTTATCCACAGGAATAGTGGATAACTCAGCAAAACCTATTAAGCATGGGCAGTTGCAGAGTTATCCCCACTTATAAATTTTTTCAATAGTGGAATATTTTTATGCTGCTTTCTGATTGATTCACGCGATTTGTTGATCAAAAATAACTCAATGATTGTCGAAATAAAACATCTTCTGCGTGAGAACAACGACTAAAACACGACAGTCAGCATCAACTTTAACTAACTCACAGTAAACAATTAGTTAACCAAAGAATCAATAGTAATATATTTTCCTATGTGATTTTTATCACATGATTCACTCAGATGAGGGATAACGCCCAATAACGGTGCAGGGATCATGCGCTCCAATGTCTCCAGATAAGCAGCCTGACGTTTACCGGCTGGTTCAATTTCATTGGCAACCCAGCCTGCCAGTTTTAACCCCGCATACTGAATAGCCTTTGCGGTTAATGCCGCATGGTTGATACAGCCCAATTTGACACCGACTGTCAAAATTACCGGTAAATTCTCCTGAATCACCCAATCAGCAAACGTCGTATTTTCCGATAATGGCGTATACCATCCTCCTGCGCCCTCAATCAAAACCCAGTCAGATTTTTTTGCCAAAACTGCCAGACCTGCTGATAAAACGGAAAAATCGATTGGCTGGTTAAGTTCCGCACTGATAATGTGCGGCGATGTCGGTTCCACAAATACCAGTGGATTCACTTCCTGGTAAGTCAATGGCACCGTACTATTACGTTGCAAGGCCAGTGCATCACCATTGCGAATTCCTTCAATCGTCATTTCACTGCCAGATGCCACAGGTTTATAACCAGCAGTCAAATATCCCTTCTTATTAGCTGCTTGAAGTAAAGCACAACTCACCATTGTTTTACCTACTTCGGTATCGGTTCCTGTAAGAAAATATTTATTTGTCACAATAAATGACTCCAAAAGCAATTTGATAGCTTAATGAGTAATCCCCATTGTTCCGTGGATATGCTTCGGCAAGCGCAGTGAGCCGTTTTTTTGTCATTAATCCCTGCTGGCGGCCATAATGCAGATGTGTTGCACCGATCCCTTTTAGAGAATTCAGTAAGGGCAACAGTTGTGGATAGTGCTGGTAATATTGCCGGTTAATGACTTTATGTCGATAGAGTTGACATGCCTGAGTAATTGCTCGCAATGGCAGAAAATGATTAATATGCCGATAATCATCCACTCGCGCCCAAGCAGTGGCCAATTCATTCAGTGAACCCTGTGCAAGCGTGGAAAATACGATCAATCCACCAGGACGAGTCACACGATAAAATTCGCGCAAGGCGCTTGGCAAATCATTGCACCATTGCACCGCCAGATTGCTGAAACAGAGGTCTACGCTGTTATCCGCTAACCCCAAATGTTCGATATCCCCTTGCAAATAATAATCAGCAACTTGTTGTTCCTTTGCATGGCTCAACATACCGGAAGCCAAATCCAGGGCGATCACTTGTTTCCCCAACTGTTTCCAACGAGCACTAAAAAAACCGGTTCCACACCCCGCATCCAGTACTCGTCCACCAATCTTTTCCGCTTGTGCCAATCCCAGCAAATATTCACCGGTTTGCTGTTGCAATTTAGCCACTGTGTCATATTTGGCAGCCGCGCGCCCAAAAGCACCGGCAATCGCTTGCTTGTCAACAGATTTAACAACCAGATCCATGCAATGCCTCCAGTAATGCATCAATGTCGTGCCGTGTATGGTTGGCTGTCAATGTAATACGCAATCGTGCACTGTCAGGGGGAACCGTGGGGGGAAGTATCGCTTTAACCCACACTTTTTTTTGCTTAAGCGCATGAGACAGTGCGGTACAACGTTCATTATCACCCACAATTAATGGCTGGATGGCTGTTTCTGAATTCATCAATGCAAAAGGCAGATGCTGTGCTTCGCGGCGAAAGTAACGAATGTTGTTTTGCAACCGCTGACGCAACTCATCCCCAGCCTTGATTTGCCGTATGGCTTCGGAAAGTGCCACTGCCTGCGCGGGAGGCATTGAGGTACTGTAAATCAGATGCCGGGCATATTGGAGCAAGTATTCCGCAGTTTGTTCATCACATAAAACGGCGGCGCCACTCAATCCAAATGCTTTGCCAAAGGTGACGATTAGAATCTCTGGTTTAACATTTTGCATCCAACAACTGCCACGTCCTTCATCTCCGTGAATGCCGATACCGTGGGCATCATCCACCATCAGCCAACTTGCCGTAGATTTCGCTTGCTGCGCAATAGCGTCAAGTGGTGCATAATCGCCATCCATGCTAAAAACACCTTCCGTGACTACCAGCGTCTTACCAAGACATGCTGTTGTCAAATGTTGCTGCAAAGAGCCCATATCATTGTGCAGAAAGCGCCGCAGTTGGGCGGGCGAGTGCATTGCTGCTTCGAGCAACGACGCATGGCTTAGTCGATCGGCAATAATGCGATCTTCCCTTGCCATCAACGCCGCAATCACCCCTTGATTAGCGGTATAGCCGGAAATAAAAAGCAAAGCACGAGAGTATCCCAACCACTCAGCCAATTGTTGCTCCAGAGTATGATGTGCAGCAGTGTAGCCCGTAACATGCCCTGAACCGCCACTGCCTACACCATATTGCTGGGCACCCTGTTGCCAGGCAGCAATAATCTTGGGATGTTGGCTCAGCCCAAGATAATCGTTACTGGAAAAATTAAGATATTGGCCGTCCGACGTAGATAATAAACGTCCATCAGATCCGTGATGGACTTGCCTGTTACGCCACAGAGGAGTGCCCCGACGTTCGGCCAAACGCCGGGAGAAAAAGTCTGACCAGCTCATCATATTGCCGCATTATAGAATTGTTCGTTATCAGCATTATGAAGGATGGCTTCTGTCAAATTTTGCTGCTGTTGATTGTCACCAAATGCCGTCTTTGTCTGTTGAGGATTGATACCCAAACGGCGGAACAGTTGCAGATCTTTATCTTCATCCGGGTTTGGTGTTGTCAACAACTTACAGCCGTAGAAAATGGAGTTAGCCCCCGCCATAAAGCACATAGCCTGAGTTTGTTCATTCATCTGTTCACGTCCAGCGGATAAACGGACGTGAGATTTTGGCATCATGATCCGTGCTACCGCAATGGTACGAATAAAGTCAAAAGGATCGACATCTTCATTGTTTTCCAATGGCGTCCCTTTTACTTTTACCAGCATATTGATTGGTACACTTTCCGGTGGCTTAGGCAGGTTTGCTAATTGCACCAATAATGCTGCCCGATCGCGAATTTGCTCTCCCAACCCAACGATACCGCCAGAGCAAACTTTAATGCCCGCATTGCGGACATTATCCAACGTGTCCAGCCTGTCCTGATAACTTCGAGTGGTGATGATATTGCCGTAAAATTCTGGCGAGGTGTCTAAGTTATGGTTGTAATAATCCAGACCTGCCTCTGCCAAACGCTGTGCCTGAGAGTGGTTCAGCATACCCAACGTCATGCAGGTTTCCATTCCCAATGCCTTGACTTCCTTGACCATTTTCTCCAAATACGGCATGTCACGTTCATGGGGGTTTTTCCAGGCCGCCCCCATGCAAAAACGGGTTGAGCCCGCATTTTTCGCTTTATGCGCTGATTCAATGACTTTTTCCACTTCCATCAACCGCTCTTTTTCCAGGCCCGTTTTGTAACGGGAGCTTTGCGGACAATATTTACAGTCTTCTGGGCAAGCGCCCGTCTTGATCGAAAGCAGAGTGCTGACCTGTACTTGTTGTGGGTCAAAATGTTCGCGGTGTACCTGTTGTGCCTGAAATAATAATTCAAAAAAAGGTTTATCAAACAACGCCTGTGTTTGTTTGATAGTCCATTGTTGACGCTCGCTCACAATAACATCTCCGATGTAAAAAATGTTGTCAGTTTAAATAGCCTCGCTATCATGTCAACCAAAATGAACTAAAAAAGGTTTACGTTAAAGTTATTATGACTCCTTCAGATCTTGAATTTGACCAGCGCCATATTTGGCATCCATATACCTCAATGACAAATCCACTTCCCACCTATCCGGTCATATCAGCCACAGGTGTAGAATTGGTTTTATCAGACGGTCGCACATTGATTGATGGTATGTCTTCATGGTGGGCGGCTATCCATGGTTATAATCATCCTGCTCTCAATGAAGCCGCAAAATCACAAATCGATAAGATGTCCCATGTTATGTTTGGCGGCATAACCCACCCTCCTGCGGTTGCACTGTGCAGGCAATTGGTGGCGATGACGCCGGATGCTTTGGAGTGTGTTTTTTTGGCGGATTCAGGCTCTGTCGCCGTCGAAGTCGCCCTAAAAATGGCATTGCAATATTGGCAGGCCAAAGGGAAAAAACGCCATCGTTTCCTGACCCTGCGTCATGGTTATCATGGCGACACTTTCGGGGCTATGTCTGTCTGCGATCCAGACAACTCCATGCATAATCTGTACAAAGGCTATCTCCCCAATCATCTGTTTGCCGATGCTCCGCAATGCCAGTTTGGTGATGAATGGCAAGCAGAAGATATCGCGTCTTTGAAACAATTATTGCTGCAATATCATGATGAAGTAGCCGCTGTAGTTTTAGAACCTATTGTTCAGGGTGCTGGCGGGATGCGAATTTATCATCCTGAATATCTGCGTCAGGTTCGTCAGCTTTGTGATGAATATCAGATCTTGTTAATTGCAGATGAGATTGCTACCGGATTTGGGCGAACTGGCAAGTTATTCGCCTGTGAACATGCGCAGATTGAGCCAGATATATTGTGCTTAGGCAAGGCATTGACGGGAGGATATATGACATTGTCCGCAACACTGACTACCCGCCATATTGCTGAAACTATCAGTCAAAGTGAAGCGGGCTGTTTTATGCATGGCCCAACTTTTATGGGTAATCCTCTGGCTTGCGCCGTCGCCAGTGCCAGCCTGAAATTGCTCGCTGACAGCCCATGGCAACAACGTATTCAAGCAATTGAAACTCAATTAAAAGCAGAACTATTTCCCCTCAAGTCACATAGTTTAGTCAAAGATGTTCGGGTGTTAGGCGCGATAGGTGTGGTTGAAATGAAACAGCCCGTAAATGTCGCTTCATTACAACGCCATTTTGTCCAACATGGGGTATGGATCAGGCCATTTGGCCGGTTAATTTACCTGATGCCGCCTTATATTATTCAAACAGAACAGCTAGCAAAGCTGACAAAGGCCATTGCGGGTACAATAAATTAAATAAAAATATATCCAGTCATATAAACAGGTTTTCATAATACTGAAAGCATCAGATGTTGGCGTTCCTTACCCCGCGCGGTGCGCGGGGTAAGGAATACTCCTATCATTTTGAAAGCTATTTATACGCATTAAACTTCAAATCGCAATTTACAACACGATATGAAACCTGATTTATTTCCGCTTAGCAGAAATAAATCAAAAACATTTTGAAGTTAGATTGGTATATCTCATTATATGACTGAAACAAATAAACCTGATTATTATATCCCTAATAAAAAAACATATTAAATGCATTTCCAAACGTCAATCACTGATAAATATTAATGACAAAAACAGAGGTTATTTCGTCAC
Organism: Xenorhabdus griffiniae; assembly: GCF_037265215.1. Taxonomy (NCBI): domain Bacteria; kingdom Pseudomonadati; phylum Pseudomonadota; class Gammaproteobacteria; order Enterobacterales; family Morganellaceae; genus Xenorhabdus; species Xenorhabdus griffiniae. The sequence goes on along the minus strand of NZ_CP147737.1, from coordinate 1,667,443 downwards.
CTAGAAATAAGTTATTTGGTATATTCATGACGTAACCACACTCATTTAAACAAAGAGGAAAATATCATGAATACAGAAAATTTGATCACCCCTTCCAATGAAGAAATGCAGGATGTATTTAAACTATCTAAAAACAGGTATGAGCAAGAAATTTCACATTATGAAATTCTGGTAAGAGAAAAACCTGAGTTAGCTCCTTTGTTTGCAGAAACAGTTAAACCAGATACATTAACCAGCCCTGTCTTGCAACAAACAGAATTTATCAGTGGGCATTTTAACATTAATACATATTATCAATATGGTAATTATCCTTTTATCCAGGTATCATCTAACTCGGCTATTATTGGGCATCAGCCAAATATAGGTAAAAAAACCAATTTCAATGGCTATATTCAGGGAGGACATAATACACCACTACTGAATTTTAATAATATTCATCTTGGTGGCGTTGTAAAATACCCTTACTCCATTATCAACGCGCCATTAAATATTCAACTTTATATTTACCCAAGAAATATTATATTACGTCTTTTAAAAGGAAATGTTTATTTGGGCGATTTATATTCTGTACAACAGAATCACATATTAATTACATACCCTATTGTTTTATCTGGTATCGGCTCTTTTAATCTAATCCAACAATAAATTGCATTAATTTTTTATCTTAAGTAGCAAAGGCGTATTCTCCAGTCACATAGCAAGCTATGTGACTGGAAGCCCAAGGTTACAGCGCTAATACCGTCACCCACATCGGGCCTTTACCAACCGGATAACGCGCCAGTTGCGTTAATTCCCCCGAATATTTGTCAATGCGTGATACAGAAATATGATCTGATTTCTGCCCTGATGCAATCAGGAAACGACCACTGTGATCGATGGCAAAACCACGAGGCTGGGTTTCTGTCGGATAATGACCAACTAATGTCAGGTGATAACCATCTTCTGAAACGCGAAAATGGCTGAGCAGGCTTTCTGAACGTTCACTGGTATAAAGATGTCGGCCATCCGGTGTGATATGAATATCTGCCGACCACCGAACGTTGGAAAAATCTGTCGGCAGCGAATCAACTGATTGCACGATACGGTATTTTTCCCATTGACGCAGAACATCAACGGTTGAATCCAACTCATTAATGCAGTAAATAGCCTGTTTTTCCGGATGGAATGCCATATGACGTGGGCCTGCACCTACTGCTGTCGTTATTTCATCTGTCCGGCTTTCTGTCAGATAGCCTTGCTCATCTAAATTGAAAATACGAATGTGATCTTCTTTCAGACAGGGAACCAGCAGTTGACGATTTTCCCGCTCAATATTGGCAGAGTGTGGCGCTTGCAGGCCTTCTACAATTTGATGTGGTGCTGTAACGATCCCATTTTGATCAATAGGATGAACGCTTAAGTTATTAAAGCTGTAAGATGCAGAAAATAAAAAACGCCCTGCTCTGTCAGTAGATATATGCGTTGGGCTACCCGGCAATGGTGCAATAGCCTGCTGTTCAAGACGTCCATCTGCCCCAATTGCATAGGTGACGATACTAAATTGCGGACGAATTCCTACATATAAGTGTTTACCATCAGGGTTGACAACCATTGGCTGTACTTCACCGGGCACATTTACGGTCTGGAGAAGCACAAGTTCCCCTGCTACATTCAGCGACCACACGTGAATTTGTTGGCTATTTGGGCTGGCTGTATAAACCACCTGTTTCATGTTCTCTCCTTAATACTTCATTACCATTTCATTGATCTGTAACGATTCTTGAAAGATTTTGCCTGCTAAACTATCCATATACCAATCCAACGTCCAATTGCAGTTTGCAAATCAATATGATTGTTTATATTTTCCCCCCGCTACGCGAGGAGATATAAGACGCATCTTGAAAGGCAATTGGTATATGACGGTTTAACTATATTCAACTAACGTATAATATTTTGTTTATATCATGGACAACTTAGAGGACAACTCATGTCGTATCGCGTTATTGCGCTGGATCTCGATGGAACACTGCTCGATCCACAAAAACGTATCCTGCCCGAATCACTGACAGCCCTAAATGAAGCCCGCCAATCAGGTATCAAAGTTTTGATTGTCACTGGACGCCATCATGTCGCCATCCACCCTTTCTATCAAGCGTTACAACTCGATACGCCTGCGATCTGCTGCAATGGGACTTATTCCTATGATTATCATGCAAAGAAAGTATTGGCCTCTAATCCACTCTCTGCCCAAGAAGCTTCCCAAGCACTTTCCTATCTGCAAGGCACGGAAATTCAGCATTTGATGTATGTTGATGATGCCATTTTATATCAATTTCCTCACACTGTAGTCCGAACCCTTGCATGGTCGGATTCTCTGCCTGAACATCAACGCCCTAATATCCAGCAAACAGAGAGTTTTCAAGATGCAATCCACACGGTGAATGCCATTTGGAAGTTCGCTACCAGCTCATCCGATTTAGTGAAACTGCGTGAGATAAGTGGACAAATTGAGGAAAATGTTGGCCTTGAGTGTGAATGGTCATGGTTTGATCAGGTAGATATCGCCAAGAAAGGCAATAGCAAAGGTATGCGATTACAGCAATGGGTGGAATCGCAAGGCATGAGTATGAACGATGTGATTGCTTTCGGTGATAATTATAACGATCTCAGTATGCTGGAGAATGTTGGGTTGGGTGTCGCGATGGGTAATGGCGTTGAGGCCGTCAAAGAACGGGCAGATATTGTGACACGGGATAATACTCAACCTGGCATTGCTGAAATTCTGAGAAAATACGTACTGTAATTTAATCCAACGGGAGCAAATCAGTCCACTGCTCTGCTCCCTCTATAATGTTCCAGATAGTTATAAGTGACGATTCAACGAAACACTTTTTATCTGTGCATACAACCATTGCCCTGCCCGCAAATTAAGCTCTTCCCGCGCCCATGGCGTAATTCTTGCCCACAGGCTATGTTCACTCACTGCTAATTTGACATCAACCTGGCCATTATCTTCAAAAAACTCAATGACTTTGACTTGTAAGGTGTTACGGATGCTGCTGGATTTTGGTGGCTCCAAGACTAAAGAAACATCGGATGCATCAATACGGATACGCAGATCCGCTCCTGGAGAAACATTAACTTGTGGCAACCAAAGAAGTTTGTCAGACACCGCGACGGCGGTCATTTGATAACGTTGATGATGCTCCATAACAGAAACTTTTAGTATGCTACCCAAACTCTCTTTTTGCAGCCATGGACGCAATGCACTGCTCGACCAGACATCTTCCAAGGTTCCTGTTGCCCTGATTTTTCCGTTGTCCATAACAATAACATTCTCTGCCAAACGTAAAATTTCATCCAAACTGTGACTGACATAAAGGATCGGGATTTTGACGTCTTTGGACAACTTTTCAAGATAAGGTAATAACTCACGTTTACGCGGTAAATCTAATGATGCCAGTGGCTCATCCATAAGCAGGATTTCAGGGGCTGTCAATAATGCACGGCCAATCGCTACTCTCTGTCTTTCTCCACCAGATAACGTGATGGGAAAACGAGACAGCAAATGTTCAATTCCCAACAGGCCAATGATGTTGTCAAACTGGGGTTTCATCTCTGGCGCCATGCCGTACTGCAAGTTTCCCTTCACGCGATAATGCGGGAAAAGTCGCGCATCCTGAAAGACATAACCAATTCGGCGCTTCTCTGGTGGCACAAAGATCCTTTGTTCTGTATCCACTAAGATCGTGCCGTTTAAAACAATGCGGCCTTTTTGTGGATGGCTCAATCCCGCAATCACATTGATCAATGAGGTTTTTCCTGCCCCCGAAAGACCAAATATGGCAGTAATACTTTCTGTTGGTAAAGTGGTATTCACTTGCATGTGAAGCTCACCCAATCGCTGCTCAAAATCCAACTCTAACATGCTGCCCCCAAACGTTTTTTCCCCCAACGTGTCAGCCACTCAGAAAGCATCAATGACACCAGAGCCAATATAATGGCAATAACACACAAACGGGCTGCGGCGGTTTCAGCACCTGGCGTTTCTATCAAGGTATACATGGCAAGAGGAATGGTTCGGGTTTCCCCCGGAATATTGGAAACAAAGGTGATGGTGGCACCAAATTCACCCAACGAGCGGGCGAACGCCAATACCGCACCAACGATGATGCCAGGTAATGACAATGGCAGGGTAATGGTGAAAAAGACTTTAAGCGAACCTGCCCCCAAAGTACGGGCAGCCTGTTCCAGGCACCGATCAACACTCTCCAATGATAACCGAATGGCCCTGACCATCAGTGGAAAAGCCACCACAGCCGAAGCTAATGCCGCTCCTGTCCAATTAAACGCAAAGCTGATACCAAACCAGTCATAAAGGAATTCACCAATGATTCCGTGCCGCCCCATGCTGATAAGTAACAAATATCCCACCACGACTGGCGGTAATACCAGTGGCAGATGAATAATGCTGTCAAGCAGGGATTTGCCAATAAACTGGCAGCGAGCCAGCATCCATGCCATTAAGATCCCTAATGGCAAACTAAATAGCACAGCAATCGCTGAGATTTTTAAGCTCAGTAAAATTGCTTGCCATTCATATTCACTTAACATCTCCAAAAGATCCGTTCCTACAGTGAACTAAAGCCGTAACGTTTAAAAATAGCAGCGGCTTCAGGGGTTTTAAGGTAATCATAAAAATCGCGAACAGCCTGTTTTTCATGACCTTTGACTATTGTCATCGGATATTCCACCGGTTTATGGCTTTCAAGTGGGAAAACTCCCACAACTTTGACCTTATTGCTGGCAACGGCATCAGAGCCATAAACAATGCCCAGCGGGGCTTCGGCTCGTTCCACCAACGCCATACCACTACGCACATTGTTAGTGCGTGCCATCAATGGATTAACCGTATCCCATGCATTCAAATATTGCAGGGATTCTTTAGCATAAATACCAACCGGTACATGATCAGGATCGCCAACCGCTAACCGCCCTCCCGCCAGCAAAGACTTCCATTTTGTTTCTCGGTTGATCTCAACTTGATTCAAATGACTCTCTTTCGGCGCAATCAGGACAAGCTGGTTACCCAACAAGGTATGACGAGTATTTTCGGCAATTAATTGTTTGTCAGTCGCGTAATTCATCCACTGCTGATCGGCAGAAATAAAAATATCCGCCGGAGCTCCCTGCGCTATCTGGCGAGCCAGTGTTGATGATGATGCATAAGAGGCAACAATATCGCCCCGTTTCTCTTTTTTATACTGTGCCGCAATCTCATCTAATGCATTGGTTAATGAAGCGGCCGCAAAAACCGTCACCTTATCTGCTGCCCAGACGTTTCCAGCAAGCGCAAAAGAAACGACAGCCCCTGTCAGTAACTGATAAACTTTATTTTTCATTTTATACTCACCTAAGATCATCAATATGGTGCGTTGTATATAACAAGATACAACGTTAAATGAAAACGCTATTCTGAGATTAATCGGCAAGTTGTGAGTTAGTTTTAGTTTTTATACCAATCCAACTTCAAGTTGCAGCTTGCAAATCACGTTGAAAGACGATTGGTATATACCAATCTAACTTAAAATCAGGTTTCATATCGTGTTGTAAATTGCAACTTGAAGTTTGATGCGTATAGAGAAAAGGCAGGAATTTGATGATTACCCGGATAACCGGGTAATAGAAATGACAAAGTTCAAGATTAACGACTGGTATTTTCTGTTTTGGAGATAAGATTGAATAATCCCCCAAGTCCGTAAATCAACGCCAAAATCGCCGCCATCACCACGGGGACCATGATCAGTGCAAATCCCATACTTTTAAGCAATTCAAACATGCTAACCTCATATCCTGAGTGATTCACAAATTAACTGTGTCATTTCTGAATCTGACATAACACAGACGTTAATTGGGTTATTCTAGACAATAAAACAGTAACAGTAACCGTCGAAACGTGCGATTCTTATGGTTCTGTTGTAAGAACGCTCAAATAGTTACCCTAAATAAATCACTATGCAAGCCCAAATATTGTTAACACTAAAATTGCAACAACGTCTGTTCGCCGATCCCCGACGAATTGCGTTGCTTAAGCAAATTAAAATCACGGGTTCTATCAGCCAAGGCGCAAAACAAGCTGGGATCAGCTATAAAAGTGCCTGGGATGCCATCAATGAAATGAATCAGCTCGCCGATGAGATCCTGGTGGAACGTGCCACAGGCGGAAAAGGTGGCGGCGGTGCGTTACTAACCCATTATGGCGAACGTCTGTTGCAGCTTTATGATTTGCTGGAGAAAATTCAACAAAAAGCGTTTGATGTCTTGCAAGAAGATTCCCTGCCTCTGGACAGCTTGCTTGCGGCTATATCTCGTTTTTCGTTACAAACCAGCGCCCGAAATCAATTTTTTGGTACGATCATTGAACGTAGCCACGGCAATATTCAACAACATGTTCGTATTCTGTTGGCAGAGGGTAAAACATCAATCTATGCGGCTGTAACGGAACAAAGCGCCAATCGACTGAATTTAGTCACCGGAAAAGAAGTGCTGGTGTTGATTAAAGCGCCGTGGATAACCCTAACTAAAGATCATCTTTCTTCTGCTTCATTCGATAATGTCCTATCCGGCCAGGTCAGCCATATTGAAACAGGCACAGAACACAGCGAAATTATTCTGACACTTGATGGCGGTGAATCCCTTTGCGTTACGTTATCTAATCAGGAAGTGACACGTTTGCAACTCCAGCCCTGCGATTCTGTTGCTGCACTTTTCGATGCTGATAAAGTGATTATTGCCACTTTATGCTAATCGATTGCAAAAGTGATTAAGCCTCAATGAATAACAAACAGCTATACGCATTAAACTTCAAGTTGCAATTTACAACACTATTATATGAAACCCGATTTCTCCCCGTTTCGCGAGGAGAAATCACATGCATCTTGAAGTTAGATTGGTATACACATTGACATTGAACATTATTCCGCTTATTTCTGATGATCCTTTAATTGATGTTGCTTAAAAAGGAAGAAGAATGTCTGAATTGCAAATAAAGCAAGGTAGTTTCCGTTTAAGTGACACCCGTACCCTACGGCTACCGTCACTGAAAATTATTTCTGGTGAAAGCTGGGCTTTTGTTGGCGCAAACGGCAGTGGAAAATCTTCATTGGCGCGTGCACTGTCGGATGAATTAATCCAACTGGCAGGTGACCGTCATTGTTCGTTTCGCACACCAATACGTCTATCTTTCGAACAATTACAAAAACTGATTGATGAAGAGTGGCAACGCAACAATACAGATTTGCTCAGTGAAGGAGAAGAAGATACTGGACGCACTGCCGCAGACATCATCCAGCTTCACCATAAAGACAATGAATTGTGTCTTGAATTAAGCGAATATTTTGGTATCAAGGATCTGCTCTCACGACGATTCAAATACCTTTCAACAGGGGAAGTTCGTAAGGTTTTGCTATGTCAGGCATTAATGGTAAACCCGGACCTGCTTATCCTTGATGAACCTTTTGATGGGCTAGACAGTTATGCCCGCAATCAACTTACCCAATTATTAAGTTCTCTGGCAGCAAAAGGCATTACTTTAGTTTTAATCTTAACCCGATTCCATGAAATTCCTGATTTTGTCGAACAAGTCGGTGTACTGGCGGATTGTCATCTGACGCTAGCCGGAGAGAAAGAACGCATTTTGGCAGAATCTCTCGTGGCACAGTTAGCACACAGTGAAAGACTGAAAAACATCCATCTTCCCGAAGCAGATGAATACCGGACAGATGGACAACTTCCCGCGGATCAACCTTTGGTGTCAATGCGTGATGTTATTGTCCAATACAACGATAAACCCATTTTGCACGGCTTAAGCTGGCAGGTTAACCCTAATGAACACTGGCAAATCATCGGTGAAAATGGCGCGGGTAAATCGACACTTCTTAGCCTAATTACGGGCGATCACCCGCAAGGTTACAGCAATGAATTAATATTATTTGGCCGTCAACGGGGAAGTGGTGAAACGATTTGGGACATCAAACGTCACATTGGTTATGTCAGTAACAGTATTCATCTGGAATATCGTGTCAGTACCGGCGTTCGGAATGTTATCCTGTCTGGTTTTTTCGATTCAATAGGACTCTATCAGGCCGTTTCAGATCGACAGCAACAGTTAGCAGATGAATGGCTGGGTTTATTGGGATTATCTGGAGCAACAGCAAATAGCCCGTTTCATAGTTTGTCATGGGGGCAACAGCGACTGGTTTTGATTGCCCGCGCTCTGGTGAAGCATCCCGCTTTATTGATCCTGGATGAACCCTTGCAAGGGCTTGATCCTCTAAACCGCCAGTTAGTTCTGCGCTTCATTGACATCATGATTACTCATGGTGATACACAGCTTCTGTTTGTTTCCCATCATCAAGAAGATGCGCCACAGTGCATTACCCATCGTCTGCGATTTATTCCTGACGGTGATATTTATCGGTATGAAACTGAAAATATTTCCTTAGAATCACTGTAGTCATCTTTTTTCGTTCAATGCATGACGATGCTCCGCTCCCTCTCTTGACGGAGAGGGATTTCTGTTATCGTTCAATCTAATCATTCTTTAATAAAATCAAGTCATATTTTTTTGATATTTTTTATGATTATTTTTGAATTTTTTAACCATTACTATAGAATCACCGTTTATTTTTAGATTATTTCATTGGTTTTTTCAAAGATATTAGGGAATTATATGGCTTGGGCATTACTTGCCATTGCATTGGCTCTTTTAGAGCGTCGTCAGAAAATTGCTTTTTTCGTCGCACTCTTCGCTATCATTGCTGGGATCAACACTAACATACTTACCTATCCTGCTATAATCACGCTGACAGTGATCACTCTTTTAGGTATCGCATATCGTTATTGCCAAAAAAACAGCGAAAAACATGTTGTCCCCAAAATCGTTATAGAGCTGTTATTACTCATCGGTGGTATTTTACTGTTTATACATTACATCCCAGGATTCCATAATCTCAAGTATCTGGATAAAGTGCAGGCAGGCCCGCTCAGCGCACCTTTTTCAATGTATTTCAACTTTGACAAAGCACTGCTGCCATTTATCCTGATATTCTGTATGCCTACTTTGTTCATCCGAAAACCGTTGGCTAATGCGCCTGCTCATGGATGGGCATTATTAATTGCAGCTATTCCAGCATTATTATGGCTTGCAACTGTGTTAGGTGGATTATCCGTCGAACTCCATCTACCTAATTGGTTCCCGGCCTTTGTTATTGCTAATCTTTTCTTTGTCTCTTTGGCTGAAGAAGCACTGTTTCGTGGCTATATTCAGCAGAAGCTCAGTCAATGGATGAATCCTTATTTAGCCCTTATCATTACCTCCTTGCTGTTTGGCGCTGCCCATTTTGCTGGTGGGGCTTTACTGATGATTTTTGCTACGCTGGCAGGGTTAATTTATGGTCTGACCTGGCTGTGGAGTGGGCGTTTATGGGTGGCTGTTGCTTTCCATTTTTCACTCAACTTAATGCATCTGCTATTTTTCACCTACCCAATAAAATCAGTAGTTATGCACTAAACTGAATTCCATTTGATCTGAATTGTCTCCCTCTATTCGGAGACAGTTCAGATCATAAACTCTCCGTTATTCCCCTTCCCCCTGATATATGATCGCCGTAATTATCACCAAACATGATTTAAAACAGAAGATACGAGACTATTGTTTGCCGTTTTGACCTGTCGCGCCATATAATGCCCGCAGCGATCTTTTCATTTTGTATTAAAAAGTACTGATAGGAGTTTAAGCTATGGCTGTAACTAAACTGGTTCTTGTACGGCACGGAGAAAGCGAGTGGAACAAAGAGAACCGTTTTACTGGCTGGACTGATGTTGAATTGTCCGACAAAGGCCGCTCTGAAGCACAACAAGCTGGTCAACTACTGAAAGAAGAAGGTTTTACCTTTGATTTCGCCTACACTTCTGTTCTAAAACGTGCTATTCACACTTTGTGGAATATTCTGGATCAGGTTGATCAGCAATGGCTGCCAGTTGAAAAAAGCTGGAAACTGAATGAACGTCACTACGGCGCATTACAAGGTCTGGATAAAGCAGAAACCGCAGCCAAATACGGTGATGATCAAGTTAAATTGTGGCGTCGTGGCTTTGCCATCACTCCTCCTGATTTAACCAAAGATGATGAACGCTACCCAGGCCATGATCCTCGTTACGCCAACCTGAAACCAGAAGAGCTCCCAGTTACTGAAAGCCTTGCTACGACTATTGAACGTGTTATTCCTTATTGGGAAGAAGTGATCAAGCCACGCGTAGAAAAAGGCGAAAAAGTCATTATCGCCGCTCACGGTAATTCCCTGCGTGCATTGGTGAAGTATCTGGATAATATGAGTGAAGAAGAAATTCTTGAACTGAATATTCCAACCGCTGTACCACTGGTTTATGAGTTTGATGAGAACATGAAACCTATCAAACACTACTATCTGGGCAATGCTGATGAAATCGCAGCAAAAGCAGCAGCAGTTGCAAATCAGGGTAAGGCGAAGTAATTCTCAAATCGCATAAAGAATGTTAAAAGCCGGATTGATATCCGGCTTTTTTATGGCATTTTGCAATAAATTAGCTTCTGCGACTCTGGACAGCCTGGGACAACTGGCGCAGTAACGTTTCGGTATCTTCCCAACCAATACAACCGTCGGTTATACTTTGACCATAAACCAAAGGCTTATCACTCTCCAGGCTTTGGTTTCCTTCAACCAAATGACTTTCAACCATAACACCAATGATCGCGTTTTCGCCCCTTGCAATCTGACCGCAGACATCAACACCGACGTCCATTTGTCTTTTAAACTGCTTCGCGCTATTTGCATGGCTAAAATCAATCATCACGCGGGGAGCCAAGCCCGCTTTTTTTAGTCCTTCTTTAACGGCACCGACATGTTCAGCACTGTAATTAGGCTCTTTGCCACCACGCAGAATAATATGGCAATCTCGGTTACCTATTGTATTAACAATTGCGGAGTGACCCCATTTCGTGACAGACAAGAAACAGTGCGATGAACTTGCTGAATTAATCGCATCAATAGCGACTTTAATTGTGCCATCTGTACCATTTTTGAAACCAACCGGACAGGACAACCCTGAAGCCAACTCGCGATGAATTTGAGACTCCGTTGTACGTGCCCCTATCGCCCCCCAGCTCATGAGATCAGCTAAATACTGAGGAGTAATCATATCCAGGAATTCACCTGCCGCAGGTAATCCCATATTATTAATATCAAGCAACAATTTACGGGCAGTACGTAATCCGCCATTGATATTAAAACTGCAATCCATGCCTGGATCGTTAATCAATCCTTTCCAGCCGATAGTCGTGCGGGGCTTTTCAAAGTACACCCGCATGATAATTTCCAAATCAGCTTTCAATTCTTCACGTAATTTATTCAAGCGCTCTGCATATTCTAACGCCGCGTGTGGATCATGAATTGAACATGGACCAATCACTACCAATAGACGATCATCTTCACCAATTAAAATATTATGAATAGATTCACGTGCCTTACGAACAGTAATAGCACTCTCTTCTGTGGCCGGAAATTTTTCGAGTAATGCAACTGGTGGCAATAATTCTGTTATTTTTCTTATTCTTATATCGTCATTCTGGTAATTCATTATCCTTTCACCTAATACGTTTACAGTTATTTAAAACAATTTTGTGATCTCAATCTAACTGTTAGGCGTTGTTCTGTAAATAATCTTTGTGAGTAAAAATAGAATACTTTTTTATGGAAAATGCTATTGAGAGTAAAAATGATGTTAATTCAAATAAATATACTAATCTAACTTCAAATCACGTTTCATATCGTGTTGTAAATTGCAACTTGAAATTTAATGCGTATAGGCTAATTAAATAGCGTTTCAAAATGATAGGAGCCTTCCTTACCCCGCGCGCCGCGCGGGGTAAGGAACCCCAACATCTGATACTTTCAGTATTATGAAAACCTATTTAAGGAGAGAATGTCTTGTAGAGAAATATCAAATAACAGGCCATAGATTATCTATGGCCGACGATCGATTTAATTTACATCTCCTTTGGGTTGTTATCCGCTGGTTTCGCTGCCTTAATCCACAGGCGAGCACCATTCAATGCAATACCTGTCAAAATAATATATTGCAGCGACATCGCCAAAACGCCTTGATAGTAATAAATCACGACACTGATAACATCGATGATAACCCAAATCAGCCAATTTTCTACATGCTTACGCGTCATTAGTATCATTGCCACGATGGATAATACTGTCATCACTGAATCCCAGAATGGGAAAGCATCGGACTGTAACTCAGGCATGATGATATTAAAGCCCATTCCCTGTAGGGCGAGCACCACCACTTTTGCCATATAACCAAATAATTGATCGATATTAAATGTCATGATCAATATGGCAGCGATGGAAATTGCGGCAACAACAGCCATCTGTTTAGGGTTGAGCCACCGAATTTTAAGCTCTATTTGTTTTTGCTCATTGACTCGGCTCCATGCATACCAACCATAGACATTGGCCGCGAAGAAAAAGATTTGCAGAATAAGGCTGGCGTAGAGTTGAATTTGAAAGAAGATAACAGCGAATAGCGAGACATTAATTAATCCAAACAGGTAATTAATGATTTTCTCCTGACTAGCGAGCCAAATACATAACAGCCCTGCTATCGTACCAACCGCTTCAATATATGAAAGGTTATAGCCGCCCGTTCCTAGTGGTATATGCACGAATATGTTATTAATGTTGAAAAAATCCATACTTTTTTTATCCTTACCATAAATAATGTTTAGTATATCAATACAAAAAACATGAAATTACGAGATAAATAGGCTATTTTGCACTTTGGTGTTTTACATACTAAACAAGATAGCGAATTTAAGAAAAAAAGTCTTTAATTATTTTAAAGAATTAAGAATGATAAGGAAAAATGTGAAGTCAGTAATCAATTTATTAAGTTATCTGCTGCGACTAATCGATTAAAAGTCAACGGTTCTACTGACTGAGTTAACGCCCCATCTAAGGAGTATTTGAGGTGAAAGTTTAGATGGTGGGTCGTGCAGGATTCGAACCTGCGACCAATTGATTAAAAGTCAACTGCTCTACCGACTGAGCTAACGACCCATCTAAGGAGTACTTGAGGTGAGAATTTAGATGGTGGGTCGTGCAGGATTCGAACCTGCGACCAATTGATTAAAAGTCAACTGCTCTACCGACTGAGCTAACGACCCATCTAAATCTGTTTGGCAGTTATCCTTGCCAACGGCGGCATATATTACTGATTTCTCAGTATGGTGCAACGTTTATTTTAGAAAACTTGTTTAAATGCTTATTAAGCAGTCAATTATCCCCCAAAAGACCGATATCTGACCTTTCGGGGATAATTATTACATCCCAGAAAGCTTTTTCCCGGCCATTTTTGCTGCATTAGTACCTGGATATTGCTTAACCACCTGCTGATAAACCGCTTTCGCTTTATCCTTTTGCCCCTTTTCCTGCATGATTAAACCCACTTTATACAGGGAATCACTGCTTTTTTGTGACTTAGGATAGTCTTTCACGACAGTGGCAAAATAATAAGCCGCATCGTCTTTCTTGCCTTTGTTGTAATTCAACTGCCCTAACCAATAATTAGCATTCGGCAAATATTTAGATTTGGGATAGGTTTTGGCAAAATTTTGAAATGCGACAATCGCTTTATCATATTCTTTGGTATTGATAGCCAAAGAAACAGCGGCATCGTAATCACCTTTTTCACTTCCTGTACTTGCCGACACAGCAGATTGTTTATTCCCAGCTTGTGCCGAACGATTTTCTGGTTCTGAATTCTCTGCACTGGCTGGATTGGTGATTTTATCCAATTGCAGATAAAGATCTTTTTGACGTTCAATGATCTGATTTAATTGATACTGGTTTTCCTGAATTTGGCCACGGAGTGTATCGATATCACGTTGCGAATCAGAAAGTTGTTGCTGGAGCTGAGTTAATAATTGACTGTGAGCGTCAGAAATACGCTCTAATTGGGAGAGGCGCTCATCGGTGGAGCCTGAGCCGACATTACTGATTGGCGCTTGGGCGGTAGCGGCCCAAGGAGCCGCTACGCCAACCAATAACGACAGACCCAACATATAACGTCTGAAGTTACTGTTCATGCATTACTCTTAGTATACGATCACAGCGCGACGGTTTTTCGCATATGCTGCTTCGTCATGGCCAAGTACAGCTGGTTTTTCTTTACCGTAAGAAACGATAGCAAGCTGATCAGCAGAAACGCCTTTGCCTTGCAGATACATTTTCACTGCGTTCGCACGACGCTCACCCAGAGCAATGTTGTACTCTGGAGTACCACGCTCATCCGCGTGACCTTCGATAGTCACTTTAACAGATGGGTTAGTGCGCAGGAAGGCAGCATGTGCATCCAACATCTGAGCAAATTCGCTGTTGATATCGTACTTATCGAAACCGAAGTATACGATGTTGTTGTTTTGCAGCTCTTGCATCTGCTGACGTGCTAATTCTTCAGCAGACAGAGTCTTAGAAGAATTATCAACAGTGCTTACACCAGACTGATCATTATTGCCAGTTTTGTTAGAACTACACGCTGCTACGGCCATGATTGGTAAAGCTAACATCAGCCCTTTTAGCATTTTGTTCAGTTGCATCTCTTTGATCCTTTTATAGTTTGCCATACATATTATTATGCATCACAGATACGGCGACCAGGCAGGGAATTTTACCTGTCCATCGGTAGCCGGAAGACGCGCTTTGAAACGCCCATCAGTCGAAACTAGCTGCAATATAGTTCCCCACCCTTGAGTGGAGCTATAAATCACCATAGTGCCATTAGGTGCGATGCTCGGCGTTTCATCCAGAAACGTATCTGTCAAGACTTGGACAGATCCCGTTGCCAGATCCTGTTTGGCGATATGCTGACTGCCACTCGCTGAGCTAACCATCACAATAAAACTACCGTCAGGGCTAACATCTGCATCTTGGTTTTGTGATCCTTCCCAAGTTAGGCGTTGTGGAGCACCGCCATTAATATCGATTTTATACAATTGTGGACGCCCACCCTGATCTGAGGTATAGACCAGTGTCTGGCTATCTGGCATCCAGCTTGGCTCAGTATTATTACTGCGGCCATCGGTAATCTGGCGGATTTGGCCAGACGCTAAATCCATCACGTAAAGATTCAAACTACCAGTTTTAGATAATGCAAAAGCAAGCTTAGTTCCATCCGGAGAAAATGCGGGGGCTCCGTTATGGCGAGGGAACGAAGCGACCTGACGAACAGCACCTGTTGCCAGTGTTTGAATAATCAGCGCAGAGCGACCGCCTTCAAATGTAACATAGGCAAGCTTGGAAGCATCTGGCGACCAGGCCGGTGACATCAATGGTTCCGGTGAGCTATGTACGGTAAATTGATTATAGCCATCATAATCAGAAACACGCAGCTCATAACGATATTTCCCCGCACTGTTATTTTTAACGACGTAAGCTATACGAGTAGTAAATGCACCTCTAATGCCTGTCAATTTTTCAAATACCTGATTACTGGCTGTGTGTGCGGCGAAACGTAACCATTTCTTTTCAACTGTGAATTGTTCTTGTGCCAAGACCGTTCCTGGCGCACCAGCAACGTCAACAAGCTGATAAGAAACCAGGAATTTACCATCTGCACTGGGTTGAATATTTCCAACAACAACTGAATCGATCCCTAACGCAGCCCATGCGGCAGGCGTTACCTCTGATGCAGTAGTTGGTTGTTGCGGCATACGAGCAGAGTCAATCGGATTAAATTTCCCACTGTTTCTCAAATCCGCAGCAATAATTGAACCAATATTTTCTGGTGACTCACCGACCCCAGTCCATTTAAATGGAACAACGCCAATAGGACGGGCAGAATCAACACCCTGTGTAATTTCAATGCGAACCTCTGCATGAGCAAGCGCTGCCCACATCACCAGAAAGCCCAATATGACTTTAAACATCTGTTTAAAAGTTTGCTTCATCATCTCTCCCTTATCGCGATCTTTTTATCTGCCGCAATAATCCGCCGGATTCTAACAAACGCCAACAAACAAAACTAGACACCTAAATAAAATCTAATAATTTTGTTTGTACATATAAATTATTCGTAAGTTTGGTTAACACATAATGATTATCTACCAAACATTTAACTTACTGCGGTTTAAATTCTAGCGTGAAACTCTTAAAATATTCATAAACCTCTTTGCTTGGTGGAGGCGGCATTTTTTTTGCCAAATTAGCGGCGGTAATAGCGGCTCGACATAATGCCGGATCACCCGCTCCTGCTTTGATATCAATCAGTAATCCATCTGGCGCCAGCTTTATATTCAAATCACAAGTACGACCGATATACAGGCTTGGATCGCGAAAATTCTGCTGGATCACAGACTGGATCCGTCCCTTGTAATTATTAATTTCCGAATCTGAAGGCCCACTTTTCTTACCACCACCTTTTCCGGCCGAAGTTGCTCCCCCCTGCTTAGGCGTATTAGACGCTAATCCACCTAACAGATCATTAACCGTTTGAGCTTGCTTTGCTGCTTCAGCCTTAGCTTTTGCTTCTGCTTTCACCTTAGCTTTTTCTTCTGCCTCTGCCTTGGCCTTAGCTTCCGCTTTAGCTTCCGCCTCAGCCGCCGCTTTACGTTTTACTGCCTCTTCCGCTTCTTTCTTCGCCTGGGCTTCCGCTTTCTGGCGGGCTTCCGCTTGCTCTTTTAGAATTCGTTCTTTTTCTGCCAGTGCTTTTGCAGCCGCTTCTTCTGCCTGCTTTTGGTCTTCACGCGCTTTGGCAGCAGCGGCATCAGCCTGTTCCTGCTCTTCACGTGCTTTAGTGGCAGCAGCCTCAGACTGTTTTTTCTGCGCTTCAGCTTCCTGCAATGCTTTAATTCGCTCTTCTTCAGCCACTTTCAAACGTTCCTGTTCTTCCGCCTGCTTTGCCCGCAATTCAGCCGCCTGTTGCTCCGCTTTTTTCTTCCGCTGTTGTTCAGCTAACTTTGCATTGGCCTGTTGCTGTTGTTGCTGGTTATATTGCTGAACGACGGCATTCGGATCAACCATAACAGCATCAATGACAGTACCGCTTTGTCCACCGCCCCCCATTTCTGTTTTTTGCCCCCAAGGACCCCAAATCAGAAATCCGATCAGGATAATGTGCAATATTACCGAAATAATAATGGCGCGATTCAGCCTATTATTTTGCTCGCTTGTCTTTCCCACGCTCGATATCCAGAAACTTTAAGTGACAACCGTTGTCAGGCGCCGATAGGCTGAGTCATTAAGCCCACCGATTTGACACCGGCCTGACGAAGCATATTCAATGCCTTGATAATTTCATCATAAGGAACTTCCTTAGCGCCACCGATCAAGAAAACCGTTTTCGGATTGGCTTTCATCACGGTTTGAGCTTCTGCAACGATTTGCTGTTCAGGTAACAACTCCAAGCGTTCCTGATTAACAATCATGTTGTACTGCCCTACCCCAGAAACTTCCACTATGACCGGCGGATTATCCGTGCTGGAAACGGTCTTTGAATCCACCGAATCAGGTAAATCAACTTCCACACTTTGCGTGATAATCGGTGCCGTTGCCATGAAAATAAGCAGTAATACCAGCAACACGTCCAGCAAGGGGACGATATTGATCTCAGATTTTAGCTCACGTCTGCGACTACGAGTGCGCGCCATTCGCTGATTTCCCCTTACGATTTATTACGGCTTATTAGTATTGGAAGCAAAAGCCTGACGATGCAGGATAGCCAGGAATTCTTCCATAAAGTTATCGTAAACTTGTTCTAGTTTGTTAACTCGCTGGTTCAGGCGGTTATAAGCCATCACCGCAGGAATTGCCGCGAACAGGCCAATCGCTGTTGCAATCAAAGCTTCAGCAATACCAGGCGCAACCATTTGCAAGGTTGCCTGTTTGACCGCTCCCAATGCAATAAATGCATGCATGATCCCCCAAACCGTACCAAACAAACCAATATAAGGGCTGATCGAACCTACTGTACCCAGAAATGGTATATGATTTTCCAATACTTCCAACTCACGATTTAGTGAAATACGCATGGCACGGGAAGCCCCTGTAATAACCGCTTCTGGTGCATGGTTATTTGCCTGATGTAAACGAGCAAATTCTTTAAACCCGGAATGGAATATCTGCTCAGTACCACTTAACGAATCACGGCGTGACTGACTTTCTTTGTAAAGGCGAGATAATTCAATACCAGACCAAAATTTATCTTCAAATGCTTCTGCCTCACGGCTTGCGGCATTCAGGATTTTTGTTCGTTGAATAATGATTGCCCAAGAGACGATAGAGAAGCCAATCAAAATCAGCATGATCAGCTGTACTAAGAAGCCTGCCTTAAGAAATAAATTCAGGATGTTCATGTCAGTCACTGCTTAAACTCCGCGACAATAGACTTTGGAAGCGCAATCGGCTTCATTTGAGATGAATTCACGTAGACAACCAGACATTCTGCGCTGCTGATAACTACGCCATTGCAATCAACAATTCGTTGAATAAATGTTAGAGAAGCGCCACGGATATTTGTAACTTCGCTTTCAACAACCAGCTGATCATCCAGTTTTGCTGGTTTCCGGTAGTCAATCGTCATGCGACTAACAACAAAGCCAACTTGCTCATCTAGCATAGACTGTTGGTGGAAACCTCTTTCCCGCAACATTTCTGTACGAGCTCTTTCGTAAAAACCCAAATACCGAGCGTGATAAACCACACCACTAGCATCTGTGTCTTCGTAGTAAACACGGATAGGCCAACGGAATAACATATTACTCATATAATCCTAATTAGGCGAATTGACGCTGTCACTATACTTAAGACAATAGCGCTTTGGAATGACCTGTCAGTAAAAAAAATTTATAGGCCGATGGCCTATAAAATTACAATTATTTTACTTAAAGAAATGATATAAGCCAAAAAGAAGAATAAAAAATGCAGGTAGCGGATGAAAAAACAATCGCCAAATAAGATGGTTAGGATGAAAACCAACACCAAAAGTAACGCCAGAACAAACTGCCCAAATCAATAAAACACCTTGCCATATTTGTAGTGAACTGGTACTGGCGGCAAAACGGGCCGGATCCCAAAACACACAGGCAGCGAGTGTTAAGGCGATAATGAGGATAAGAGCCCTCAATGGGCCCTTATCCATAAGTTGGTAGCATTTATCAGCCAACATTATTTTTTGTCACTCTCAGAAGCGTTCTGTGATTCGCTATGCTCAAGTGCCAAAGCAGCAATGACCGCAAAGCTACAAGCCAAGAGCGTTCCGAGAATCCAAGCAAAATACCACATGCTTATGCTCCTTAGTACAGTGAGTGTTTGTTGTTATCAATGTAGTTCTTATCCAAACGCCCGAAGGTTTTGTAATAACACCATATGGTGTAAGACAGCACGATAGGAACGAAGATAAGTGCAACAATGAACATAACTTGCAACGTCCACTGACTGGATGTCGCATCCCACATAGTCAGACTGACATTCGGATCAATGCTTGATGGCATCACGAACGGGAACATAGCAATCCCTGAAGTCAGGATAATGCAAGCGACTGTCAGGGATGAGAATAAGAATGCCCAAGCACCTTTATCCATCCAGGTAGCCAGTATAGTCAGCAGTGGAAGCAATACGCCCAACACAGGTATAGCCCACAGAACAGGATAGTTATTGAAGTTGGTCAGCCATGCGCCTGCCTGCTGGATAACTTCTTTATGTAACGGATTGGATGCCGCATTAACATCCAGGCCTCCCGTGACAACATAGCCATCAATGCCATAAATCAGCCATATCCCTGCCAGCAGGAACGCAATTGCCGTTATCGCAGCACAAACATGGGTTGCAGTACGGGAGCGCAAGTGCAGTTCGCCTGTTGTACGCATTTGCAGATACGTTGCCCCTTGCGTCACAATCATCATCAGGCTAATCACCCCTGCCAGCAAACCATAAGGGTTTAGCAATCCAAAGAATGAACCCTCATAAGAGACACGCAGGTAAGAATCTACCGCCAACGGTACGCCTTGCAACAAGTTACCGAATGCCACTCCGATAACCAATGCAGGTACGAAGCTACCGATAACCAGCCCCCAATCCCACATATTACGCCATTTGCTGCTTTCCAGTTTTGAACGGTAATCGAAGCCAACCGGACGGAAAAACAGAGCAGCCAAAACCAGAATCATGGCCACATAAAAGCCAGAGAAAGCGGCGGCATATACCATCGGCCATGCGGCAAACAGGGCACCACCCGCGGTAATTAACCAAACCTGGTTACCATCCCAGTGCGGGGCAACTGAGTTAATCATGATACGGCGTTCGGTATCATTTTTACCAATGATCCGCAGCAGGATTCCCACTCCCATATCGAAACCATCAGTCACCGTGAAACCGATCAGTAACACACCAATCAGCAGCCACCATATAAATCGTAATACATCATAATCAAGCATAAGTGGACTCCTGCTTACCCAATATTATTCGCTGAAGAAGCGGTTTTTTGCTCAAAATGGTAACGTCCAGTCTTGAGGCTGCTTGGGCCAAGACGGGCAAATTTGAACATCAAGAACATCTCTGCGATCAAGAACAAAGTATACAGACCACAAATCAGCACCATTGAGAAAATCAGATCACCGACACTGCGTGTTGAAGCCGCGACAGCCGTTGGTAACACTTCACCAATCGCCCATGGCTGACGGCCATATTCTGCGACAAACCAACCAGCTTCAACGGCAATCCATGGCAATGGAATACTGAACAATGCCGCACGTAACAGCCACTTATGTTGACCGATGCGGTTACGGAGAACACTCAGGAACGACAAGCCGATAACCAACAACATAATAAAACCAGCAGCAACCATGATACGGAATGCAAAGTAGAGTGGTGCTACACGTGGGATAGAGTCTTTCGCCGCGGCTTTAATTTGCTCTTCTGTCGCATCAGCTACGTTTTGGGTATAACGCTTCACGAGCATGCCATAACCAAGATCTTTCTTACTTTCATTAAATGCACTGCGAACATTCGGATCAACATTACCTGCACGCAGTTCTTCCAGTAATTCATAAGCCTTGATGCCATTACGGATACGCTGCTCATGCTGGCTCATCAAATCACGCAGACCAACAACCGGTGTCTCTGTAGAGCGGGTAGCAATTAAACCTAAAACGTAAGGAATTTGGATAGCGTATTTATTTTCCATTTTGTCCTGATCGGGAAGACCAATCAGCGTGAATGAAGCCGGAGGTGGCTGGGTTTCCCACTCTGCTTCAATTGCTGCCAATTTGGTTTTCTGCACGTCCCCCATTTCATATCCAGATTCATCACCCAGAACAATGACAGACAGTACCGCAGCCATACCAAAACTCGCTGCAATCGCAAAAGAACGTTTAGCAAACCCCAAATCGCGCCCTTTAAGCAGATAGTAAGAGCTGATGCCTAGCACAAAAACAGCCCCTGTTACATAACCGGCGGCAACAGTATGGACAAATTTCACCTGTGCTACTGGGTTAAGTACCAGTTCGCTGAAGCTCACCATCTCCATTCGCATGGTTTCGAAGTTAAAGTCAGACGCAATCGGGTTTTGCATCCAACCATTCGCAATCAGGATCCACAATGCAGAGAAGTTAGAGCCTAATGCAACCAGCCAGGTAACCGCCAAGTGTTGTTTCTTACTCAGTCGATCCCACCCGAAGAAAAACAGACCAACGAATGTGGATTCGAGGAAGAATGCCATCAGACCTTCGATGGCCAAAGGCGCACCGAAAATATCACCAACATAATGTGAGAAATATGACCAGTTGGTTCCGAACTGGAACTCCATGGTCAAGCCCGTTGCGACACCCAAGGCAAAGTTAATACCAAATAACTTACCCCAGAATTTTGTCATATCTTTATAGATTTGTTTGCCAGAAAGGACATATACCGTTTCCATGATCGCAAGCAAAAACGCCATACCGAGCGTTAATGGGACGAATAGAAAATGGTACATAGCAGTTAAGGCAAACTGTAATCGTGACAGTTCGACAATATCAAACATCTTGACTCCTTGCTCCTAGCAGGAAGACACCGACTTGCGGCAACCCGACTTCGTAAAACGAAAGTCTCGTAACTACCAGCAATAAATGCCTCAAACACAACAATGAATTATTACAAAATCAAAAAACTCAATAGATACCACAATAATATTACGCCTATATTCACATACAATAAATAGCTTTTACGTGACTCAGCTTAGAATTCTGAATATAGGTCAACAATACTATACATTCTTAGGTTAATGCCTATATATACTAGATCAATTTAATCAAGTTTAGCGAATACAATCCAGAGTAATAAATTGATTTTAGTCAATTTTTTCCTTATTTTGTTAAGCTTTACAGTTATTATTTCATTATAGTTTATTTAGTGTTAATAAGTTGTTATTTGCAATGACTCGTAATTTATTTTTTGCTGTAAAACGCATTAGAAAATTAACTTTTCGTTTTCATTCTTTAAAAAATATATTTTTCCGATATTTCCAATTTAATTAATCAAATAAATAGATTTTACTAAAATCCAACTCAATTAAATTGAAAAAAAACTGATCTTATAAATGACTAACCTACTGTTAATATTATAAATAAAAATAAAAGGCCACCCCAAGGCAGCCTTTTTCTATAAAAAGAGTTTATTTTGTGATCTTTATACCAATAACGCTTTTACAGCATCACCAATGTCTGCAAGGCTACGTACTGTCTTCACCCCCGCAGCTTCCAGGGCAGCAAATTTCTCGTCTGCTGTCCCTTTACCACCTGCGATAATCGCTCCAGCATGGCCCATGCGCTTACCTTTAGGTGCAGTCACACCCGCAATATAAGCAACAACCGGTTTAGTCACATGTTCTTTGATGTAAGCCGCAGCTTCTTCTTCGGCTGTACCACCAATTTCACCAATCATGACAATCGCTTCTGTCTGTGGATCTTCCTGGAACAGTTGCAGAATATCAATGAAATTTGAACCTGGGATTGGATCACCACCGATACCAACACAGGTAGATTGCCCTAACCCAGCATCTGTGGTCTGTTTAACTGCTTCATAAGTCAGTGTGCCTGAACGAGAAACAATACCCACTTTACCTGACTTGTGAATGTGACCAGGCATAATACCGATCTTACATTCGTCAGGAGTAATGACTCCCGGACAGTTAGGACCAATCATACGGACACCAGCTTGATCCAGTTTTTCCTTAACGGTCAACATATCGAGTGTTGGGATGCCTTCTGTAATAGTGATGATCAGTTTAATACCTGCATCAATCGCTTCCAGAATGGAATCTTTACAAAATGGTGCCGGAACATAGATTACAGAAGCGGTTGCACCCGTTGCTTCAACGGCTTCACGTACGGTGTTGAATACAGGTAATCCTAAATGCTCAGTGCCACCTTTACCCGGTGTTACGCCACCCACCATTTGAGTACCGTAGGCTATCGCCTGTTCCGAGTGAAAAGTCCCTTGGCTGCCAGTAAAACCCTGACAAATCACTTTGGTGTTTTTATCGATTAAAATAGACATTATTTATTCCCCGCTGCGGCTACTGCCTGTTTAGCTGCGTCAGTCAAACTGGTAGCGGCAATGATGTTCAAACCGCTATCCGCCAGCTTTTTAGCACCCAGTTCGGCATTGTTTCCTTCCAGACGAACGACTACCGGTACGTTAACACCCACTTCTTCCACCGCACCAATAATGCCGTCAGCAATCAAGTCACAGCGGACAATACCACCAAAGATATTAACCAAAACAGCTTTAACATTTTCATCTGACAAGATGATCTTAAATGCTTCGGTAACACGCTCTTTTGTGGCACCACCACCGACATCAAGGAAGTTTGCTGGTGCACCACCATGCAATTTGACAATGTCCATCGTTCCCATTGCCAGACCTGCACCATTCACCATACAACCAATATTGCCATCCAGCGCAACATAATTCAGTTCCCACTGTGCAGCCTGAGCTTCACGTGGATCTTCCTGCGAAGGATCGTGCATTTCACGCAATTCAGCCTGACGGAACATCGCATTACCATCAGCACTCAATTTTCCATCCAAACAAACCAGATCACCTTGCGTTGTGATCACCAGAGGGTTGATTTCGACCAATGCCAAATCACGCTCTAAGAACAAGTTAGCCAATCCCAAGAAAATCTTGGTGAATTGACCAACCTGTTTACCCGTCAAACCAAGTTTGAACGCCAATTCACGGCCTTGATACGGCATAGGGCCAGAGAGGGGATCGATAATGGCTTTATGAATTAACTCAGGCGTTTCTTCTGCCACTTTTTCTATTTCGACGCCACCTTCAGTAGAGGCCATGAACGCTACACGACGTGTACCACGATCAACAACAGCCCCAAGATACAGCTCCTTGGCAATATCGGTAGCCCCTTCCACCAAGATCTGATGGACAGGTTGCCCCTGTGCATCTGTCTGGTAAGTTACCAGTCGTTTACCCAGCCATTGTTCAGCAAAAGTGCGGATATCTTCTTTACTGTTGACGACTTTCACGCCACCCGCCTTACCGCGGCCACCTGCATGAACCTGACATTTAACGACCCAAGGACCTGAACCAATCTTGGATGCTGCTTCTTCTGCTTCGCGCGGTGTGGTACAAGCATAGCCAGCAGGTGCTGGTAAACCATACCGTGCAAAAAGTTGTTTTGCCTGATACTCGTGTAAATTCATGATGTTCTATCCATAATTTAATTTAAGAAAGGTAAATTACCTTCTATTTTGTTGCTCTGGATATGACCAGCCCCTTGGGGCTGGCCTGCATATATTTTTACATCAACGTCGTACTACTTCAGACTTGGCGGAATTCACACTCTCCGCCGATAGTGATGCTATACATCCAGCAGCAAACGTGTTGGATCTTCCAGCATTTCTTTGATGGTCACCAGGAAGCCGACTGACTCACGACCGTCAATCAGACGGTGGTCATAGGACAGTGCCAGGTACATCATCGGAAGGATCTCAACCTGACCATTTACAGCCATTGGGCGATCTTTAATGGCATGCATACCAAGGATCGCGCTTTGTGGTGGGTTAATGATCGGGGTGGACATCAGAGAGCCGAAAACACCGCCGTTAGTAATGGTGAAATTACCGCCAGTGAGTTCTTCAACAGTCAGTTTACCGTCGCGGCCTTTGATAGCCAGCTCTTTGATGCTTTTCTCAATGTCAGCCATGCTCAATGCATCTGCATCACGCAATACCGGTGTAACCAGGCCACGTGGTGTAGATACAGCAATACTGATATCAAAATAGTTGTGGTAAACCACATCCGTTCCATCAATGGAAGCGTTCACTTCTGGATAGCGTTTCAACGCTTCAACAACCGCTTTCACATAGAAAGACATAAAGCCCAGACGTACACCATGACGTTTTTCAAATGCATCGCCATACTGCTTGCGCAATTCCTGAATTGGCTTCATGTTGACTTCATTGAAAGTCGTCAACATTGCCGTATTGTTCTTCGCTTCAAGCAAACGTTCTGCAACACGCTTGCGCAGACGCGTCATTGGGACACGTTTTTCACTGCGGTGTGGCAATAAAGATGGCTGTTCAGCAGATGTAACAGGCTTATCACTCACTTTTTTATTCGCAGCGACATATTTCTCGATATCTTCACGCACAATACGGCCACCAACACCACTGCCTTTAATGGCAGCAGGATCTAAATCATGCTCTGCAATCAGACGACGGACAGCAGGGCTTAGTGCATCGTTGCTTTCTTCTTCCAAAGACGCAGTCTGACGCTGTGCTGGTGTTGCCTCTGTTTTAGCTTTTACTTCGGCAGGTATACCCGTGCTGTCACCTAAACGGATACGACCTAATAGTTGCCTGGACAGTACAGTGGCGCCCTCTTCTTCCAAAATGGATTCCAAAACACCGGCTTCACTTGCTGGTACTTCCAAAACCACTTTATCCGTTTCAATTTCAACCAGCACTTCATCACGCTCTATGGTGTCACCTGGTTTTTTATGCCACGTTGCCACAGTGGCATCTGCAACAGATTCAGGAAGGTCTGGGACCAGAATTTCTACGCTACTCATTTTCTATCCTTAATTTATTCAACGTTCAGTGCGTCATTAACCAGTGCTTGCTGTTGCTGCTGGTGAACAGACGTATATCCCACAGCTGGGGAAGCAGATGCCGGACGACCTGCATAACGTAAAGAAGCCCCAAATGGGATTGCTTCACGGAAATTATGTTGACTGCAATACCAAGCCCCTTGGTTCAGTGGCTCTTCCTGACACCAGACGAAGTCATGAACATGGGCATACTGCTCAAGTTCAGCTTGCAGATGTTGACGTGGGAATGGGTACAGCTGTTCAATACGCACAATAGCAACATCGGTCTGTTCGTTCTTACGACGCTGTTCCAGCAGATCGTAATAAACTTTGCCAGAACAAAGCACAACGCGCTTAACACCTTTTGGATCTAAAGCGTCAATTTCACCAATCACTGGCTCAAATTTGCCATGCGCTAATTCATCCAGAGTAGACACAGCCAATGGATGACGCAGTAGTGATTTCGGTGACATCACGATGAGCGGACGGCGCATACCACGCAGAGCCTGACGACGCAGCATGTGATAAACCTGAGCTGGAGTCGATGGTACGCAGACCTGCATATTTTGTTCAGCACACAGTTGCAGATAACGCTCCAGACGTGCCGATGAGTGCTCTGGTCCCTGCCCTTCATAGCCATGTGGCAGCAACATAACCAAGCCACACATACGGCCCCATTTCTGTTCGCCAGAACTGATAAATTGGTCAATCACAACCTGAGCCACGTTAGCAAAGTCACCAAATTGGGCTTCCCAAATCGTCAAAACACGAGGTTCAGTTGTTGCATAACCGTATTCAAATGCCAGTACCGCTTCTTCTGAAAGGACAGAATCCCATACTTTAAATACACCCTGTCCATTGTGGATATTCGCCAACGGCACATAAACAGAAGCATTGTTTTGGTCATGAATAACAGCATGACGGTGGAAGAAAGTACCACGTCCCGCATCTTCACCAGAGATGCGGACAGGAATACCTTCATCAACCAAGGTCGCGTAAGCCAATGTTTCCGCAGCACCCCAGTCAAACAATTTATTGCCATTAGCCATTTCTGCACGGTCGCTATAGATTTTCGCAACACGTGAGTGCATTGACACTTTGGCAGGAACAGTGCTGATGCTCTTGCCAAGATCTTGCAGGCGTTTCATATCCATCTGATGTGGATACTCTTCATCCCATTCGTGGTTTAGATAAGGTTCCCATGTGAACGAGTGCAGCCCCATTGGGCGCCATTCATCGACAACACATTCACCATGATCCAGCGCATCACGGTACAGGTTCACCATCTCAGTAACGTCATTGGCTTCCAGCAAACCTTCCGCTACCAGCTTATCTGCATAGATCTTACGTGCAGTTGGTTGTTTTTTGATTTGCTGGTACATCAGTGGCTGAGTTGCACTTGGCTCATCAGCTTCGTTATGACCGTGGCGACGGTAGCAGACCAGATCGATCATAACGTCACGTTTGAAGGTATTACGGAAGTCAAGCGCCAGACGTGTGACGAATGCAACCGCTTCCGGATCATCTGCATTAACGTGGAAAATTGGCGCCTGAACCATTTTCACAATATCAGTACAATACTGGGTTGAACGAGCATCTTTCGGGTTAGACGTGGTGAAACCAATCTGGTTATTCACTACGATACGAACAGTACCGCCAACTTCATAACCACGAGCCTGAGACATGTTCAACGTTTCCTGAACAATCCCCTGCCCTGTGACTGCGGCATCACCGTGGATGGTGACCGGCAGCACCATGTTACTGCGACCTTCATCAAGACGATCACGGCGGGCACGTACAGAACCGATAACAACAGGGCTGACAATCTCAAGGTGAGATGGGTTAAAGGCCAGAGCCAAATGTACCAAACCACCTTCGGTTTCAAAATCAGACGAAAAACCTTGATGGTATTTTACGTCGCCTGTCCCCAGATGCTCTTTGTGTTTACCCGCAAATTCATCGAACAGATCTACCGGTTTTTTACCCAAGAGATTGACCAATACGTTGAGGCGACCACGATGAGCCATCCCCAAAACCACTTCACGGGTACTTTGTTTACCTGCGTGGCGGATCAACTCTTTTAACATAGGGATAAGTGCGTCGCCACCTTCCAGGGAGAAACGTTTCGCCCCTGGGAACTTAGCGCCTAAATAGCGTTCCAAACCTTCCGCTGATGTTAATTCTTTCAGGAAACGACGCTTTTCCTCTGCACTAAACTGTGAACTGACTGTCACTGATTCCAGACGTTGTTGGATCCAACGTTTTTCTTCCGTATTGGTGATGTGCATATATTCCGCACCAATTGAACCGCAATAAATGCGTTTCAGCGCGTCATACAGATCAGCCAATTTCATGGTTTCTTTGCCAATGGCAAAAGAGCCTACATTAAACGTTTCTTCAAAATCCGCTTTTGTTAAATTATGGAAAGCAGGATCAAGATCGGGTACAGGTTCCTGTTTCCATAATCCCAATGGATCAAGGTTTGCATTTTGGTGTCCGCGGAAGCGGAATGCATTGATGAGCTGCAATACTTTGACTTGTTTTGCATCCATTGCTGGATCGCTGACTGAAGTGTGGTAACGCGTGGCATCCTTTGCCAGACGACGGAAATAATCGCGTGTCTGTGAGTGAAGTTGTTCGCCGTTAAGTCCTGCTTCCGGTAATTGTTGGAAAATTTCTCTCCAACTTGCATCAACAGAATTAGGATCGGTTATATAGTCTTCATAGATTTGCTCTATGTAAGACTGGTTTGCACCAGCCAGAAAGCTTGAGTCCAGCCAGTCCTTCATTGCGCCGTTCTGCATTGTGATCCCTTAAGCTTTAAAAGCTTTAGTTTTCGCCGTGGTTAACAAATACCGCTTAATTAGCGGTGTTGATAAAAGGTTCATTTGGACGTGCTTAATGCATGTTCTTCTATGGGTTTTCCTACCCTTCAAGGAACCTTTAAAAACCGAATATCAGTTTTTAAAGATCCCTTTATTTAGAAACAGACTTCGTCTTTAGCAGCAGGCAATTTATCATTTTTCATTCTTTAATGCCCTCCACTGATTTGATATTTATTTCAAAATTGTGGAGGGCAACATTATATGCACTATTTACACACTATTTATGTGTTATTTATGTGCAAATTGTTATTTTGCTATGCACTATGTTTCAGCAACATAGATTTAATATGACCAATCGCTTTAGTCGGATTCAATCCTTTAGGACATACATTGACGCAATTCATAATTCCATGACAACGGAATACACTGAATGCATCATTCAGATTATCCAATCGTGAACTTGTTTCTGTGTCACGGCTGTCAGTCAGGAAACGGTATGCCGCCAAAAGACCAGCCGGACCGATAAATTTATCCGGATTCCACCAGAATGATGGACAGGACGTTGAGCAGCAGGCACATAAGATACATTCATACAAACCATCCAGCTTTTCACGCTGTGCTGGTGATTGCAGGTGCTCACGCGCAGGTGGGTTTTTACCATCATTAATCAGATAAGGACGGATTTTCTCATATTGCGCGTAGAACTGCCCCATATCAACAACCAAATCACGCACCACAGGCAAACCAGGCAATGGACGAATAACGATTTTCTTATTGCCACGGCGCAGCGCTGAAATGGGGGTAATACATGCCAAGCCGTTTTTACCGTTCATATTCACGCCATCAGAGCCACAAACCCCCTCACGACAAGAGCGGCGGAATGACAAGGTTGGATCTTGCTCTTTTAGCTGGATGAGCGCATCCAGCAACATCATGTCGCGCCCTTCCTCTGCTTCCAGCGTGTAATCCTGCATACGAGGTATATCATCGACATCTGGATTATAACGATAAATTGAAAATTCAAGTTTCATAATCTATTTCTCCGCAACTGGAACATCAGCAATGCAATTAGTAAGAACGCACTTTCGGCGGGAAAGCTTCACGCAGCGTTGGCTGCATATTCACTTCACGACGAGTCATGCTCTCAGTTTGCGGTAAGTAGAGGCTATGGCACAGCCAGTTAGCATCATCACGCTCTGGATAGTCAAAGCGGCTATGGGCACCACGACTTTCTGTACGGAAATTCGCAGCAACCGCAGTTGAGTAAGCCGTTTCCATCAGGTTATCCAATTCCAAACATTCAATGCGTTGGGTATTGAATTCTGATGAAGTATCATCCAGACGAGCATTTTTCAGACGTTCACGGATCACTTTCAGCTCTTCCAGTCCCCTTGCCATCGCATCACCTTCACGGAATACCGAGAAATTATGCTGCATACAAGCTTGCAATGCTTTGCGGATTTCCACTGGATCTTCACCTGAACGGGTATTATTCCAACGGTTCAGACGTTGAAGAGCCGCATCAACATCAGATTCGCTAGCATCACGGCTAGCCCCCTGTTCCATCAGACACTCTTTCAAATGCAAGCCTGCGGAGCGACCAAATACCACTAGGTCAAGCAGTGAGTTACCCCCCAGACGGTTTGCACCGTGAACAGAGACACAAGCAATCTCACCCACAGCAAACAAACCAGGGATCACTACATCTTCGCCTTTTTCATTGACTGTCAGCGCTTGACCTGTGATCTTAGTTGGGATACCCCCCATCATATAGTGACAGGTTGGGATAACAGGGATTGGTTCTTTTACTGGATCGACGTGGGCGAAAGTACGGGATAATTCAAGAATACCTGGCAGGCGAGATTCCAATACTTCTTTACCCAGATGGTCTAGTTTCAGTTTAACGTGCGGACCCCATGGGCCTTCACAGCCGCGGCCTTCACGGATTTCGATCATCATAGAGCGTGCGACTACATCACGGCCAGCAAGGTCTTTAGCATTTGGCGCATAACGCTCCATAAAGCGCTCACCATCTTTATTCAGCAGGTAACCACCTTCACCACGACAACCTTCCGTAACCAGAACACCCGCGCCAGCAATACCCGTTGGGTGGAATTGCCACATTTCCATATCCTGAACAGGAACACCCGCACGTAATGCCATCCCCACACCATCACCGGTATTGATATGCGCATTAGTTGTGGATTGGAAGATACGACCAGCACCACCGGTTGCCAAAATAGTCGCCTTAGCTTTGAAATAGACCACTTCACCGGTTTCGATACAAATCGCGGTACAACCGACAATTGCACCATCCTGATTCTTAACCAGATCCAACGAGTACCATTCGGAGAAAATAGTCGTGTGGTTTTTTAGATTCTGCTGATACAGAGTATGTAATAGAGCGTGGCCAGTTCGGTCAGCAGCAGCGGCAGTACGAGCAGCCTGCTCGCCACCAAAATTTCTGGATTGCCCACCAAATGGGCGTTGGTAAATACGGCCATCATCCAGACGGGAGAATGGCAGCCCCATGTGTTCCAGTTCCAAAATAGCTTCTGGGCCAGTCTTACACATATATTCGATAGCATCCTGGTCACCAATATAATCGGAACCTTTCACCGTATCATACATGTGCCATTCCCAGTTATCGTCATGGGAATTGCCCAACGCAACAGTGATCCCACCCTGTGCTGATACAGTGTGGGAGCGAGTTGGGAACACTTTGGAAATCAAAGCACAAGATAAACCCATTTGTGAAATTTGCAGTGCAGCACGCATACCTGCGCCGCCAGCACCAATAACAACAGCGTCAAACTCTCTTACTGGCAGTTTCATTTATGCACCCCACACCACAATTGTTCCGTAAATCAAATAAGTTAACAGCGCTACGATAATCACCAGTTGCAAAACCAGACGCAGTGCGAGCGGTTTGACATAATCTGTCAGTACCTGCCACATTCCAATCCACGCATGAACCAGAATAGAAAGCAGCGTCAACACAGTGAATACTTTAGTGAGGGATGAAGAAAAGAAACCCCGCCAGACTTCATAGGTAATATCCGACGTTGTTGCGACAAAACCGACAAGATAGAGGACGTACAAAACAATAATAATTGCGGATGCGCGCAGTAGCAGCCAATCCTGAATACCTGTACGACCCAAAGCGGATGCGTTGCTTACCATAATAATACCCCAGCCAGAATAGACAGAATAACCGCGATTGCTATTGCTACTTTGGCAGATGCACTACCGGTAGCAAGATTCTCTTCCAGGAAACCAAAATCCATCAACACATGGCGAATGCCTCCACAGATGTGGTAAGCCAGCGCCGTCAATATCCCCCACAGGATAAATTTGGCGAAGAAGCCAGTCATGATTTCAGATGCTTGCAGGAAGCCTTCTTGCGAAGACAGAGACATCCCCAATAACCACAGTAAAATGCCAACTGCGATAAAGGTGATGACGCCTGAGATACGGTGCAAGATCGATGCTATCGCGGAGACGGGTTGGTTAATCGTCCGCAGATCAAGGTTGACAGGTCTTTGTTTTTTCACAATTTTGCCCACAAAGCTTTTTTTATTTTCCATCCTCCGGTCCTGGGCGGGAATCAGACAGCGCGAAGAGGATACAAAGACACAACATAATTAACTTAAACAATCCCTACTGTTCATCAAAAGTTGTGATTTGGTTACGCTGGGTGCTCCTACATCAGGATAATCCGGAGACCTGTCAGAAGTATAAGTACTTCACATTGTTATTACAATTGCCACACAATATGATTATTAACATTTAGCTTGAACAGTGAGAAAGATCACGCTTCAAACATTTTTCATGAAATTAACAATCTTGTTTGACAAAGATTAAACATTTATCTTACATATATGTCGTTATATATTATTTGCCATCATTTTATGATGCAAAATTAATCTTAACGAAAAATAAAAGTTATGCAAAAGTATCATATAAGCACAAAATGATAACATTTTATGTCAATAATACTTTAAACATAACTTCCAAAAACTTTTTAACAACCTGAAAACCATTGTCATCCGTAATGAGATTTCAGCGTTAAATGTGATACCAGCCTGATTTTAAATTCTCTCCGGTAGCACAATGCCTTCGGCACAGTATAAATTGCGCCTATCTGGTTGTTAGGGGTTATAAAAATAAGCGCTAAGGAGATATAAATGGCTGATAAAAAGGCTACGTTGAACATAAATGGTTCAGCTGCTATCGAACTAGACGTACTAACGCCGACCCTAGGTTCTGAAGTGATTGACGTTCGTACCCTCGGCTCAAAAGGCTTCTATACTTATGATCCAGGTTTTACTTCCACTGCTTCTTGTGAGTCGAAAATCACCTATATTGATGGCAATGAAGGCATTTTGCTACACCGTGGTTTCCCCATCGATCAGCTTGCAACGGAATCGACCTATCTGGAAGTCTGTTACATTCTGCTATATGGCGAACCTCCCACTCCCGAAGAATACGAAAAATTTAAAACTACGGTGACTCGCCATACTATGATCCACGAACAGATCACCCGTCTGTTCCATGGTTTCCGCCGTGATTCCCATCCAATGGCTGTACTTTGTGGCGTGACAGGCGCACTAGCGGCCTTCTATCATGATGCGCTGGATGTCCATAATCCTCGCCACCGTGAAATTACTGCTTACCGCCTGCTGTCCAAAATGCCAACTGTTGCGGCAATGTGTTACAAATATTCTCTTGGACAGCCTTTCGTTTATCCACGTAACGATCTGTCTTATGCGGCTAACTTCCTGTACATGATGTTCTCAACACCGTGTGAGGAGTATAAAGTTAATCCAGTCTTAGAACGCGCTATGGATCGCATTTTCATTCTGCATGCAGATCATGAACAAAATGCTTCAACTTCAACGGTACGTACTGCGGGTTCTTCTGGTGCCAACCCATTTGCTTGTATTGCTGCGGGTATTGCATCCCTTTGGGGGCCAGCGCATGGTGGAGCAAATGAAGCCTGCTTGCGGATGTTGGAAGAGATCCAAACTGTCGAACACATTCCTGAATTCATCGCTCGTGCCAAAGACAAAAATGATTCTTTCCGCCTGATGGGCTTTGGTCACCGTGTTTACAAAAACTATGATCCTCGCGCAACAGTGATGCGTGAAACCTGCCATGAAGTACTCAATGAGCTTGGTCTGAATGACAGTCTGCTGGAAGTGGCAATGGAATTAGAGCGTATTGCCTTGCATGACCCATACTTCATTGAGAAAAAATTGTATCCAAACGTCGACTTCTATTCAGGCATCATCCTGAAAGCTATGGGTATTCCATCGACCATGTTCACCGTGATTTTCGCCATTGCCCGTACTATTGGCTGGATTGCACACTGGAATGAAATGCACGATGAAGGCTTGAAGATCGCACGTCCGCGCCAGCTTTATACTGGTCACTCGAAACGCGATTTCAAGAGCCAGCTGAAAAAATAATTGAATCAATAACACTATTCATATTCTGGCACATTTTGAATAGTGTATTTCTGCACCTCTTATGTCAGTTTTTTATTCTGATATTAGAGGTGTAGTTTTGTTTTATCTCTCTGAACCCGCCATATATTCCCTTGGCGGCCTTCCCATGATTTTGCGAAAAAATGTCACAAATGCACTATCATTGGCAAAACCGAGTTCCTGTGCAACATAGGATAACATTTTATTCTGTGCCAATAACTCTATTGCCTTTACCAATCGCCATTGCTGTCGCCACTGTTGATAATTCATTCCTGTTTCACGCTGAAATATCCGAGTAATGGTTTTCTCACTGGCACCAATATAAGTCGCCAGACTGTGTAATGGTGGCGGCAATTGATCAAATGATAAATGTGCTAAACGCCGATCAGAAGGTAACGGCAATAAAGTTGGTTCCCTACGTGCTTCACGGATCTCATCAAAAAACAGTGCTAACAAATTTGCTCCTTTTCCCTGATACCAATCAGAATCAAAAGAAGATGTCGCGATACGCTCTAAAAGTGCCTGTAATAGTGGCGTGGCTTCTAATATTTCACTTTGCGTCGGAAGCAATGCCATTTCAGAAAATTCCAAGTAACTGGAATTTAAATAAATAGAACGGTAACCTATAGAGCCACGCATTTCTGCCCGATGCCGTATCCTGGGAGGAAGCCATGCCACTCTACTTGGCGGCAGAACAGAAATCTGGTTTGCCAAGGTAATCTTGATACAGCCCCGTTGGGTAAACAGTAATTGCCCCATATCATGTTGATGAAAGCCAGAATCGTGTTGCCCCATCTCTGCTGCGATCCCTATTACAGGCATATCCAAGCTATCAGGATCAAAATAATCACGTTGTTGCAGCCATGCCATGTTTATTCCTTCTGATTTAATGTCCGATTAAATAAACAAATAGTCTTTATTATCATAAAAAGACAACAGCCATAATGCTAACCTTTCAAGCCATGACTTATCAGCAAAAAGAAAAAAATCATGCAAAATAAACCATCAATCTGGCTCGCTATTGCCTTGATGATGTTCCCACAGATCGTAGAAACCATCTATAGTCCCGCATTAATCAATATTGCCGCTGGATTTTCCGTCAACCCAGAGCAAGCCGCCCAAACACTATCACTCTACTTTTTTGCTTTTGCTCTTGGTGTTGTCGTATGGGGACGTATGTGTGATGTCATTGGCAGGCGCCCAACTATTATTACTGGTCTATCACTCTATGGCCTCGCTTCCCTGTTGGCATTATTGACACAACAATTTTGGTTATTGCTCATTGCCCGAATGCTGTCTGCTTTCGGAGCCGCAGTTGGCTCTGTCGGCACACAAACTATTATGCGTGATACTTATCGTGGGGAAGAGTTAACACGTGTCTTTTCTGTTATGGGTATTGCCTTAGCCATCAGCCCTGCCATTGGCATGTTCAGTGGTTCAACATTGAACTATTTTGCTGGCTATAAAGCAGTCTTTGCTGGGTTAGTTATTCTGGCAGTTATCCTGATCTGTTGGTCTATTACCCGATTACCAGAAACTCGACCAACTGATATAACAAAGGTGGCTTTATTTAGCACAGTAATTATGATGATTAAAGATATTTCAATTTGGCGAAATGCGTTTTTGATCGCACTTTTCAATATTTGTTTGTTCAGCTATTACCAATTAGCGCCATTTCGTTTCCAACAATTTGGATTGTCACAGAAAGTATTTGGTTATACTGGTTTGTTATTAACTTTCGGCGTTGGATTAGGTTCACTATTAAACAAATATCTATTAAAGCAACAATGGGTATCAATCCAAGTAGTTACCCTTGCTTCATTAATCAGTTTATTCAGTGGGATCGGTGTCTATTTGCTCGAAAATAGCTGGCTCTTTATTTTTCCAATATTGGGAATAGTCATCGCTTATGGGTTAGCGATCCCGAATATTTTAGCTTCTGCATTAACTAACTATTCAGATAGGCGAGGTACAGCCGGTGCTTTACTTGGGTTGTTTTACTATTCGCTGCTGGGGCTTGGTTTGGCATTGGCGGGCTGGAGTCAGGCATTAGGCTGCGTATTAATATGTTGTGGGATCGCAATGATTGTTTTCTCTCTCTTTCAAAATAAAAAGCCCCACGTCCCGAAATGGAAATAAAATCCAGAGGCTATATACCCATCTAACGTCAAGATGCGTGTGATTTTTCCCTGCGAAGCAGGGAGAAATCAAGTTTCTAAAAAATCAAGCCGGATTAGGAATATCGATAAAAGTCACATCCAACCCATAATTATTCGCCAGCCATTCACCGAGTGCTTTGATACCATAGCGCTCTGTCGCATGGTGCCCTGCCGCAAAAAAATGCAGTCCCATTTCACGGGCAACATGGATTGTTTTTTCTGATACCTCTCCTGTCACAAAGGCATCAACACCAAACTCTGCCGCCTGTTCGATAAAACCTTGACCACCACCTGTACACCATGCCAGCGTGCGGATCTCTTCGGGGGCATTATCACCACAATGCAGTATCTTTCTCTTCAGGCTTTTTTCGAGACGTTCAGTCAATTCTGCCGGTGTAATAGGTTGATCAAAAGCACCATGAGGAAGAAGAGTATCAATCTCACCGATAACTTTCACACCCATCTGACGGGCCAATTGGATATTGTTACCTAAAACAGGATGGGCATCTAACGGAAGATGATAACCATACAAGTTGATATCATTACAAAGCAGTGTTTGCAAACGGCGACGCTTCATGCCACGGATAACCGGAGATTCATTCTTCCAAAAATATCCATGATGAACGATGACAGCATCTGCCTCAAGGCGAACAGCTTCATCCAACAGTGCTTGACAGGCTGTCACGCCTGTAATTACCCGTTGAACATGAGGGCGGCCTTCCACCTGTAATCCATTGGGAGCGTAATCTTGAAATTCACGGATCTTCAATTCCGTATTGAGCACATGCTCCAATTCAACATTGTTCATCACATTCTCCTTGTCACTTAGCATTTTCTTCATCATAAAATACATACCTGCCATGGATTAAGTCAAAATAGATTGGTTATCACTTCAAGATGCGTTTGATTTCTCCCCGCGAAGTGGGGGAGAAATCAGGTTTCATAGCGTGTTGTAACTTGAAGTTTAATGCGTATGCCTGATTAGGCTCAGCCATCATGCCATTTTAGCGATTTCGAGTCTGTGACTGCTCCCCGCGTCGGGCGAGGCTTCCCACTTCCTAGGCCGCAACCGTCTGTATGACGGATTTACGCTGGCCTCCATGGGCAGATTGCACGACGAGTCCCGCCGCACATAATTCCCGTATGCCCTTGCGTTCGATGTTGATTGCCGCGTTGATATCGCGGTCATGTTCAACTCCGCATTCAGGACATTGCCAGATTCGCTTATTTAACCGCATTTCCGGCATTTTGTGGCCACAACAGTGACAGGTTTTTGAACTGGCAAACCAGTGATCCAGTTTCACCAGATGCACCCCTTTCTCTGCGGCCTTATATTCCAGTTTTGTGATGAACCCAGACCATCCGGCATCGCCGATAGCACGTGCCAGATGATGATTTTTCATCATATTTGCTGCTTTCAGTGTCTCCACAATTACCGCTTGGCTTTCGTCAACAATTGTGCGGGAGAGTTTATGCTGGAAATCAGCACGGGTATTGGCTACCCGTTCATGCACACCCGCAAGCTGTATACGGGCTTTGCGACGGTTCGCACTCCCCTTTTTCTTACGGGACAACGCTTTCTGTTTACGTCGCAGGTGGCGACTGGCATTGATGAGAGGGCGGGGATTCGGGATTTTGTCACCATTCGATTTAATGGCGTAGTGCGAGAGTCCCATATCAATACCCGTAACAGTTGATATCAATGTGGGTTTCGCCGGCGCTTCTGTCCCATCATCGCAGAGTATTGACGCATAATATTTCCCCGTTGCGCTGCGGCTCAGCGTGATACTTTTCAATGAGCCCGTCATTTCACGATGTAAACGCGCTTCAATCGGTGAAACTTTCGGGATCTTGATCGCGCTATCAAGCACTTTAACCCCAACGCAATGATAGCTTGATTGTTTTCCATGCTTACTTTTAAATGCCGGAAAACGCGCTTTCAGTTTCGGATTAAAAAAATGGGAAAAAGCCACATCAAGATTAATGACCGCCTGTTGCAATGCGATGGAATCATACGCTTTGAGCCAGGCATATTTACGGGATTTTTTCGCGACTGCCAACAGCGGTTTCAGATCTTTACGGGGGCTTAAACTGACACCGTGGCGCTGGTAAGCCTGTTTTTTGATGTGCAGAGCTTTGTTGTACGCAAAACGAACGGCGCCGAACTGGGCATTGAGAAACTCAGCCTGTTCCGGTGTCGGATAAATGCGTACTTTTGTGGCTCTTAACATAGTCAGCGCTCATTGATATAATACTTTTATTTTAACAGGTTAATGGAGTATATCAATTGAGTAATCACGATGATTTACTGGCAGGGTTCCTCCGTAAACGACATAGTGTCAGCAAACTTGTTGTGCATCTGATTTTTACGACAAAATACCGCCGTAAACTGTTTGATGGACGAATGATAGAACAGTTGCGGCATGCTTTTGCTTCTGCTGCCGCAAAACTCGAATGTGAAATTATTGAGATGGACGGAGAACCAGACCATGTGCATCTGCTGGTTGCCTATCCGCCAAAACTTGCTGTCAGTGTGATGGTCAACAATCTCAAATCCGTGTCGTCGC
Source organism: Xenorhabdus griffiniae (assembly GCF_037265215.1). Lineage (NCBI taxonomy): Bacteria > Pseudomonadati > Pseudomonadota > Gammaproteobacteria > Enterobacterales > Morganellaceae > Xenorhabdus > Xenorhabdus griffiniae. The sequence continues at coordinate 1,628,231 of NZ_CP147737.1, read as the reverse complement.
GCCTGCTGCGCCAGCAAAACACGCATTTACGGATGCAGAGTAAAACGGGGCTTTTATGGTCAAGATCATACTTTGTCTGTAGCTCCGGAAGAGCAACGATTGAAACGCTCAGAGCCTATGTTCAAAGCCAGACAACGTCTGATTGATCTTTAAAGCCCTACGGGCTTTTCGCCTGATATCCCAGCCCGCATTGGGCGAGGGTTTACGGCGGATTTTGCTAAAGTCATTTCTGAACGTTCCAGCCATACTGGCTTATCACTGGTTTTTCGCCATACTTTATACAGATAGCTATAGAAACGGGCACGATCACGACGAAACAGCATAACAGGAAGCGCAATGACACCCAGTGATATAGCGCCAATACGTCGCAAGAGAACCTGATGCCAAGAGTATGCACGATATATAGACATTGATATCCCCTCATGGGCTTAACCTGTAATATGCGTAAAATTTTATCTGATAAAATGAAAACTTACCACTCATCCGACCACTTTTTTAGTGGTATAAATCACTTTTTTCTCTGATTTCGTAATTTAATTACAAAATTACACTTAAACAGAAACAAAACAAACAAAGTGAAAACAAAAAATTAACTCAGCATAGTTTGCTACACTTGCTTTATGATGTTTTGTCGATGAATTCCACAGATCATTTATACTTTTTTTACGCTTTCAGGAACCTTTTAATAACTTCTTTGTATGGTATTTCTATGCTGTAACAGACTATTTCTTAAAGAAATAAGCAAGGAGATACACCACATGAATATCTTCCTGATCCTTGGCATTTTTCTGGTGACGCTATTGCTGGGCTATCTCATTTATGCGTTATTGAATGCGGAGGATTTCTAAATGGCAACATCCGCTTTTTTATTGATTGCCAGTTTCTTGCTCATACTATTTCTATTGGCTAAACCGCTTGGTATCCTGATTGCTCGGCTCGTCGAAGGAGAGCTACCTTACTGGCTAACCAAAACAGAAACCCTCTTATGGCGTTGTTGCGGCATGCAAAAACCGGGCAGCAATGTCAAAGAAATGAACTGGTGGCAGTATGCTCTCACCATTCTCATCTTCAATATCGCCGGATTATTATTACTGTTTACACTGTTGATCAGCCAAGGTCACCTGCCACTGAATCCACAACATTTTGCTGGCATGAGATGGGATCTGGCACTTAATACCGCGATCAGTTTTATCACTAATACCAATTGGCAAGCTTATAGCGGAGAAAATACCCTCAGTTACCTGAGCCAAATGGCCGGATTGACTGTTCAGAATTTTCTGTCTGCGGCAACGGGAATTGCTGTGGCTTTTGCCTTAATGCGGGCACTTTCCCGTCAAGGCACTAAAACAGTAGGAAATGCATGGATAGACATTACACGTATCATTGTATACCTCTTACTTCCGCTTGCAATCATTGTAGCTTTATTCTTTGTCAGCCAAGGGGTTATCCAAAACTTTTCGCCCTATGTCCTTATCCATTCTCTTGAGGGACAACAACAATGGCTCCCTATGGGGCCAGTCGCTTCCCAAGAGGCGATAAAACTGTTAGGAACTAATGGCGGAGGCTTTTTTGGGGCCAACTCAGCCCATCCATTTGAAAACCCAACTTCACTTAGCAACTTTGTCCAGATCCTGGCTATTTTCTTAATTCCTTGTGCATTATGCTTCGCATTCGGTCTGGTTGTTGGCGACAACCGTCAAGGATATGCCCTGCTGTGGGCAATGAGCATCATTTTCATTATTGCCACCAGCGTTGTGATGTATGCCGAAACCACAGGTAATGCCCAACTCATACATCCCAATATCAGTAACCACTTTAATATGGAAGGCAAAGAAGCCCGCTTTGGTATTCTGGCCTCTTCGCTCTATAGCGTTGTGACGACAGCCGCTTCCTGTGGTGCCGTAAATGCGATGCATGACTCCTTTACCGCACTGGGTGGCATGATACCGCTCTGGTTGATGCAAATCGGGGAAGTCATATTCGGTGGGGCAGGTTCTGGTCTTTATGGCATATTACTGTTCGTTCTGCTTGCTGTATTTATTGCGGGCTTAATGATTGGCCGCGCACCAGAATACTTAGGCAAAAAAATCGATGTCTACGATATGAAAATGGTCGCACTGGCAATTTTAATCACACCTTCGCTTGTTTTATTAGGCACGGCGTTGGCAATTTCAATCGATGCAGGCCGCAGCGCTATTGCAAATCCCGGTGCTCATGGTTTCACCGAAGTGCTTTATGCTTTCTCATCCGCAGCCAACAACAACGGCAGTGCCTTTGCCGGACTCAATGCCAATAATATCTTTTACAACCTATTGTTAGGCATCATCATGCTTCTTGGCCGCTTTGGTATCATTCTGCCCGTTCTGGCAATCGCCGGTTCTATGGTTAACAAAAAACGCCAGCCAATTAGCAATGGCACCTTACCGACTTACGGCTCGCTCTTCATTGGACTATTAATTCTGGTCATTTTACTGATTGGTGCCCTTACGTTTATTCCTTCTCTGGCTCTAGGCCCTATCGCAGAACATCTACAACTTTGGCCGTAAGAGTGTGAGGTAGCGCATGAAAAATAAACAACAAGTATTATTTGAACCGACTTTAATTCGCCGTGCACTTATCGATTCGTTAAAAAAATGTCATCCGGCTCAACAATGGCGCAATCCGGTCATGTTCGTCGTTTATGTGGGAAGTTGCCTGACCACCCTCTTATGGATTGGCCTATTAGTGGGACAACTAACGGGTAGCACACTTTTTACTGGTGCCATTGCTCTCTGGTTATGGTTTACCGTACTGTTTGCCAACTTTGCAGAAGCACTGGCTGAAGGACGTAGCAAGGCTCAAGCCTCCAGTCTGAAAGGGGTAAAAAGAACTAATTGGGCAATCAAACTAGCCTCATCCAGCCGTGAGGCCGCAAAAGAAAAAATCACTTCTGACACCTTGCGCAAAGGCGATATTGTATTGGTGGAAGCCGGAGAAATTATTCCTTGTGATGGAGAAGTCCTTGAAGGAGGAGCTTCCGTTGATGAAAGTGCTATTACCGGAGAATCAGCGCCAGTTATCCGCGAATCCGGCGGCGATTTTTCCTCTGTCACTGGTGGGACGCGAGTTTTATCAGATTGGTTAATCGTCGAGTGCACCGTCAATCCGGGAGAAACCTTTTTAGACAGAATGATCTCAATGGTTGAAGGTGCCAGACGACGTAAAACCCCCAATGAAATCGCCCTCACCATTCTGCTCACTGCACTGACCATTATTTTTCTGCTGGTCTGTGTCAGTCTGCTGCCTTTTTCCTTGTTTAGCGTTCAGGCTAACCAATCTGGCGCGCCTATTACACTTACGGTATTGATTGCTTTACTGGTTTGCCTGATCCCCACCACCATTGGTGGATTGCTGTCAGCTATTGGCGTTGCGGGTATGAGCCGGATGTTGGGAGCCAACGTTATTGCTACCAGCGGTCGGGCCGTTGAAGCCGCTGGGGATGTCGATGTTTTGCTACTCGATAAAACGGGCACTATCACACTAGGAAATCGTCAGGCGTCCCAATTTTTACCCGCACCAGGCGTAACGGAACGGCAATTGGCTGATGCAGCTCAACTCTCTTCTCTCGCGGATGAAACACCGGAAGGACGCAGTATCGTGATCCTGGCAAAACAACGTTTCAATATGCGTGAACGCGATCTACGGGAATTAAATGCCACATTTGTCCCCTTCTCCGCAATGACACGCATGAGTGGAGTCAATATTGGTAATCGCATGATCCGCAAAGGCGCGGTCGATGCGATTCGTCGCCATATTGAAGCTAATCACAGCCATTTTCCGGATGTGATTGACCAACTGGTACAGCAAGTTGCACATAAGGGGGAAACACCCTTAGTTGTTGCTGAGAACCAACAAGTTTTGGGTGTTGTTGCCTTAAAAGATATTGTGAAAGGCGGCATTAAAGAGCGCTTCAGTGAAATGCGTAAAATGGGGATCAAGACTGTCATGATCACAGGTGACAATCATCTCACAGCCGCTGCAATTGCCGCCGAAGCAGGCGTTGACGACTTTTTGGCAGAAGCCACTCCCGAAGCGAAACTTGCCCTTATCCGCCAATATCAATCAGAAGGACGTCTGGTTGCCATGACAGGTGATGGTACAAACGATGCACCAGCACTGGCACAAGCAGATGTGGCTGTTGCCATGAATTCAGGCACACAAGCGGCGAAAGAGGCTGGCAATATGGTTGACCTGGATTCCAATCCCACCAAGTTGATCGAAGTTGTCCATATTGGCAAACAGATGCTAATGACCCGCGGCTCCTTAACCACATTCAGTATTGCCAATGATATTGCTAAATATTTTGCCATCATTCCCGCGGCTTTTTCCGTAACGTACCCACAACTTAATGTGTTAAACATCATGCACCTGCATTCTCCAGAATCGGCGGTACTGTCTGCGGTTATCTTCAATGCGATAATCATCATCTTTTTACTACCATTGGCCCTAAAGGGTGTCAGTTATCGCCCAATGAATGCATTGTCACTCTTGCGCCGGAATCTATGGCTCTATGGACTTGGTGGCCTGCTTGTACCTTTTGTGGGTATCAAAATTATTGACATATTGCTCACTGTCTTAATGTTTAACTAACGATCTTTTCACTACAGCATACTTAAAAATCGGTGCTTCAAATAAGGTGATAAAAATGATCTGGTTACGTTCTTCCATTATTCTGTTGGTATTGCTTAGCTTCATCACGGGAATAGCCTATCCATTGCTGGTGACGGGAATAGCAGAATTTTTATTTCCCTATCAGGCTAAAGGATCGCTAATAGAGCAGAATGGCAAACTGGTTGGCGCTGAATTAATTGGTCAGAATTTTACCAAATCCATCTATTTTCATGGGCGACCTTCCATGACAGCTGAAAAACCGTATAACACGCTGTCATCTGGAGGCAGTAACCTCGCAGTAACCAACCCTGAACTAAGCAGCAAAATACACCAAAACATTATCCAGGTACGTTTATTTAACCATCCCGCAACCTATCCAATTCCTGTTGATTTAATCATGGCATCAGGTAGCGGGTTAGATCCCCATATATCCCCTGAAGCGGCAGAATTCCAGGCACAACGAGTGGCGATAGCCCGTCATATGCCACTTGCTATCATCCATAAACTCATTGAGCAACACATTCAATATCCCCTGCTGGAATATATGGGGCAACCCATAGTCAATGTACTGGAACTAAATCTGGCGTTAGATAACCTGGACCCAAAAGGCAGATCAGACTATGGAACACAATGAACCACAGCGCCCTGATCCTGATGAATTGCTGACACTGGCAAACGAAAAGCCCCGCGGTAAACTAAAAATCTTTTTCGGTGCTTGTGCGGGTGTTGGCAAAACGTATGCCATGCTGCAAGAAGCTCAACGGCTGCTGGCACAGGGGCTAGATGTTATTGTCGGTGTTGTTGAAACCCATGATCGATCAGAAACCGCAGCCTTATTAAAAGGGCTACCCCGATTACCAGCTAAATATTTCCGCCATAATGAACGCCGGATAGCGGCATTTGATATTGATGCCGCCCTTGCCCGCCATCCAGCCATTATTCTGATGGATGAACTGGCATTCAGTAACCCTACAGGTTGCCGCCATCCGAAGCGCTGGCAAGATGTCGAAGAATTACTGGAAGCTGGCATTGATGTACTGACTACCATCAATGTGCAACATTTGGAAAGTTTGAATGATGTTGTTGGCGGCATTACCGGTATTCGCGTGCGGGAAACCGTTCCTGACCATATTTTTGATCAGGCCGATGATGTTGTTCTGGTCGATCTTCCACCTGATGATTTGCGTCAACGGCTCAATGACGGCAAGGTTTATATTTCAGGTCAGGCCGAACGTGCCATTGAACATTTTTTTCGCAAAGGGAACCTGATTGCCCTGCGTGAATTGGCGTTACGCCGCACGGCAGACCGCGTAGATGACCAAATGCGCGCTTTTCGTGATACGCGAGGAAAAGAACCCGTATGGCATACGCAAGAGAATTTACTACTGTGCATTGGCTACAACGCCGGCAATGAAAAACTGGTTCGAAAAGCCGCTCGCCTGGCAGCAAAACTCAACTGCACCTGGCATGCTGTTTACGTTGAAACCCCCAAACTACATCGATTGCCAGAAGGCAAACGACGTACCATTTTGCAAGCCTTAAAGCTAGCACAAGACCTGGGCGCTGAAACCGCAACACTCTCTGATTCCGATGAAGAAAAAGCCGTCCTGCGCTACGCCAGAGAGCATAATCTGGGTAAAATCCTTATTGGCCGCTATTACAATTCACAGGTAAATTTCTTCGGCTTTAAATGGTATCGTGACTTTTCAGAGCGTCTGGGAAAGCTCGGTCCTGATTTAGATTTGATTATTGTTGCGTTGGAAGATAAAAAAAACGGTGACAAAGAGCCAAAAGATAACCGAACCTTCAATGATAAATGGCGAGTCCCTATTCAGGGTTTTTTGATGGCTATCGTACTCTGTGCCCTCATTACCCTCTTTTCCCGCACTTTCTTGCTGACCCTTGACAAAGCCAACCTGGTAGCGCTTTATCTGCTCGGTGTTGTCATTATCGCGCTGTTTTATGGTCGTTGGCCATCTGTCTTTGCTGCTTTTGTCAATGTCATTAGTTTTGATCTTTTCTTTGTCCAACCACGTTGGTCATTGGAAGTCAAAAACATTCAATATCTGCTCACACTGGCCGTCATGCTGATTGTCGGGGCAGTTGTTGGCAACCTTACCGCAGGTATACGCTATCAAGCCAGAGTAGCGCGTTATCGCGAACAAAGAACACGGCACCTATATGAAATAACCCGTACACTGAGCAAGGCTCTGAATGAAGAGGATGTAGCGCGTATCAGCTATTACTTTCTATCCAACAGCTTTCAGGCAAAAACAGGTCTGCTGCTGCCAGATAACAATCAGCGTTTATATCAAGTGAAATCCCATAATGGTGGTCAGATGCAGATCGATGAAGCGATCGCCAAATGGTGTTTTGAGAAAAAACAACCTGCCGGAGCGGGTACTGATACATTACCCGGCGTCCCTTATCAATTATTGCCTATCGCTACGCCCTCGCAGGTTTTTGCTGTTCTTGCCATTGAATCCCCTAACCAGCGCCAGTTACTAGTACCGGAACAACAGCGGCTATTACAAATCTTCACGGGACTTATTGCCAATGCGCTGGAACGCTTGCACCTGACCCGTAGCGCAGAATCTGCCAGGTTAGAAACTGAGCGGGAACAACTGCGTAATTCATTGCTGGCAGCCCTATCTCACGACTTACTTACTCCGTTGACTGTACTATTCGGGCAGGCTGAAATACTGATGTTGGATTTATCGACAGAAAATTCGCCCCATACCCAACAAGTTAATCAAATTCGCCAGCAAATTCTCAGCCTTTCTCGACTGGTCAATAACCTGCTTGATATGGCACGACTACAATCAGGTGGCATTCAACTTAACCTTGAATGGTGTCCACTGGAAGAAATTGTCAGCAGTGCCTTGCGTTCTTTGGAACATACCCTCAATCGCAATACTGTAGCACTTTCTTTACCCAACAATGTATTGCTGCATTGTGATGCCGCCTTACTGGAACGTGTTTTTATCAACCTGCTGGAAAATACCATTAAATACACCAGTGAACAGACTCCTTTAGGCATACAAGCTACTATCGAGAAAAAAGCTGCTCAAAAACAGGTGCATATTGAAATCTGGGATGCAGGCACAGGAATTCCACCAGAACAAAAAAAACTGATTTTTGATAAATTCTCACGCACCAGTAAAGAATCAGCGATACCTGGTATCGGGCTAGGTCTAGCGATCTGCCAATCCATTATTGAAATCCACGGTGGAAAGATATGGGCAGCTAATAATCAAAAAGGGGGAACCAGTTTTCATTTTCTTCTGCCGTTGCAAGATCCACCAGATTTACATGGGGCATCTACGGCAAAAACCTGAAACCGCTTCGCCCCCTAAGCATCTCGGTATTAAAAGTAATTAAATATTTCTTAACTTCGTTATTTCCTGCGAACAGGCAAACCTGTACCACGAATTCCTTCTTGTGGCAAAACCAACACGGCTGCTGACCATGCAGGCATGGTTACTTCACCATTTTCTGTGATTCGTATTCCTGCAGCCAAAGACGCTTTGCCTAATTCATGTTGAATATCATTTAATCTCAGCCCCTCGGCATTAAGATCTTTGACAGTCACAGACCAGGGTGCAGCATTAATGACGACGACCAAACCATCAAACCGCAAATCACGATCACCCGATGTCAGATTGCCATCATCAATCGTCATGACCAGTAAACCAGGTTGCTGGTGAGGACCAACATTAATAAAATTAATACGCTCCCTGACAGCAGCACCTTCGCCAAGTGTCATCAGCGGCGAAAATTGACGTAATCTCAGTAGTTCCTGATAAAACGCCATCATCTGTAATAGTTCATTTTGGCTTGGTTTTTCCACCTGATTTTTGACCCGATTAATCAGTGGATAATTTTTGCCATCATTACCGCGTTCAGGTAACCCTACGTCATAATTATTGTCTTTATAGTCATAACTAACACGATTAAACCAATCACCCGCATTATAAGAATCGCGGGTAAATGATTTTGAACGCAATAACTCTGACCCTTGTTGATCAAAAGCCAGGCCTTGCCCAAGGAATACTGTTGCCAGGGAGATCGCCTGCATACGAACTCTCGTCAGCAAATCTGCTTCTTGGGCAGCTTTATAGCTAATAATATCCCACAATGTTTGATTATCGTGTTTAGAGACATAATTCACTACTTCAATGGGATCTAATGCATAACCCGCAGCGGTGCCCTTATAATCAATTTCCCTGCCGGTTTTCACCTTTCCATCTTTATCGATCATGATGAAATCCGCCAAATTACCCGCCATACCAAGACGGACCAGATCCCATAAATGACGAACCTTATCGGCATCTAAGAGAGAAATTTCGTTCGGTAATATTTCGGCACCATTTCCTGCCCCCTGATTACTACGAATACTGTCGGCAACATCAAAAGGCCCGCCTCCACGTACCGCATCTCGTAATCGGTCAGAGAAAGTTCCAATGCCACTCCCCTTAAGATTAACTTGTGATGCGGTTTCAAACCGATCATCCTGCCCAGAATTCCAGCCCTCGCCGAAAAAGTAGATCGATGGGTTAATCGCCCGAACTTTTTCCAGTGCCGATATAATCTGCGCTTTGGGGTGATAACCCATTAAATCGAATCGAAACGCATCTATCTTATAATCTTTAACCCAGGTTACCAGTGAGTCTGCAATCAATTTGGCAAACATACGATGTTCAGGCGCAGTGTCAGAGCAACAGGTATTATTTTCTACATTGCCTGTTATTTCATCTAAACGGTGGTAATACCAGGGCACGATCTTATCCAATACCGACGTTCGGGACACAGGACCCGCCGCATCGGTATGGTTGTAGACAACATCCATGATCACATTCATACCCAATTGCTGTTTGATAGCCTGTATCATGGAGCGAAACTCTTTTATACGACCGGAACCTTCCGGATCAGTGGCATAAGAGCCTTCCGGTACTGAATAGTGAAACGGATCGTAACCCCAGTTATAGGAATCCGTCTTTGCCACCATCGTATTTAATTCTTGTACCTGCGGATTATTGATATTGTCATCGCGCCGCAATTGCTGCAAAACCTCCCGTACAGTCAATGTGCTATCGCAATAACCCGCAAAACGGTTATTTTTCACCATTGGATTGACCTGACACAGACGTTTAAAAGAGTGATCAAGATCAGCCACCTGATGGCTAAATTCATTAACAGAGGCAATATCAAACACAGGCAATAACTCCATATGAGTCATTCCCGCCTGATTCAACGCCTTAAGATGTTTGAACATATCGCTGTTCTTGGCGGTTAGTGCCAGATATTTACCACGCCAATCTGCGGGTATTGTGCTGTCTGCCACGGAAAGATCACGGATATGCGCTTCATAGATGGTCATGCGGGCAATATCCGTTGGTGTATTTTGCGGATGCGGCATCAACAGGTTATCCCAATTTTGTGGTTTCAGTGACGCATCATCCAAATTGACAACCTGGCTATATTCAGAATTCGTAGACAGGCTATAAGAATAGGGATCGGTCACTTCATAACGTTCCACATTGCGGGAATCTGGGTGGTAGACTTTTAAGGCATAACGATAGTAAGCACCAATCAATTTCTTGTTACCTTGCCAGAACCAGGAACCACTTGCGGCATCGCGCTGCATTGTATGATTGGCAATAATCTGCTTATCTTGATTATAAATCATCAGGCCAACCTCTTGGGCAGTCGGTGCCCACAAGCGGAAAATGACGCCTTTGTCATCTATCCGTGCCCCATATTCCAGCTTATCAGCGGCATCGGCAAAACGATCATCCAACACACCCGCCGTTTGTACTTGAGTTGCTGATATTAACAAACCTTGCTCATCAGCAGCCAAAGCCACCAAATCACCCGTCAGAAGAAGATCAATATCCGTTTCTTCTGGTAGACGGAACGCCGCCCATTTTGCCAGATGGGGAAACTTCCTTGCCGTCTCCTGGCTTAAGTTTGTCGGGGTTAATGTCAGATAGTCATCGGTAAAATAACCTTGCTCATTAGCTTCTACCTTATTGTTGTGATTGTAATATAGGCGAACAATAGGCTGACCTGCTCCACCTGACCATAATAATGTTTGTCGATCAACCCAATGTGCGGAGGCGTGAGAAATTTCTGGTTCAGAACGACAACGATAGATTTGTTCACTGTCGGATATTTGCTTCAAACTATGTGCCATCAGTTCCTCCTGGGTTTTAAATGAATGATTTTTATTTGGGATACAACGCTGTTGTGCGCAACTTGCAAGTAATAAAACAAATAGACTGCTGAATACAATAAAATAAACTTTTCTCCAAAAGTCAGATTTCATAGCAAAACCTTTTTAATAGAAAGATCACATCAACGCTATTTTTAATAAAAATGAAAATAATGATTAAACATTGTATTAGATAAACTCACCTCATCCTTTATTAATAAATATCAGGAGTAGGATAAAGGATGAGTTACCCTCTGTGATATTCATCAATTGTACTTTCACATGATTAAAAGTTGTGGCAATTTGAAAAATATATACCAATCTAACTTCAAGATAATAAGACGTATATTGTAAGACAATTGGTATATACTCATTAAACTTCAAGTTGCAATTTACAACACGATATGAAACCTGATTTCTCCCCGCTTCGCGGGGAAAAATCACACGCATTTTGAAGTTAGATTGGTATATAAACATTACCTTTCAAGTTGCTCATTATAAGGTAACAATATGCATCTTGAAGTGAGATGAGTATAGTGCATAAATATTTTTGGCATTTTAGTGGTATTATGCATATTCAGAACAACAAAATTAGCCTATGATGCATTCCTCTGATACCACACGCTAATATCAAACACAAGGTTAATTGAATATGAGTACATGGCTGATTTATGCCCTACTCTCTGCGCTAACGGCTGCGCTGGTCGCTATCTTTGGAAAAATTGGGTTGCAAAATTTAGATGCTAATACGGCAACTGCCATTCGTGCTGTTATTATGGCACTGTTTTTGACAGGCGTTGTCATTGTGCAGGGGAAATTGAATCTTATCAGCGAAATTCTCGCTAATCGCAAAGCACTTCTGTTTATCCTATTAAGTGGTATTGCCGGAGCACTCTCCTGGCTATTCTATTTTCTGGCGATCAAACATGGCAACGTTTCCCAAGTTGCTCCTGTCGATAAATTGAGCGTGGTATTTGCAGTCATTCTGGCGGTAATTCTATTTGGCGAGAAAATTTCTCTGGTGACTTGTGGTGGTATCGTGCTGATTACCCTGGGTGCTTTGATGGTTGCTTTAGGATAAACACAAAGAAGCCGCAGCAATCGCTACGGCTTGTATTTTTAACCTGCAGCAAATACCTGATTGACGATGTCCTGAGCCTCTTGTTCAATTTTTTCACGATGCTCCGCACCAAGGAAGCTTTCGCAATAGATTTTATAGGCTTCTTCCGTACCAGAAGGACGGGCGGCAAACCAACCATTATCACTCATCACTTTCAAGCCACCAATGGAAGCGCCATTCCCCGATGCGGTGGTTAAACGGGCGGTAATCGGATCACCTGCCAATATATCGGCCTTAACCATTTCCGGTGATAGTTTGGCCAATAATGCCTTTTGCTGATGCGTCGCCGGAGCCTGAATACGGCTATAACTTGGTGTACCAAATTTAGCAGCTAGTTTGTCGTAGCGTTGCTGTGGGTTCTCACCGGTAATTGCCGTCATCTCAGCCGCCAACAAGCACAGAATGATACCATCTTTATCGGTTGACCATGGCGTGCCATCAAAGCGCAGGAAAGATGCCCCAGCACTTTCTTCTCCACCAAAGCCTAATTCGCCTTTATAAAGTCCATCCACAAACCATTTAAAACCGACGGGAACTTCCACTAATTCACGCCCCAGATCAGTTACAACACGATCAATCATGGCGCTGGAAACCAGAGTCTTACCCACCGCGATATTTTGCGGCCATTGTGGGCGGTGGCGGAATAGGTAATCGACAGCTGTTGCCAGATAATGGTTAGGATTCATCAAACCCGCCGGCGTAATAATCCCATGACGGTCATAGTCAGGGTCATTGGCAAAGGCTAAATCAAATTTACCACGCAGCTCCAGCAACCCTGCCATTGCCCAACGGGATGAACAATCCATACGGATCACACCATCATGATCCAGTGTCATAAAACGAAATGTCTGATCGACCTTATCATTAACCAATGTCAGATCGAGATTGTAATATTCCCCAATCCGCTGCCAATAGGCAATCCCTGAGCCACCCAGTGGGTCAATGCCAATCTTTAGGCCTGCCTGCTGGATCGCTGTCATATCCACCACTTCACCCAGTGTAGTGACATAAGGATCGATCAAATCTTGGGGATGCAGGTATTCACTTTTTAATGCCTGTTCATAAGGCAGGCGCTTGATCCCATTAAGACCAGAAGCCAGTAATTCATTTGCACGCTGTTCAATGATTGCCGTCAAATCGGTATCGGCTGGCCCGCCGTTAGGTGGATTATATTTAATACCACCGTCTTCTGGTGGGTTATGGGATGGCGTGATCACGATACCATCAGCCAAACTTTTTCCCTGACGGTTATGACATAAGATGGCATGAGAAATAGCAGGAGTCGGTGTAAACCCATTATTTTCCTGCACAATGACATCCACTCCGTTCGCCGTTAACACTTCCAATACGGAGATAAATGCCGCTTCTGAAAGCGCATGAGTATCTTTACCCACATAACATGGCCCAGTAATCCCATGTTGCGAACGCACTTCCACAATGGCTTGAGAAATAGCCAGAATATGTGTTTCGTTAAAGCTATTGCGTCCAGAACTGCCACGATGGCCGGAAGTACCAAATTTAACCTTATGGGCTGGATTTTCAGGATGGGGTTGTAAGGTGTAATACTGTGAAGTGAGTTGAGCAATATTGATTAAATCATGCTGCTGAGCGAGCTGCCCTGCTCTTGGATGAATGGCCACTTTATTATTTCTCCTGGGAGACCGCACTGGATTATCGCCAGCGCGGTACTAATAAGCTAATCAATTGTATTAGTAGTAGAATTAAATAGTACCACACACTTTTTCAATCAAATTTGCCGGAAACTTCATATCCTGCATGATATGTTCGATCATGCTGCGTTTACGGTCAGTGTTGGTATTGGTGATCACCCAAAAAGGCGTACCAGGAACATGGCGTGGCTTCGTTTGCTTACCACTCGCCAATAACGTGTGCTCATCACCGGCGAAATAGGTACGAGTACGGCCATGCATCGTTTCTGTTGCTTTGGAAAAACCCTCGCTGTTCAAGCTATACAGGGTAGACAGGACCAACATAAAGCGTTCAACTGATTTTTTCTTTTCAGCGTACTCATCCGAAAGCAATAATTCACGAATAACGCGAACAGCATCACGGGAATGAGTAACTGGAGTTTTAACAACGGGTGCAGGGTCGTTGGCAGGCTCTGTAATTTGTACTGGCTGCCCGGCGTCTAACTTCAATATGCGCCGTAAAATATCAGATGCACTTTCACCGATATGCAGAGTTTGGCTTGCAATAAAGCGGTAAAGTTCTTCATCAACTTCTATCGTTTTCATTTCTATCCAGTACTGTTCTTAATGAAAAAATTATCTTGGGATTATAAGATATAATGCCACAAAACAAAACAATTAAACTTTCAATAACTTAAAGTGATTCTTTTTAAAATAGAGAATCTTTAGGAAAGTCACTTTCCTTTAAAATAAATCAATTAGTTACAACTATTTCATCCCATTGAGTTTGTCAAAGCTCACGTGTCATGATATTAAGCATCTCAATATTAAACATGGTATATACCAATCTAACTTCAAGATGCGTGTGATTTCTCCTCAGTTCACGGGAAGAAATCAGGTTTCATCGCGTATTGTAAATGGCAACTTGAAGTTTAATGCGTATAAATGGTATTAAATTCAGGCAAATCATGAAGACAAATTGTCAATTAAATTATCATCTTCACACTGTAGAAAACCTGCAATCTTCAACGCCCATTGTCTTGATTCATGGGCTTTTTGGCGATTTAAACAATTTGGGAGTATTGGGGCGGGAGCTACAGCAACATTATCCGGTGATTCAAATTGATGTACGTAACCACGGTATTTCACCACGTATGGAAAATATGGATTATCGCGATATGGCACAGGATGTCCTGGCACTGCTTGATGAGCTAACCGTGTCCAAGGCTATTATTATAGGGCATTCCATGGGTGGCAAAATCGCCATGAGCATGACGGCTATTGCGCCAGAGCGGATTGAAAAAATCGTGGTGATTGATATGGCTCCTGTCGCTTATCTGGTTCGCCGTCATGACAGCATTTTCACCGCACTGAACAAAGTCGTAGCCGCCGGTGTACAAACCCGACAAGCAGCGGCAGATATTATGCGCCAGGATATTCAGGAAGAAGGTGTTATTCCGTTTTTACTGAAATCATTCCATCAAGGGGAATGGAAATTCAATCTTCCCGTTTTACAAAAAGAGTATGAAAAGATTATCGGTTGGGAAACTATTCCTGCATGGCATAATCCCGCCCTATTTATCCGTGGTGGAAATTCAGATTATATTAATGAAGAATACCGAGAAGAGATTATCAGCCAATTCCCACAAGCAACCGCATGGGTTGTGGCCGGTTGTGGGCATTGGGTACATGCAGAAAAGCCTGAAGCTGTACTCCGAGCCATTCATCGCTTTTTAGGTACAAAATAATGACCAATATCAACCCATATTCCGATGGGTTGATAAAAAAAAGAGTCAATATAAAAATAATTATATCCAATTCATTACTGGCGCCTTAATATACAACAAAGGAAACAGTCAGTCATTATTACACCAATATTAAATAATGTATTCTACAAAAAAATAAAATATCTTAATTTTAATTAAGGACATCATTATGAAAGATAACATCTTATATAATCCTATTGCTCATCTCTACGAAGATTTTTCAGACTCTAGCCCTCAAATAAAAATAGTAGCTCGTACCCTCCTCAATCTGGCAGGGGATGTAAAAGGAAAATCGGTATTAGATTTAGGATGTGGATATGGCTTATTTAGTCGGGAATTCAGAAACCATGGCGCTTCAAAAGTAATTGGTGTTGATATATCAGATAAGATGATAGAAATTGCTAAAAACAAATCGCAACAATATGGCGATGATATAGAATATCATATCAGGGATGTCAGCAAAATGGAGTCATTTGGCAAATTTGACCTGATCGTTGCCGCCTGGTTATTTTGCCATGCGGAATCACTTGAACAACTTGAAAGTATGTTTCGTGTCATTGCGGATCATCTTAAACCTTCCGGTAAACTCATTGCTTATACATTTGACCCCGATTATCGTTTAGAAAAAGGGAACTATGAAAATTATTGCATAAAGGTTTTAAGTGAAGAGCCTGTGAAAGATACAACTCTTGTGAGGGCTGAATTTCTTACTACCCCACCCAGCCCTTTTACTATGCATCGTTGGAGCCATGATCAATATAAAAACGCCATCACTAAGGCAGGATTAAAATTCGAGTGGCATAAACCCATGCTATTGGAAAGTGACATTGAAAGTTATCCCCCAGGTTTTTGGGATGATTTCCAAAGAAATTGCATTGATGCAGCTTTTGTTTGTCAATTATAACAAAATAATCCCCCTCTATTTTAGGGAGGTGATTATACCCTGTTGTATTTTTCTATTGTATTATTTAATAACTATACCAATCGCCTTTCAATATGCGTCTTATATCTCCTCGCGTAGCGGGGAGATAATAAACAATCACATTGATTTTCAAGCGGAAACTTGAAGTTTAATGCGTATATATCCCTCAAAAACTCTCATTATAAACACAACATAACCTCCTCGTAAAAACAACCTTACTCATTATTCTTATTAATAAAAATCATTATAACAATATCCTTTCGTATAAGCTTTTTTGTGATTGAAAAATAAACAATTCTCTGGTTAATAATATGCTTGAAATAATAAGTAAACTTATATTTCTTTAATTTTTTATTTTAAATAGGTTTTCATAATACTGAGAGTATCAGATGTTGGAGTTCCTTACCCCGTGCGGGGGTAAGGAGTACTCCTATCATTTTGAAACGCTATTTAATAATTACATAATAAATGAGAATCATATGAACATTTTAAATAATAACACAGCAATTTCTAACTACACATCAGCAGCGTTACATTTACTTAATCAAACAATGGGGTATTCTTATCAAGCGGCGCTTCGTGCTGCCGCAGTTCTGGGTGTAGCCGATCATTTGAGCGATGGGCCAAAAACAGTGAATGAACTTGCCAAAACTGTCGGCGCCCAGGAGCAACAACTACACCGAGTTCTGCGGTTGCTCGCCACACGGAATATCTTTCGTGAAACCGAAGAAAATCGGTTTTCACTCACACCAGCCGCAGAGTTCCTGCGCAAAGACACACACCACTCCCTCCGAGCTGCAGTACTGATGCTGACTGACAGGACATTTTGGCAACCTCTTGGTGAGATTGTCGAAAGTGTCCGCGGCAATCCCGCCTTCAAACACCTCTACGGACTTCCTTTCTTTGATTATTGGGCGCAGAAGGACACACCGGCTGATGATTTTCACGCCGGCATGTCTTCAATGTCTAAAGTGGAAAATCTGTTTCTCGTGAACAGTTATGACTTTCCGAAAAATGCGACCGTTGTCGATATCGCTGGTGGATTTGGTGGCCTGTTATTAAGCGTATTACAGGCTAATACCACTCTGCGAGGGATCCTTTTCGACCAACCACACGTACTGGCCAGACATCAACTTGACGCGTTAGGTGACGATACACGTTGGGAGATTACTTCTGGCGACTTTTTCGAGTCATGTCCACAGGGCGATATCTATCTGCTCAAGTACATTATGCACGACTGGCCTGATGAGCAATGTATACGCATCCTACGTAACTGCCGACAAGCGATGTCCCCTGACGGCCGAGTGCTAATCATGGATCCGGTCATCCCTAATGGCAACGTTTCGCACTCAGGTAAGGAAATGGATCTCCTCTGCATGGGGATCTACGAAGGGGGACGCGAACGCACAGAAGATGAGCTACGACAATTGCTGGCTAACGCAGATTTGAAACTCAATCGCGTTATTGATACAGGTTGTTATATTTCGATTGTCGAAGCCATTGCAGGATGAAAGCCTTTGCTTAAGTCAGCCGAATAAAACGTCCTTAATTTCAATATATTTAAAATATAGGAAATGATGATGTCTTTTCAAAAAAGAAGTCTTGCGATTGTCGGAGGCGGGGCTGCGGGCGTGGCAACATTCATCGCAGCAGTGCAACATCGTGTGGCACAAACCATTTATATTATTGCGCCTGGGGCTGTTGGCCCCGGTATGGCCTTTTTCAATCTAGATGGTGATATCCTCTGCAATACCTCAGTTGATACCATGTCCGTCGTGGCAGATAACCCTCTGGATTTTCTGGATTATCTGCATAAACGTGGGCATACCGTTACACCGGAATCTTTCGTACCGCGCCAATGGGTAGGAAATTATCTGAATGAAAAGTTTCTGGAATTTAACACTATCGCTCTCAAGATCGGAATCGATGTTTTCCATATACCCTATGTATTTAAGGGGTTAAAAATCAATTCACATCGGTATTATACGCTCTGGTACGGTGATACCTTGACACCTCAATCGCTGGAAGTAACTGATGTCATTTTTTGTACAGGCTTCGGCGCTTCTCGACTCCCTGAAGTGTTGAAACCCCACTTGGCTCATCCAACTTTTATTCACTGTCCCTATCCAGAGCAGGATATGTTAGCCAGAATACCCTCGCAATCGCGGGTATTGGTTATCGGCAGTAAACTTTCAGCCATCGATGCGGCGATTCTTCTCTGCCGTGAAGGCCATCGTGTCACCATGACATCGCCATCAGGAGATATTCCCGCTGTGCGTTCGCGGTTTATACGAAGCCCTGGAGCCTTCTTTGAGCATGAAAACATAATGTCGATAATGACCCGTAAGGGAAATCAATCGAACCATTTTTTTCCTGATTCATTGAAACGTGCATATCTAAAATATTTCTATCGCGCACTCAACAAATACACCAAGATACCCTGGCGAGAACAGTTTTCTAATGCCAATAGTTATCGTGAACGTCTGCGTGAAGAAATAGCTATTGCCGAGCAAGGAAAGAGTCAATGGCAAGACATGATAGTCAATTTCATGGATGTCATTAATGAAGTGCATTTAAATGATAAAACCTATTTCGACGGTTCATTTCATCCCAACGTCGAAAAAATGCTTCATCGATATATCACTGCCATAGCTTTGCCCAATGCACGCAAGCTCCTGCATTATATGGATGAGGATTCTCTGATCATCCAGCAAGGAGAAATTCTAAATGTTGTTATAGAGGAAGGAGAGGCTAATACCTGGTTAGTCAACTTAGGGCAGGATTATCAACCGTTTGATGCTGTTGTCGCTGCCGTTGGTTATCACCAACCTGACTTTGTCATTAACGAGGATGGGAAACTTGAGATTGACACTCACGGCCAGCATTCAGAGCGCGCCATATCAATCTCGCCAGAAATGGTCGCCATCCACCCTGACCTTAAGGAAAAGGAAAGCATTTGGTTTGTCGGAACGCCTGCGCACAAGCGGTTATGGGTGCCTAATGCCCTCGTCGTGGTAGCGAATATTGCAACCAAGGTGATTAAGAATATGTTACGCATCGATATTCAGGCCCCATCTGCTGTTGACAACCATGAAAAAGAGCTAGAAATCAGCACATAATTTTAACCCGTTCGTCTGACATGGATTTTCCTTAAGGTTTTAATACCGAAGAGGAAGATCCATGTTAAGCATAGTTCATACAATCAGTGGCTTTGTTGAATAACAATCCATGAAATAGCTGATATCATCAAATACAAAATCGTTTAATCTAAACTATACCAATCATCTTTCAAGATACGTCTTATATCTCCCCGCTACGCGGGGAGATATAAACAATCACATTGATTTACAAGCTGGAATTTGAAGTTGGATTGGTATAGATGAATTCATTATCTGCACAACATTATCGAGCAATTTTGGCGTACATGCCGATACCAGGCTACCACCAAATATCACTTTTTCCCGACTGCCATTCAGGGTACAAAAATCACCACCTGCTTCTTTAATACAGGGCAGAATTGCAGCGCTATCCCACGGTTTCATTAAGGTATCAATAGCACAATGCAGGCGACCGGCTGCAACCATGGCATGTTGGTAAGCGTCATTAACAAATGAAAAATCACGCGCTGATTTTACCAGTGAGTCCAAATTATAGGCGATGGTTCCATCGGCAAGATTATAACTCGTACTGTGTATTCCTGAAGCAGTGATCACCGCCTGTTTCACCATTTCAGGTGAATTTTCTGCAATTTTGAGTTGACGTAGTGGCTTACCTTCGACGCTCATCCAACAACCTTCACCTTTTGCCGCATAAACCACAGTTGAAATCGCCGGAAAACTCATTACCCCAACGACAGGTTCGCCTTGTTCAACAAAGGCAATCAAGGTACTGAACAATGGGATGCCATACAAAAACGCCCTTGTCCCATCAATAGGATCAATAATCCATCCCGATTCAAATTTTTCCGCCCCATTTAATCCAAATTCCTCTCCCCAAACTGGCACTCCCGGACTGCGTTTTTCAAATAGTTCCCGAATTTCTGCTTCCAGCATTAAATCGGTTTGGGTAACAACAGAACGGTCGAATTTATAATCGAACTGCCCCGCACCATAAAAAGCTTCCTGAGTTTTTTTTCTGATGGTGTTCACCGCTTCAAGGGCAATATTTAACATCAGCTTATAGCTCCTTTTATTTTATTATCGGTATTGGGATTAAAGAAAACTCAATTATTGCTGGATAAGCATACTAATCAAGGTTAGATTTTAAATATACACTATCACTACTCAATTTTATTTTTCATCATCAGATATGTTTGGCTAATCAAAGTCACTAATAACCTTGATTAGCCAATAAGGTTAATTATCTTGCTATAACGACTTTGCCATTAACAATTGATAGATAAGGATTATAAGTTGCTGTTTTACCTGTAATTTTATTATCTAACTGTATTGGCGAATTACCAAAAGATCCCTCTTCTAAACGGAAAAGGCGCCCCCCTTTGTAACTGACTAATCTGAAATTTTTCCATTCAGGTGTTACTCTAACCACATAGTTTCCACTATCGAATTTCTCTTTAAACCCCATTGAATCGAAAAATATCCTTGAATTACTGTTTTCTGCAATAGCCCATTCTTCCCAAGCAGGTTTTGTTATATTCCATATTTTATCTAGATTTTGTTGTGCAAAGATATTAATCATTTCTTGATAGAATATTTTGATTTCTGTTAAATTTTTTTCTGAAACAGGGGTAGCTTTTACCCACATCCAATCAGGTAAACCGCTAATAAGGTAATTTTTTTGAGCTCTATACAATCCCTTTTCTCCATAATTCATTGACATACCAGAAAAATAAAAATCTGAAGAATTATCAGAAATATGATTCGGTGAAGTGTGAGTAACAATATCACCATCTTTATCTACAGATAATTTAATATAACTAACAATTTGACCTGGGTCATATGCAGATACTTTTCTGATGATTGCTTCGCACCATGAATCAGGGTTAAATTTTTCAAAATCCTTATCAATAGCTTTTTTACCCATTGAAACAGAGAGTGTATTATTACCATTTTCTAAAAAGGCAGTTAATATTTAATCCACTGGATTCCGTTCCGCTGCGTGAGCGTACATTATGCATTGCCATCATCTCATTAAGACGAACAACACAAACACTCCGATGTGTATTCATTGATAATAAATATTTATATTCCATATTTGTTTTTCCTGATGCAGAGGAAGTAAATATACATAATAAAATACTAACCCAAAGAAATCCTGTACGGTGATTCTTCTTTACTAATCGGTTTTTGAAATACCCAATCACACTCTTCTACCCCTTCAGTTTTTTTTTGGTTTTGTGTCGATTCTTCATTTAATATATCACCGTTAGATTCTTTTTCATCTTTCCCTACACTCATTCCATATTTCACACTCGCCGATGCCTGAATACCATCATGATAAAGTATTAACTCCATACTTTTTTCTGTGGATTCCAGAGCCACCATCATTTTAGCTGCAACTGTAGCAGATGCATCAAAATATCCATAAATAGCATAATAACGAGCACCGCCGCGAATATTAGTTTCAGCCGTAATACCAAACCCTGCCTCTAATACACCCTCTTTTTTGAAAGACCAGCTTCCTTTATCATCTGATTCCCAACCAAATTTTACCTTAAGATCACCACTCAGGATTAAATCTAATTGCACTCCATAAAATGCCCCATTTTTATCTTTTTTAACTTCTTTTTCGTGCTCTTCTCCCGCTTCACGGATCATGGCAACGACTTCATCCAGTTTATAGTAAGCGGCAAATATTTGAACGACATCGAGCCGAAGATTAATTCCTATTAGTGGGTTTGCTGTTATTTCACCGTTAAACTTATAGAATAGACTACAATCATCACTGTGTGATAATTCATATCCACCGCAAATATCGATTAAAGGATAAGCAAGTTCAAGATTGGCGACTTTAAATTTATCTTTAGGGTGCCCACAAGAAAGAATATCATTGATTTTGTTTATCCCATTGATAGCCGAATCTATCGGGCCTAATTTCTTTTTACCTTTTTTAAACTCAAACTCTAATTCTTTTGACCAACTCCGGGTTTCAGCACCTTTTTCGGCAGAAATCTCTCCAGTAATAGTCAGGCTATTATTTATTTCGTAAGGATTGGTTTTCTTTCTCCAACCATACGAGCCTCTATGTGGAATTCCATTCTTTCTATTATTTTCTTTTTGCTGTTTTTTTCTTTGCTCATCAGTGAATGTCTGAATTTCTGATTCAGTTCCTATGGATACTTTAATTTCTTGTTTTTCATTCAGAACAAGATGAATATTTGTACCAAGGACGGTTTTATTTCCCAATGTGGCGGTTAAAATTTTATCAGCGAATTCGTATTTTTTATTTATTAGCGGCTTTCCTGAGCATTCGTCTGCTCTTATATAAATGGAGAAAAAGATGTAAAACTAATTGCAGGCCTTTATTTTAAAAGCCTAAATGGAATTATAGAAGAGCGAATACCAAATAAAATACACCTTGTATCCCATTATATAAAGACAATAGGAGCAAAACGTTTTTTTCTATCCGAATATACCATTCTGACTTCAAGATGCATGTAATTTCTCCCCGCGAAGCGGGGAGAAATCAGGTTTCATATCATGTTATAAATTGCAGCTTGAAGTTTAATGCGTATACATCTTATAAATAGGTTTTCATAATACTGAGAGTATCAGATGTTGGAGTTTCTTACCCCGCGCTCCGCGCGGGGTAAGAAATACTCCTATCATTTTGAAACGATATTTATTTATCAGACTGCCATTAACATTGTTATAAAAAATTAGGATTCATATAGTTTCAATCCATATGAACCCTATCTAAATACCCCCACCAGCTTGACCGGACACTCTCAGGGCGTTACCGAAGGCGTGTCCCCCATGCGGGCGTGGATAGGTCAGCATTGCATTAATCACGGTAATTCACTATAAGCTGGGACCGTGGTCCCGCCCTAATGAAATCGGCTGATAATTCGCATTAAAACGTTTAGCCAACCCCTCAAGTCGTTTATCTAGCGTCCAGAGCTTCGCTCCTGGCGTTATCATGGTCGATGCCAGCAACGTAATATCAACAAAGCCACATCCAAGCCCGTACAATTTTTTATTTTCAATAAATGCCATTACTTCAGCAATACTGGCGTGATGACTCTGTGGTAACAAACCTAGATCACCAAGCGTTCGCTGTCTTGGCGCTGGAGGAGTTCCACAGGCTATCTCGGCCAGTATCATCGGGTGAATTAGAACCAGATCCCAGCTCAGCAACTGAACCAACCCGTCATTCCTGTTTTTGAAGTGGTCAACCCAAACGGACGTATCAACCAAAACAGTCATTATGAGGATGGCTCCTCATGGCGGCGGGGAACCATCTGCATTTCAGGCGATGAACCGCCAAGCGCAGCCAATCTTTTTGCCGCCTGCACACGAACAAACGTTTTCACAGCTTCCCGAAAAATATCGGCTTTATCCATGCCAGGCTCGGCCATCTCTAGCGCCTGAGCATATAATGTATCATCTATCGTGACGGTAGTTCGCATAATATTACCTCAATGATTCATATATTGATGCTAATATACATCAAAAATAGAATCAAAACAATTCGACCTATCCGTGCCCGTATGGGGTCCTCATCGTCCTGAATGATAATATTTGGGGACGTATTCACCCGTAATGATGCTCGCCATAAGGAGGCTAAATAGTGATAAATCCCAATAACACGTTAATTGAAAAATGGCCCATATTCATGGGCCATTTTGTTAATAAGACTATCAGACTAGTTTAGATTTTCCATTAATGGTATCAGACCAAGCCGTTATAACGGTTGATTTCGATTTACTATCCAGCGAATCAATCAAGCTGCTGTCTCCCATATTAGGTGCGAATCCACTCATAGCCTGCACCAGGGAATCAACGGCATTGGCAGAGAGTGCTGTATATTCACGCTCGCCCTGTGCATCTTTATCTCCCATTTGGGTGATGATATCCGCTCGGTTGCCATTGAAATAGCCATTGAACGTTATAGAACCCACTGCCTCAAATTCCCCCTGTGCAGAGGTATCTTTGACATTACGCTGGGTCAACAGAACTAAATCGTAACCGCTGCGTTGGAACCACAGGTTTTGCCAATTGATATCGTTAAAAATAATCTTGTCGCCTTGCTTGATATCTTCAACCACGTTATCAATCACATCACCACTGACCACAAAGCTATTCACGCCCATGCCGCCTTTGAAGCGGTTTTGGTATCCACCCAATACCAGCAGATCATCACCATCGCCACCGTTAAGCTGGCTGAACTTAGAGACCACATCGGCAATCAGGTGATCACTACCTGTCCCTCCATTGATAACAGCGTGATAACCCATCAATTTGATGGCATTGTTACCTTCCTTGCCATCGACTCGGTTATTGTTGCCGAATACCGTCGCAAAGTCGTTACCTTTACCTAAATCAACCTGATTATTATTGCCAATGGTGACAACGTAATCCTGATCTTCCCCTGCATCAATGCGGTTAAAGTTGCCGGAAGCCACGATATAATCACGTCCCTTGCCGCCATCAATCACGCCACCTTCACCAAAGGCAAAGACCTGATCATCGCCATCTCCCATGTAGGCGTAGTTAATCCGTCCAGCCAATACAGCCACATCATTGCCTGCACCACCAAACATCATGTTTTCACGCCCCATCATGACACCGACATCATTACCCTGGCCACCTGTGAAAATATTCGAGGTACCTACGGAATAGAAAACGTCATCACCACGGCCGCCCCAGAAGTTATTGTTATCTCCCAGATACGCACCGAGATCTTTACCGTCACCACCCCAGTTAAAGTTGTAGTTACCCAAAGAAACGTGGATGTCACCATCCCCTTGCAGATGACCGCTATTACGCAGGAAGTCGAAGGTTTTATCCTGCATGTTGAGTAAGTCGGCAGTCAGATTCTCTTTTAAGTTAGTGACCAGCGATTTCATCTCGGCCTGCTTATCCTGGTTGAACAGCGTTGCAAACAGGTTTGGCAGGTTCAGGGACGTCAGCCCAAAGGCGCGATCTGCCTGTGTCGTTTCTGGTGCCGATGCATCCCCTTTAATGATGGAAACACGCCCTTCCTGATTTTCATCCGGTGCTTTGGCTTTCAGGCCGTGGCTTTCAGCAAACGATCTCACGCCATCAGCCCCCATATTCAGGCCGGCTTTCAGGCTATCCAGTAATTTGTCTGGATCAGTGAAGGCGTTCAGTTGATCGCCACTGAATTCACCGATGATTTCCAGCATTTCACGCAAAATAGCGACACCATCAACAGACTGACCAGAGCGAGAAACAATACCGCCTTTCGGGGTATAATCCACACCAAAGATATCCGCCAGCGTGGTATCCGCACTAACCCCTGCCAGATCCCCCAGCAATTTGTTTTTGATCTGACGTGGCAAGTCCGTTGGGCTAAAGGTAAACGTGGTTTTTGCCACACCCGTTGAGGTATATTCCTGCGTCATCAGACCAAACAGTGAACCCATATTGGTATCCAGAATCGACTGGATATTGTCACCAAACATAAAGTTCCAGTTACCCGTCGTAACCTGAATATCCGCACCTTGTCCACCCACGGCAAAGTTGAAGGCCAGTTTTTCATTCGCTTGACGGAGTTTATTCGCCCGACTGATTTTACCCATTTCCGGGGTATTGCCATTTCCACTCAACCATTGGTTGTATTTTTTGTTCAGCGTGCTTTCGAGATCATTTTTCAGGCCACGGCTGCTACGTTCATTTTGTGAGTCGAGATCAGTCAACGTCTTATAATTCACACTGCTGGTCAAATCGAGACCGGACAGATCACTGACATATTTCTTCGCACTTTCCAATGTCCATTGCTGGTTTTGTGTCGCCAGCCAATCTGGTGAATCAAACGAGCCGGCAATGTTCTGCAATACACCCGAAATACGGGCTGCACCATCAAATGGGTTAACCAACGGTGGGGTTGGAATGGATTTCTCCAACATAACGATCAGATCATTACTGCGTCCCAAGTTGAAGCTGATGTTACGGTTGCCGACAAACAGTTGTGCACCCTCCAATGCCTGATAACCGGCAATATCAACACTGTGTTTGCTGTTACCCTCACCAATGTGAACCATCACATTGTTATCACCGAAGGCCAGAGACTTAAAGCCACCTGTACCAGCCTTGATACCTACATTGGTAGTGCCCCAGTTAATGGCCGTAAACTCACCATCACCAACCTGAACCTGAATATTGCCGGAGTAACTCAGTTGGTTGTTTGATGATACTACCGTTGCATGGTTATCTGCTGCATCACGTTGTTTTGGCGCATGGAATTTCTCTGCATTTTCCACAATAGCGCCTTGCGCTTTTGCACCAACCTCAGTCTGACCCACGCGGGATAAGTTGATATCATTTTCAGCGATACCAAAGCGGATTCGTTCGGAGTGGCTTTCCACTTCACCGTTGTCATTCCATCCCAAGACGAGCTTATCATCCGTGAGTTTGTGCACCCATTGTTCCTGCGCATCTTTGGTGTATTTGCGGCCAATACTGTCTACCGCGACCTCACTGCTGCGCGCCGATACGGTGGTACGAATACCTTGCTTATCCAGTGCCGAAATAAAGCGATGGGCGAAACCATTACGGTTGTCATCGCCTATCAAAGAACAACCCACGAGACTAATATGGTCTGGTGTGCCGGCCTGTTGGAAATCAGTACGGAACTGTTTCAGTTTCAGAGCCAGTTCATCCGCACTGTAACCGCTCAGGCGTGTATGATTCTGCGCTGCACCTTCACGTCCATGCCCAACAATCTGCCAGCGTAATTTGCCGGACAAGACAGCGGGATCACCATACACCACGCGATATTGACCGTTGGCATCAAGCTGAACGATCAAGCTGGAATCCGGGTGCTTACCTGCCAGGTTTGCAGCGGCTTGCGCAACCACAGGATCATTTTCGGTCTGGATAATAATCTGACCCGCAAAGCGGCTATCGCTACCTTCATGCTGTGGTTTGACCACAATATTTTCCCAGGCATTGACATCCTGGTTATTCACGTGAATATGACTTTCCAGCGAGTCATCACCTAACGGTTTTTTCACACTATGAGTTGCATCAATCTCTGCCGGTTTCTTGATTGGGGTATCATCAAACACAGGCAGTTCTAAGATGTCTCGCATCGTGAAGTTTTCAGCCCATCTTGGACGATAAGTTGCCAAGACCTCACCATCCATGACGGCGACACGTTCGAAAAAGCTTTCCCCTGCTGCATTCTTCGGCAACTTATAGCTTTGTGCCATGTTTAGATCGGATTCACCGAAGAAACGCGTCACGTAAGCGCCAAACTTCTCCGCCGACGAGAATTCAATAATTCCCACATTGGGATCATAGAAACCATAAACACGATTTTCACCACTGCCTTTCGCCCACGCCGCCATAGCATGGTCTGGGCCATCCAGCTCAAGCAACACTGGCTGACCTTCTGGATTGCCAGCAGTAATTTTCTGGACGACGCCATCGACTGTCAGTGCTTTCGTGTCTTCCAGTTTCTCTTTCCACACTTTCATGGATGTCGCTGACATTGGGTTCTTAGCATGGAGTGCGGCCAAAGATCCCAACAGTTTATTTGCGTTGGCGTGCTCAGTGGCAGAATACCGTTCTGGGTTGTTAAGTACCGCTGCCGCAGAATACATTTTCTCCAGCAATTGACGGGCAACCCCCTCCTGTCCCTCATTTTCAAGTTGTTTCGCAACCAGAACTAGTTTCGACAACGGATCACAACGTCCGCCAAAACCATCATTTGACAGATTCAGTAATAACAATTGGGGTGCCAGTTGTTCACTCGCTTTAGTGTCAGCAATGCCGGTTGAAGCGACATCACGGAACAACCGATTGTATTTTTCAGCTCTTGGCTGGAAGGTGATTTTCAAGGCGCGGCTTTCAATTTCCCAAGCCAAAGCGCCTTTCTGTTCCAGGTTCCAGTTACCCTTAAGTAGCAAATCCACCAGTTGCTTGAGATTCATGTTTGGACGGAAACCATCCACGATCTGTTCTGCATGGCCTTGTTTGTAACCCGCCAGAAAATCTTCGGTTGTACGAATATCTATCAGCTTCTTCCCTGGGCCGGCTGGCTGTGGTTTTATTGCTTCACCGTAACGTTTAAGGTCGTTATCAGCACCTTTGAGTACTTCTGGTTCGTCAGGCTGAGGTTTTACTTCAAACGAATCAGGCGCAATCTCTGCGTTGGGTTGTTGGGTAATATTCTCAGCCGATGCTTTGAGTATGAATGTGCCATTTTTGGCATGAGCAACGACTTTATCGATATTCGACTGTACAAGGTTAGCCGCCTGCTTGAAATTGTGACTTTCAACTTCAACCCGGATTTTCTCACCTTTCTTGGTCGTCACTTCCAATGTCACGGCATCGTTATCGTAATCAACCACACGTCCCGTTACGTTTGCACCCAGCTTAAAGGTCTTACCCTGCTCCTTCAGCGCACGCAATACGTACGGTTGTTCACCTTCACGCGCCTGTTTCCAGACTCCGTCATACTGGCTAATCGTGTCATCTTCAAAGATATTGTAGTTAACATAGAAACTTTGGCCTTCTTCTTGGCTGGCCTCATAGGTATAAGCAAACTTGGATTGATATCCCGTTATCATTCCCTTATGGAAAGAGTCCATAAAGTGTTCAAAGTCTTTATAGTTATCAAACGACTTGATACCACAGTTAGGATCATAGAATGACCAAACAGTTTGGTTTTCCCCTTTATGGACAACAACGGCCATGGCGTGATCTTCAGACATAAAGGACATATAGGTCGTCTTATCCACATTGCGCAGTGTCTCCATGACGCTCTCATAGCCAGCAATATCATTGCTCAGCGAACGGTCAATGCGATCTCCCGTCAGCCCATTGGCTTTTAATTTACCGCCATAAGCCTGGTTAGCTTTTCTGCGGTCTGCCAAATTGGACTGGTTTTGCGTCTGGCTATACTGCATTGATAGCAGATCTTGGATTGCCGGACCGATATTTTGGCGGCGATACTGATTAAGCAAAGAGGCTTCAATCGAATTGATATCACTCTTTTTATTCACCGTATTGTCATTGTAGGCCTTGACTGCATCGGTCAGCCACGACAAATAGGCTTTGCCACCACCTAATCCATGAACTCGCTCTTCTATCAGGTAACGGCCAGACAAGGCAAAACAGATGCCTTCCAGAAATTCTTTTGACTCAACGTGGTTCCCATTAGTCAGGAGAACATTGCCAATTTCAGGTACAAGTTTCTGAAGCTCATTGAGCAGAGATCCTCCCTGATTGAAATGGAGTGAGTATTTATCTAACTCTTTGCCACCTGATTTCATATCAAACAGGATGTAAAGCATTTTTTCTCGCAAACCAGCCTTCACGCTACCATTTTCACGCTGAGGTGCAGAAAGTATTGAGACAATCTGGTCTGCATAATTGCTTATCAATCCATGGTCTTCATGACCATAAGAAGTCGGTTGGCCTGATACCTGATAACCAGCGACAGCCAGTTTGGCACGCAGTTTTTCCCCTTCTTTGCCCAATCCTTCATTATCGGTCAATAGCATGATTGGCGTCTGTTTCGAGATACCTTGTAGGTTTTTCTCCACCGAGAACTGGCCATTAATCGCTTTCGCCAGAGCACCGCTTATCCCCACAGGATTTGGCACTCCATGGGCGGTAATCCCTTTAGTCATACTTGGCATTGGCCTGTCAAGCAGCAAACCGGAGACAGCTTGCCCACGGCGCTCGGCATAACGGGCAAGATCCGCCGCGACAGCACCTCCCATGGAATAGCCATGAATAATGATATTTTCAGGCTGGATGCCACGGTCATTAACCAAATAGCGGAACATAGTACGGGCATCCTGATAAAGCCCTTTTTCACTTGGATGACCATCACTGGAGCCGTAACCCCGCATGTTCACCGCCAGCATATCTACACCCTGTCTTTGGTAATAATTTTGGATAGTGATGGTTTGCTCTTCCGCAGATGAATGGGAACCATGAAGGAAAAGCACAACTTTTTTCGTCGCACTCGGCCCATCTTGTTCTTGCTGAGCACCGTTATAGTAATAACCGGTTAGGCGTCCCGCTTCGCCCTGTAACGTGATATTATCCGCTGTCCCCTGTTTGACAAATTCATCCAATATCATTTGGGTATCGTTATCTACGTTACGGCGTTCTTCTTTGGTGCCGAAAAGCCGCCCGTTTATCAAACGCGTTATTGAATTAGACGGTTCACTGTCACGTGGTGGCGTACCATTATTGTCAATGGCGACTTTTTCGCCACCTCTCAGGGTAACTTCCGTCAGCATCAGCGACTCTTCCAGACGGACACTCACTTGTGACAACAAATTTTGTAGCGCAGGAACGCGTTTTGAATCCGGATGCCCCTGCAAATAGCTTTCAACCTGGTAACGCAGAACGGTTAATTTTTCCACTGCATCAAAGCTATAGTCCTTGCTATTTTGCAACACATTTTCGTAGTTACTGAGGGCATCTAACACATTTCGATAGCTGTCACCAAGGATCTTGCCTTTAACATAAGCAGCTTCCCGCAATTCCCCCACAGACATTAAGTCAGTTTGCGGTTTATAACGCCAGCTACCCTCCGCTTTTTCAGCGATAATGCGAGTACGTCCGTGCTCGTGGGAAACAATGCGATCTTTCACCAAATGCAATTCATCAGGCAGTTGGTCGTAATGGTTATAGTTGGCGAGAATAAAACGCTCAATAGATTTAATCTGAGCGGAATCTTTTGGATTTTCTAACATGATAGTTTTGAAGCTATCACTGTTCTTACCCGGCCAAGGGCGGACTTCAAAACCTTCACCATCAACTTCACTCACCAACAAATTGCGTTCTGTACGCAAACCATAGAATGGTAAGGCTTGATTCAGCAGGTTATCGATGGCACTGGTTTTGATATCCAAATCAACCAACGTATACGGTTTATATTTGTCAGGGTCCAATGCAAGCAGCCTTTCCTGCTCTGCAAGGCTGAGCGAATTAAAACGCACTTTTACAGTCACACCGGCTTCTGTCAATCTGCGGCCAAGGGATTCAGGTGACGCGCCTTTATACTCTGCAGCAGCTTTATCCAGCAGACGAATTTCCCCGACCAAGCCTTCACGCTGTAATTGACGCAATACAGGTAATTCAACATTCCAGAAGTAGTTGCCAAGAGGCAATCCGCCTTCCGAAATGAGATAAACATCATCACGTGAGCCAGTTGCATAGAGGGAACTCCAGAATCCGGTATTGCTGTATGTCGCAGCATTAACGGCCGATTGCAAAGCCT
Organism: Xenorhabdus griffiniae; assembly: GCF_037265215.1. Taxonomy (NCBI): domain Bacteria; kingdom Pseudomonadati; phylum Pseudomonadota; class Gammaproteobacteria; order Enterobacterales; family Morganellaceae; genus Xenorhabdus; species Xenorhabdus griffiniae. Next base: position 1,596,520 of record NZ_CP147737.1, on the reverse strand, counting down.
TCTGCTCTGCAATATCAGATTTGAGATGATAAAAGGCCCAATTCATCAGCGATTTGTTCAAGGCAATAGCAAACTTGTTACCTTTTACATCAATATCGTAAACCACTTTCTTGCCATCAGTCTGCGCTGCATCAAGAACTGCACGATATTGCTTGAAGTTTTTGCCAGACCAAAATGAAACGATACTCTTATCACCATGTACAGGTTCGAAGCTATAGCCATAGCTTTCCAGCCTTGAGACGAATTCGACGCGCTTATCCCAATCGTAATCGATGGTTGCATCAACAAATAATTTTGCCAATGAAGTATACTGGTCTTCCGGTACGCTGTTTTCACTATTAGTAAGTTGCAGATAGTTTTCAATAAAGGTTACCATTTCTTGTCTGAGGTCATCCGATATATCTGCATCCACGCGATCAAACCCTGGTACGGGAATATATTTTTCTGTGGCAAGTTTGTTGTCTTTATCTAACCAACGGTAAACATTGGCGACTTTTTGTGCCTTGCTTGCAACAGAATAACCAGTTTCAGCCGGAGCCACTGAATCTTGCTGAACATGTTCTTCACCCAGCGCTTTCAGGCCACTGAGATCCAATCCCGAAATTCTCGGGGTATCCCTGATCCATTCAGTCACCACGGCAGAAGGTTGGCTAATCACCTGATTATCCGACGTTTCGCCATGAACAGACGTTAACACTTTTTTGGCACGTATCCCTGCATTGATCTGCAAGCGGTTTAAGGCAGCTTTGGCATTACCAAGCTCGCTCAGATCCTTATCCAACTCTTGTAATTGCTCACTGAATCGCCCATCGGCCTGAACAGTCGAATTGGCATTGATATTACTCTTGGATTTTTCTGCGTGTTCAATGTCTTCAGAGTAATTAGCGTTATAAGTTTTACCAGACAAACCACTGCCTGTTGCGCCTGTACGAACCGGTTTATGGCTGTTATCCAGTTTTGAACCCTTGGCATCATGTTGCACTTGCGCAGTTTTATTGTCTGCCGCAGAGACTTCATGCTGACCATGCTGCTCTGCTTGTTGTACGGCCAGATTACCCTCATGTTCTGCCCGCTTAGCTTTTAGCTCACGATCAAGAGCTTCTTTCTCTCTGTTTTTGGCCTGAATGAGCGCTTCTTCAATATCTTGCTCAGCATCTTGTTGATTTTGCTCAGCCTTAAGTGCACCCATTTCTGATTTAGCGACAGCATCTTTAGTATCGCCCAAACGCGCTGCTATCACTTTCTGGATATTATCCAATTGATTCTGCGCAGTTTCACCAGACTGATTCAATTCGGTTTGAATACGCTGCTGTAAACCAGCCGCGAACTGATCACGCCATTGTTGGCCTGATTCACCATGATGGCTGGCATGGACATCCAGTGTTTCCAGCCCCTTAACCTGCGCCAGCATCTCATCTGTCACCGCCTGCGCTTCTTCTTTGATGGCATTACGCTGGCTCTGCCCGTTAGCGTTCAGGGCATCCAGATCTGTCGCTTCCAGTTGTGACTGGGTGCCAGCAATCGCTGCAAGTTGCTTATCTTTTTCCTGAGCCAGACGTTGGTTATCGGCTTCTGCTGTTTCCTTGTCCTGCAAGGCATTGTGTGCTGCTTTATCCTGTTTCACATGGTCAGCAACCCCACCGTCTTTCAGTTCAGCAGTTGCAACTACATTATCCAGCACATAACCTAAACCATCATTTAAGCCAATTCCAGAAAATGCCAGCCGGTTACTTCCCGCATTGGCGGTTAAGGTCAGTGTCTTGTTTTGCCACTCACTGTCACCATTGGCGGCGGCAAAAACAACTTTGCCATTCCACCACACTTCCAGCCCATTATCCGCAGAGCTGCCAGCACGCCTTGCAAAATCGAACTTAACCGTAATTTCTTCACCCGCCGTTAAGTTCTGGATATCCTGATAGATATTTGTGTTACCACTGACATCAAGTTCACTGACCCGCTTACCATGCCCTTCATCACTCAATCCATATGCCTTGGCTGAATGGTTGGCTTCAATGCCATTGGTGGATTTCCATCCCACAACACCTTGTTCAAAATCACCATTGACGATTAAATTACGTGGTCGATTCGGGTTCAGACGTTCTTCACTGCCAAGTGCCTTCTCGATCCCTGCAATATCTGGGGTATCTACACCGGTCACAGCCCCTTTCAAATCTTTTGCCAAATCCGATGAGATTTCATTAACTTCTGTCAGTTTGAAACCATTTAGGGAAGAAACTTCCGGCAGGTCAATGGCGCCTCGCCCTTTATGGGTTCCTGATGTCGTGGCTTCATCGCCATTCACCAGATAATTGATGCCCTGACTGCCCGCGTGACCCAGTACGGTTTGTTTGAGATTGTCAAACAGTGCATTCAGTTTATCGCTCTGGGTATTGCTTTCCGCCACCGCAAGGCTATAAAAATCACCATTACCCACCTGAATTGCCACGTTGTTACGTGCATAAGAAGCGTTAACGTTCAGGCCATCACCCACACGGATATTGGCATTGCCCTTGCCCTTCATGACGGAAACATTCAGACCGTCACCCACACGGGTATTGACGTTGAATTTACCCCAGGCCACATTGACGGAAACCCCATCGCCGACTTTGGTATTGATGTTCAGGTCGCCATGAACCGCAGTCACGCTAAGGCCATTCCCCACTGTGGTGGTGATATTGCCTTTACCTTTGGCCGCCGTAACTTGCATACCATCACCCACTTTGGTGACGACATTGCCCTGGCTCCATAACACATTGAAGCTATCCCCATGACCGATTTGGGTGACGATATTAGCCTCACCCTTAGCGAGTACAACGTTACGACCATCACCGACCTTGGTGATGACATTAGCCTTGCCCCACGCACCGGTATAGTCATCACCGTTGCCAACATGGGTTACGATATTGGCTTGCCCTTGGACAACGGTCACTTCCTGTCCATCGCCGATTTTGGTAATGATATTTGCATCACCTTTGGCAAAGTTATAGCGATCGCCGTGACCGGCCTGAGTCAGGATATTGCCTTTACCCCAGGCGGCATTGATACCCAATCCATCACCGACTTTAGTGATGATATTGCCTTCCCCTTTGGCAAATCCGACCGTTGTGCCGTCACCAACATGGGTCATGATATTGCCGATTTTAGAAACCAGCAGGCCGACCGCACTTCCATCACCGACTTTGGTCAGGATATTGCCTTTGCCCGCCAACACGGCTGCCGTTGTGCTATTGCCTTCCTGATTAACATGGGTCACCACATTGGCTTCAGAAGCGGCCACAACGCCCATAAAATCATTGCCGACTTTTGTCACAATGTTGGCTTTGCCTAATGCCAATACACCGGTTAAACCATCACCGACATGGGTCATAATATTGGCTTCGCCAAACATAGCAGACAATGTTGTGCCATCACCCACTTTGGTCATGATGTTGGTTTTACCCGCAAACAAACCAATGCTGGTGCCGTCTCCGACATGGGTATAAATGTTGGCGTTACCCACCATCAATGCTGCGGTCAGATCATCCCCCACTTTGGTCAGCACGTTTGCCCCACCAATCATGGCCGCGAAAGTGGAACCATCACCAATCTGGGTAAAGATATTGCCTTTACCAATCATGGCTGACAGGGCATCGCCATCGCCAACTTTGGTCGCAATATTGCCTTTGGCGATCATCAAAGCAACACTCTTGCCATCACCAACATGGGTGTATACGTTGCCTAATGCCAGCATCAAGGCCAGTGCATCGCCATCGCCAACTTTCGTGAAGATATTGCCTTTACCGCCCATTAACGCCCAGGCATTGCCTTCACCCACATGAGTGAAAATATTGCCTGCACCAATCATCGCCGCAATGGTTGTACCATCACCCACCTTGGTGAAAATATTACCCAGCGCACCCATCACACCCAGCGTTTGCCCATCACCAACATGGGTCAAAACGTTACCCAGGCCTAACATAATGCCGGTTGTATCACCCTGGCCAACTTTGGTCAGAATATTAGCACCACCCAACATAACACCGGTCGTTTTGCCATCCCCCATATGGGTCAGGACATTGCCGCCACCGCCCATGACGGCCTGGACATTACCTTTGCCCTTTTTCGTCAGGATGTTGGCACCGCCCAGCGCAATCACCGATGTATTTGCAGAGCCGGAATCCGACGCTTCATTATGGCTAATATGGGTAATAATATTGGCGCCACCCAGCATGGCTGATTGCAAATCGCCTTCACCCACTTTGGTCAGAATATTAGTGCCACCCGCCAGTATTGATGCGACATTACCGTTCCCCATCTGGGTCAGAACATTGGCACCGCCAATGCCCGTCCAGAACGCATCGCCATGACCAATTTGGGTATGGGTATTGAAACCACCGCCCATTGCAATACGGCTGTTGCCATTGCCTTTGTGAATAGAGATATTGCCAACCGCCAGAAGGTGAGCAAGATAGCGGCCATCGCCAACACGAACCAACACGTTTGCTGCCCCGCCCGCATTGACATTCATTTCACCGCTCCGGCTCTGGTGCAGCAACACGTTGGCAATGCCCGCACCATCAAAGTTCAGGTTACCTTCTTTGCCTTTTTTGATGATGATGTTTGCGCCACCACCACCTGCGAAGATGGTATTACCGAATTCAGAACTATGTTCAATCACGTTCGCAATGCCCGCACCTTTAAAGTTGACATTGCCACGCGTCACGTTGGATTTGATGATGTTGCCACCACCGGCACCAACATAATGAATATCACCAGAACTGTCATTACTGTCAGTTGCCGAGTTGAACAGTTCAAGATCACTATATTCATGCATATCAGGCACACGACTGGAGGTTGTGCGCACAGTATTAACGCTGTAATGCAAATCACTTAGTGAGTAGCTACCGGTTCCCATATAGTGGTAACCATTGGCAAGAGAGATATCGGTGTTCGCCAGATTAGCGGTATGGTTGCCTTCTTTATACCAAGGGCGAGCGATATATCGCAGCACGCCTGTATTGGGATCATTCTTTAGTTCAACTACCACGACCTTGGTATATTCGCCAAGTTGCTTACCATAAATATAGGTGTTCGGCATCCGGTTGGATTTGACGGCTTTTACATCAACGGTGGTTCCATCACGATAAATAGCATAACCGCCCATTTTGGCATCAGACAAAGTAATATCTGCTGCGTTAATCTGGACACCATTACCATAATCTACCCATTGGTTTTCTGTCAGCTTTTTCTCAACCGCATGAATCGTGATCGGTTTCTGTTGTTCAACGATCAGGTTTGACAACGTGTATGCGCCGTCTTCATCGACTGAATTAAAAACACCTTGATCTGAAATATCTTGTTTTTCCAGCTCCTTGAGGTGTTTCCCCGTTTTAAACCAGGCAGTCGAAAAGTACCTCAGTTTGCCCGTTTCGGGATCATTGCGCAGTTGAACCTTGTTGATTTTAGTGTAAGTACCATCCTCAAACGCAAACAGGTAAGTGTTTGGCTCCCGCGCCGATTTAACCCCTGTCACCTGATGGGAGTTGCCAATCCATGCGCCACTCATGGTTGCTGTTGTCAGCACAACCTCTTCAGCTTTGGCGTATTCCATCCCTTCACTGCCGAAGTCATTGGCTTTTCCTTTGCGGATAATTTCGTTATAAGCACCACCACCTGTGAAATAGATATTACCGTGCGCAACATCAGAGTAAATGTGGTTATAACCGCCTACACCTTCAAACCGGATATTCCCACGAGTTTCAGAGTAGGTATCAGCCGCCTGACGTATACGCTCGATACGGTTATAAGCCGCACCACCACCGTACGTAATATCACCGACCTTGCCCGTGTGCGTTATCGATACCCCACCAGCAACACCAGAAAATCCGATATTTCCGCTCTCATTTTTGTCAATCTCTGCATAACCAGCACCGCCTTTAACTGTCAGGTTTCCGGTGGTGTCAATGACCTTAAGATAGGCGGCGCCTCCTACCACGGTATCATGTCCAGATCCCGTATACACCGTAGCCCCAATCGATCCCACTGTAATATGGTCATTGCCACCGTAAGCATATATATTTCCGCCAAATCCAATGGCCTTAATGTTGTTATCACCATCATCGGCGAAGTAATTCCCCGTAACGAAGTATTCAACGCTTCTCCAAAATGGTTTTCCCATATATCAATCTCTGAGTAAAAGTTAAATCGAAAACCACTGTACCCGACGGATACAGCGGTTATTTGAAACATCCAGAGTTCCCCTGACTGTGCAGGCTTTTTGCCCTTTCCATGCGGCGAAGACACGCCGGCGCAGATCGCGGGCAATGTCACGCGCATGTCCGAAAGGCGCAATCATTTCTGGAAAAAAAATATGCTGGCCGGAACGCCAATCTTCCTGTGAAATTTCCCGTTCACCGGCAAGAATGGCATCCCGACTGCTGTCAGACAAAAAAGCCCAATTACAAAAAGCAATTGGGCGTTGATGTTCATCTTCGTAATAGCAAAACTGATTGAGCTGGAATGATGGCAAGATACGTTGTTGCCATTCAGCAACTAAATAACGTTGGTGCAAGGGGGAATGCTGACAAAGCAACATCACCCCACCCATCATTGCCTGTATTTCATGCGCACTCAGTGTTGCTGAATGATGTGTGATCACCATAAGTTAGAACTGCCTGATAAAATTTTGCTGATACTATTTTGTGGTTTCAGAATTGCGTGTTGAACGTTTTTTCGGCTCTGTAGCGGCTGCTTCCGTCGGTTTTTCGCTTTCGTTGATCTCAGGCATCGGTAAAAAACCTGCGGCAATCAGTTTATTGATTTCGGCTTCCATTCTTGGGTCTTCAAGCATACTTTTGACCATGGAAACCATATACATAAAACCAGAGGCAGGCATATGGATCACTTGTTTTAACTGCAATTCCTGATCATTTTCCGCCAGCGTACCCTTCGCCATTTGATTAGGCTCCTGGCCGACAAAATAAAGAGAAAATACGCCTTTGTTATAATTAACGCTTGAGATGGTTTGAACAAATTTTTCAGACATAGCATTATCCATTAAATAATTATTAATTTAATGTTAATATTGCATTAAATTAATATGATTAAATCATAAATGAACCCATATTCATGATGGCTTCATTTATGATTTAACCTGATGACTACGGCTCATCAAAGTCAGTTAAAGCCATTTATATTTCTCTTATTTTTCAATCGCTATTTTTGAAAAAAAGATCATTTTGAAAGAGCTATCCAAAATACAAAATAGCAAATAAAGTATGGGTCGATTTAAGTATGACTCTATCATCAGATGGTTTACTGACAATGCATTACTAACTATCGTTTGCCAACGACTTTGGATAAAGATATAACTATTTATTGGCTAAAATCAACATATAAATAGCGCATGTCTATTCAGACTCTGCATTTTATTCTAATTACTGGCATTTACAGACTCTTTGATAGCAGATAATATTTTTATTGATTTGTTAAAATAAGTTAATATATTAACATTTCGCGCACTTTTATACGCATTAAACTTCAAGTTGCAATTTACAACATGCTATATGCTATGAAACCTGATTTCTCCCCTGCTTCGCGGGGAGAAATCACACGCATCTTGGAGTTAGATTGGTATAGGTTATCTGTTTATATCAAAAATGTGATTTTTTATTTAAAAAAGATTGAACTTAATGAATGAAATAGAAAAAACAATAATATCATTAATTAATTTAATAATAATGATATCTAATAGAGATCATACGACCATATCAAATAAAAACTTAAATGATGGTGATGATTATATTTCTACTCTCAAGCAGCTACAAAAAGAATGTAATATTAAAATCCAAAATAAATACTCTATAAATAAGAAGTTAAGTGCCATATCTTTGCCAGCCATTTTGTTTAATAATGATGGGCAACCTTTCATTCTGGCGAAATATGATGAACAGCGGGTTTTAATTCAAAAACCTTATCAAGATACACCGGAGATATTAGGTAAAGAAGAATTTATCAATCTATGGAGTGGCAAGTGGATAAAAATAACACAAAAAAGCAACCAATTTAATATCCGCTGGTTTATTCCTGAATTTGTCAGGCAAAAGAAGAACCTGACGGAGATACTCCTGTTCTCCTTGGTTCTACAGATCCTGGCGCTTATCTCTCCTCTGGTCGTGCAAGTTGTCATGGATAAAGTGCTTGTGCACCAGGCGCTTTCCACATTGGATGTGCTGATTTTTGGGTTGGTGGCGGCCGGACTGGTTGAAATCATTCTGCGGGGATTGCGTGAATATCAGTATGCCCACACCGCCAACCGGATTGATATCAAACTAGGGTTGAAGCTGGTTAACCACCTGTTTGGCTTGCCATTGCTGTTTTTTAAATCTCGTCAAGTGGGCGCAATTGTGACACGAGTACGGGAGCTGGAAACCGTTCGCGAGTTTTTAACCGGCTCTATGTTCACCTTGTGTATCGACGTTTTGTTCATGTTCGTCTTTATTTATGTCATGAGCTTATTGTCCGGTATGCTGACGCTGATTTTCTTGCTTACCCTGCCCTGCTATGCCCTGCTGGCCTGGTGGGTGACACCGAAAATCGAAAAAGCGGTGGAAAAACAGTTCACCCATGCCGCAATAAATACCTCTTTCCTGACTGAAACCGTTGCCGGTGCCGAGACGCTAAAAAGCCTTGCTGCTGAACCCCGCTTTATTCGCCGCTGGGATAGCCAGACCGAAAAGATGGTCAGCACCAGTTATGATGTACAGCAATGGGATAATCGCTCCGGTCATCTGGTAATGGTGCTACAAAAAGTCACCAGTGCCATCATTATCTGGCTGGGTGCTTCGGAAGTGCTTTCCCTGCACATGACCATTGGTCAACTGATCGCCTTCAACATGATGGTCAGCCACACCCAACAACCTCTGGCTAAGTTAGTGCAACTGTGGGGACAATTTATCCGTTCACGCATTGCCATTGAGAAGCTGGGAGATATGCTGAATCTACCAACAGAGCAGCAATCAGGTAACGAACAGGTGACCTTGCGCGGGGCAATCTCATTTTCTGATATCGTCTTTCGCTATCAACCCGATCTCCCCCCTACTATCAACCATTTCACCCTAGATATTCGGGCGGGAGAAACTGTAGGCGTTGTCGGCACCTCTGGTTCCGGGAAAAGTACCCTTGCACGTTTGCTGTTACGGCTTTATACCCCAGAAAGTGGGGCTATCACGCTGGATGGCGTTCCCTTGCAAAATTTCAATATTGAATCCATCAGGCAGCAGATCGGTATCGTTCTGCAAGAAAACTTTCTATTTAATAAAACGGTGTATGAGAATTTGTCTCAATCCTGCCCTGATGCCCCGTTATCCGCGATCATCGAAGCAGCAAAGCTGGCTGGGGCACATGATTTTATTCTCAGATTGCCGATGGGATATGACACGGTGATCGCAGAAGGAGGGCAGTCGCTATCAGGCGGCCAGCGACAGCGTTTGGCTATAGCCAGAACCCTGCTGTCAGATCCCAAGATCCTGATCCTGGATGAAGCCACCAGTGCACTGGATGATGAATCACAAGCCATCATTCAATCTAACATGGCTGAGATTGCCCAAGGCAGAACCGTCATCACCATTGCACATCGTCTCTCTACAGTACGCCAATGTGACCGGATTATTGTATTACACCAAGGCCAAATCATCGAACAAGGTAGCCATGAACAGCTTCTGCAACAAGGCAAACACTATCGGAAACTTTGGCAGTTACAACAAGAGCTAAAACAGGAGGAGCCTGCCCATGTTTAAGGCTATCTTTCGGAAAGGAATCAAACCGTTACGTATTGCCAACCCGCATTACGATTTTTTGCCAACCCATTTGGCATTGTCACAACGTCCACCTTCGCCGTTCGCCCGTTATACGGCAATAACCCTAAGCATTAGCGTTTTGCTTGCTTTGCTATGGGCTTGCCTGGGGAAACTGGATGTACAGGCAACCGCAACCGGACGTTTGATAGCGTCTGGTCGTTCCCAAATCATTCAGGCTTATGAGCAGAGCCGCCTGATTGCTATCCATGTCACAAATGGTCAGCATGTTGAGAAAGGCGCACCTCTGCTTACACTCAATACGCTGGGCGTCAATCAGGATATTGCCCGTTTAAGCGAGCAACGTGATTATCTGGTGGAAGAGGAAATCCGTTACCAAGCCCTGCTTGAAAAACAGGATCCCAAATCCCTGCCACTTTTCCAGCAACAATCCGCAGATAGACAGACAAGCATTCTGACGCATTACGCTCACGAAAAGCAGGAATTTGATTCAATCATTACCAGTATCCATACGGAAATGGCAGAGAACCTGACTTCCCAACAGGCACGAAACAGTGATATTCGCTCATTAACCAACCTGCGTGAAAATATCAACCAACGCTTACAGGCCAGAAAAACATTGAGCCAAAAGCAGGTCATCAGCAAAGTGGAATATCTGGAGCAAGAAAAGGAATTTCTGGAAACAGAAAGGCTGATCGCCCAACAAAAATCGGAACTCGATATTCTGATAACGAAGTACAAAAGCCTGGAAGAACGCTTAAAGGGCACCAAAATAAAAAAAGAGCGGGAATGGTTTGAGAAAAGAAAACAGGCAGAAATACAGTTGGCGTTAACGCACCAAGAAATTTCGAAAATGCAAGAGCGGGAAGAGCTTGAAGTTGTGCGCTCCCCCGTAACCGGCACCGTTCAACAATTAACTGTCCATACCCTCGGCGCGGTACTGCAACCTGCGCAAAATTTGATGGTGATTGTTCCTGATGAACATGTACAACTTGCCGAAATCCAGATTTTGAATAAAGATGTTGGTTTTGTCCGGCCTGGTCAGCATGTCACCGTCAAAGTCGATGCTTTCCCCTATACCCGCTATGGCACAATTGAGGGAGAGTTACTTAGCATTTCGCGGGATTCCACCACCGATGAACAGTTAGGCCTGGTTTTTCCTGCACAAATCAGCCTCAAACAGAACAATATTATGGTAGAGGGGAAACCTGTTGAAATCACGGCGGGTATGTCTATCGTTGCGGAAATCAAGACAGATCAGCGAAGAGTGATTGATTATCTGCTCAGCCCAATCCAGGAATATCAATCTGAAGCATTGAGGGAAAAATAATCATGGCTGATACTTTTACCTTCACCTGTAATACAGATACAGACCAAACAGACGACAATACAATCGGTGAAAATACAAACAATTATGCGCTGGATTGTATCGCCCATTTAGGGAAACAGTTCCACAAGGTGGCTTCTGTCGAACAATTACACCATATTCTGGGTGTGGACTCCCTAACACTGACAGATCCACAGCTACGTGAAGCGGCGGATGCCATTGGGTTACGCAGCAAATTTGAACGCCTGACACCGGATACCGCCGCCACATTACCTTTACCAGCATTGGTTGAATTGGATCAGCGCTGGTGGGTATTGTCAGAAGTCCGTCCTGACACATTTACGTTGTTCGATCCTGCCACCGAAAAATATGAAGTGCGTGCATTATTGCACGATGAAAAAACAAGTGGCAGCCAATCTAACCAATACAAGGTGCTACTGGTAGCAGATAAGTCCCTGACCAAGCAGCAGGTTAAATTTGGACTAAGCTGGTTTTATCCCTCTATTTTCAGGCAGAAAAACCAGTTACGGGATATTTTCCTGTTTGCCATCGTGTTACAACTTTTTGCCCTGGCTGCCCCCTTGCTATTTGAAAATGTCATCGACAAGGTATTGGTTGGACGGAGCATTTCCAGCCTGCATGTATTAGGGATGGCGATGCTGGCACTGGCATTGGCAGAACCCCTGTATGGGTTTTTGCGCAATACCGTGTTTGGCCATACGGCCAGCCAAATCAATGCGGAACTCTCCGGCAAGCTGTACCGTCATCTCGTAGGATTGCCCCTGCCCTATTTCAAACAACGGCAAACAGGGCAAATTATCGCCAGAGTTCGGGAAATGGCGCAGATCCGCCAGTTTTTGACCGGCTCTACCCTTATGCTGTTGCTTGACCTGATTTTCATCATTCTGTTTCTGGGCGTGATGTTCCACTACTCTTCCCTGTTGACATGGCTCGTCATCAGTTCGCTGGTGCTCTATTTCTTGCTCTGGATCGCCGTCGGCCCCATTATTCAGCGCAAGGTAGAAAAAGAGTATGAAGCCGATGCCAATGCCACCAGCTTCCTGACAGAAGCGGTCACGGGTATTGAAACCATCAAAACCACAGCGACAGAAAAACGCTTTTTGTCCCAATGGCAAAAGGTGTTGAGCCAGCAGTTAATCCAACGCTTTACCGCCCAAAAAAGTGGGCTTGCAGCGGGGCAAGGGATTGAGCTGATCCAAAAAGTGGTTGCTGCCTTGCTGTTGTGGTGGGGAGTCCGAAGCGTACTTGATGGAGATTTGTCCCCAGGTGAGTTAATTGCTTTTAATATGCTGGCAGGGCACGTTACCCAGCCCATCCTAAGACTGGCGCAAGTCTGGCAAGACTTCCAGCACACCCTGATCGCCCTACGGCGGGTGGGGGATATTCTTGATGAGCCAATGGAAAACAGTAAACAAGGGCTGGCATCAGCCCCCGAACTGGCAGGCCAGATTGAATTCCGCAATATACGCTTCCGCTATCATGCAGATACGCCAGAAGTGCTGGCAAATCTGTCACTGGAAATTAAGGCCGGAGAATTTATTGGTATTACAGGGCCATCGGGTTCCGGCAAAAGCACATTAACCCGCTTGTTACAGCGCCTATATGTGCCACAACACGGTCAGGTTTTGGTGGATGGAATGGATTTAGCGATTGCCGACCCAGTATCATTGCGCCGTAATATGAGTGTGGTTTTGCAGGAAAGCATTCTGTTTTCCGGCAGCATTGCGGACAATATCCGCCTGTGCAAACCCAATGCCAGTGATGAAGAGGTCTATCGGGCGGCAACCTTAGCAGGCGCGGTTGATTTCATTAACGCGTTCCCCCATAAATTTGCGCATCCGGTTGGCGAAAAAGGGGGAAATCTTTCTGGCGGACAACGGCAGCGCATCGCATTGGCAAGGGCGCTACTGAGTGATCCCAAGATCTTGATCCTGGATGAAGCCACGTCTGCTCTGGATTATGAATCTGAAGCGGCCATCATGAGCAACATGGCTGAAATATGCCGAAACAGAACAGTAATCAGTATTGCTCACCGGCTAAATACTCTCCGTCATGCCGATAAGATTTTCGTTTTGGATTTGGGAAAAATCGCTGAATCAGGTTCACATGATGCCTTAGTGCAGCAAGATAGCTTATATGCACAGCTTTGGTATCAACAAACTCAGTGATGATTGAAAAAGAAATTTATTGAAGATATGAGACTTGTTTCGCCTCAGAGTTCATCTCATTATGGAATTAACATAGCATCATAAGATGTTCTTAACTCCGAAGCCGGTATTCTGTGACCGCCTAAGCGGTCACATTCAATACTGCCTCGCGGCATGGAGAACACGGAGGATCCTAACCGATTCATTCTTTATGTCATAAACTAAAACATAATGACGATGAATAACCAGCTCACGTGTACCAACAATACGTCCGCGACGTCCTGTATTGGGGTGTTCAACTAACAACTTTGCTTTTTGTGAAATAAGTTCATCGATAGTCAAAGCCGCTATCGGATTATCTAATGCAATATATTCACGAATTTTTTTTCTGTCAGCATTGGCTGATAGCGTCCATACGATCTTCATTTCTTAGCCAGTTTCTCTCGGACTTCAGCACGCCATACATTTGCGTCAGCTTCAACTTCTTCCGCTGACATTAAATTTCCGACATTGGCATCCTCAATACCTATTTGAATCTGTTCGCGAAACCAAGCATCGTAATCCGCCACTTCTTGCTGTTTGCGAACAAAGTCACGCATAAATTCGCGCAAAATCTGTGCACCAGTACGATCAAGTGCTTTTGCTGCCACTGAAAAATCACTTTTCAGTGTATCATCGACCCTAAATGTAAATGTCGTTTCACTCATGGTTATACCTCAATAGTTACCTATACAGCATGTGTTACATTGTCATACATGTTAGCTCTGGGGAGAAAATCCCGCAAGGAAAGAGTTCAAATTTCACTCAAAACACACTCACAACATTTGAGCCATCCCAACAATCTCTCCTATCAACTAGTAGCGACACGCGCCCAGCTAAGGTATTATTGCCCGCTATATTATTGGTACACGCCCATTATCAATTGAATTTATGGCAAAAGAACAAACTGATCGCACCACACTGGATTTGTTCGCAGATGAACGCAGGCCTGGGCGACCTAAAACAAATCCACTGTCCAGGGATGAACAGCTTAGGATCAATAAACGCAACCAGTTGCGACGAGATAAAGTCAGAGGATTGCGTCGAGTGGAACTCAAACTTAATGAAGATGCCGTCGCAGCACTAAATCATCTGGCAAAACAGCGCAACATTAGCCGCAGTGAATTGATTGAACAAATGCTATTAGCCCAACTGACAGAAAAAAATCACCTTGCCGATTAACGGCTTTTATTAAACACAACGAAGCGGTGTCACCACACAAATCTGACAGATTTGTCATGGATGTTTGGTCAAAATAACGCTTTTCATGTTACTGAAACTGACATTTTTCTAGCTGATTTCAGCGTGATGTGTATAGATTTAATACACAAATAAAACAAGAGGTTAACCCATTTTATGGCAATAATAGGTATATTCTTCGGCAGTGATACAGGCAACACAGAGAACATCGCCAAAATGATCCAAGAAAAATTGGGCGGTGCTGATGTTGCTGAAGTCCACGATATTGCCAAAAGCAGCAAAGAAGACATTGAAGCCTTCGATATTCTGCTGCTTGGCATCCCAACCTGGTATTACGGTGAAGCTCAATGTGACTGGGATGATTTCTTCCCAACACTGGAAGAGATCAACTTCGACGGAAAACTGGTTGCTTTGTTCGGCTGTGGTGATCAGGAAGATTATGCAGAATACTTCTGTGACGCTATGGGCACCATTCGCGATATTATTGAACCTCGTGGTGCCATTATTGTAGGTCACTGGCCAACCGAAGGATATCATTTTGAAGCGTCTAAAGGTATGGCCGACGATAACCATTTTATTGGCCTGGCCATTGATGAAGATCGTCAACCTGAATTGACAGATGAGCGCGTTGAAAACTGGGTGCAGCAGATCAAGGCTGAAATGAGCCTGTCAGAGATCCTAGGCGCTTAAGCTTAATAAGAAGAGAAAAGCCCTTTCAGGCAGGATTATTCTTGCATAATGTGTCATGATATATGAATAGGCATGGTTTTCATTTTTAATATCCATGCCTATAATCAGCAACATGAAACTCCCTCACGATACCCCCAAGTATCATAAGTGCACTTAACTCAAGTTACAGGACTGAATCCGCATGACCGACAACAATAAAGCATTGAAAAATGCTGGACTTAAAGTAACTCTTCCACGACTGAAAATTCTGGAAGTGCTACAGGACCCAGAATGCCATCATGTCAGTGCGGAGGATCTCTACAAAAAACTGATTGATATCGGTGAAGAGATTGGCCTCGCCACTGTCTATCGCGTGTTGAACCAGTTCGATGATGCTGGCATTGTCACACGCCACAATTTTGAAGGCGGTAAATCGGTTTTTGAACTCACTCAGCAACATCACCATGACCATCTGATTTGTCTCGACTGCGGTAAAGTCATTGAATTTAACGATGAATTCATTGAGGAGCGTCAGAAAAATATCGCTGAGCGTTATGGAATTAAGCTCTCAAACCACAGTCTTTATTTATATGGTCACTGTGCTGATGGTGATTGCCGCGAAAATAGCACGCTTCATGATGAAAAAGCATGATAAACAAGCGCTGACAATGAAATAATTGCAACCATTTGCTTCTGCAATTTATTCACCTAAATAAGCAACCTGCCGATTAACTTGATAATTAATCGGCAGGTTGCTTTATCAATTTATTGCCCTCATTTCTCCAGGCAACTGTTAGAGTTTAACTTCATCTATACGGCTAAAACGGCTTCTATCAGTATTGGCAGAACGAATTTTCACATTGCCGCTGACATGAGGCCGCTGTCTGTCATTATAATCCTGCCATGTTTTTCCATTATCCAATGAGTATTGGATAACCACCCCTGGTAATGCGATATTCGCTTCTAGTGTTCCAGAAACAATTCTGCCGCCTGGCACTGGCAAACGATATGTGATTTTGGCGCTATCCAGCTTAGCCAGCTCACGCTGTCCTATCAGATTGGCAAAGCGTTCCCAATCTTGTTGCAAGAGAGCAATCTCAACATAATGCGTTATTCCACCTTTATATTCCCTGCCCTGCTGATAATTCTGCTCCCATTCAGCTTGGTGCCATGCCCGTTCCGCCAGCGGCAATAAGCGTGGATAGATCATATATTCCATTTGTTCATCGGTACGCACGGTTTCACTCCATGATTGCCCCGATATGCCATAAGCTCCCGGCCAGCGTTTATTACTATGGGTATTAAAGTGATAGCCATCACGATCCACCGAAGTCTCAGCATTTTGTGGCATATTGTTCGGGGCAAAGCTGAAAATTTTCGCCTCATCATTAAAGCGAGTTGCCCAATAGTAGCCCCGCTCTTTCGGATGAACTTCATATGGCATATCCAGATAAACATAATCAGGACTGGAAACAACAACCCGATAACCCTTATTCGCCCAGTCATTGGCAGAATCGTAGCCTCCCCAATATAGGGTATCCCAGAAGTTCACTGCTACATATTGAGTCGCGAAATCTTTTGCCGATTTGGCATATTTTAGGCCATCCTGCCATGCCTGCATGGTGCTGATACCGTGGGCATTGACGATTTTGCTGACTTCAATGGCAAAATAACTGGCAAGTTCATCAACATCTTTAATGACGCCTTGCGCTATCATCTTCTGACAAGCCTGAGATTTTGCCCACGGCTTGTCTTCAATTTTCTGGTTGATAATCCCCTTATCTGGCACAATCGGTCCATCTCTATCCTGATATCCAGCACCCAAACGAATATTTTTTGCCTCATCCCCACCAAAATGCCATGTATTCAACGGCAGACCGGCCGCTTTATGCATGGCAACAACTTCGCTAATTACTTTATCGACAAACCGTTTTGAAGAGTCCATACACGGGTTAAGATAACTGTGACGATCATAGAACTGCACTGAGGTTGTATTCGAGGTATCTGTCGGATCAAGCAGACGATATTCATTGGCTTCCTGCTCTTTGCCCTGTGCCATAAGCCGCTTATAGCGCGCTTCCATCGACATCACTGCGGCACGAGCATGGGCGGGGATATCAATTTCTGGGATCACTTCTATCTGGCGGGCTTTGGCATAATGCAAAATATCAATGTAATCCTGACGGCTAAAATAACCACTTCCCATGTTGTGGCTATCTGGGCCTGATCCCAACTGCGGCAATAAGCATTGAGTCTCACTCAGATCATGACAGCGTTGACTACCGATTTCTGTCAATTCCGGTAAACCAGGGATCTCCAAACGCCAGCCTTCATCGTCACTTAGATGGAAATGGAATTTGTTCAGTTTATAGCGGGACATTTGATCAAGCAGGCGCAGGACAGCTTCTTTACTATGAAAATTTCGTCCAACATCGAGGAACACCCCACGATATTCAAACCGTGGTGCATCTTTTGCCGTCAATGTCGCAATCTTTGGCATACCATTGGCAGGAAGTAAGGAAAACAGTGACTGCAAACCATAGAATACGCCAGATTGATCAAACGCGACGATTTGTGTTCCTTTGGTAGTAATCTCCAATGAATACGCACCGTTTACTCTCCAGGACTTGGTAAATTGGTTTGCGTTGATCTGGGTCGCTATTCGATAACCGTTATCCGTTAAAGGAATATCACGGGCTTTGAAATGCTCCTTGATCACGTTAATAGATTCGCCACTCAATCCGCCCAACTCTAATTTCACGCCACGAGATAAATCCACATCCTGGGAATGAACGGAAAGGACTTTCGGTGTCGGAATAATCTGTCCTCGCAGCTTATCTTCACTGATTATTGCCACCTGTTGGTTTTTTGCAAAGCGGTTTTCAGGTGTCATCAGGATATTGTTATCCGCGGTGGTTCGTTTCCACTGTTCACCTTCCAGATCGGATAAAAATTGGCTGATGTTCTCCGTATCGGTACTTACCAAGACCTTGGGCCTTGCATCACCGGAAGTCGCATACCAACGCGGCATAAAATCCGTACTGTAAATTTGCCAATATTCACCAATAATCGGTAACACGACCTTTTCATTGGCTTTGATGCCCGTAAATTTTTTCGTCGGTTCCAGTTTATGTAAGTCACCCGTAACATGAGTGATTTTATATTGATCATTATCCAGTTTCAGTATTTGGCGAATACTGTGAAAATAGAGCGCCCAATC
This sequence comes from Xenorhabdus griffiniae, assembly GCF_037265215.1. Classification (NCBI taxonomy): domain Bacteria; kingdom Pseudomonadati; phylum Pseudomonadota; class Gammaproteobacteria; order Enterobacterales; family Morganellaceae; genus Xenorhabdus; species Xenorhabdus griffiniae. The sequence goes on along the minus strand of NZ_CP147737.1, from coordinate 1,578,103 downwards.
AGAAGAGTTGATTGCCTGCTCACCATTGCTCAAGATGATATTGACTCGATTACAGGCCGCCGAATCAGCGCCAAGAATGGCACAATCTGTACCATGTGAACCCGCCTGATTATCAATGACGTTGAAATTGACTTTTAACTGGCTCAGCAAATCTACGATCTGCTGTGATGACATTGCCGGTGTTATTTCTGTATGAGCGTTGCCTATAAATCCAACTGCCGTGATGAATGCTGCCAAAGTACGTAATTTAATGGGTTTCATAAATTACCTCGTCCGAACTTATTATTTTTTCGATGGGTAAATTTTTGGGCAAATTTTTGGGTAAATAGTGTACAAATTTGGTCAGACAATAACCCTATACAATATGGGACTATAAGGCAATTTTTAATCTTAGCTGAAGGAGTTAATTTTCATTACGAGGCTATCAGGCAAAAAAAGCGTGAAAATAATCACGCTTTTTTGTGTACGAGGTCACATTATCTTAGTGAGATGATTACTCTTGTGAGATTTTCGCCCAAGTATCACGCAGACCAACCGTACGGTTAAAGACCAGATGTTCCGCACTTGACAAGCGGCTATCAGCACAAAAATAGCCTTCACGCTCAAACTGATAGGTTGTTTCTGGCAATGCATTTGCCAACCCTGGTTCGACAAATCCTTTACGGATCACCAGCGATTCTGGATTGATAGTAGACAAGAAGTCATCTTCTGCCCCTGGATTTGCCACGCTGAACAGACGGTCATACTGATAGAAGTCCGCTGCTACACCGTGTGCAGCACTGACCCAATGAATGACGCCCTTAACCTTGCGACCATCAGCAGGATCTTTGTTCAGGGTTTGCTCGTCATATTGGCAATAAATCGTAGTGATATTACCTTCTGCATCTTTCTCAACCCGCTCTGCTTTAATCACATAAGCATTGCGCAGACGAACTTCTTTGCCCAGAACCAGACGCTTATATTGGCGGTTTGCTTCTTCGCGGAAATCCGCACGGTCAATATACAGTTCACGGCTGAACGGCACTTCACGGCTGCCCATTTCTGGCTTATTCGGATGGTTAGGCATTGTCAGAATGACTTCACCTTCTGGCATGTTCTCAATCACCAGTTTCACCGGATCAAGCACCGCCATCGCGCGTGGGGCATTTTCGTTCAAATCATCACGAATGCAGGATTCCAGTGCCGCCATTTCAACGTTGTTATCCTGTTTAGTCACACCAATGCGGCGGCAGAACTCACGGATAGAAGCCGCAGTATAACCACGACGACGCAATCCAGAGATAGTTGGCATACGTGGATCATCCCAACCATCAACAATCTTTTCTGTCACCAACTGGTTAAGCTTACGCTTGGACATCACCGTATATTCCAGGTTCAGGCGAGAAAACTCGTACTGACGTGGATGGCAATCAATCGTAATGTTATCCAATACCCAATCGTACAAACGGCGGTTATCCTGGAATTCCAGCGTACAGATGGAATGTGTGATCCCTTCCAGCGCATCGGAAATGCAGTGCGTAAAATCATACATCGGATAGATGCACCATTTATTACCTGACTGATGATGCTCTGCGAATTTGATACGGTAGATGACCGGATCACGCATAACAATGAACGGGGATGCCATATCAATTTTGGCACGTAAACATGCCTTACCTTCAGCAAATTCACCGGCACGCATTTTTTCAAACAGAGCCAGGTTTTCTTCTACGCTGCGATCACGATACGGGCTGTTTTTACCTGGCTCTTTTAAAGTACCGCGATATTCACGGATCTCTTCAGGACTCAGTTCATCGACATACGCCAGGCCTTTATTGATTAATTCAATGGCATATTGATACAGGGTATCAAAATAATCAGAAGAGTAGCGAATATCCCCACTCCACTGGAATCCCAGCCACTGAACGTCAGTTTTAATCGACTCAACGTACTCGATATCTTCCTTGACGGGGTTTGTATCGTCAAAACGTAGGTTGCATTGTCCCTGATAGTCTTGAGCGATGCCGAAATTCAGGCAGATCGACTTGGCATGGCCGATATGCAGATAACCGTTAGGTTCAGGTGGGAAACGGGTATGTACGGATGTATGTTTACCAGTTGCCAGATCTTCGTCAATAATCTGACGAATAAAGTTTGTCGGGCGGGCATCTGCCTCACTCATCGTTTTTTTCCTCAATGCAAAAAGCGCTTTAACATAACCCTCTATAATCTAATAAGCTGAACCGAGAAACAATACTTTGTTCGTGGGAAATGGCGGAATGGATAAAGTTAGTGCGGAAAAGCGAGAATAACCCCAGATGACGACTCCCAGAAACATAATTAGCTATGTTCCCGGGAAATTGTTTATTTATGTCTCAACTCAGTTTGTTAACTCTTTATGACATAGAATATTATGTGCATTCACTTATTGCATTACTTGAAATAAGTCTGACTTATTAGCGATTACATTTCCTTTAGTCAGAATTTTAACGCCCGCATAATCATCAATATTGCTGATAATCACAGGACTGACCATCGATTTGGCATGTGCATTTAAGTAATCAAGATCTAACTTCAATAGAGGATGCCCTATTTTCACTTGCTCTCCTTCTTCCACCAAACGCTCAAATCCTGTGCCATTCAGTGAGACTGTATCTATGCCGATATGAATAATGATCTCAATACCGCTATCCGTTTCAATACATACCGCATGGTTGGTATCAAATATCTTCACAACCTTACCCGCAACAGGAGCAAAAACAGTATCCGATGTGGGTTTTATGGCAATCCCATCACCGACTAATTTGCTGGAAAAGGCTTCATCAGGAACATCTTCCAATTTGACCAATTCACCTGTGACAGGAGCAATTAAAGTCAAAATAGGTTTACCTGCTTGTTTGTCCTCTTTTTCCACCAAAACATCAGCCTCAGATTTGAGAGTGACTTTTGCCGCTGCAACATAACCTTTTTTCAGAATTTCTTTCATCATACTGGATATCAATTCTGCACGTGTACCAATAATAATCTGGACACTCTGCTTGTTCAGGCGGATAACACCTGTAGCACCAAGATGTTTTACCAATTGTTCATTGACCAGGCTGGAATCGTTCACTGATAAACGTAAGCGAGTAATACAAGAGTCAACACTCGTCAAGTTGTCTGAACCGCCAACAGCAGCAACGTATTGATGAGCCATTTCATGAATACTCCCCGCTGAATGACTCTCTTTTTTCGTCATATCGATATCATAACCATCAGTTTCATCCGTGGCCGATAACTCACGTCCCGGCGTCATCAAATTAAACTTTTTGATGGTGAAACGGAAAACCACATAATAAAGGCAGAAGAATACCAAACCCTGCGGGATCAACATGTACCAATGAACCGCCAACGGGTTACGGGAGGAAAGTAACATATCGACAAGCCCAGCACTAAAGCCAAAACCGGCAATCCAATGCATGGTAGCCGCGATGTAAACCGAAATCCCAGTCATGACCGCATGTAACACATAAAGTACTGGTGCAACAAACATGAACGAAAATTCAAGTGGCTCAGTTACGCCAGCAAAGAAGGACGCAAATGCCCCAGCCATCATAATACCGGCAACCTTGGCTCTATTCTCCGGACGAGCACAGTGGTAAATCGCTAATGCTGCCCCTGGCAAACCGAACATCATTATCGGGAAAAAACCCGCCTGATAACGACCAGTGATCCCCATGACAGCAGTGCCTGCTTCAATGGATTTCTGTCCACCAAGAAAGTTAGGAATATCATTGATACCAGCGACATCAAACCAAAATACGGAATTCAGAGCATGGTGCAAACCAATCAGTATCAACAGACGATTGAAGAAGGCATACAAACCCGCCCCAACAGAACCCAGATTGGTGATGCTTTCACCGAATGCTACCAGCCAGCCATAAACTACTGGCCAAATAAACATCAAAATAAAAGACACAACAATCATCAGGAAAGAGTTCAAGATAGGGACTAAACGACGGCCACTAAAGAAAGACAGTGCTTGTGGTAGCTCCACATTACTGTAACGATTATACAACTCAGCAGAGAAGACACCCACCAAAATCCCAACAAATTGGTTATTAATCTTACCGAATGCTTTTGGGACTTCCTCAATCGGAATCCCCTTAATCATTGCCACCGCGGCCGGAGAACATAGTTGCATGACAACAATAAATCCGATAAGACCTGACAGTGCAGCAGCGCCATCTTTATCTTTCGACATTCCATAGGCTATCCCAATCGCAAACAACATTCCCATATTGTTGAGAATGGAAGTACCTGACGTGATAAACAGTGCCGCCAACTCATTATCAGCCCCCCATCCCGTTGGATCAATCCAATAACCTACACCAACCAATATTGCCGCTGCGGGCAATGTTGCCACCGGCACCATTAATGCCCGGCCAATTCGTTGTAAGTAGCTCAGAATATTCACTTATGCCCCCTTAAAGCTCTGCTAATGGAGTCTTTTAGTTAATTAATGACGTTATGTCATCACTTATGTATTTATTGTTAAAACGTTTTTAGTCTAAAAAAAATATTTTTCATCGCAAATTAAATCCGTCTGATATGTGATTAAAGTCACTTGATTTGATAAATTTTTAATCAAAAATCTAGCTATCACGCAAAACTTATTTTATTATGAAAAATATGTATATTGCATTGGATGCGACAAAACCCCACTTAGAGAAAGGGCCACGTGTCGTCTTGTCACATTGCTATCACGCACCACTTTGATATCTCAAAATCATGTGTATCGTGCATAATTCTCATAATTAATTTATTGAATGTTTTTTAAGAGGTAATCATGAGGCTTATCCCCCTAACTACGGCAAGTGATGTTGGCCGATGGTCTGCTCACTATATTGTAAGCAAGATAAATGAGTTCAATCCTACTGCAGAGCGCCCTTTCGTACTCGGACTTCCCACAGGCAGTACCCCATTGGCAACCTACAAAGAACTTATTTCCCTGTATCAAGCCGGAAAAGTGAGCTTCAAGCATGTTGTGACATTTAATATGGATGAATATGTTGGCCTGCCAGAAGATCATCCTCAAAGCTACCACTCATTCATGTATCAAAATTTCTTTAATCACATTGATATCCCCAAAGAGAACATCAATTTGTTAAATGGAAATGCGAAAGATATTGATATTGAGTGCCAACGTTACGAAAATAAAATCAAATCCTATGGCAAAATACATTTATTTATGGGAGGTGTTGGTAATGATGGACATATTGCCTTTAATGAACCGGCCTCTTCTCTTTCTTCACGCACACGAATTAAAACACTGACCATTGAAACGCGGACTGCCAATTCCCGTTTTTTCAACCATGATATAAAACAAGTCCCCCAATATGCATTAACTGTTGGAGTGGGAACTTTAATGGATGCCGAAGAAATTATGATTTTGGCAACTGGAATGAATAAAGCGCAAGCCTTACAAGCCGCGGTAGAAGGGAATATCAACCATATGTGGACTATCAGTTGCCTCCAGATGCATCCAAAATCACTGATTGTCTGTGATGAACCTGCCACCATGGAACTGAAGGTAAAGACAGTGAAGTATTTTCACCAGTTAGAGGCCGATATCGTTAATGAATTTGCCAGCTAAACTGATTTAGGAGTCAAGATATCAATGTACGCGTTAACCAATGGCATTATTTATACCGGATATGACAGACTCGATAACCATGCAGTTGTCATTGCAGATGGTTTGATTAAACAAGTCTGTCCGGTAAACGAGCTGCCAGAAGAGATAGAAAAACACAATTTACATGGCGCAAATCTCGCACCAGGATTTATTGACCTACAAGTGAATGGTTGTGGGGGAGTCCAGTTTAATGAACGGTTGGAAAATCTTTCAGAAGAAACTCTGCATACTATGCAGAAAACCAACCAGCTCTACGGTTGTACCAGTTTTTTACCTACCCTCATCACCAGCCCCGATGAATTAATGATAAAAGCCATTGAAGTCATGCGCGCTTATCTACAAAAAAATCCTCATCAGGCACTAGGGCTGCATCTGGAAGGGCCTTATATTAATCCAATAAAAAAAGGAACTCATAATACAGCTTATATCCGCAAACCCACCCCTGAAATGGTTAATTACCTATGCCAGAATGCTGATGTAATTACCAAAATCACTCTCGCTCCTGAAATGGTAGAAAGCCAATATATTCAGCAATTCGCCGAAGCCGGCATTACTGTTTCTGCGGGCCATTCTAATGCGACTTATGAAGAAGCTCGTCATGGCTTCCAACATGGTATTACTTTTTCTACCCATTTATATAATGCCATGCCTGCAATTTCTGGCCGCCAGCCTGGGCTGGTGAGTGCCATTTATGATTCCCCAGAAGTCTATGCCGGCATAATCTGTGATGGAATGCATGTATCATGGCCAAATGTCCGCAATTCCAAGAGATTAAAAAATGAAAAACTTATCTTGGTAACGGATGCCATCGCTCCTGCCGGGCTTGCTCCCGATGCCATGGATCAATTTACCTTTGCTAATAAAACAATATATTATCGAAATGGTTTATGTGTTGATGAAAATGGCACACTGAGCGGCTCATCAATCACAATGATTGATTGTGTCAAAAATAGTGTGGAACATGTTGGTATTGCTTTGGATGAAACGTTGCGAATGGTAACGCTTTACCCAGCCCGCGCAATCGGTATTGATAAACACCTCGGTACGATTGAATCCGGCAAGGTAGCGAACCTGACCGCATTTACTCACGATTTCAAAATCTGCAAAACCATTGTTAACGGAAACGAAATCAAACTACCGTGAGTATAAAGACTGATGAGTAACGAAAACGCACAGAAGCAAATTGGTAATATTGATCTAGTCAAACAGCTAAATAGTGCTGTGGTCTATCGGCTGATTGATCAGCATGGGCCAATATCACGCATCCAAATTGCAGAAGAGAGCCAACTTGCTCCTGCCAGTGTAACTAAAATTACTCGTCAGTTATTGGAGCGTGGCCTGATAAAAGAAGTCGAACATCAGGCTTCCACTGGCGGAAGACGTGCAATCTCCATAATTAGCGAAACACGCCATTTCCATACGATCGGAGTCCGACTTGGGCGCCATGATGCAACTGTGGCACTGTTCGATATGAGTGGCAAGACGTTAGCGGAAGCACATTACCCTGTACGGGAAAATAGTCAGCAGGAAGTCGAGAAACGAATTATTTACGCCATTGAAAGTTTCATCAACAAAAACCAACGCCGGATCCGTGAGTTGATCGCAATTTCAGTTATTCTTCCCGGTCTGGTTGATCCTGAACTGGGTATTATCCGCTATATGCCACATATTAAGGTAGATAACTGGCCTCTGGTGAAGAATATCAAAACACATTTCAACACCTTCTGCTTTATTGGTCATGATATTCGCAGCCTGGCATTGGCAGAAAATTATTTCGGGGCAACACGCGATTGTGAAGATTCCATTCTGGTACGCGTCCATCGTGGTACAGGGGCTGGTGTCATTGTTAACAACAACATTTTGCTCAACAAACGCGGCAATCTGGGTGAAATAGGCCATATTCAAATCGATCCTCTCGGTGAACGCTGCCATTGCGGTAATTTTGGTTGTCTGGAAACTATCGCTGCCAATTCAGCAATCGAAACTAAAGTACAACAACAATTACGCCAAGGGTTCCCAAGTCAGCTTGCCTTGAATAATTGCAATATCCATGCAATTTGCCTTGCAGCCAATGCGGGCGATCCCCTTGCCACAGAAGTCATCAGACATGTAGGGCTCTACCTTGGCAAGGCTATCTCAATCGCGATTAACCTGTTTAACCCTCAGAAGGTGGTGATTGCCGGAGAAATCACTGAAGCAGAACAGGTATTGTTGCCAACCATCAAGAGCAGCATCAATACCCAAGTATTAAAAGCATTCCGTGAAGACCTTCCTATAGTGATTTCTGAGTTAAATCACTGTTCAGCAATTGGGGCATTCGCCCTAACGAAACGCGCAATGCTTAATGGTGTACTGTTGCAACATCTTCTTGGCGGATAATTTCAACCGTTTTAGCCGACTTTGTCGACAAAACGCTTATAAGACAAACAAACAAACGATTTTGTGCATATTTCTTTAAAAAAGCAGTTGACGCATCTGTCTGATATACGCATAATGCGCCCCGCACCGCCGATGAAGGCAAAGCGAAAAAAGATGGCTACGTAGCTCAGCTGGTTAGAGCACAGCACTCATAATGCTGGGGTCACAGGTTCGATTCCCGTCGTAGCCACCATCTTTGCGGGAGTGGCGAAATTGGTAGACGCACCAGATTTAGGTTCTGGCGCCGCAAGGTGTGCGAGTTCAAGTCTCGCCTCCCGCACCATTTTCTTTATCGGGTTGTACTTAGAATGTATTTTAGTAACGATTTTAAGTTTTAGTGTATTGTTTCAGGTGGGGTATCGCCAAGCGGTAAGGCACCAGGTTTTGATCCTGGCATACCCTGGTTCGAATCCAGGTACCCCAGCCATTTAACTGGAACAATGGATTAAAACGGTATATGGTTAACAGCGCATTCTGGGAATAACAAAGGCTGCATTAGATAACACTCAGGTGGGGTATCGCCAAGCGGTAAGGCACCAGGTTTTGATCCTGGCATTCCCTGGTTCGAATCCAGGTACCCCAGCCATATTACTGAGGTTTATCACAACTCTTACGTTTATCGTAAATGGCTACGTAGCTCAGCTGGTTAGAGCACAGCACTCATAATGCTGGGGTCACAGGTTCGATTCCCGTCGTAGCCACCATTTAAAAATTCAGTTGGGGTATCGCCAAGCGGTAAGGCACCGGATTCTGATTCCGGCATTCCCAGGTTCGAATCCTGGTACCCCAGCCAATATTTTCAACGAGTTACATGATGTAGCGAATTGAAAAAGAGCAGAGAAAGAATATACAGAATATTCTTTGATATAGAAACCGCCATTAAGGGTGGTTTTTTCGCATTTATCTCATAAAAATAAACTTTCCCACCCTCTCACCAATTAGATAATCTAATAAATTTAGGTTTGTAATTTTATACAATTGAAATTATAGATCTACCTCCCCCTGCCTCAAATTCCACACCGAATCTTCCAGCATCTGAACACAGACGTCTAATCTACAGTGTCAGAAAGGGGCGTGATGCCCCTGAACCTTATTTGGTATACGATCTTGGATTAAATTTGCGCGTGCGAATGCGCAGTGAAAATAAAAATGCCACCAACCCGTGTGCGTTAGGTACGCGATAGAAACGGGTGGCAGCATGGGTTATTTCTGTAGCCACTCAGGGAATGGATACAAAAATATTGGGTTTAGTTTCAGAGGGTAACTAATTGTTAAACATTATTCGCTTGTTATTGGGTGAAAATAGGTTTACAGGGTAAATTAGTTTTTGTTGTTGTCAGTGAAATGGGGTGAGTAAAATGAAAAAGTTCATTCTTCTTTGCCTGCTAGCAGGCACGACACTTTTAGCTTCAATGCAAACTTATGCTGTGGTCTGCTCGATTTGGGTAATCCCTCAAATACGTGAAAAATGTATTGCGCAGTGCGAAGCTACACACCCAGGATGGTTAGGCAAAATAGCCTGTGAATAATAAAACCAAATTAGCCCCATAAGGGGCTAATAGGAAACAATATCCATCACAACCCCAATGCATATTTCAGAGCAAGATTTTTCATGCCTCCTGCACGTTGCGCAGCCATTAATGCCAGATTTCGTACCGTTTTTAACCCCGGCAAATCATTACTGAATGTGGTATGGAAAAAATCCATTCCTGCCTGCATCACCAAATTATCCGGCATCCTGCGGCGTTGATAACGCATCAAAACTGGCAAAGAATCCCACTCTTGCAACAATTCCTTAGCATTGGTTAGTACCTTGAGTAACACATCAACATCCCGATAACCTAAATTCACTCCCTGCCCTGCCAACGGATTGATGGTATGAGCCGCATCTCCCAGCAGAACCAACCCTTCTTGTACGTAATGGCTGGCATGATGACGAGTCAGCGGGAATGAGCCAGCAGCAATCGGGGTAACTGTACCTAAGCGGGCAGGAAATGCCTGAAGAATTTCTCGTTCAAGTTGTGCCATCGTCATTGACTGCAATTGGCGAATACGGGCAGGAGAATCATACCAAACCAACGAAGCCCATTGATCAAACAACGGCAGAAAGGCCCTAGGGCCAGAAGGAAAAAATTGTTGCCAGGTTATATCTTGTTGAGGCTGGTCAGTCTTGACCGTTATCAGCATACATGACTGGCGATATTGCCACCCGTTACTGCCAATACCCGCCAATTGACGGACTTGAGAACGGGCACCGTCTGCACCAATAATCAGTCGTGTGTTAATTTCCACGCCATCTTCCAACGTCACCCGCCACGTTTTATTCTCATGCTGACGCTGCATAGATTGCAAAACAGTGGGACAAATCAATGTCAGGTTTGGATAACGTGCAAATTCCTGCCACAATGCCAGCTGCAAGACACGATTTTCAACCATATGCCCTAACTCTGGCAGTCCCAAGCTTGCAGCATCGAAAATGACATTCGAATCATTTTGCTCCCATGTTTCCAGCTTTCGATAAGGAGCACTGCGCATTTGCAAGACGTTTTCCCATGCTCCCAATTGGTTCAATAAATCCACCGAAGCACAGCTAATCGCAGATATACGAACATCCGGTTCACACTCTGCATCATAAAGTGCAGGAGGCTGGTGCTCCAACAATGCAACACGCCAACCTTCCTGCGCCAATCCCAATGCTGTCGCTGCACCAATCATACCTGCGCCAACGACAACGATATCGAATTTTTGTTGTGGATTATTCATATTCATCACGTCATTAACTTATTGATTAAAACAGTCTACCGGAATTTTCCCTTTCCGGCTGAGAATATCCGCTATTACAGTCTGGTCACTGGTGCCTCAAATGACTACAATAGCTAACAATATTATGCTAAATACACTACGTGCAATATATTGCGCTTTTCAGTGTTGAAGCATCATTCCACTGGAAACACCGGATACACAAAATGTCGACGATAAAAAAACTGTATATCAAAACCTGGGGCTGTCAGATGAACGAATACGATTCATCCAAGATGGCCGACTTGCTGGAAACCACTCACGGTTATCAGTTAACCGATGTCGCCGAAGAAGCAGATATCTTACTCCTGAATACTTGTTCAATCCGTGAAAAGGCTCAGGAAAAAGTCTTTCACCAACTTGGCCGCTGGAAGGGCCTGAAAGATAAAAATCCTGAAATCATTATCGGTGTGGGGGGTTGTGTTGCTTCCCAGGAAGGGGATTACATTCGCCAGCGCTCACCTAGCGTCGATATTATTTTTGGGCCACAAACCCTGCACCGCCTGCCCGAAATGATTAATCATGTCAAAGGCACCCGCAGCCCTGTTGTTGACATCAGTTTCCCTGAAATTGAAAAATTTGACCGTCTGCCAGAGCCTCGTGCCGAAGGCCCAACAGCATTCGTTTCCATCATGGAAGGCTGCAATAAGTACTGCACATTCTGCGTCGTACCTTACACCCGTGGGGAAGAAGTCAGTCGTCCTTGTGATGATATTTTATTCGAAATTGCCCAACTTGCTGCGCAAGGTGTACGTGAAGTGAATCTGCTTGGTCAAAACGTTAATGCCTATCGCGGCGCAACGTTTGATGGCGGTATCTGCACATTTGCCGAACTGTTGCGTCTGGTTGCGGCTATTGACGGTATCGACCGCATTCGCTTCACAACCAGCCATCCAATCGAGTTTACTGACGATATTATTGCAGTCTACGAAGATACCCCTGAGTTAGTGAGCTTCCTGCACCTGCCAGTCCAGAGTGGTTCTGATCGCATCCTTACCCTGATGAAACGTGCCCATACTGCGCTAGAATACAAAGGCATTATTCGTCGTTTACGTAAGGCACGCCCTGACATTCTGATCAGTTCTGACTTCATCATCGGTTTCCCAGGTGAAACACAGGATGATTTTGAAAAAACCATGAAACTGATTGCCGATGTTAACTTCGACATGAGTTTTAGCTTCATCTATTCAGCGCGCCCAGGTACACCCGCAGCCGATTTGCCAGATGACGTTAGCGAAGAAGAAAAGAAACAGCGCTTGTACCTGCTCCAGCAGCGCATTAACCAGCAAGCTATGAGCTACAGCCGCGCAATGCTTGGCAGTACGCAACGCATTCTGGTTGAAGGCCCATCACGCAAAAATATCATGGAGCTCTCTGGCCGTACCGAGAATAACCGCGTGGTTAATTTCGAGGGAACGCCTGACATGATTGGTAAATTTGTTGATGTCGAAATTGTTGACGTATACGCCAACTCCCTGCGAGGTAAAGTCATTCGTACTGAAGATGAGATGGATCTGCGCATTCATGAGTCACCTGAATCAGTCATTGCCCGTACTCGCAAGGAAGATGAGTTCGGCGTTGGCTTTTATCAGCCTTAACAGGCCCTAACATAGAGATAATCAGTGACACAAATAAACCCACAAGTAGCAACCCAAGAAATCTTTCTGGAGCCTGCTGACAATCAACGTCTGATGAGTCTGTGTGGACCACTTGATGATAATCTGAAACAACTTGAACGTCGTTTGGGTATTGAAATCAATCGCCGTGATAACCGTTTCAAACTGGCTGGTAAGCCATTGTGTGTTAATGCGGCCGCAGGGATCTTACGCCACCTTTATGTCGAAACCGCGCCTATACGCGGCGTCATACCTGATCTTGAGCCTGAGCAGGTGCATCTCGCTATTACTGAGAGCAGGGTGCTGGAACAAGCAGCAGAAAGCGTCCCTGAATATGGTAAGGCTGTCAACATCAAAACTAAACGGGGTGTTGTAAAACCCCGTACTCCCAATCAGGCGCAATATATTGCTAACATCCTTGATCACGATATTACGTTCGGGGTGGGGCCTGCTGGTACAGGGAAAACGTATTTGGCCGTTGCTGCGGCGGTTGATGCACTAGAACGCCAGGAAGTCCGCCGTATCCTGCTGACCCGTCCTGCGGTTGAAGCCGGAGAAAAACTGGGCTTTCTGCCTGGTGATCTTAGCCAGAAAGTCGACCCTTATCTGCGTCCGCTTTATGATGCTCTGTTTGAAATGATGGGATTTGAAAAAGTTGAGAAGCTTATCGAAAGAAACGTTATTGAAGTGGCGCCACTGGCTTATATGCGTGGACGTACCCTCAATGATGCCTTTATTATTCTCGACGAAAGCCAGAATACGACCATTGAACAGATGAAAATGTTCCTGACTCGCATTGGTTTTAATTCCAAGGCCGTCATTACCGGTGACGTAACCCAGATTGACTTGCCAAGAGGGCAAAAATCAGGCCTGAGTCATGCAATAGAAGTGTTATCTGATGTTGATGACCTGAGTTTTAACTTCTTACATAGTGAAGACATTGTTCGCCATCCTGTGGTGGCAAAAGTGGTTATCGCCTATGAAGTATGGGAAGCAGCAGAACAAGAACGCAAAAAAGCGCTCAATGAGAAACGCAGACAGGAAGCACAATGAGTTCAGTGATATTAGATTTGCAAATTGCCTGTGAAAACCCCGAAGGGCTACCCGAAGAAGCCCTTTTCCAACGCTGGTTGGAAGGTGTTTTGCCACAATTTCAGACCGAAAGTGAAGTGACTATTCGCCTGGTCGATGAGGCAGAAAGCCACGATTTAAACCTCACTTATCGAGGGAAAGATAAACCAACTAATGTGTTATCTTTCCCATTTGAAGCGCCACCTGAAGTTGAATTACCCTTACTCGGTGATTTAATTATCTGCCGTCAAGTTGTTGAAAAAGAGGCAGATGAGCAACAAAAAACGGTCGAAGAACACTGGGCACATATGGTGGTTCACGGCAGCCTTCATCTTCTGGGATATGATCATATTGAAGACGATGAAGCGGAAGAAATGGAAGCGCTGGAAACAGAGCTCCTAAAAAAAATGGGTTATACTGATCCCTATCTCGCGGAAAAAGAATAACCACTGTCAACATTTTTATGTTAAACATAATAGTCTACGATTTTATATGGGGAATTTTCATTAAAACGCCATGAGCGACGACCATCCTTCAAGTAACGATAACCCTGGCCCTAAGAAAGGCTTTTTTGCACTTCTTAATCAGCTTTTTCACGGTGAACCGAGAAACCGTGATGATTTGGTTGAACTGATCCGTGATTCTGAGCAGAACGACCTCATCGATCCTGATACCCGCGAGATGCTCGAAGGTGTCATGGATATTGCTGATCAACGCGTGCGTGACATTATGATCCCACGCTCACAGATCGTTACCTTAAAACGCAACCAATCTCTGGACGAATGTCTGGATGTTATTATCGACTCGGCTCACTCACGCTTTCCTGTGATCAGCGAAGACAAAGATCACATCGAAGGCATATTGATGGCGAAAGATCTGCTACCCTTCATGCGTACAAATGCAGAACCTTTCAGCATTGATAAAGTTCTTCGTCAGGCTGTTGTCGTGCCGGAAAGTAAACGTGTTGACCGCCTGCTGAAAGAATTCCGTTCCCAACGCTACCATATGGCGATTGTGATCGACGAATTTGGCGGCGTTTCGGGGCTGGTCACCATTGAGGATATTCTTGAACTGATTGTGGGTGAAATAGAAGACGAATACGATGATGATGAAGATAACGATATTCGTACCCTAAGTCGCCACTCCTATTCAGTGCGGGCGTTGACTCAAATCGAGGATTTTAATGACGTTTTTGGCACTAATTTCAGCGATGAAGAGGTTGATACTATTGGTGGGCTAGTCATGCAAGCATTTGGGCATCTGCCTTCACGTGGGGAATCCATCACCATTGATGGTTACCTTTTCAAAGTGGCAATGTCTGATAGCCGTAAGATCATTCAGGTTCATGTAAAAATACCGGATGATGCTGATGTTCCTGGCCTTGATAAACAATAAATAGGATCTGGATGAACAAAGCCTCATTAATGAGTTGCCAGCGGTTACGTGCCGTGCTGGCACTTTTCTTCGGAGCCAGTGGAACGCTGGCTTTTTCACCTTTTGATTTCTGGCCTGCTGCTCTTGTTTCCCTTTTTGGCCTGCAAATTCTTTCCTTAAACAGAACAACCCGCCAGGCTTGCTTTATTGGTTTATGCTGGGGCCTTGGCTTATTTGGCAGTGGCGCAAACTGGGTTTATGTCAGTATCGCCGACTTTGGTGGCATGCCAACCGCTATCAATATCTTTTTGGTGATCTTGCTATCTGCCTATCTTGCCCTTTATCCCGCTTTATTTACTGGTGTATTGAACCGCTTTTTTCCGGCTTCTAATAGCATCAGGCTGGTTATAGCCAGCCCAGCGATGTGGCAATTGACAGAATTCTTGCGTGGTTGGGTGTTATCTGGGTTTCCGTGGTTACAATTTGGTTACAGCCAAATTGATGGCCCGATGAAAGCCATTGCGCCTATTCTGGGTGTGGAAGGTATTACCTTTTTACTGATGATGATCAGCGGATTGTTGGTTGTTGCTGTCACCCAGAAAAAAATTTCCGCGGCTATTTTCGCCATTATCCTGTTACTGTTACCGTGGTCAATGAGGCACTACCAGTGGTATACCCTACAACCAGAAAAAGCCACTGATATTGCTTTGATTCAAGGTAATATTCCCCAAGCCATTAAGTGGGAATCCAGCGCTCTTGGAAAAACACTGGATATTTATTTGGACAACAGTCGTCCTTTCATTGGTAAAACGCGAATCATCATCTGGCCGGAATCTGCTATTCCTGATAATGAATATAACCAGCGTGATTTTCTGACTAAACTGGATACCGTGCTGAGAAAACATAATACCAGTTTGATCACTGGCATTGTGGACGCCCGACCGACATTGGAAGGTTATAAATTCTATAACAGCATCATCGTATTAGGGGATAAGATACCTTACCAATACCCAGCGTTAACCCGTTACGACAAACATCACCTGGTACCGTTTGGTGAGTTTGTGCCACTAGCATCAATACTGCGGCCATTGGCACCTTTATTCAATTTGCCGATGTCTTCTTTTAGCCAAGGTAATTACATCCAGCCTCAACTTTCTGTTGCCGGACACAATATTACTGCCGCTATCTGCTACGAAATTATTTTGGGTGAACAGGTGCGTGATAATTTCAAACCTGACACCGAGTTCCTCTTGACCGTTTCTAATGATGCCTGGTTTGGACGTTCCATTGGCCCTTGGCAGCATTTCCAAATGGCACGAATGCGCGCTCTTGAATTGGGGCGTCCTCTGCTAAGAGGAACGAATAACGGCATTACCGCAGTAATTAACCCGGATGGTTCCATTCAGGCTGAACTTCCACAATTTACCCGACAGGTATTGGAAACCAAAGTAACCCCAGCCACAGGGATAACACCTTATTTTCGCTTCGGAAATTGGCCAATATGGGGAGCAAGTGCCCTGTTTTTTATCTTTGCTTTGATAAAAAAACGCCGCAAATCTTGATTTTCTATTTTTCTGTAATTAAACGTTAATAGTGATCAGGGCATATTACTTATGTCCTGATTTCATTTAACTATCGATTTCATCACCGAAATAACAATAATTCCTCACATATATCACCATCAAATACCCGCTAAAACAGAACATTATTTTAAATAGCGCAAAGTGTGAACAATATTCAATATTATTCACTTTTTAATCACACATAAATGAAATTGTTTATTTATAGTGCGATGTGTGTCGCGAAACGGAAACATTATGGTTTCAAAAAAGTAACATTATGAATTATTTTTTTACATCACATAAACAAAGAAACCAGAAAAATCGTTTCGGCAGTCTTATTTATGTATACCAATCGTCTTTCAAGATGCGTCTTATATCTCCCCGCGTAGCGGGGGAGATATAAACAATCACATTGATTTTTAATCTGCAACTTGAAGTTGGATTGGTATAGAAACATGCAAAAACACAATTATCTGTAAGCAAATCCAATTTCACAAAAAATAACCAGATAAAGGAGCTGTATATGCGTAAGTTGATGTTAACTATGATGTTGCTTAGCGCAGTCGGGGCTGCCCATGCTGAGGAATTGACAGGAACACTGAAAAAAATCAAAGATAACGGCATTATCGTTGTTGGACACCGAGAATCGTCGGTTCCATTCTCTTACTACGATAATCAACAAAACGTCGTGGGTTATTCCCAGGATTATTCCAACCTGATCGTTGAAGCAGTCAAGAAAAAGCTGGATATGCCTAATTTGCAAGTTAAGCTGATCCCGATTACCTCCCAGAACCGCATTCCCCTGCTACAAAATGGTACTTTCGATTTTGAATGTGGCTCCACCACCAACAACATTGAACGACAGAAACAAGCAGCATTCTCCAATACCATCTTTTCCGTCGGTACTCGCTTGCTGACCAAAAAAGATTCAGGTATCAAGGGGTTTGATGATCTGGCAGGAAAAAATGTCGTTGTGACTTCCGGCACAACTTCCGAAATCTTGTTGAATAAGCTCAATGATGAGAAGCAAATGAAAATGCGTATCATCAGTGCCAAAGACCACGGTGATTCATTCCGTACTCTGGAATCAGGCCGTGCTGTCGCCTTTATGATGGATGATGCTTTACTCGCTGGTGAACGCGCGAAAGCTAAAAAACCCGATCAATGGATCATTGTTGGCAAACCACAATCGGAAGAAGCATACGGCTGTATGCTGCGCAAAGATGATCTCCAATTCAAGAAATTGATTGATAACGTTATTGCCAAAACACAAACCTCCGGTAAAGCAGAAAAAATGTTTGATCGCTGGTTTAAAGAACCCATTCCACCTAAGAACCTGAATTTAAACTTCTCTATGTCAAATGAAATGAGAGATTTGTTTAAGTCACCAAACGATAAGGCGTTGAATTAAGCAAGCAAAATCCCGATTTCATTGGCAATAACGGGTATGAGGTAGTCGTTCCCTACCTCATTTTTTTCCAGATTTAAATTCGATGAATGACAGCTAACCCCATATCAGGGAGTTCGATTATGTCCGCTAATTGGGATTGGGGCATCTTTTTACAAGCAGCCCCTTTTGGTAATACCACCTATCTGGGGTGGCTTATTTCTGGTTTTCAGGTAACGGTGGCACTTTCCGCCTGTGCCTGGATCATTGCATTCGTTGTCGGCTCATTGTTCGGTATTCTTCGCACAGTCCCGAATAAATTCCTTGCCGGACTTGGGACGTGTTATGTGGAGTTATTTCGCAACGTTCCTCTTATTGTCCAATTTTTTACCTGGTATCTGGTGGTTCCTGAATTCCTGCCCAAAAATTTGAGCGATTGGTTCAAAATGGAGTTGGACCCCAATATCCAGTTTTTTATCTCTTCAGTCCTCTGCTTAGGTTTATTCACCGCGGCCCGTGTATGTGAGCAAGTTCGCGCGGCAATTCAGTCACTCCCAAGGGGGCAAAAAGCCGCAGGTCTGGCAATGGGATTAACCTTGCCACAAACCTACCGTTACGTTCTGCTGCCAAACGCCTACCGAGTGATAATTCCCCCCATGACCTCAGAAATGCTCAATTTGGTGAAGAATTCTGCCATTGCGTCCACAATCGGGTTGGTTGATATGGCTGCTCAGGCCAATAAATTGCTGGATTATTCCGCTCACGCCTATGAATCATTCACAGCGATCACACTGGCTTATATAGGTATCAACCTGGTGATCATGCTTGCCATGAGCATACTGGAGAAAAAAGTACGTTTACCCGGCAACCTGGGAGGGCGATAAAAAATGTATCAGTTTGACTGGAGTTCAATTGTACCAAGCTTGCCCTTCCTTCTGGATGGATTGTTGATAACGGCAAAAATTACCGTGACAGCCGTTATCATAGGCATTGTTTGGGGAACCATGCTGGCGATAATGCGCCTCTCATCCATCAAAGCGTTGAGCTGGTTTGCCGCCCTATATGTTAACCTGTTCCGCTCAGTTCCACTGGTGATGGTATTACTGTGGTTTTATCTGATTGTGCCTAACTTATTACAAAATATTCTAGGTATTTCACCAAAAACCGATATCCGTTTAATTTCTGCAATGGTAGCTTTTTCGCTCTTTGAGGCAGCTTACTACGCCGAAATAATTCGGGCAGGTATTCAGAGTATTTCCCGCGGGCAATCTTCTGCTGCGCTGGCACTGGGTATGACTCAATTGCAAAGCATGCGGTTGGTCATACTGCCACAAGCATTTCGGGCAATGATCCCATTGCTGCTAACACAAGGCATTGTATTATTCCAGGATACTTCTCTGGTATATGTATTGAGTCTGGCGGATTTTTTCCGTACAGCAACGAATATTGGTGAGCGCGATGGAACCCAAATTGAAATGGTTCTGTTTGCCGGCTTTGTTTATTTTGTGATTAGTTTTTCCGCTTCTATGCTGGTTAACTATTTGAAGAAAAGGACTGTTTGATGATTTCCCTGAAAAATGTATCCAAGTGGTATGGCCAATTTCAGGTTCTTACTGACTGCTCAACTGAAGTCAAAAAAGGCGAAGTAGTCGTGGTATGTGGACCATCTGGTTCCGGCAAATCCACACTGATAAAAACGGTCAATGGTCTTGAACCTGTCCAGCAAGGTGAAATTCGAGTAAACGACACAAAAGTCAATGACAAGAGCACTAATCTGGCACAATTGCGCTCCAAGGTGGGGATGGTGTTTCAGCACTTTGAACTTTTTCCTCACCTATCGATTATTGAAAACCTGACACTGGCTCAGGTTAAAGTGTTAAAGCGCGACAAGAAAGAAGCGACTGAAAAAGGCTTAAAACTGCTGGAACGAGTTGGGTTAGCCAGCCATGCGGATAAATTTCCTGCACAACTCTCCGGTGGTCAGCAACAACGTGTTGCCATTGCCCGGGCGCTCTGTATGGACCCGATTGCAATGCTATTTGATGAGCCTACTTCTGCCCTTGATCCTGAAATGATTAATGAAGTGCTAGATGTCATGGTGGAATTGGCGAACGAAGGCATGACCATGATGGTCGTCACCCATGAAATGGGATTTGCCAAGAAAGTAGCACATCGCGTTATTTTCATGGATGAAGGCAAAATTGTCGAAGACAGTAAGAAAGAAGATTTCTTTGCTAACCCAAAATCGGAGCGTGCCCGCGATTTTCTGGCGAAAATTCTGCACTGATTTTTCCTTGTCGGCGGCAGGCAAAACTACCGCCGATTTTAAATTTTCCCTAAAAATAAGTAATTTTCCGCATTCCGCCTTTAACAAGAGTTGTTGCCCCTATCCCTTATCAGCTATGCTATGGAACCTTAGATTTCATAAACAAACTAAACGCGCTAAAGGCGTAGCTTTATTACTCACCATAGGATTATCGGTGCCATGCAAGAACAATATCGTCCAGAAGACATAGAACAACAAGTCCAGCTTCATTGGCAAAAGAAGCGAACGTTCAAAGTGACAGAAGACAGCAGCAAAGAAAAATACTATTGCCTGTCCATGCTACCTTATCCTTCTGGCCGACTACATATGGGCCATGTCCGTAACTACACCATTGGTGATGTAATTTCCCGTTATCAGCGCATGCTGGGCAAAAACGTATTGCAACCTATCGGTTGGGATGCGTTTGGTTTGCCAGCAGAAGGCGCTGCGGTCAAGAATAATACCGCCCCAGCTCCATGGACGTATTCCAACATTGAATACATGAAAAACCAGTTAAAGCAACTGGGTTTTGGCTATGATTGGGAGCGTGAAGTCACGACCTGTACGCCAGAATACTATCGCTGGGAACAATGGTTCTTCACTAAATTGTACGAAAAAGGTCTGGTATACAAAAAAACTTCCGCTGTTAACTGGTGCCCACATGATCTGACTGTTCTCGCTAACGAGCAGGTTATTGATGGCTGTTGCTGGCGTTGTGATACCCAGGTTGAGCGTAAAGAGATCCCACAATGGTTCATTAAGATCACCGCTTACGCAGAAGAGCTGCTAAACGATCTGGATAAACTGGAAGATTGGCCGGAACAGGTCAAGACCATGCAACGCAACTGGATTGGCCGTTCTGAAGGTGTCGAAATCACGTTCAATGTTGCTGACAGCCAGGAAAAACTCACCGTTTACACCACACGCCCTGATACTTTCATGGGAGTCACTTATGTCGCAGTGGCAGCAGGTCATCCTCTGGCAAAGCAAGCTGCGGAAAATAATCCTGAACTGGTGAAATTTATTGACGAATGCCGTAATACCAAAGTTGCCGAAGCTGATATGGCAACGATGGAGAAAAAAGGCATGTCAACTGGCATGTTTGTCATTCATCCATTAACCAATGAAAAACTCGCTATCTGGGTTGCTAACTTTGTCTTGATGGAATACGGCACTGGTGCGGTGATGGCTGTTCCAGGACACGATCAACGTGACTGGGAATTTGCCACTAAATACAGCCTGCCAATAAAAGCCGTTATTCTGGACAACGATGGCAATATACCAAACGTTCAAGAAGCAGCAGTTACTGATAAAAATGTACTGGTCAATTCCGGTGAATTCAGTGGCCTGAGCCATGAAGAAGGCTTCAATGCTATCGCAGACAAACTGGTTGCAATGGGCGTCGGACAGCGTAAAGTCAATTACCGCCTGCGTGATTGGGGCGTTTCTCGTCAACGTTATTGGGGTGCGCCAATTCCAATGGCAACACTGGAAGATGGCACTGTTGTCCCTGTTCCAGAAGATCAATTACCGGTAATTTTGCCAGAAGATGTCGTGATGGATGGGATCACCAGCCCAATTAAAGCGGATCCTGAATGGGCAAAAACGACCATTAACGGCCAACCTGCACTGCTTGAAACTGATACCTTTGATACCTTTATGGAATCCTCATGGTATTACGCACGCTATACCTGTCCAGATTATGATAAAGGCATGTTGGATCCGGCAGCGGCTAACTATTGGTTGCCAGTGGATCAATACATCGGTGGTATTGAACACGCTATCATGCACCTGATGTACTTCCGTTTCTTCCATAAATTGATGCGTGATGCTGGCATGGTCAACTCTGATGAACCTGCCAAGCGCCTGCTGTGCCAAGGCATGGTTCTGGCCGAAGCCTTCTACTATACCGGCAACAGCGGCGAGAAAGTCTGGGTATCTCCAGCTGATGCCATTGTTGAGCGCGATGAGAAAGGCCGTATTGTCAAAGCAACAGATAAAGACGGCCATGAGCTGGTTTATACCGGCATGAGCAAGATGTCGAAATCCAAGAACAACGGTATCGATCCACAAATTATGGTCGATAAATACGGTGCAGATACCGTTCGTCTGTTTATGATGTTCGCTGCACCACCAGAACTGACTCTGGAATGGCAAGAATCTGGCGTGGAAGGTGCTAACCGCTTCCTGAAACGTGTTTGGCGTCTGGTTTACGAGCACAGCAACAAAGGAGCAACCCAGCCACTGGATATCAGCAACCTGACGACAGAACAGAAAGATCTGCGCCGTGATTTGCACAAAACCATTGCGAAAGTCACTGATGATGTTGGTCGCCGTCAAGCATTCAATACTGCCATTGCGGCCATTATGGAGCTGATGAATAAACTGACTCGTGCGCCACAGGAAACAGAGCAAGATCGCGCTCTGATGCAAGAAGCAGTAACAGCGATTGTACGTATGCTTTCACCGATTACACCACACGCTTGCTTTGTCATGTGGAAAGCGCTTGGTAATGAAGATGACATTGACACTGCGGTATGGCCACAAGCAGATGAGCAGGCAATGGTAGACGATACTAAACTGGTCATTATCCAAATTAACGGTAAGGTTCGTGGTCGTATCACGGTACCGGCAGATGCAACAAAAGAGTATGTCCAAGAGATGGCGATGCAAGAATACGGTGTGCAGAAATATCTTGAAGGCGTCAGTATCCGCAAAGTCATCTATGTTCCAGGTAAGTTACTGAACCTGGTTGTCGGCTGATAACAGGAGACCCTATTTGTGGTAGAAAATAATCTACGACATCATATTTGCACGTTTTTGCTCGGGTTAGCGGTGCTAGTCACCGCTGGCTGTGGTTTTCATCTTCGCGGCACAACACAAGTACCAAAGGAGCTGCAAACATTGCAATTAAGTTCTGGAGATCCTTATGGTCCTCTGGCACGAGCAGTACGTCAGCAACTTCGGCTAAACGATGTCAAAATTGTGGAAAATGGTGATGCTTCATTACCTATCCTGAAACTGGTTAGCTCTAATGAAAACAAAGAGACAGTTTCTATCTTTCAGGATGGTAAAGCGGCTGAGCGTCTGTTGGTACTGAATGTTGATGCGCAAGTTCTAATGCCAAATGGTAGCATCTATCCATTGCGGGCAAAGGTTGATCGTTCGTTCTTCGATAATCCTTTGGAAGCACTGGCAAAAGATGCAGAAGATGAATTGGTTAAACAGGAAATGCGCGAACAGGCTGCTCGTCAGCTTATGCGCCAATTGTTAACCGTTCATGGCGCAGAACTCTTGAAAGCTGAAGCAAAACAAAAAGCTGCGGCAACACAGAAGCAATGATCCGACTGTATCCTGAACAACTTTTCTCGCAGCTCAATGAAGGGCTGCGAGGCAACTACCTGTTGTGGGGCAATGAGCCATTACTATTGCAGGAAAGTCAAGACAGCATCCGCAAGGTGGCTGAACAACATGGCTTTATGGAGCATTTCACCTTTACATTGGATAACCATACCGATTGGGATGAAATCTTTAGCTTATGTCAGTCACTTAGCCTGTTTGCCAGCCGTCAGTCTCTCACTCTGCTGCTTCCAGAAAATGGCCCTAATACCACAATGGCAGAGCGGCTGACCAAGCTGTCAGCGTTGCTGCATTCAGATATTTTACTGATATTGCGCGGGCACAAACTGACTAAAGCACAAGAAAATAGCTCGTGGTTCAAAGCGATTGGGCAAAATGGGGTATATGTCAGTTGCTTGACACCTGAGCAAAATCGCCTGCCACAATGGGTGGCACAACGTGCCAAAAACCTGGGGCTATTACTGGAAAATGAAGCCAATCAATTACTATGCTATTGCTATGAAGGAAACCTATTGGCAATGGCTCAGGCCCTGGAACGTCTTTCCCTGCTCTATCCCGACAATCGATTGACACTTCCTCGCGTAGAAGAAGCAGTCAACGATGCGGCTCACTTTTCTCCCTATCATTGGGTTGATGCTTTGCTGGCAGGAAAAATAAAGCGAGCATGGCATATATTGAAACAACTTCGGCAAGAAGATACCGAGACGATCATTTTGCTCCGTACTATACAGAGGGAACTCATGCTACTGTTGGTACTTAAGCGTCAATATACGACCGTCCCTCTGAAAACTTTGTTTGATCAACACAAGATTTGGCAAAATCGTAGGGCATTGCTGTCAACTGCACTACAGCGTCTGTCACAGCGAGAACTGCAATCTGCCATACATTTGTTGACCCAGATGGAACTGCGCGTCAAACAGGATTATAGCCAATCCATTTGGGCTGACCTGGAAACGCTTTCCATGTTGTTATGCGGAAAATCATTACCAGAGAGCTTCCTGAATGCCTGAATCTATTGATCCAATCAATATCGATCAAGATATTGACTCAACGAATATTACCCCAATCAATGCCACTGATTCTGTAACCAATGGGAATTCTCCGGTTATTCAGGCTTTATTCGGTGGCACATTTGATCCCATCCATTATGGTCATTTACGTCCTGTGGAAGCATTAGCCCAACTAGTGGGACTTAAGCAGGTTATCTTATTACCGAATCACGTTCCCCCACATCGCCCTCAACCGGAGGCAACTGCCCAGCAACGATTGGAAATGGTGCGTCTGGCCGTGCGGGATAATCCTCTGTTTACTGTAGATACCCGTGAGCTAGAGCGGCAAGCACCTTCTTACACCATAGAAACGCTGAAATCCTTTCGTCAGGAAATCGGTGAACAACTTCCATTGGCATTCATCATTGGCCAGGACTCATTACAAGCTATTCATACCTGGCATAAGTGGGAAGAGTTGCTCGATATTTGTCATCTGCTGGTCTGCTCCCGTCCGGGTTATCAAAGCCAACTTACGGCTCCAGGAATGCAATTGTGGCTTGAAAAGCACCAAATTGGTTCTCCACTCCCACTGAGCCAAAAACCATATGGTTATATTCATCTGGCAGCCACTCCGTTGTTAAACATTTCAGCAACGGATATTCGTCAACGTCACCAGCAAGGGATAAGCTGTGATGATTTGCTGCCCCCATCGATACAAAATTATATCGATTCACAGGGACTATATAAGAAATAACGAAACCATGCGGTGATTTGCAGCTAACTCGCTTACTTTTATAGAGATTGGCGTGCTATTATTCTGCGTTACTTAACCAATTTGATGAAATAAAGGTGATCCTTTTGCAAGGCACAGAACTACAACAATTTGTTATTGATAGACTTGAAGATTCCAAAGCACAAGATATTGTTTCTATAGACGTTCGTGGAAAATCCAGCATTACTGACTGCATGGTTATCTGCACCGGAACATCAAATCGCCATTTGATGTCTGTGGCAGATCATCTGGTGGATGACTGCCGCCAAGCCGGCATTATGCCTTTAGGTGTTGAAGGACAAGGCATTTCAGACTGGATAGTCGTCGATCTCGGCGAAATCATGGTCCATGTGATGCAAGAAGACAGCCGTCGTATGTACGAACTGGAAAAACTCTGGAGCTGAGTTTGAAGTTACAACTGGTCGCTGTAGGAACAAAAATGCCGGACTGGGTACAGACCGGCTTTATGGACTATTTGCATCGTTTTCCCAAAGATATGCCTTTTGAGCTTATTGAAATTCCAGCGGGAAAACGGGGCAAAAATGCTGACATCAAGCGCATTCTGGAAAAAGAAGGCGAACAGATGCTGGCTGCCGTCGGTAAAGGAAATCGCATTGTGACTCTGGATATCCCTGGTTCTCGTTGGGATACCCCACAATTGGCACAACAGCTTGAACGTTGGAAGTTGGATGGCAGAAACGTCAGCCTGTTAATTGGTGGTCCTGAAGGTTTGGCCCCTGCCTGTAAAGCAGCTGCGGAACAAAGCTGGTCACTCTCTCCTTTAACCATGCCACATCCTCTTGTACGAGTTCTGGTTGCGGAGAGCCTTTATCGGGCGTGGAGCATCACTACTAACCACCCTTATCATCGGGAATAAATTGGGTAATCTGACACCGTGAATTCTGGCAATGGGATGAAGAATCAACGAACCCCTTTTCGCGATCATTCGGCTGAATCGGCCTTATTCATACGCCGCGCACTCGTGGCGTTTATAGGCATTATTATTTTAACGGGCATCCTGTTTGCCAATCTCTATCATCTCCAGATCACACGCCACGAAGATTACCAGACCCGTTCGAATGGAAATCGTATTAAGCTCGTTCCCATAGCCCCAAGCAGGGGCATTATTTATGACCGTAATGGCACACCACTGGCAGCTAACCGCACTATTTATCAGTTAGAAATCGTGCCACAAAAAGTCGCTGACCTTGATAAGACATTAAATGATCTGCGCTCCGTCGTTGGACTGACTGATGAAGATATTGAAACCTTCAAAAAAGAGCGCCAACGCGCACGCCGTTTTACCTCTATTCCGCTAAAAACCTCATTGACTCCAGTTCAGGTTGCTCGGTTCTCCGTTAACCAATACCGTTTTACGGGATTGGAAATCAAAGGATACCAACGCCGCTATTACCCTTATGGTTCCGCTCTCACTCATGTGATCGGCTATGTTGCTAAAATCAACGACAAAGATGTAGAGCGACTAGAAAAAGAAGGTATTCTTGCAGATTATGCAGCCACCCATGATATCGGAAAACTAGGTATTGAACGTTATTATGAATCCGTTCTGCATGGCAAACCGGGTTATGAAGAAGTCGAAGTCAACAACCGCGGTAAAGTGATCCGCCAGCTACATGAACAACCACCACAAGCTGGCAAAGATATTTACCTGTCCATTGACTTAGAGTTGCAAACCTATATCGAAGAGATACTGACGACCAGCCGGGCAGGTGTGGTTGTTACCGATCCCCGTACAGGGGAAGTTTTGGCTATGGTATCCAACCCAAGCTACGATCCGAATCTATTTGTCGATGGTATTTCGAGCCAAGACTATAAATCTCTGCTCAATGATCCTAATCGCCCCTTAATTAACCGTGCCACACAAGGCGCTTATCCACCAGCATCAACCGTGAAGCCTTTTATTGCCGTTGCCGCCCTTAGTAGTGATGTCATTACCAAGAACACGACTATCAATGATCCTGGGTGGTGGCAACTGCCAGGTTCAGAGAAACGCTACCGTGATTGGAAACGCTGGGGACATGGCAAGCTGAATGTGCACAAATCGATTGTCGAGTCAGCGGATACTTTTTTCTATCAACTCGCCTATGATATGGGTATCGATAAGATCTCCGAATGGATGACGAAATTCGGCTATGGTCAATTTACTGGTATTGATTTGAAAGAAGAAAATCCTGGTAATATGCCGACCCGTGAATGGAAACTTAAACGCTATAAAAAACCGTGGTATCAAGGCGATACGATTTCCGTTGGTATCGGCCAAGGATACTGGACTGCAACCCCTATGCAGATGGTAAAAGCTTTAATGATTTTGATTAATGATGGCGTAGTAAAAACACCCCATTTTTTGATGAATACGCGTGTAAATGGCGAAATGCTGCCTTACCAGCCCCCTGCCAGCAAACCGATTGGGGATATTCATTCTGGGTATTGGGAAATAGCTAAAGATGGTATGTATGGGGTTGCCAATGCTCCGAATGGCACAGCGCGTAGGTTCTTTGCCGGTACGCCATATAAGGCGGCCGTTAAATCAGGTACAGCCCAAGTTTTCAGTTACGAAACTTACAATGCAAGTAAGCTTGCTGAACATCTACGTGACCATAAGCTGATGATTGCCTTTGCGCCTTATGACAACCCAAAGGTTGCCGTTTCCATCATTCTTGAAAATGGTGGATCTGGGCCGCCTGTCGGCACTATTGTGCGTCAAATTCTGGATCATATTTTACTCAGGGATAACAAAAATCCCTCTCCTGCCAGCGCCGCTGCTGAAACAGGAGTCAATACGACCAAAACACAAACTACCCAGAACAGAAACTAATTGAGTAATATCATGACAGATTCACCAAACAAGGTTCCTTTCTGGACCAGACTCCATATAGATATTCCATTAGTGCTATGCGTTCTGGCATTACTGGTCTATAGCCTTTTCATTATGTGGAGCGCCAGTGGGCAAGACGTGGATATGATGGAACGGAAAATAGGACAAGTCATCATGGGCCTTATCGTGATGCTCGCCCTGGCTCAAGTTCCGCCACGCATGTACGAAAATTGGGCGCCTTACCTCTATATTGCCTGTGTTATCCTGCTCATCTTCGTTGATGTTTTTGGGCAGATCAGTAAGGGAGCGCAACGCTGGTTAGATCTGGGCATTGTACGTTTTCAGCCGTCAGAAATTGCCAAAATCGCTGTACCTTTGATGGTGGCTCGCTTTATGAACCGAGATCTCTGTCCACCTTCGCTGAAAAATACGGGCATTGCACTGGTTTTGATTTTCACCCCTACGCTACTGGTAGCAGCCCAACCGGATTTAGGTACATCTATTTTGATTGCGGCTTCTGGGATATTCATCCTATTTCTGGCGGGGATGAATTGGAAACTTATTGGCGTTGCTGTTTTGCTGCTTGCCTGTTTCATCCCAATATTGTGGTTCTTCCTGATGCATGATTACCAACGCGCCCGCGTTATGATGCTATTGGACCCAGAAAGTGACCCATTGGGCAAAGGCTATCACATCATTCAATCCAAAATTGCTATTGGTTCAGGGGGAATATTTGGAAAAGGCTGGCTACAAGGTACCCAATCGCAGTTAGAATTCTTGCCGGAGCGACACACTGACTTTATTTTCGCCGTTCTGTCTGAAGAATTGGGGTTAATTGGCGTCCTAGTTTTGCTGGCACTCTACTTGCTGGTCATTATGCGTGGTCTGTTTATTGCAACCAAAGCACAAAATACTTTCGGCCGAGTTATGGTCGGAGGATTAATACTGATTTTCTTTGTCTATGTTTTTGTCAATATCGGCATGGTAAGCGGTATCCTGCCGGTAGTCGGTGTTCCCCTGCCGTTGATTAGTTATGGGGGATCAGCATTAATTGTCCTAATGGCGGGGTTCGGCATTATCATGTCGATACATACGCATCGTAAATTATTGTCCAAAAGTTTATGAGGAAGAAGTTTCATGCGTCAACAGTGGCTTATACTTAGCATCGTAGCGGTACTGATGTCAGGCTGTAACATAACCGGTAACGATCAGACATCTTCTCTTCCCCCAGTTCCAACACGTGATGTTTTGGGGGCGGAGCCTCAATATGAGCCTTACCATCCAAGTGCTAACCGAGATTATCAGCGGGATGGGCAAACCTATCACATAGTGCAAGACCTTGCTCACTTTACCCAGACAGGCTATGCCAGTTGGTTCGGTGAAGAATCCAATGGAAAGCTGACAGCAATTGGTGAACGAGCGAATCGCTATGCTTTAGCGGCAGCGCACCCGACACTGCCTATTCCAAGTTATGTTCGTGTCACTAACTTAAGCAATGGACGCATGATGATTGTCAGGATCAATGATCGAGGCCCTTACAATAAGCCTGGAAAAATCATTGAGTTATCTCATGCAGCAGCAGAGCGGCTCAATTTGATGCCACAGAGCAAAGTGAAACTGGATGGTATTCTCGTTTCACCTGATGGCTCACTTTCTGGTTTGGGAACAGAAGGATCGACGATTGTTAAACAGAGCTTTGCTTTACCTGAAAGACCTAATCTTAGCTCTCAATCATCAATGCTTCCTGCTGTAACAAGCAATTCTGCTGACGAGAAGACAGAGCAACAACCACCCGTTGAACAAGCTATTACCTCCCCTGCACCTGAATCAACAAACGGTTACATGGTGCAAGTAGGTGCAATCAGTGCTGAACAAAAAGCCAAAGAATGGCAGCAAACCTTGAGCCAGCGCTTTAATGTTCAAGGACGTATTATCCCATTTGGTAATGTTTATCGCGTCCAGCTTGGCCCATTCAATAGCCGCCAGCAAGCTATGGAATTACAAAAGAAATTGACAGATCAGATGCAGCAATCTTCGTTTATTGTTGCTCCCTGATCCCTTAAACACAGCGATAAATAACATCACCGCCTGCTGATATTTTCCTGTCAGCAGGCAGATAAATCTGCTGCACTCAGTTTTGTTTAATGTCAGCTTTTTTTCATTTGTTATTATGTCATTTATTATCAATCCTTCTCTCACGGATGTTATCTAATCAATCATGAAATACATAGTTACTTCCCGTTTTATTAAAAGAGCCACATTAGGCATTGCTCTGGCTGCCAGCATTTCCGCATCTGCCTACGCGGATGATAATTTCAAAACCATGATCCCTGGTGTACCAGAACTGGATTCAGAAGCCTATATTCTGATTGATTACAACTCAGGAAAGGTATTAGCTGAAAAAGATGCAGATGTCCGCCGCGATCCGGCCAGTCTGACCAAAATGATGACCAGCTACGTCATTGGTCAGGCCATTAAGTCAGGAAAAATCAAACCAGATGATATTGTTACTGTAGGTAAAGATGCCTGGGCAACGGGTAATCCGGTCTTTAAAGGCTCGTCCCTGATGTTTTTAAAACCCGGTGACCAAGTTTCTGTCGCTATGCTCTCCCGCGGTATCAACTTGCAATCTGGCAACGATGCCTGCGTTGCGATGGCAGACTATGTAGCAGGCAGTCAAGACGCATTCGTTAGCTTAATGAATCAATATGTGCAAAATTTGGGGCTGAAAAATACCCATTTTCAAACCGTTCATGGCCTGGACGCCCCCGGCCAATATAGCTCTGCTCATGATATGGCATTGATTGGCCAAGCCCTGATCCGTGATGTACCGGATGAATATGCTATCTACAAAGAAAAAGATTTTACTTACAACAACATTCGTCAGCCTAATCGTAATGGCTTGTTATGGGATAAGAGCTTGAATGTTGACGGTATTAAAACGGGCCATACTAGTGGTGCGGGATATAACCTTGTTGCTTCTGCTACCGAAGGCAATATGCGCTTGATTTCTGCCGTAATGGGCAGCCCAACCTTTAAGGGACGTGAAACCGACAGCAAAAAATTATTGACTTGGGGTTTCCGCTTCTTCGAAACGGTTTCACCACTACAAGTTGGTAAAGAATTTGCGTCAGAGCCAATCTGGTATGGCGATACTGATAAGGTGCAATTGGGTGTTGACAAAAACGTTTACCTGACTATCCCCCGTGGCCGTTTGAAAGACCTGAAAGCCAGCTATGTATTGAACAATACCGAACTGCACGCACCACTCGCTAAAAATCAAGTTGTCGGAACTATCAACTTCCAGCTTGATGGTAAAACCATTGAACAACGTCCATTAGTTGTGATGCAGGAAGTCAAAGAAGGTGGCTTCTTTAGCCGTATGATCGACTATATCCGGCTGATGTTCCATCATTGGTTCGGCTAATCTCTTGAAAGCCAGATATTGAGCCTATATACCAATCTCACTTCAAGATGCATATGATATCTCCCCGCTTCGCGGGGAGATATCAGGGCTTCATAGCGTGTTGTAAATTGAAACTTGAAGTTTGACGCGTACATTAATTACATACCGTTAGAAAATTACCACGCCACGGCAAATCAACCATGATGTCGTGGCAAAGATATTTTAGGAATACCCATGAAAACGAAATTAAATGAACTGCTTGAGTTTCCTTGCTCATTCACCTACAAAGTGATGGGCTTGGCTCAACCTGAGCTGGTGGATCAAGTGATTGAAGTTGTTCAACGCCATGCCCCTGGCGATTATTCTCCAGCCGTGAAACCCAGCAGCAAAGGCAATTACCATTCCGTCTCTATTACCATCAATGCGACACA
Source organism: Xenorhabdus griffiniae (assembly GCF_037265215.1). Classification (NCBI taxonomy): domain Bacteria; kingdom Pseudomonadati; phylum Pseudomonadota; class Gammaproteobacteria; order Enterobacterales; family Morganellaceae; genus Xenorhabdus; species Xenorhabdus griffiniae. Next base: position 1,546,124 of record NZ_CP147737.1, on the reverse strand, counting down.
TATTGAGCAAGTTGAAACGCTGTATGAAGAATTGGGGCAGTTAGAGTTGGTTCGCGTTGTACTGTAATAGTCCAATCTCGATTCATTAAAATACAATGCGCTGATACACGTCAGCGCATTGTTAATAAAAAACATTGAGTCAAATGCAAAGATGATTATTTCGTGGAGACTTAGCCCAATACACCATAAAATTAATTGATGTTCGCTCTAACATTCTGATCAAAAACGCCAAAACGTTTTTGAACATAAAATCAATATTGGGTAAATTTCTAGCCTTCCCAACAGCATGGCCGCACACATCATCCATTTCGCTATAGGATCAAGATCACCGAATCCTTGCGCCGTCGCGCCATATCCTATCCCCATATTATTAATACAAGCAGCCGCAGTGGCAAATGACGTCATCAAATCATAACCGAGCAAATTCAAGGCCCAGATAAAAAAACAACTAAAAAAGACATAGAGAAAGAAGAATCCCCAGACAGAACGCAGCACTCTTTCCTGAACCACAGATTTGCCAATTTTAATCGTCGAAATGGCATTGGGATGAATAAGCTGGTTAATCTCACTAACACTCTGTTTTGCCAGGATCATGAAACGGAGAGCTTTAATGCCCCCACACGTTGATCCCACGCAGCCACCAAAAAAACTCACTGCCAGCAATAACAATATTGTATGGGGAGGCCATTGAGCATAATCAGAGGTTGCTAAACCATTATCCGTCATCATAGAGCTGGTCATGAAAAAGCCGTGAACAAAGGCTTCTGTCACACCATACATGCCTGAACGGTATAATTCTAACCAGATAATGCCAACGATCACCGCCAATACCAGTAAGAAAAATTGCAATTCAGCATTTTTTAGCAGCGGTTTTAAACTCCTCCCCGTCAGGGCAACAAAATAGAGCGTAAAGTTGACGGCTGACAGAACTGAAAAAATACCGCCCACCATTTCAATGGCTGCACTGTCGTAATAACCAAGACTCTCATTGCGAGTAGAAAATCCGCCCAAAGAAACCGTTGAGATCCCATGACAGATAGCGTCAAACCACGACATTCCTGCGGCCCAAAAACTGGCTGAACAGAGTCCGCCCAGCAGCAAATACACTACCCATAAACTCTTGGCACCATCCGCAAGCCGGGGAGTCAACCGTTCTTCTTTGAAAGGGCCAGGCATTTCTGATTGATAGAGTTTGGCGCCACCAATCCCCAATAAAGGCAAGATGGCAACAGCAAGGACAATGACTCCCAAACCACCAATAAAATTGAGCTGAGCGCGATAATAGAGCACGGATTTGGGCAGGGCTGAAACATCATTCAATACCGTGGCTCCGGTAGTCGTAATGCCAGATATCCCTTCAAACATTGCATCTACCAAATTGATGTTTAAACTTTTATCGAGTACAAAAGGCAAAGCACTCAGCAATGAGAACAACAGCCAGAAAAGTACAATGATAAGAAATCCATCTTGTGTACTGGGCTGTGCCTTGGTTTTACGGGTAAAGTACCAGCCTATTCCACCTGTAACCAAGCCAATGACAAATGTCTCAAAAAAAGCAAAAACACTTTTTTCTTTATAAAACAGAGCCACAAAAGTAGGCAGCAACATTGAGAGGCTGTAAAGGAGCACCAGGAAACTACAAAGATGCCCCACAATCAGGAATTGGTTTTTTTTGACCATCTGCTAGCTCAAACAGGAGATTAAAGGGAAAATCGTCAAAATATATAACCATGATAATATAAAATAAAAATATATTCGCCTAATGAACAATATTGTTGCATTAAGGCATTCTCAAACTGGTGGGAATCATATTACAGCGTTATACTGGCGGGCACTTTTTGTTAATGAATGTGAAATTTCCATTGCAACATAACACCATTATTTTACGCCAGTTAGGTATTCAACCCTACGAACCGGTTTCTGATGCTATGCACCAGTTTACCGAGCAACGTACAACGGAAACACCTGATGAAATCTGGCTTGTCCAGCACGAAAAAGTATTTACGCAAGGCCAAGCCGGCAAAGCTGAACATATACTTGCACCTGGTGATATCCCTGTCGTTCAGTCAGACAGAGGAGGACAGATTACTTATCATGGTCCCGGACAGCAGGTCATGTATGTTTTGATTGACTTAAAACGGTCAAAAATTGGGGTGCGGCAATTGGTCACTTCAATCGAAAATACCGTCATCGAAACGCTGGCGCATTTTGGCGTGGAATCATATGCCCGCCCAGATGCTCCCGGAGTTTATGTCGCAGGTAACAAAATATGTTCCCTTGGGTTGCGTATCCGAAAAGGATGCTCTTTCCACGGTCTGGCACTGAATATTGCAATGGACTTACAACCATTTTTACGCATAAACCCTTGTGGTTATGCAGGAATGCAAATGGTCCAACTCAGTGACTTCGTCACCGGAGTGACCATTGAAGATGTACAACCCATTCTGGTGGAAAAATTCTGTCAGCTCTTGGGATTCCAACTCATCGATGAAAGATGATATAATTTTTTAACATTTTTCAAAAAAATTTGAATGGATTTATTGCCCTCGATATTTTTCTCATAACCATCAGGCAGTAAGTCAAAATCTGAAGAATATAACTGGAAGAAGCACGATTATGAGTAAACCAATTCAGATGGAACGAGGTGTCAAATACCGCGACGCAGACAAGATGGCTTTGATCCCTGTGAAAACAATTGCCACAGAACGTGAAGCACTTTTGCGTAAACCTGAGTGGATGAAAATCAAACTTCCTGCGGATTCCAGCCGCATTCAGGGTATCAAAGCGGCAATGCGCAAAAATGGGTTGCATTCTGTCTGTGAAGAAGCCTCCTGCCCTAACCTTGCTGAGTGTTTTAACCACGGAACCGCCACTTTTATGATCCTTGGCGCCATCTGTACTCGTCGCTGTCCATTCTGTGACGTCGCTCATGGTCGCCCAAATGCACCTGATGCAAATGAACCTATCAAGCTCGCGCAGACTATCCAGGACATGGGGCTGCGTTATGTCGTTATTACATCGGTTGACCGTGACGATCTGCGTGATGGTGGTGCGCAACATTTTGCTGACTGTATCACGGCTATTCGTGAAAAAAATCCGTCAATTAAGATTGAAACGTTAGTACCAGATTTCCGCGGACGTATGGATCGTGCTCTGGAAATACTGACTGCCACTCCCCCTGACGTGTTCAACCACAATTTGGAAAACGTACCACGGGTTTATCGTCAAGTTCGTCCTGGTGCTAACTATGACTGGTCGTTGAAACTACTGGAAAAATTCAAAGAAGCACATCCAGATATTCCGACCAAATCAGGTTTGATGGTGGGATTAGGTGAAACTAATGCAGAAATTTTAGAGGTCATGCGTGATTTGCGTAGCCACGGTGTTACCATGCTGACTTTGGGGCAATATTTACAACCAAGCCGCCATCACCTGCCAGTACAGCGTTATGTCAGCCCCGCTGAATTCGATGAAATGAAAGAAGCCGCGTTAGAAATGGGCTTTACCCATGCTGCCTGCGGTCCGTTTGTTCGCTCTTCATACCATGCTGACTTGCAGGCCAAGGGCGTAGAGATCAAATAATCTGTTGCCACCATCATGATGAATATTATATTTGCTGTATTTATTGGTGGTGGCTTGGGTAGTGTACTACGCTGGCTCATCAGCCTTCGCCTAAATACACCTGCTTCCCCTATTGCCGTTGGTACGCTGACGGCAAATTGTCTTGGTGCCTTTATCATTGGATTGGGTTTGGCCTATTTTAACAAAGCCACACATCTCGATCCGGTTTGGAAGATGATGCTAACGACAGGGTTTTGCGGTGGGCTAACGACCTTTTCCACCTTTTCCGCTGAAGTCGTTCACTTATTGCAGGTCGGAAAAATAGGTTGGGCACTGTTTAGTATTTTGGTGAATATAATCGGCTCATTGTTGATGACAATATTGGCTTTTGCCATGATGAACAAACTGTAACTATCTATACTAATCCAACTTCAAGTTGCAGCTTTGCTTGTCTATATTTCCCCGCGTAGTAGGAGATATAAGACGTATCTTGAAAGACGATTAGCCTAAAAGCTAATAAAAAAACCCGTTATCAAAACGGGTTTTCAGAATACGGGATTCGAAATTAGATTGCGACAACGTTTGCAGCAGATGGACCTTTCGCACCCTCAGTAATTTCAAACTCTACTTTTTGGCCTTCAGCCAGAGTCTTGAATCCGCTAGACTGAATGGCGGAAAAGTGCACAAAAACATCTTTACTACCATCTTCTGGAGTGATGAAACCAAATCCTTTGGATTCATTGAACCACTTAACGTTACCTTTAATTTTTGACATTAAAACTTACCTTTAATAAAAAAGACACGAACTCTGTGTCACGTACAGTACAGCAAATAATATAGTCCACTGTCTGCAACATAGATCACGAAACATATAACCGAATGTAAAAAAACACACTTTTTGTTTAATTACACTGATTGATTTTATACGCCAATGGTGATTTCACAAATAAATTAGCGTTTTATTTTAATTCTGTTTACTTTTTACCTTTCTATTCTTTTCATGATCGAGTAGCCACCTTTTGATATCCAGCCCACCGGTGTAGCCAACCAATTTACCATCATGTCCAATCACCCGATGACAAGGCACAATCAAAGAAATAGGGTTGCGTGAATTCGCCATACCGACCGCACGACAATAATTTACCGATCCCAATGTTAGCGCCAACTGTTTATAACTCCACATTTCTCCATAAGGAATTTTACACAGTTTCTGCCAAACACGCTTTTGGAATTCAGTTCCCTGCATACTTAAGGGAACGGTAAATGTTAGCCGTTTTCCTTTAAAATATTCCTGCAACTCTTTCGTGCACTGCCTGGTTATCACACTCTTCGATTCTAATTCTTTCTTTTCATTGACGAAATAGATACTGGTTACTCCTTCATCGTCCGCAGTGATATGTACATAAGGCTTGGGAAATCCTTCTGGAGTATTCAGGTAATGATGATACATAAACTACCTCCATTTAATTTATTATTGAAAATTTCTGTACTAGCCTAAATCTCTCATTCATCAATTTGCAATGATGAATTCGGTTACACATCTGACAATTTGATAAAGAAACCATCGCGCCCTCTGACAATTAAAATTATGGCTCTGCCAATAAGTTATAATACTTTATTTTTAATGTTACCTCTTTAAAAAAGATTAAAACACTACATATAGGCAAACTAATTAAATTAACAACCATATATAGTATAAATTTCACAATTAAATTATCTCAATATAATACACATATGTTAGTTTTTATTATTACTAAATAATATAGCACCCAGAAATTTTACTAGAAGTGTTATTATTTATAGTAAACACAGTGGCATATCATCCGTCGATTCCAGGTTAAAGGGAGCTAATTTCCCTAAAAGAGATACACTACACTGCGGCCAATCAACTCAATGGTGCGAAAAAGCCAGTTATACCCAAGCATTAACCGCGTTCACTCACAAACTGCGTGAAGAGCATCGCCCAGGCACTAAGATGTGAAATGATGAATCAGGCATAATGAATTTCAATTCGTTATTTCACCAATTATTGGATATTAAATTCCATATCGATTAAATAGGTTTTCATAATACTGAGAGTATCAGATGTTAAGGTTCCTTACCCCGCACGGTGCGAAGGGTAAGGAATACGCCTATCATTTTGAAACGCTATTTATACGCATTACCTTTCAAGTTGCTCATTATAAGACAACAATGCATTTTGAAGTGAGATATCGTGTTGTAAATTGCAACTTGAAGTTTAATGAGTATAAATACTCATTGAAAATTCATCTGTAAAATTTCAATACATAGAAAATACATAAAATTAATATTGAGCATTAAATTTCAATTCCATACCATGTGGTTAATTAATTATAAAAAACAATAATTATAAATGACATATGCTATTGTTATATCAATCTAACTTCAAGATGCGTGCAATTTCTCCCCGCGGAGCGGGGAAAAATGAAATCAAGTTTCATATAGTGTTGTAAATTGCAACTTGAAGCTTAATGCGTATAAATAATAAGACGCATCTTGAAAAACGATTGGTATATGCAACTAAAAAATAAGCATAAAAAACCAAAAGATCATAAAAACCAATGCAATACACCAAAAATAAAAACCCAATTAAATTTATGCATAATAATGACTTTTTTGTTTTATGAGAAAAGTCATTTACCTGGTTGAATTTCATTAAATTAACACCCAAAAACTTACTTTATCCTTCCCATATTATGTCATGGAAAAACATAAATTTTTATTAATGATTTAAAATAAGGGGTTGTCAGTACATTTTAATATGTTAGGGTATATGTTGATAAAATAGCACCGGAGTAATTAAACACAATATATCATCAACAACAGGAAAATATTATTCCATGACTGTTAAACTTGAAGTTAAGAATCTCTATAAAATATTTGGTAATAATCCTGAGCCAGCATTTAATTTATTAGCATCTGGTTTCAGCAAAGAACAAATACTTGAAAAAACAGGTCTTACCGTCGGTGTTCAAGATGTCAATCTGGCCATTGAAGAAGGCGAAATATTTGTGATCATGGGATTATCTGGTTCAGGTAAATCCACACTAGTACGTCTTCTCAATCGTCTGATAGAACCGACCAAAGGTCATGTACTTATCGACAACGAAGAGATTTCCACCATCACAGAAACTCAGCTACGAGACGTTCGTCGCAGCAAGATCAGCATGGTCTTCCAGTCATTTGCACTGATGCCACATTTGAATATTCTGGAGAATACGGCGTTTGGTATGGAACTTGCGGGTGTCCCCAAAGAAGAGCGTCATCAAAAAGCACTTGAAACACTGCAACAAGTCAATCTCGAAAACTACGCGCTATCATATCCCGATGAACTTTCCGGTGGGATGCAGCAACGTGTTGGGTTAGCCAGAGCTTTGGCTAACAATCCCGATATTCTGTTAATGGATGAAGCTTTCTCGGCCCTCGATCCTCTCATCCGTGCCGAAATGCAAGATGAATTACTGCGCCTGCAAGGGGAACATCAACGTACCGTGGTTTTTATTTCCCATGACTTGGATGAAGCCATGCGTATCGGTGATCGCATTGCCATCATGCAGGACGGTATTGTCGTTCAGGTCGGTACACCTGATGAGATTATGAATAGCCCTGCTAATGAATATGTCAAAACATTCTTCCGTGGTGTGGATGTTGGGCATGTCTTCTCAGCCAAAGACATTGCCCGCCGCCGCCCAGAAACGTTGCTTCATGCCGCAGCAGGTTTTGGTCCCCGCTCTGCATTGAAAGTACTGGATAATGAAGACAGAAACTATGGCTATTTAATCGAAAAAGGCCAGAAATTTATTGGCGTGGTATCTGTCAATTCCCTGCAACAAGCATTGACAGAAAAAAAATCCATTGAACATGCCATATTGGAAAAACCCACCGCCGTTTCAGCAGATGTTCCGCTAAACGAATTGATATCCACTGTCGCGCAATCTCCCTGTGCCATTCCTGTCATAGATAACAATAGCCGTTATTTAGGTGTCATTTCCAAAGGAATATTGCTACAGGCCTTAGATAAGGAGGCACCCAATGGACAATAATTCTCCACAGACAGTCACTGATCCCTCCAACAACAGTGATCCCTGGATGGACAGTGGTACTGCTGCTCCTGCATCAAACCACGATTGGCTGAATACTTCTGCAACCAATACGCCTCCAGCACATTTTGATTTCATGTCACCTTTTCAGCATAAGCTCATTCCGTTTGACTCATGGGTGACCAATATCATTGATTGGATTGTTGTGCACTTCCGACCTATTTTTCAAGTCATCCGCGTTCCGGTAGATATTGTCCTCAGTGGTTTTGAACAGTTTCTGACGACACTGCCTCCTCCCATCACCATTTTGTTTTTTGCATTACTGGCCTGGCAAATTGCCGGAGCAGGAATAGGCGTGATCGCTTTCATTTCACTGATCATGATCGGTGCAATTGGGGCATGGTCAGAAGCGATGATAACTATGGCTCTGGTGCTCACTGCCCTATTTTTCTGCCTTATCATTGGGCTTCCTCTTGGGATCGGGTTGGCTCGTAATGAACGGCTAGCCAAAATTGTTCGTCCCTTACTGGATGCTATGCAAACCACGCCTGCTTTCGTTTATCTCGTTCCCATCGTAATGCTGTTTGGCATAGGTAATGTACCCGGCGTTATCGTCACCATTATTTTTGCATTACCACCGATTATTCGCCTGACAATTTTGGGCATAAAACAGGTTCCATCAGATTTAATTGAAGCCGCCAGATCATTCGGCGCAAGCCCACGGCAGATGCTGTTCAAAGTGCAACTGCCGTTGGCGATGCCTACAATCATGGCAGGAGTGAATCAAACATTGATGTTAGCGCTTTCCATGGTCGTCATCGCTTCCATGATTGCCGTTGGCGGCTTGGGGCTGATGGTATTGCGCGGTATTGGCCGCCTTGATATAGGATTAGCCGCCGTTGGCGGTACAGGCATTGTCATTCTCGCCATTATCCTTGATCGCCTGACTCAATCCTTGGGTAAAAATCATCGAACCAGAGGAGGACATTGGTATTGCTCTGGGCCAATAGGCTTACTGCGCCTATTTTTTCTCTCAATTTGCTCAATAAGAAAAAAAAATCGTCCATCAAAATCATGCCAGTCAAAATAATACCCCCCAACAATATCCGACCTGGCAACAAAAGGAGGAAACAACCATGCGCATAATCACCTTATGCAAAGAGATCATGAATAAGGGGATAATTTTTACAGCGCTCTCTATAGTATTCATGAGCCTTTCATTATCATCAGTAGCCTCTGCAACTGACCTGCCCGGCAAAGGGATCAGTGTACAACCGCTACAAAGTACAATCACTGAGGAAACATTTCAGACGTTGATTGTCTGCAAGACATTAGAAAAACTCGGCTACGACGTCAAACCGATCAAAGAAGTTGATTATAACGTTGCTTACACTTCCATTGCTTCTGGTGATGCCACTTTTATGGCCGTCAATTGGGTGCCACTCCATGATGCCCCGTACAAGGCTGCTGGAGGAGATAACATCTTCTATCGCAAGGGAAGTTATGTCGTAAATGCGGCTCAAGGGTATCTTATTGATAAAAAAACCGCAGAAAAATATCACATCACCAATATTGCTCAATTAAAAGATCCCAAACTTGCCAAGCTGTTTGATAGTAATGGCGATGGAAAAGCAGATTTGACAGGCTGTAACCCTGGATGGGGGTGTGAAAGTGCAATTAATCATCATTTAGCTGCTTATGGATTAAAAAATACCGTGGAACAAAACCAAGGCAATTATGCGGCGATGATGGCTGACACGATTGCCCGTTATCGGGCAGGTAAGCCTATCCTCTATTACACCTGGACACCTTATTGGGTCAGTGATGTACTGAAACCCGGAAAAGATGTCGTTTGGCTGCAAGTCCCCTTCTCTGCAATCGGTGAGGGAGATACCATCAACACCCAATTGCCTAACGGACGTAACTATGGTTTCCCTCCCAGTTCCATGCGTATCGTGGCAAACAAAGCGTGGGCGGAAAAGAACCCCGCTGCGGCGAAACTTTTTGCTGTGATGACCCTACCTATTGCGGATATCAGTGCTCAAAATAGGCTCATGCATAATGCTAAAATTTCAGAAGCTGATATTGAACGCCAAGCTAAAGACTGGATCAAAACACATCAGAAAACGGTAGATGGATGGCTAAAAGCCGCCAGAAAAGCCGCTCACAAAGCATAAATTCACCTTTCCTTTATTCTGCATCTGGTAGCCGTGAAGACATTAACAAAAATTCACGGCTATCCAGTATTCTCCTTCCGATCACTATCAATCCTTTTGTTCTCAATGATATTATTTAAATAATTTATATATTTTATATTTTCACTTTCATCATATTTTGTTAATGTTGTTTCATCTGTTAACAAAAAAATAAAATACTCTATGCCAATGCCTGATAAATCCGCATCTGATATACCAATAGAATCCGAGAGTCCGCTACCACACAAGGCTTCGTCATTTAAAGAAGGTATTTGGGATAGCCTCCCAATCGCCATTGGCTACATTCCCGTCTCTTTTGCATTTGGCTTAAGTGCCACTAAATTGGGATTTACTCCCATAGAAGCCATATTTTTTTCCTGCGTCATTTATGCGGGTGCCAGCCAGTTTGTCATCACCGCTTTACTGAGCGCAGGAATGTCATTGTGGTTTTCTGCACTCACCGTAATGGCAATGGATATCCGCCACATTTTATATGGCCCTGCTTTACGTTATCGCATCAAACAAAAATTATCGGAAAAGAAAACCATAATTTGGGCCTTTGGCCTGACTGATGAAGTTTTTGCCGCAGCAACCGCCAAATTGATTAAAGACCAACGAAGTTGGAGTGAAAATTGGATGGTCGCCATTGCAACCTGTTCCTGGCTCTCTTGGGTGTTAGGTACTGTAGCTGGGGCCATATTGGGTAACGGTTATTTAAGCGCTTATCCCGCCATTGAAGCTGCCATGATATTTATGCTTCCAGCTTTATTCTTAAGTTTTTTGTTAGCCTCTTTCAAAAGACAAAATACCTACTGTGTTGCCGCTGCTTTATCAGGCGCACTAATGGGAATCACATTTTTTTCAATCCCCATCGCCATTCTCGCGGGGATCATGAGTGGATGTTTAGCAGCACTTTTGCAAACTAAAAATGCATGATTAGTACCTTACATAATTAATATATTACATAATTAACTCATTATATGATTGATAATAAAATACTTCTTATCGGACTTATTGTAGGTGCGGCCAACTTTCTATTCCGCTATCTTCCTCTTCGTCTGGGCGTCAATCGCTCACCGACAGAAAAAAAAGGAAAAATGGGCGTCATACTCGACAGCATTGGTATTGCATCAATTTGCTCACTCCTTATCGTCTCAAGCATTCCTGATGTCATGAAAGAGCACAGCAAACTTTTTCCAACTCTCATTGGCTGCTTGACCATCTGTCTGTTTTTCTACAAAACTCGAAGCATCATTATTTCAACACTGTCTGGTGCCATAGCTTTTGGAGTAATATTCAAGCTATTTATGAATTAGGTATCAATATTAAAAGAAATATGATGATAATAAATAACTATAATTGCTAAATTTAACTTTTAATATAGTATTTGTAGGGTTTTTGACAAAAGTTACTTTACCGGTTGAAACTAATAAGGTATCTAAACAATGGAAAGTTCATTCACTCCCACAGAAGAGTTACTTAATTGCCGTGTAGCACAGCAAAAAAGTTTACCCTATCAAGAGATATTACTGACTCGCTTATCCATGCATGTCCAGAGCAGGCTTCTGGAAAATCGCAACAACATGCTGAAAGCACAAGGAATCAATGAAACCTTGTTTATGGCTCTAATGATTCTGGATACCAAAGAAAGCCGTAGCATTCAGCCATCAGAACTCAGTGCGGCATTAGGCTCTTCCCGTACAAATGCAACCCGAATTGCTGATGAATTAGAAAAGCAGGGCTGGATAGAGAGAAAGGAGAGCCATAATGATCGTCGTTGTCTCCATCTCCATCTTACAGAAAAAGGTTCAAATTTCTTGAATAGTTTGCTTCCACCACAGCACGAGTGCCTGGTTAAGCTTTGGTCTATCCTGGATTCAGAGGAGAAAAAACAGTTAGAAAAATTGATGAGAAAAGTTTTGGGACAATTAGATAATATTGGTGATTGTTTAAGTAACTGATTGCCTTTCTTCTGGACGGTTTTGAACTAAGAAAACATGTTATAGCAACATGATCTAAAAAAACTTTTCTACTAGCCTGTATCATCAGATACTTCGTATGGCTGACTATTATCTTCAGATAATACTGAAATCCATATCGTTCGTCTCTTCCAGTAGTGTAAACGCACACTACTGGAAACGTGTTTGTCCTGTTCAGGGCCACACAATCAATAATAAGCTAAAAACAAATATGGGGACTCTCCATGAGTATTAGTGAGAAAGCATCACTGCCGTCTAGCGAAAAACACTCTCCTGCAAAGGTGAAAACTAAAAAACAAAAACGCCACTATATCATTACGTTATTGACGTTATTTTTCCTTCTGCTTGGGGCTGGCTATAGCGTTTACTGGTTTCTCACTTTACGTTACTACCAAGAAACCGATAATGCCTATGTTACAGGTAATCAAATACAAATCATGTCGCAAATTGCAGGCAGTGTCGTGACTGTTAATTTTGACAATACTGATTTGGTGAAAAGTAGTCAGCCTCTTGTTCAACTCGATCCCCGTGACGCTGAATTGGCTCTGGAAAAAGCTAAAAATGAATTAGCCAATACTGTCCGACTCACTCATCAACACATGATCGACAGTAAAAGATATCAAGCCATCATTGAACTGAAAAAAATTGCTCTCAGAAAAGCCCAAAATGATCTCAACCGCAGGGAGATATTGGGAACTCAAGATTTAATTGGCAAAGAAGAATTGCAACATATGCGCGAAACCGTCTCTGCTGCCCAAGCGGATCTGGATGTCGCTATAGCTCAATATCAAAGCAACCAAGCCATTATTTTAACGACTCCACTGGAAAAACAGCCAGCTATCGAAAAAGCGGCTTCCGGTGTTCGTGATGCCTGGCTCGCCTTGCAGAGAACCAATATTGTCAGCCCTGTTGATGGTTATGTCGCTCGCCGTAGCGTTCAGGTAGGTTCCCGTATCAACTCAGGAACACCATTGATGGCGATCGTGCCTGCTAACAATATGTGGATTGAGGCTAATTTCAAAGAAACCCAACTGGCAAACATGCGGATTGGACAACCCGCGACAATCATCAGCGATTTCTATGGTGACGATGTTGTCTATACCGGCAAGGTTGCAGGCATTGATATGGGAACCGGTAGCGCCTTTTCTCTGTTGCCCGCGCAAAATGCCAGTGGAAATTGGATTAAGGTTGTACAACGCTTACCGGTTCGTATTGAACTTGATCCTGAACAATTAAAACAACATCCCTTGCGAATTGGGTTATCAACAAAAGTCACCGTGAACACCACGAACACTGATGGAACTGTACTGGCAACCACTGAACGTCCCCTTCCGGCCTATCAAACCAAGGCATTGACGATAGATATGACTCCTGCAAACAAAATAGTTACTGACATTATTAATAGTAATTCAGGCAACCAAATTTAAGGGGGAGCCATGGTAACAAGAGAACCGCTTACAGGTACGAAACTCGCCCTTTTGACCATTACTCTTTCAATGGCGACTTTCATGCTTATTCTCGACTCTACCATTGCCAATGTCGCCATACCGACGATCGCGGGTAATCTAGGTGCGTCAAGCTCACAGGGAACGTGGGTAATTACCTCCTTCGGCGTCGCAAACGCAATTTCCATTCCTATTACCGGTTGGTTAGCGAAGCGTTTCGGTGAGGTGAAATTGTTCCTCTGGTCTACCGCAATTTTTACTCTTTCATCCTGGTTATGTGGCCTCTCCAATAGCCTCGGTATGTTAATTTTCTTCCGTGTGATGCAAGGATTGGCCGCCGGCCCCGTACTTCCCCTTTGCCAAAGTTTATTGCTAAATAACTATCCATTGGCAAAACGAAATATGGCATTGGCACTATGGTCGATAATGATTGTTGTTGCTCCTATTTGCGGGCCTATCCTTGGCGGTTATATCAGTGATAACTACCACTGGGGATGGATCTTTTACATCAATATCCCCCTTGGTATCGCAATTATTTTTACTATTATGCAGCTATTGCGTGGCCGAGAAACGAAAACAGAAATCCGTCCCATTGACGTTACTGGGTTGTTCTTGCTGGTGATTGGTATTGGCAGCCTGCAAATTATGCTTGACCAAGGCAAGGAACTTGATTGGTTTAATTCTACAGAGATTATTATCCTTACTGCTACCGCGGTTATCTCACTTATTTTTCTGATCATATGGGAACTGACTGATGATCATCCGATCATCGATCTTTCCCTGTTTAAGCTACGCAATTTTTCCATTGGTACACTGAGTGTTAGTCTCGGCTTTATGATGTACTTCGGTTCAATTGTTTTATTGCCGCAGCTATTACAAGAAGTTTATGGCTATACCGCAACCTGGGCTGGCTTTGCGGCCGCACCGATAGGATTGCTGCCACTGTTATTGTCACCCGTCATTGGCAAGTTTGGCCATAAGATAGACATGCGCTATATCGTGACATTTAGTTTCATCACTTATGCGATTTGCTTCTATTGGCGGGCATATACCTTTGAACCAGACATGGATTTCGCTGCAACTGCATGGCCTCAGTTTGTTCAAGGACTTGCCATGGCATGTTTCTTTATGCCGTTGACAACCATTACATTATCAGGGCTAGCACCAGAACGAATGGCCTCAGCCTCCAGCTTGTCGAACTTTACCCGTATATTGTCGGGTTCAATCGGGACATCCCTCACAACCACAATGTGGACACAACGTGAATCTATACACCACTCGAACCTTACGGAATACATCAACCCATATAACCCGAATTATCAGCAAATACATCAGCAATTAGCCCAATTGGGCATGAATGATGAACAAATATCAGCTTATCTGGCAAAACAGATCACTCATCAAGGGTTAATTATCTCTGCCAATGAGATCTTTTGGCTTTCAGCGGGCATATTTCTTGTCTTGACGTTATTGATCTGGCTGGCAAAACCACCTTTCTCTGCCGGAGGTAAAGACCACGGGGGAGCGCATTAAGCTTATTACATTCAATATACGGATTTTCACGGGAGTATTTGCTCCCGTGAAAAAAGGCTACTCGCCACAATTCTCTCATCATAAAGTATTACTTACGATTAAAAGGATTACGCTGTAGGTTCAAGAGGACAATCGTGACAATTCCCGACTCCGGGTAATTTATTTCTTTGGCAGCAACAACGGCGTTGTATTACATTATTTTTCATAATCACTGTACGATAAAGTGGGTTGTCCCTGCCATCAGGCAACGTTTGTGTAAAGAAAAGATCTTGTATTAATGTATCATACTGATCCGATTCCATTCTTTCCCTGAAATTATTTAAGTACCAATGCATAACATAGCCAATGTTATTCCACAATAAGCGCCCATTTATTCCACGATAGGATACAATTTTTTCACATACCGGTATAATATGCCGATCCAGCATAGAATGATAACGCGCCAATAACGATATTGATTCGTCCAACCATGTTAGCTGATAATAAGCAACATTTGGCCTGCCAGTTTCATGAAATTCAATTTGAAAAAGATGATAATCCGTATCAACAGCCTGAGGATATTCTAATAACATTAACATCATTGGTGGGACAATTAAGCCAAAATACCATTGTGTCCATAAAGAATAGAGCGCTTTCTGATTTGGTTTTAATTCGTTGTCACTATAATATGAATCCTGGTAGCTTTTTATCAATAATGGCAATTTTTCATCACTCGACCATTGATAAAACCCCATACTTTCCGATGGCACATTGTCTGAATTGATCTTTACTGATGAATTGAAATGGCTAAATGCCCCATCAAATAGGTTAGTGATATCTTCAATCGTTATTTCAGAAGCCAACTCAATGGAGCCTTGATTACTTTTATTTGTCATTCCCTATTCTCCTAACACCTATTATCAGCCCTAAATGTAAATTCTTCTTACGCTCATCCACTTACAGACAATTCAGACAGGCACACTTTCATCATACTTAAACAATTCAAACTTGCAGAATATATCCATCTGATATAAATATTGTGATTGATAGTTTCCACCTGTTTCTATATATAAGCATTAGTTGATAATTTGATATATCACTGAAATCTCTGGACATAACTATCCAATAATGGGGTATTTATTCTGGCTCATTAAGGATATATCAATCTAACTTCAAGATGCGTGTGATTTATCCCCGCGAAACGGGGGAGAAATCAGGTTTCATATCGTGTTGTAAATTGCAACTTGAAGTTTAATGCGTATATGATTTTTCTTTTTTATCAAATGATAATGAAAATGATTGTTATTAGCAATAATGGAAAAGTAACGAATTTAGAGAGAATAAAAATTTAAATCAATACTTCCGTTTAAAATAATAACAAATGTTTTTATTTGATTTTGCAGTGTAATAATAAAAATAAACTTAATAAATTACAGGAAATAAAATAAGGCCCTGACTAAATAGACAGGGCCTTATTAACAATGAAACTTAAACTATCTATTTCCAAGTCACTATTCTTTGACTAAATGGTAACTTGCGATAGAGATAGATTAAACCTTATTCTGACGCCACCATTCCGCCAGCATAATACCTGTTGCAACAGAAACATTCAGACTTTCTACCCGTCCCGTTCCACCAATAGAAAGACGAATGTCACCATCTTCCCAAATGCTGTCACTTAGTCCGTCACTTTCCTGCCCTAATACCAAGACCATTTTTTCTGGCAATGTTGCTTGCGCCAGTGTTGTGCTGCCTTTATGACTTGATGTCGTCACAATTGTGTAGCCTTGGTTACGGAATTGATTTAGCGTAGTCGTGAACCCATCCGCATCAATGCCTTTGATGTGCTCAGCGCCGCCTTCTGCTGTACGAACAGCGGCACCTGATTCCAACAGCGCTGTATCCTGCAAAATGACCCCCTGTACGCCAAAATGCGCACAACTACGCATAATTGCGCCAAGATTATGTGGATTACCTACATTTTCCAATGCCAAGACACAATCTTTTGCGGGCGCCTGCTGCAAATAGGTTTCCACATCCAAACCATTACGTTTCTTAATCAGGAAACAGACACCACCGTGGTGCTCTGTACCTGATGCCTTGGATAGCTCTTCGTCGTCAACGACATGGTAAGCTTTGCGATTTGCCGCCATCCATTTCAAGGCATCGCGAAAACGCGGCGTGACCGATTGAACAAACCAGGCCCGAACAATCGCATCAGGACGGTGCTGGAACATTGCCTGGCAAGCATTTTCCCCATAGATGCGAGTTTCTTCCAAACGCTGACGACGAAGCTGTTCAGGATCAATGTTGCTTTTGCCGCTAATGCCCTGGTGCTCTGGATTAAGAGATTCATCCTCTGGACGGGAGATTGTTCTCCACGGAGAACGATCGCCTGAGCGCACTGGGCGTTCATTGCCACGACGGCGGTCACCCTGATCGCGCCCTTTACCAAACGGCCGGTTATCACTCTTACGGCTGTCACTGTTTTTACGACGATCGCCGCCTTTACGGTTATCGTTATTGTCCTCATTATTACGGACATACATTACTTTGACTTTGCCGTTCTTACCACTATAGGAATCGTTCATTTATTTCTCCAACTGCGTTATGGCGCGAAGATTACCCGATGTACGCGTCCGAAGCTACCTCCGGTAACGACAATCCATTAAAATATCCGCTAATTTTTTACTGGTTCTATCCACGAACATGTTTGAGTTCTTAAATGAGAAATAACAACGCCGTTTATCAGCTTCGCCAACACCGCCTTGCCCGCTCTACCCGCCCTTTTCTGGCAAGGGGGTGCCGAGTGCAGCGTTGCCTGCATTGTTTATTACCCCAAAATAAATGTCTATGTGAAATGATTTCACCTGTAAATGCGGAAAGCCGCTTCTGTCTCATCATGTTCGATACGGAGCCGATGAAACCCAGTAATACGGGAAAGTTGATTGCAGATATTCTGCCTGATACATGCGCTTTTCTCTGGTCTAGAACCGAGCCTGATCAACAACTGCTCGAAATCGTGCGTGATCCAACCCGACAACCTTATCTGATCTTTCCAGACAGTTATGCTACGCCTACTCGTACGGTGTATCAGCAGCTCCCCGCCAACCAAAAACCACCGCTGTTCATTATATTGGATGGTACTTGGCCTGAAGCAAGAAAAATGTTTCGCAAAAGCCCATATTTAGATGATATTCCCCTATTGTCTATTAATAATATTGCCAAAATGGACTATTTACTTCGGGTGCCCTCCAGAACAGAACAACATTGTACCGCCGAAGTTGCAGCTGCGGCATTAGAATTAGCCGGGGATATTAAAGCGTCACAATCATTATTGAATCATTTCAATCACTTTCGTGAACAATATCTGGCCGGAAAATCCAATCATCTGTAGGGATAACTCACAGTAATGCTTGACAATCCGCGCTAAAGTCACTGATGGTGGCTAAAGTTATTCATGGTAATTGTTATTGTTTATTGATGTGATAGCTGATAAGGAACCCCAGAAATGAGCCAGCGCGGACTTGAAGCATTATTACGCCCTAAATCTATCGCCGTTATTGGTGCTTCTGAAAAACCAGAAAAAGCCAGTTCAGTGTTGATGAGAAATTTGTTAATGGGTGGGTTTACAGGACCTATTCTCCCCGTAACGCCACACAAATCTGCCGTTCTGGGTGTGTTAGCCTATCCTGCTATCGATAAATTACCATTAACGCCTGACCTGGCTGTGATCTGTACTCATCACAGTCGTAATTTGTCTTTACTAGAGCAACTGGCCCAACACGGATGCAAAACTGTCATTATTTTATCTTCTCCGCCATCACAATTTACTGAATTGAAACTGTGCAGCCAAAAACATCATCTTAGAATTCTGGGGCCAAATAGCCTTGGTATCTTAGCCCCCTGGAGTGGGCTAAATGCCAGTTTTTCCCCGATCCCTATTCTTAAAGGTAAACTCGCCTTTATTTCACAATCAGCAGCAATATCCAACACAATTCTGGACTGGGCTAACCATCGCAATATTGGTTTTTCGTATTTTATTGCCTTGGGCGACAGTGTTGATATTGATATTGATGACCTGCTCGACTTTTTAGCAAGAGACAGTAAAACCAGTGCCATTTTGTTGCATCTCGAACATATCAGCGATGCCCGCCGTTTTCTTTCTGCTTCCCGAAGCGCTTCACGCAATAAACCAATTCTGGTCGTGAAAAGCAGTCGTACCCGGCAAGTCCAGAAGTTGCTGGGAGAACAACAAAATTTTGATGCGGCTTATGACGCAGCAATTCAACGAGCCGGATTACTGCGTGTACAGGATACACACGAAATGTTCTCCGCAGTGGAAACATTGAGTTTTATGCGGCCATTGCGTGGAGAACGTTTATTGATCGTCAGTAATGGAGCAGCACCAGCGGCAATGGCACTGGATGAACTATTCAGGAGAACCGGCAAACTCGCTATATTAAGTGAGGAAACGATCAATGGGTTGTCTGGCACACTTCCAGACACGTTGCTTTTACGTAATCCATTGGATATCGGTGATGATTCTTCTACCGAACGATATGTTTCTGCACTCAGGTTACTTTTGGATAGTCATGATTATGATGCCTTACTGTTAATCCACTCACCCAGTGCCATATCCCACAGCCAAACTACAGCAGTTCAGGTTATACAAACCATTAAAGAACATCCTCGTGGGAAATGGCTCACTATTTTTACTAATTGGTGCGGAGAATACTCTTCATTGGAAGCCCGACGTCTGTTCAGTGAGGCTGGTATTCCAACTTATCGGACACCAGAAGGTGCCATTACCGCCTTTATGCATATGGTGGAATATCAGCGAAACCAAAAACAGCTAAAAGAAACACCATCTTTACCCATTGGCATCACATCGAATACGGCTCGAGCCCATGAGTGTATACAAAAGGCACTTGATAACGGGAATATTCGATTGGATACCCATGAAGTACAACCTATTCTTGATGCTTACGGTTTAAATACTTTACCAACTTGGATCGCTCATACCAGTGATGATGCGGTCGATATTGCAGAAAAAATTGGCTATCCCGTAGCATTAAAACTCCGCTCCCCTGATATCCTACATAAATCAGAGGTTCAGGGAGTGATGCTTTATTTACGCAATGCTGATGAAGTTAAAGCCGCAACACAAGCGATTATTGAACGTGTTAAACAAAACTTCCCGCAGGCCAGGATCCATGGATTATTAGTACAAAGCATGGCTAATCGGGCCGGCACACAAGAGCTGAGAATTGCTATTGAGCAAGATGAGATATTTGGTCCCTTAATCATGCTAGGTGAGGGAGATATCGATTGGATGCATGAAACACAGGCGGCTGTCGCTCTTCCTCCCCTTAATATGGCACTAGCACGCTATCTGGTTATTCAGGCAATTAAGAGTGGCAAAATAAAATCTGGTGGTTCACTTTTGCCGCTGGATATTCTTGCTCTCAGCCAGTTATTGGTCAGAGTATCGAATCTTCTGATCGATTGCCCGCAAATTACTCGTATGAATATCCATCCACTGCTTGCATCAGGTAATGAGTTCACGCTATTGGATGTGACAATGGAGTTAATGCCAGTAACAGGCGATCCCCGCAAGAGACTGGCTATCCGGCCTTATCCTAATGAACTGGAAGAAACTATCTATATCAAAGATGATGTTGAATGTTTGCTACGGCCAATCCTGCCGGAAGATGAACCTTTGCTGAAAGCATTTATCGGTCAGGTAACAAAGGAAGATCTTTATTATCGCTATTTCAGTGAAATTAACGAGTTTACTCATGATGATCTTGCAAACATGACTCAAATTGACTACGACCGAGAAATGGCATTCGTAGCGATCCGCCATCCAGCAACAACACCTGAAATTATTGGTGTCGCTCGTGCCATGGCTGATCCCGATAATATCGAGGCTGAATTTGCGATATTAGTCCGATCAGATCTGAAGGGAATTACGTTAGGCTATCAACTTATGACTAAACTGATTAACTATACAAGAGAACATGGTATTCAAGCACTAACAGCTATTACCATGCCTGAAAACCGTAACATGATCCAACTTGCGAAAAAACTTGGATTTACTATTGATATACAGTTAGAAGACGGCATTGTTAATCTTATGTTGAAACTCTAAGTAAAAAATAAATTCAACATACATCTTGTAATGAACACTAAAAAAATGCTGACTCCGTGATAGATCGCACAGTCTTAAAGCAATCAGCTCAAGAGAGTTAATTCATACTCACAATGGACCAAACTAATGGTATCATCGCCGGATCATTTTGATTCATACACCTTATGATGGTATTAACACCATTTAGACTAAGAGAAAAACGCACTGTGATGTTGTCCAAATTTAAACAAGCAAAACACCAACAACACCTTGCACAACTGCCTAAGCTACCACAATCAGTTGCTGATATTGCAACACTTTATGAATCTAAAGTGTTTCGCAGCACCTTATTGGAACGTATAGCAAAGGCCAAAAAGCATATTTATATCGCCGCGTTATATTTAGAAAACGATGATGCAGGACAAGATATTTTGACTGCATTATATGCCGCTAAACAGAAACGCCCTGAGTTAGATATAAAAATCCTGGTTGATTGGCATCGTGCTCAACGAGGCCGTATTGGTGCAGAAGCTGTGGCAACAAATGCAGACTGGTATTGCGCCATGGCTGAAAGCTACCCTGATGTCAATATTTCTATCTTGGGTGTTCCAGTGAATACACGTGAAGCACTGGGGGTTTTGCATCTGAAAGGCTTTATCTTTGATGATACGGTTATTTACAGTGGAGCAAGTATTAATGATGTCTATCTGCACCGCCATGAAAAATACCGTTACGATCGTTATCATTTGCTGCATAATGCAAAACTTGCCTCGATCATGAAGCAATTTATTGACGAGAGTATTATTAGCGCTGGAGCCGTAAAAAATTTAGCCTGCCACAATCGCCCTCGTAGCCTTGAAATTAAAAATTTGATCCGTCAATTTCGTGCTTCATTGAGGAATAGCGAGTATCACATTGAAAATCAAGCATCCAATGAAGAATTGGCGGTAACTCCCCTTGTGGGATTAGGCAAGAAAAATCTGCTGAATAAAACAATTTGCCATCTCATGTCTTGCACTGAAAACAAGTTGGTTATTTGTACACCATATTTCAATTTACCAGCAGTATTAGTGCGTGCAATATCTCGCCTACTCCGCCAAGGAAAGCAAGTTGAGATCATCATCGGAGATAAAACAGCGAACGATTTTTATATTCCACCCGAAGAACCATTTAAGATCATTGGTGCATTGCCTTATCTGTATGAAATTAACTTGCGTCGATTCACCAGTCGGCTGCAAAAGTTTATCGATAGCCAGCAATTAACTATCCGATTATGGAAAGATCAAGATAATACTTATCACTTAAAAGGGATCTGGGTTGATAATAAATGGCAATTAATTACGGGTAATAACCTGAATCCTCGCGCATGGGGATTGGATCTGGAAAATGCTATTCTTATTCATGATCCCCACCAAGAGATGCAAGAGCAACGTGCAATGGAGTTGGATTGCATCCGTACCCATACAAAAATTATCCACAATTATCAGGAACTGGAAAGTATCCAGCTCTATCCTGTTAAGGTACGCAAACTGATACGACGCTTGCGCCGTATTCGGGTAGACCGATTAATCAGCAGGATATTGTAAAATAGATAAATAATTATCTTTTTTTGAATCCCCTCTCGCTATTGGCGGAGGGGATTTTTGTACCTTATTTATCAAACAGCTATGATTTAAAAAAATAAATCATGGCGTAAATTACGATGAGAAAAAACATCATCACTCTGATACGAAATATATTAATAATCTCTCCTATCCTATTGAATACTTCTTGTTCCAATATTCGTCAGGCAAATGACAACTGGACAGGAAAAGATAAAGTGCAACATTTCTTATTTTCTGCAATTGTCGCTGCTGCGGGTAATGCTTATGGTGATCGTCAGCATTGGGATCATCGTGAAAGTGCACAATTTGGTGTATTGTTATCCGTTAGTATTGGTGCAGCAAAAGAACTTTATGATAGCCGCCCATCAGGAACAGGCTGGAGTTGGCATGATATTGCTTATGATATAGCTGGAGCGATAGCAGGTTATAGTTTATATCAATCGGTGAAGTAATTTTTTAATCTTCTATTTCTAAGGCACCCAAACGCAAAAAAGCCATCCGGTGACGGATGGCTTCTCTGACTAATTGATGTCTGGCAGTGTCCTACTCTCACATGGGGAGACCCCACACTACCATCGGCGCTACGGCGTTTCACTGCTGAGTTCGGCATGGGGTCAGGTGGGACCACCGCGCTATTGCCGCCAGACAAATCCTGTTTTCAATCCCGAACAAGCTGCTTTTCTACGCTGAAACCCGTCTCTCTCTTTCCACTCCCGAAAACCCCTTCGGTGTTGTCAGGTTAAGCCGCACGGTTCATTAGTACCGGTTAGCTCAACGTCTCGCAACGCTTACACACCCGGCCTATCCACGTCCTCGTCTCGAACGTTCCTTCAGTACCCTCAAGGAGTAAGGGAAGACTCATCTTAAGGCAAGTTTCCCGCTTAGATGCTTTCAGCGGTTATCTCTTCCGCACTTAGCTACCGGGCAGTGCCATTGGCATGACAACCCGAACACCAGTGGTGCGTCCACTCCGGTCCTCTCGTACTAGGAGCAGCCCCTTGCAATCTTCCAACGCCCACGGCAGATAGGGACCGAACTGTCTCACGACGTTCTAAACCCAGCTCGCGTACCACTTTAAATGGCGAACAGCCATACCCTTGGGACCTACTTCAGCCCCAGGATGTGATGAGCCGACATCGAGGTGCCAAACACCGCCGTCGATATGAACTCTTGGGCGGTATCAGCCTGTTATCCCCGGAGTACCTTTTATCCGTTGAGCGATGGCCCTTCCATGCAGAACCACCGGATCACTAAGACCTACTTTCGTACCTGCTCGAGCCGTCACTCTCGCAGTCAAGCTAGCTTATGCCTTTGCACTAACCTCACGATGTCCGACCGTGATTAGCTAACCTTCGTGCTCCTCCGTTACACTTTGGGAGGAGACCGCCCCAGTCAAACTACCCACCAGACACTGTCCGCAACCCGGATAACGGGCCGGCGTTAGAACATCAAACATTCAAGGGTGGTATTTCAAGGATGGCTCCATGCAGACTGGCGTCCACACTTCACAGCCTCCCACCTATCCTACACATCAAGGCTCCATGTTCAGTGTCAAGCTATAGTAAAGGTTCACGGGGTCTTTCCGTCTTGCCGCGGGTACACTGCATCTTCACAGCGAGTTCAATTTCACTGAGTCTCGGGTGGAGACAGCCTGGCCATCATTACGCCATTCGTGCAGGTCGGAACTTACCCGACAAGGAATTTCGCTACCTTAGGACCGTTATAGTTACGGCCGCCGTTTACTGGGGCTTCGATCAAGAGCTTCTCGCCGAGGCGATAACCCCATCAATTAACCTTCCAGCACCGGGCAGGCGTCACACCGTATACGTCCACTTTCGTGTTTGCACAGTGCTGTGTTTTTATTAAACAGTTGCAGCCAGCTGGTATCTGCGACTGGCCTCGGCTCCGGAAGCAGGTTCCTTCACCTAACGCCAGCGTGCCTTCTCCCGAAGTTACGGCACCATTTTGCCTAGTTCCTTCACCCGAGTTCTCTCAAGCGCCTGAGTATTCTCTACCTGACCACCTGTGTCGGTTTGGGGTACGATGGACCCGAATCTGAAGCTTAGGGGCTTTTCCTGGAAGCGGGGCATCAGCAACTTCAGCACCGTAGTGCCTCGTCATCGTGCCTCAGTGTTGTGGCTCACCGGATTTGCCTGGTCAGCCCACCTACACACTTAAACCGGGACGACCGTCGCCCGGCTTGCCTAGCCTTCTCCGTCCCCCCATCGCAATTCGGGCCCGTACAGGAATATTAACCTGTTTCCCATCGACTACGCTTTTCAGCCTCGCCTTAGGGGTCGACTCACCCTGCCCCGATTAACGTTGGACAGGAACCCTTGGTCTTCCGGCGAGCGGGTTTTTCACCCGCTTTATCGTTACTTATGTCAGCATTCGCACTTCTGATACCTCCAGCCCACCTCACAGTGGACCTTCAACGGCTTACAGAACGCTCCCCTACCCAACGACACGTTGTGTCGCTGCCGCAGCTTCGGTGCATGGTTTAGCCCCGTTACATCTTCCGCGCAGGCCGACTCGACCAGTGAGCTATTACGCTTTCTTTAAATGATGGCTGCTTCTAAGCCAACATCCTGGCTGTCTGAGCCTTCCCACTTCGTTTCCCACTTAACCATGACTTGGGGACCTTAGCTGGCGGTCTGGGTTGTTTCCCTCTTCACGACGGACGTTAGCACCCGCCGTGTGTCTCCCGTGATAACATTCTTCGGTATTCGCAGTTTGCATCGGGTTGGTAAGTCGGGATGACCCCCTAGCCGAAACAGTGCTCTACCCCCGAAGATGAATTCACGAGGCGCTACCTAAATAGCTTTCGGGGAGAACCAGCTATCTCCCGGTTTGATTGGCCTTTCACCCCCAGCCACAAGTCATCCGCTAATTTTTCAACATTAGTCGGTTCGGTCCTCCAGTTAGTGTTACCCAACCTTCAACCTGCCCATGGCTAGATCACCGGGTTTCGGGTCTATACCCTGCAACTTAACGCCCCGTTAAGACTCGGTTTCCCTGCGGCTCCCCTATACGGTTAACCTTGCTACAGAATATAAGTCGCTGACCCATTATACAAAAGGTACGCAGTCACCCTGATAAATCAAGGCTCCCACTGCTTGTACGTACACGGTTTCAGGTTCTTTTTCACTCCCCTCGCCGGGGTTCTTTTCGCCTTTCCCTCACGGTACTGGTTCACTATCGGTCAGTCAGGAGTATTTAGCCTTGGAGGATGGTCCCCCCACATTCAGACAGGATAACACGTGTCCCGCCCTACTCATCGAACTCACAGCCTGTGTCTCTTCGTGTACGGGACTATCACCCTTTACTGTGCGCCTTTCCAGACGCTTCCACTGACACACACACTGATGCTGGTTCTGGGCTCCTCCCCGTTCGCTCGCCGCTACTGGGGGAATCTCGGTTGATTTCTTTTCCTCGGGGTACTGAGATGTTTCAGTTCCCCCGGTTCGCCTCATTAACCTATGGATTCAGTTAATGATGGTGCAACGGATTGCACCGGGTTTCCCCATTCGGACATCGCCGGCTGATAGCGCTTCATATCAGCTCACCGGCGCTTTTCGCAGATTAGCACGTCCTTCATCGCCTCTGACTGCCTAGGCATCCACCGTGTACGCTT